>JBEKZM010000057.1:0-38348 GCA_049509875.1 Verrucomicrobiota bacterium | reverse complement strand
TCGAAGCGGCCACGGAATCGAAGCGGGTCACTTGGGAGCCATTGGTGGCAAAGTTCACCAGCGTTGAAGTGTTTTGCGCCTGCAAATTTACGAGCGATAAAATGAAACCGGCCAGGGCGCCTTTTACAATTGAAAACGTGGGTCGCATATAAATCAAAATGGATAAAGCCAGTCCCCTGTTCCATCTGGACCTGCTCACGGCCCATGGACCAGCGCAAATCCGGTGCCGGCGGAATGCCAAGACGCGAGAACGACGTCTCCCTCTCCCGGGGGAGAGGGCTGGGGTGAGGGCGGGCTTCATTCACGTTCACATCTAACTTTCGGTCCGTGGGGAGGGGAAACGGCGCATCGCCGCCCCCCGGACCGCCCGAATCTGCGGTTCCTCCTGAAGTCACCACGGTCCCTTCGTAAGGTCCGCCGGGTGAAGGTACACCGTCCAATTTTGACCCTGAACTCCGATGTCGATGGTGCCTGCCGGATTGCTCAAAAGGAACTTATGCCATTCCACATGCCCATCCTCATAAACAAAATTCCCGCCAGTTGGGACATTGCCCCTGCCCCGATGAACCGACAGATCCACCCCTTCGTCCATCCAGCCCGCTCCAAGCTGCTGGAGCCGGTCCACCATGGTCGGGGCACGCCGGAAGGAACTGTCCAACTTCTTGCGCGTAAACCAACCCTGCAGCCCAGTCGAGTTATAATTGTCATCCACGCTTATGTCTCCGTTGTCGGCCCGTCCTGGAAGATAGCAATATCCAATCAGATTGGTGGTATATCCGGGCTGTTGTTCCACATAGCGATGCCACAGATCATCGGGGCAAAAAAGAACATCATTGAACGATCGCTCCTGGTTGGCGTTGCCGGCGTGGTTTTTATACAGATAACTGGGATAAAATCCAGTGTTGAAACCATAAGGCATCCAACTCAGGTCCTGGGCACCGGGCTGGGTCAGGTCGGGAAAATAACTCTGGAAATCACCGGAATACATGCTCAGAGCGATTCCCCATTGCTTGAGGTTGCCGGCGCATTGAATAACGAGGGCCTTTTGTTTGGCCTTCGCCAGGACCGGCAGCAGCAGCGCTGCCAGGATGGCAATAATCGCGATGACCACCAGCAGTTCAATCAAGGTGAAAGCACCCTTCTTGGTGATCATTCGCGGATCAAGTTCCGGATTCTTGTTCATTGATGGTTGGGTGAAAGGAGGAGTCGAGATTGCTCCCGGCTCCATTGGTTATGGCGAGGCCGGCCTCACCCGCTACGGAGCGTTCGGGTCGTTCAGTTGTAACCTATAAAAGGTGAGGCTGCCCCCAGCGCTCAAAGTCACCTGGTTCTGGAGCCCGACCACGGCGGATGACACCGGCACCGCGGGCGACCACGGCCCGGCGAGGGTCCCGCTTTGCACCAGCGTGAACAGGCTGGAGACCGAGACCGGCCAGGACACGACCACCCGGCCCGGCGCCCCCCGGCCGATGGCGACAATGGGAGGCGTGGTGTAGGAATACAGGAAGTTTGACACTGTCTGGACCGAAGTGACGCCGCTGTCGGACCCAGTAAAACCGACATAAGCGCTATCGTTGCCTACGACCGCCGGCACATTCACGAAAAAGGTGCTGGTGTTTGTTGCTGGCGCCGTTGGGTCGATCATCAACACTTGCATAACGCCCTGCTGGTAGTAGAGCTGGACGTAAATGTTGTCGCCATTGGTAAAGTTGACCAACCCGGTGCCGATATACCCCTCATTGCTGAAGTCACCGATGGCGCCGTTGGTGCCGACCCGGATCCCGGCTCCGCCATGGGCTGGGGCAGTGATCGGGCCGGGGTAGATGTTCATCTCAAAAGCCACGCTCGGGGCGATGCCGCTATAGCCTAAACTGGCGCCCGCTTGGCCAAGTGCGTTGGTGCCGGCTGAGGCGTTTTGCAGGCAAAACGTGACGCCATCGCCACCGCCAGACGTCTGGTAGGTGAAGGAAGCCACAAAGCCGCCGATGTACTGGCCCACATCATAGAAAGCGCTGCTAGCCTCGTTGGCATTGCCGTCGGTAAGTGTGAGCTGATTTGTCTCGATGGAGGGCGTGATGCTTCCATTGTTGTTCAAGGCCCAGTTCGTGTCATCAAAAGTGATAAGGGGCGGCGGGTTGGTCAACCCCAGTACGACCGCGGTGGAACTGACGATCGTGCCAACGACATTGCTGATGCTCACCTGATAAGAGTTTGCGCCGGCCAACGCATTGAACAAGTAGCTGGAGTTGGTTGCCCCGCTGATGGAGCCGCCTTGATTGGACCACTGGTAGTGCAAGGGCAGGGCGCCGGACGCTACGACTGAGAAGGTCATGGGCGCTCCCACGGGAACTTCCGATTGGAGTGGCGCGATATCAGTCCCCAAAATGGGCGCGACCGGCGGTGGGGGCGCGATGCCTTTTTCCAGCAGTACGACGTTATACTGGGAGGCGGCCCCGAGGACAGTTAGAATGGTCAAGGGCTGCGTAGTGGCCTGCGCCGTAAATGTCCCCATGATATAACCGCCAACCTTTGGCGAGCCGTTGGCAAAGGCGTAGGGTTGCCCAGGACTCAGGGTTACGCCATCCGTGACGTGGAAGACGCTTCCGCCGGCAGCCGCGCCACGGGTGTCATCCACCAGCACCAGCACGGTATAAGTCTGGCCAACGGTTAAATTGTTCAATGTGCCCGTATTTTGCGTCTGGCCATAAACACCGTCCGTCAACATGGTGTCCAGTGCCGGATCCCCCGTGGTGGCGCCCCCGGTCATATAGCCGCCATAGCTGGAGGGATTGTCGGCCACGCTCATGTTGCCGCTGGTGGCATAGTCATCAAAAGTGTAGCCGTTGGCAGTCGTTTGCGCACCAGAGCCGCCAAAGTCCACCCCATAGACTTCACTGGCCACCGTGCCGGCATAAGCCAGAACGGTGTTGTCGCTGAAGGTGCCGTTGTAGGTCCCGGCGGCATACCAGGTAATCAGCGGAATGACCGTGAGCGGGGCGGATGCGCTGTACGCCACGTTCGCGCTGTTCGCCACATCAATCGCTTCCAGCCGATAGGAACCGGCATTGCTCACCTGGACCTTGTTGAGCGTCAGCGTGGAATATATGATATTCCCGTTGTTGGTCAAAGTCACCACCCCGGCATTGATGTTGTTGGTCACGCTTGGCGACCCAATGATGATCTGTTGCCACTGGAGTTTGACCGCCGGAGAGTTGCTGTAAGCCGCCGTGAAGACAATATTGCTGCCCGTGGCCACCGAGGCGCTGGTCGGCAGAGTGTTCGTGACCAGGGTGATTTCACCCGCGGGGACTTTCTCCAGAAGTATGGCATTGTATTGAACGTGCGAACTTTCCATGCTGAAGACTTGGTTCGTTCCCGTGGCTGTAAATGTTCCCTCGATATAGCCGCCCATGTCCGGTGTGCCGCCAGGAAAGGTAAAAGTCTGCGCTGGACTGAAGCCGAGATCATCCGTGAAAGCAAAGGTTATCCCGGTGCTGCCGCGCGTATCCGTTTCCACCGCCAGCACGTTATATTTTTGGCCGATCGTCAAGTTTTGCAAAACACCGTAGATGGTGTCGTCCCCATAAACGCCAGAATTTAAGACGGTGTCAAAGTTGGCATCGCCCGTGGTCCCGCCGCCGCCTAAATAGCCGCTATAGCCGCTGCCGCCAGACAGCGTCATGTTTCCGGTGGTAGTATAGTCGTTAAAGGTGTACCCATTGGTGGTCGTTTGCAGGCCCGATCCGCCGAAGTCAACCCCGTACACTTCGTTGGAGGAAGCACCCGCCACATTGAGAACCGTGTCGTCGGTGAATACGCCTTGTGCGATCCAGAGAATCGGCGTCGCCCCGGGCTGGGCCGGGGGGGAAGTCGTCAAAAATGCCAGGTTTGGACCAGCGTAGCCGTCCCCGGCGTTGATATCGCCATAGATTACAGCCTGGCTGGACAGGACGGTATCGCCGTCCGACGCCCTTATAATCCCATACCCCGTTACCGTGCCGATGGCAGGATTCATGTACTGCCCGGCGGCGTAGGAATTGCCCGCCCAAGTGTCCTGCGCTTCCGTGGCCAGAATGGCGTAATAACCCCCGTCCTGCCCGCTGTCAGGAAGGACCGTGGTCGGAATGCCGACCCAACGGTAACCATCGATCAGCGGGGCAACTGTTCCGGCCGGAATGGTGGCCGTCGCCACGAGGTCGTAGCCCGAGGGATTAAATGAGCCATCATACTTGAAAATGGAAACCGTGTGAGCCGTCAACAGTCCGGTGCCATTGGCGTCCCAGAAACCCAGGGCGTTGATCGTGGTGCCGGTATGGAGCGGTGCATAAAATTCGAATCCGGCCCCAATATACGTGTCGTTTCGGGTGGTCTCGGTGGGAGCGCCCACGCCGATGACGTTCTGCGCGCTGGCGCCCGAATTGAGTGCGAGCGCAGCGATGGCTGTGAACGCGAGATGTTTAATTTTCATCTGGGTTGGGTGTTTGATTTTTATATGAGTTTTTAGGTGCTTGATCTTCAGCCTATCACCTTTAACCGCGATGAAAATGGACGAACTGGCAGAAAACATGTGCTTTATGGCTGTTTTACTGGAGGGACGCTGTCGAGTTTTTGGACGACCAAATGTCCGGGCGGCCTTCAGCTCGCTTGCAGTCCCCGGCACGAGGAAACCCAAACCTATTGCTTCATCGGCTTAGGCGTGTGGTTTCACGCGGTCTGGGATTAGCGCGCTATCGCAAGTAATTCGTGTAAAGCATATTGCACACAACGCATTCCTTTCACAGCGGCCCGGTCCGCTGCCTGCGCGCGTGGTAGCGATTCGAAGAAATTTGACTTAATCTGGGTTTACCTGGATTGACCGGTTCTCCCAGAACAACTTATCGAGTGAGGATGCAAGGATGGCAATTTTGTGCTGGTGCGTGTTCTTTTTTGTCAATCAACGTCACGGATCAGGCAAGGTCAAAGCGATCAAGGTTCATCACCTTATTCCAGGCCGCGACAAAGTCGTGGACGAACTTCTTCCCGGCGTCGGAACTTCCATAGACTTCCGCCACCGCCCGCAGCACGGAGTTTGAACCGAAGACCAAGTCCACCCGCGTGCCAGTCCCTTTGAGCGCGCCGGTTTTGCGATCGCGCCCTTCAAACACGTCCGCGTCCTTCGAGGACGGCTTCCACTCCGTGCCCATGTCGAGCAGGTTCACGAAGAAGTCGTTGGTCAGCGCCTCCGGCCGCTGGGTGAAAACGCCGTGTTGCGACCCTCCGAATTTGGCCTTGAGGACGCGCAGGCCGCCCACGAGCACCGTCATCTCGGGCGCGGTCAGTGTCAGTAATTGCGCCTTGTCAATCAGCAGGACCTCCGCCGACAGGGTGTATTTGCCCTTGAGGTAATTGCGGAAGCCGTCCGCGATGGGTTCGAGCACGGCGAAGGACGCCACGTCGGTCTGTTCCTGCGAGGCGTCCATTCGTCCCGGAGTGAAAGGAACCGCGACCTCGTGACCGGCATTCTGCGCCGCCTTCTCGACGCCGGCGCAACCGGCCAGAACGATCAGGTCCGCCAGCGAAACCTTTTTGCCGCCAGCCGCTGCGCCGTTGAAAGCGCTCCGGATGCCTTCGAGGGTCTTGAGCACCTTGGCCAGTTGGGGAGGATGATTAACCTCCCAATCCTTCTGCGGAGCCAGGCGAATGCGGGCGCCGTTGGCGCCGCCGCGCTTGTCGGAGCCGCGGAACGTGGAGGCCGACGCCCAGGCGGTGATTACTAACTCCGAGATGGACAGACCGGAAGCCAGGATTTGGCCCTTCAGCGAGGCGATTTCCCGCGCCTCAATCAATGGGTGATTGACCGCTGGTATGGGATCCTGCCAAATGAGCTCCTCCTTGGGAACCTCCGGCCCGAGATAGCGCGCACGCGGTCCCATGTCGCGATGCGTCAGCTTGAACCACGCCCGGGCGAAGGCGTCGGCAAGCTGGTCCGGATGCTCCAGGAAGCGCCGCGAGATTTTTTCGTAAGCCGGGTCGAAACGCAAGGCGAGGTCGGTGGTGAGCATGGAAGGCGCGATCCGCCGGGACGGGTCGTGCGCGTGCGGCACGGTGCCGGCGCCCGCGCCATTCTTCGGCGTCCATTGATGCGCACCGGCGGGGCTCTGGGTGAGTTCCCAGTCGTAGCCGAACAGGTTCTCAAAGTAGTTGTTGCTCCACTTCGTGGGCGTGGTAGTCCAGGTCACTTCCAAGCCGCTGGTGATGGCGTCGCCGCCTTTTCCGGTGCCAAAGCTGCTCCTCCAGCCCAAGCCTTGCTCTTCGATGCCGGCCGATTCCGGATCAGGCCCCACATGGGACGCCGGGCCGGCGCCATGGGTCTTGCCAAAGGTATGGCCGCCGGCAATGAGCGCCACCGTCTCCTCGTCGTCCATCGCCATGCGGGCGAAGGTTTCACGGATATCCTTCGCCGAGGCGATCGGATCGGGATTACGGTTCGGGCCTTCCGGGTTGACGTAAATCAATCCCATCTGCACGGCTGCAAGCGGATTTTCGAGATCCCGATCGCCGGAATAACGCTTGTCACCCAGCCATGTGGTTTCCCTGCCCCAATAAACGTCCTGATCCGGCTCCCAAACGTCCTCGCGACCGCCCCCGAAACCGAACGTCTTAAAGCCCATCGTTTCCAGGGCGACGTTCCCCGCGAGAATCATCAGGTCGGCCCAGGAAATCTTCCGGCCATACTTCTGTTTGACCGGCCAGAGCAGGCGACGGGCCTTGTCCAGGCTGACGTTGTCCGGCCAACTGTCGAGCGGCGCGAAGCGCTGCTGGCCCCGGCCCGCGCCGCCGCGGCCATCACCGGTGCGGTAGGTGCCGGCGCTATGCCATGCCATGCGAATAAACAGGCCTCCGTAGTGACCGAAGTCCGCCGGCCACCAGTCCTGCGAGTCAGTCATCAGCGCCGCGAGATCTTTCTTCACCGCCGCCAGGTCGAGGCTCTTGAACTCTTTCGCGTAATTGAAGTCCCCGTCCATGGGATTGGACTTGGAAGAATGTTGTTGAAGGAGTTCGAGCTTCAACTGGTTCGGCCACCAGTCACGGTTCGACGTGCCGCCTCCGGCAGCGTGGGGGAAAGGGCATTTGGCTTCGGTTGACATATATTTTCTCCTCCGGCCGGTCGTCTTGAATTCCGGGTATCGGCGACACTATTTTGCCGCCGGTGGTCGTCATGATTTCAGGATTCCCGACCCAATGCGTTTTTTATTCTTTTCGAGGAAATAGTAAACCATAAACAGTGCCGTTGTTGAAATACTTTTTTCCTCCCCGCCCTCTCCCTCGGGGAGAGAATTCCCCGAAATGAATCGCGCATTGAACCCTGAACAGGAGCGCGGGTCCGTGACTCGCAGCAATGTCGCAAGTCAGGATGTTTACGAATTACGCGGGGTTTTTCTTGGAGTTCGGAAGTTGCTGCCGCTCACAGAGTCCGCGCTCCGACCGACGGTTCATGGAAAAATTTTTGCTCCATTTGAACCCGCTCACCGGCCATGAACCGGCGCCAACCCGGCGCCAACTGCCACCCCCCCTGTTTGAACTGGCGTTCGATGAACGCCGGTGTGGCCAACGTTTCCAGGGCGGTTTCAACCGCCGCCACCAGTTCGTGCGAGGGGTGGTGCCCACACGCGAGTATCTGCTTCTTAATGTCTTTCGTTTTCATGTTTTAGTTGGTGAAACCGCGGTGTTTACGGTCTGCCAAAAGGCAGGTTGTCGTCGCCGCAATTCCACTTAATCTCAGGGTATCAGTGGTCGGCACAGCCATCGGCGGATTGTTCTGTCTTTTTCTATCGAGCAAAATCCTCTAAATATCTGGCGTTTTTACATTATTTAAGTTTGGGATTGTATTATTTAAAAAAAGCAGGCAACACATGGAGTGCCGAAGCGATACCACTTGAAGCGGCCTGATTTGGCGCAGGCCCTGGCCGATGAGTTGCATACCTGCCAGGATGTCAAAAACGAGCAGCGTTTGTTTGCAGCCCGGTTGGCTACGAGCGGAAGGTGGACGGCGCAGGAAATCGCCAAGGTGGTGGGTATAAGCCGTCGCCGATTTTTCGACTGGATGAAGGCACTGAATACGGGCGGCGTGGCCGGATTGTTGAAGCGTCAGCACGGTGGCGGAGCGGTGCCGCAGGTTCAAGGGGAGGTCCGCAAGGAATTGTTAGCCGGACTGCAAGCCGGGCGCTGGCTGCGGGCCAAAGAGATTCAGAATTGGCTTCAGGAGCGACACGGGATCCGGCTGGAGTTGCCTGCCGTCTATTACTGGGTGCGAAAGTTGGGCGGGGTCTTGAAAGTGCCGGACTGGACCCGCGCGAAAAAACGCGGCTGCGTCCCCACTACGCGGCCACAGACCGCGCGCCGTCAAAAAAATGGGCCGGTTGGCTGACGCCACCCTGCGGGCTGGATTTTAGCTCGCAACTTGCGGTGGGACAGGCGAGATTGTCGAGAATGATCGAATTGATGACCATAGGGTATGAGGGAATGACGCTGAAGGACTTCCTGGACGTTCTGAAGCGTTGCCGGGTGTCCATGTTGGTGGATGTGCGCGAACTGGCAATCAGCCGTAAGCCCGGTTTTGCCAAGGCCGCCCTATCAGCTGCTTTGGCCCAGCGGGATATCAAATATGAGCATCTGGTGGACCTCGGCTGCCCCCGTGACGTTCGGCACGGTTACCGGGAAGATGGCGACTGGTCGCGCTATACCCGGAAATACAAAGCCTACCTTGATACCCAGGAGGCGATGCTGACCCACCTCTGGGACTTGATGCAGGATGAGCGGTGCTGCCTGATGTGCTTTGAGGCGGATTTTAATTTTTGCCACCGGTCGTTCGTCGCTGAACGAATGCTGGCGCTCGCCGATGCCCCGATGCGGGCGCTACACCTCACTGGTCCCATGGCAGGCCGAGTTGTTGGGAGTAAGCTGGTGCCGGTTTTGGCGGGTAGGTGATGCCGACGATAAGCCACTGGTCGGGAAACTGATGAATGGTTCCCATGAGGTGAAGGAGGTCTTTAGCGGCAAATTCGGTTTCGAGCCGGTGTCGGAATTTGGCCTCCCAGCCAGTTTGTCCGTAAAGTTTGATACAATTCCAATAGAGCGCGCCGATTTCCCAGTCCGTGAGCTTGTGGGTAGAGGTTTCCGGTTTGCCATCGGGGCCGATGCACTCGTACCGGTAGTGGAAGTCGAAGGGCAACTTTCTCAATGGTGGCCGCTTTTTGATTTCAACCGTGTCAAACAGTCCGTCCTGTGAGAGTTTAATTTTGTCTGCTTCCGTCCAGTCGTCGTCTTTGACCTTGGTGATGCGGAGTTCGAGTATTCGTGAAACCGGAGTACACCGAGGGTCTGGCCGATGCTCTGCCGGCGTTATTCCAGTGCGGTGAAGCCGCGGACGACGTGAGGTTCAATCCAGCGGGTTCGTTCGCTCCAGTCGCCGTTTCTAATCGGAATGACGTGGTCGGAGCGGTGGATTGAACCGGTATCAATGCGTCGGCTTTCTGGCCGGTTATCGCCGTTGGGTCGGGACACCCGTGCCCGAATCCATTCCCATTTACGAAATTGTGCGTCGCCGTCGAGCAGACGGTATGGAACGGGGAATATGCGCCGCAGTTCACCGGCGCGTGTGACCGCGGCGACACAGCTTGTTTCGCGGTGGCCGGCGCTGGGTGACGGATAGGTTTTGGTGAGGATTAATAATTCCTCGGTGTCTGGTTGTATGGCTGTTGACATCAGTTGTTGGCCGCGTGGGCGAACGCCATGCCGGCGTTGCTCCGCTGCCAGATATCCATGCTCGTCGGTGGTGGAGGATTTTGCGCGTAATTCGTTGCGCCGTCAATCAGCCTTCATGGTTGCGGTGCTGAGTTTCATTAGCGGGAATTCCTACGCGACCGAAGGCCGCGCCGCCGAATAAAAAATGGGCCGGACGACTTTGTCGCCCGGCCCGGCCTTTTCTGGCCTCGTTCACGGGTCGGTCTCCACTGGAGCCCGCTAGCGCTGGCTGCGCGCTGTGCCATCAGCCAAATTACCAATGTTCTGCATTTGGGCGGTCACAAGGTCAAGCTGAGCTTGTGCATCCCGTTTCCGCCGTTCCTTCTCACGGAGTTTTTAAAACCTGCTGGTTGATTTCGTCGCGGAGATGATTCAACAATTCTTGCAGAGTTTGGTTCCTCTTTTTGGTTTCGATCCTGGCCCAGTTCATCAACGACCAGAGCCGGAGCAACGGCATGCCTGCCGAGGTAAGCGCTAGCGTATTGCCGCATTGGCAATTGGCGAAAGTCACGGTTTCCGCTGGGTCCGTGGGATTCCAATCACCCAATTCCGCATCGTAGGAGATGGTTGATCCCAGCGGGTTCGTGGCCAACAGAAAATCGCGGAACGTGGCGAAGTATACTTTGCAATTGGTGCAAACCTTGGGAAACTGACTTTCCAAGTGTGCGCGGATTATCCTGACGACTTCAGTTTCAGTCACTGGCTCTCCCTTTTTGCAGCAAGGTTTTGTTTTCGCCCACTGGTCAATATACTCGCTTTAATCACAATGTCTTCAACGAAACAGACCCTTCTGGGTGAAAGCCAGCGCTATCAGATTTTGAGCACGATCTGCGTGCTCGACAGCCAGTGAAGACTCTCGCGTGCCGGTCGGGTTGATAGTCCGGTACCGATGGCTGACCGGTGGGCCAGCCAAACTTGGGCGTTACGTTCCCGCGAGTTGCAGTTGCGCCTGGGCGAGTTAGCGCCGGGCCGCCTCGCGCGCGCGGGTGTGCCGGTTGGGAAGGATCGCGCTGGGGTTCATGGGGGCGTGGTTCAGGAGGTTGGCGGCGGAAATAACTTATCGGAGTGGCTCATTCCAGGGGGCTTCTTTGAGGGCCTGACGCCGCCGCTGAATGTCACACAGGTAAACTACTTATTGAAAACGGCGGGATAAAGACGCCGCCCGAAGAAAAAGTCTTTGTCGGCCGCAGCAGGAAGTTTCCACCAATGATCGAAGGCCGGCAAATAATACCGAATCAGAGCCACCCTCAATCCGAAAAATCCCTAATTCGGAACCGCCGTTGAGAAGGCTAGGCTGAGGGGAACGCGGTGCATCATAATCACGGCTATCACATTGCTGGCATTCAGCCTGGACATTGGCCGTCGAAGGTCGGCCCCGGCCCCGGCCGCCCTCGCCACAGCCAGGGTCGCAAAATATGTTTGCCCATCAGCAAGATACGGTAAGTCTTAGGCGGACCGCTGCCTTAAATTCTCCCCTCACCTTCGCACTGTCCGTAGGCTGTGCGCCGGCGGCCGTTTCCATGCGGCCTTTGTTCCATGAGCCATTTGCATGATGTTCTGCAGTTGCGCGTCCGTTACAGCGAAACGGACCAGATGGGCACATTTTATAATTCCCGCGCCCTGGAGTGGTTCGAGTGCGGCCGCACCGAATTGATGCGCCGCCGGCTCCGCCTCTCCTACGCGGAATTGGAGGCCAAAGGCGTCTTTCTGCCGCTCGTGGAAGCGCATCTCGAATTCCAAGGCGGCGCGCGCTACGACGACTTGCTGAATATCGCCTCGACCGTCGCCATCGAAGGCCGCGCCAAAATCCGCTTTGACGCGCAAATCAGCCAGAACGTCAGCGGCAAGCCGGTCGTGCGGGGGCACACTATCCACGCCTTTGCCGACGCCCAGGGGAAGCCCATTCGGCCGCCCGCCTGGTTCCTGGAATTGATGCAGAAAGCCGCCGGGCCGGCGCAAACTTGATTTAACATGAGTGCAACGGAACGACAATTATTGAGCGGCGACAGCGCGATTGCGCTGGGCGCACTCCACGGCGGCGTGGGGCTGGGAACCGGTTATCCCGGCACGCCTTCGACGGAAATTCTCGAGTATTTCTCCCATCTGGGCGGCAAGGCCCAATGGTCGCCCAACGAAAAAGTGGCCCTCGAGGTGGGCATTGGGGTGGCCTATGCCGGCGCCCGGTCGCTGGTGACCATGAAGCACGTGGGCCTCAACGTCGCGGCCGATCCGCTATTCAGCGTGGCGCACACGGGCGTCGTCGGCGCGCTGGTGGTCGTTTCGGCGGACGATCCGGGCATGGCCTCCAGCCAGAATGAACAGGACAACCGCCGGTATGCCGTGGCCGCCGCCCTGCCGATGCTGGAGCCGTCCGACTCGCAGGAAGCGTACGACTTCACGCTGGCGGCGATCGAAGTTTCCGAGCGCTGGAAGATTCCCGTGCTGCTGCGGGTCACCACACGGGTGTGCCACACGCAGGCGCCCGTGCGTCCCCGGGCGGCCGCGCTGCCCGCGCCGGTTCCGCATTTCGAGCGCGATTTGCGCGGAAGGAATTTGATTCCCGCCAATGCCCGGCCGGCGCATCGGCGCCTGCGGCAGAAACTCTCCGAAATGGCCGGCTGGAGCGAGACCACGCCGCTCAACCAGATCCTTCCAGGCGGAAAGGAACTCGGCATCATTACTTCCGGCATCGCGTTCATGCACGCACGCGAAGTCGCGCCGGAGGCCAGCTTTCTGAAGCTCGGCTTCACCCATCCGCTGCCGATGAAGAAAATCGCCGAATTCGTCAGCGGCGTGGACCGCTGCGTGGTCATCGAGGAAGGCGATCCCTTTCTGGCCGATGCCATTCGCGCCGCCGGGTTGACCGTGGAAAGCAAACCGGACACGTTCCGCTTTGGCGAACTGAATGTGGACCGCGTCCGCCGCATTCTCGCCCGCGACCTTTCTGCCGAGCCGGCGCGGCCGCCGGGCAAACCGCCGGAATTGTGCGACGGCTGCTCGCATCACGTCGTCTTCCAGGCGCTTAAAAATCTCGATTGCATCGTCGCCGGTGACATTGGCTGCTATGCGCTGGGCGTGCTGCCGCCGTACTCGGCCATGGATAGCTGTGTCTGCATGGGTGCGAGCATCGGCATCGGCTTGGGACTGCGCCAGGCGCTGCCGCCGGCGGAAGCCCGGCGGGTGGTGAGCGTGATTGGCGACAGCACCTTTGTCCACAGCGGCATGACCGGCCTGGCGGAGATGATTTACAATCCGCCGCCGACCGGACACGTGGTCGTGATTCTGGACAACAGCACGACCGCCATGACCGGGCACCAGGAACATCCGGGCACCGGCCGCGCGCTGGATCACGCCGCCACCGGCAAGGTGGTCTATGAGGATTTGGGCCGCGCGTTGGGCATCGAGCGGGTGCACGTCCTCCCGCTCGGGAAGGAGTGCGCCGAATTTCAGCACTTGCTCGAGGCCTCGCTGGCCAGCGAGAAACTGGTGCTGATCGTCGCGCGGCGCCCCTGCGTGCTGGCGGCGAAAAACATCCGGGAATACGAGAAAATGGCGGAACAACATGGAAAATGCGAGAAATGCGCGGCGACGCACGAGGGGAGGACGCAATGAATAAAACGGTCAATGTCATCATCGCGGGATTGGGCGGGCAGGGCGTCATCAAGGCCTCGGATATTTTGTCCGAAGCCGCCTTTCGCTCCGGCTTTGAGGTCAAGAAAAGCGAAATCCACGGCATGAGCCAGCGCGGCGGGTCGGTGACGAGCGACGTGCGGTTCGGGCCGCAGGTGCTGAGTCCGATGGTGCCGCCCGGCGAGGCGGACTTTTTGGTGGTACTCGCGCCCGATCAGGTGGAGGTCAACCGCGGCCAATTGCGCCCGGGCGGCAGGCTCATCGCCCCGGGTCTGATTGATCCGGCCCAGCTTGCCAACCGCAAAAGTTTTAACGTGGCGCTGCTCGGCGCCCTGAGCCAGCACCTCGAAATTCCCGGGCCGCAATGGCGCGCAGCCCTCCACGCTTGTCTGCCGGCGAAACTGCACGCGGCCAATGAACAGGCCTTTGAGGCCGGCCGCCGGGCGGCCGTCGCCGCGGAGAAAATTTCATGAAAAAGAATCAACCAGGCAGTTTTCATCCCGTCAGCGCGCCGGATTTCCTGCCGCTTGCCCAGTTGCAGAGTCTGCAATTGCAGCGCCTGCAAGGCATGGTCCAGCGCGCCTACGATCACGTGGCGCTGTTTCGGCAGCGGATGAAGGAACGCAGCCTGACGCCGGCCGACGTGCGGGCGCTGGAGGACATCACGCAATTGCCGTTTACAATGAAGTCGGACTTGCGGGACACGTATCCCTATGGACTGTTTGCCAGCCCCCTGCGCGACATTGTGCGCCTGCACGCCTCCACGGGCACGACGGGCAAGCCCATCGTCGTGGCCTACACCAAGGAGGACATCGACGTGTGGGAAAACGTGATCATGCGCAGCTTTGCCGCCTGCGGCTTGCACGCCGGCGACATCATCCAAAACGCCTACGGCTACGGCCTGTTTACGGGCGGACTGGGAGCGCACTACGGCGGGGAAGCCCTCGGCGCCACGGTGATTCCCATCTCCGGCGGCAACACCCAGCGCCAGTTGATGTTGATGAAGGATTTCGGCTCCACGGCAATTTGCTGCACGCCGAGTTATTTCCTGCACATTATTGAGCAGGCGCCGGAGCTGGGGGTCAATCTCAAGGAACTGCCTTTACGGACCGGCGTTTTCGGCGCCGAACCCTGGACGGAATCGATGCGCCGCCGCATCGAGGCCGAGAGCGGCATCAAGGCCTACGACATCTACGGGCTGTCCGAGATCATTGGTCCCGGAGTGGCGATGGAATGCGAATGCCAGTCCGGCCCGCATATCTTTGAGGACTGGTTTTATCCGGAAATCATCGACCTGAAGACGGGCCAGCCGCTGCCGGACGGCGCGGAAGGGGAACTGGTGCTCACCACGCTGGGCAAGCAGGCAATGCCCATGATCCGCTATCGCACCCGCGACATCACGGCGCTTTCCCGCGAGCGCTGCGCCTGCGGCCGGACCCTGCGGCGCATCCAGCGCATTGGCCGCCGCAGCGACGACATGTTCATCATCCGCGGCGTGAATGTCTATCCGTCGCAGATCGAAACGGCCCTGTTGAAAGTGGAAGGCACCCTGCCCCATTATCAGATCATCCTGACGCGCGCGAAAGGACTGGACGAAGTGGAGGTCCAGGTGGAAGTGACGCGCGAACTCTTTGGCGACACGGTCGGGGCGCTGGAACAAATGCAGCGCCGCCTCGGCCACAGTGTGGAGTCGCTGACGGGTTTGCGCGTGAATTTGCGGCTCGTCCAGCCGCAGACCCTGCAGCGCAGTGAGGGCAAAGCCAAGCGCGTCATCGACCAGCGAAAAATGTAAGCCGAGGAAACATGAAATTGAAACAACTCTCCCTGTTTTTGGAAAACAAGCCGGGCGCCTTGAGCCGGCCGATGCGCCTGCTCGCCAAGGCCAAATTCAACATCGTCACGCTTTCCATCGCCGAATCCAACCAGTTTGGCATCCTGCGCCTCATCTTGCGCGACTGGGAAAGGGCCAAGAAGCTGCTCGAAAAAAACGGCTTTGTGGTCCGGGTCACGGACATGGTGGCCGTCGAGGTGTCCGACGAGCCGGGCGGCTTGGCGCGGATCCTGGACGTGCTGGAGGACGCCGGCATCAACGTGGAGTTCATGTACGCGTTCACCGAAAAGCATGACGACCAGGCCATCCTGGTCTTCCGATTTGATGACCCCGACAGCGCGATCAAGGTATTGCGGCAGCACCGGCTGAATGTGATTGCCAGTGTGGACCTCCTGAAACAAGCTGGGGCGCCATGAATTTAAGCGAAGAGGAATTAAAACGGATATTCAAGCACGACCAGTACGCCGCGCATGCCAACATCGAGCTGCTGACCGCCGGACCGGGCCGCGCGACCACGAAGATGGTGCTGCATCCGCACCATTGGAACGCGCTGAAGACGGTGCATGGCGGGGCGATTTTTACGCTGGCGGATTTCACCTTTGCCGTGGCTTGCAATTCCCACGGCTCCGTGGCCGTGGCGCTCGAAGCGAGCATCGTCTTTATGAAAGCGGCCACCACCGGGACGCTATGGGCCGAGGCGCGCGAAGTTTCCAAGAATTTCAAGGTTGGCCTCTATGTGATCGAGATCAAGGACGACGCCGGCGACGTGGTGGCCCAATTCCAGGGCCTGGCCTACCGCAAGAAAGACCGGCTCTAAGAGAAGGTGAGCACCTGCTTCGTCCTTGCCTGACCGCTGGCGGTCCGTTCATAGGCTTCCCGGGCGTTTTCAAACGGAACAAGCTGGACCGGGGGTGCGGTGAGGACATTGGACTCAAATCCCGCGCGCAACTCGTCGGCGATGGCCGCCACGTCATGCGGAGTGAATTTCATGCTATCCACGCCGATCAGCCGGGAGAGATTGTGATAGAAATCAACCAAATCGAAACTCACGCGACGGTCGCCTGTGCTGGTGATGGCGACTTGGCGCCCGCCAAGCCGCAGAGAACGCAACGCCGGCTCGAACATGGCCCCGCCAACCGTATCGAAGACGGCATCAGCCCCCTTGCCCTGCGTCAATGCCAAAACGTGTTCGCGCAAATCATCCGTCGTTGTGTTGATGACGGCAGCCGCGCCCGGAATCGGATCCGAACTGCGGGCCGCCGCCAGCACGCGCGCTTTTCGCCAGTTGGCAATTTGCACGGCTGCCTGGCCCACCGCCCCCGCAGCCCCGACGATCAAAACTGTTTCACCGGCCTCCAGCCGCGCGGCCCGTACCAGGGCGGCCCAGGCCGTCAAAAACGGAACGCCGATGGCGGCCGCCTGTTCCAAGCTGAGCGTCCGGGGTTTCAGCGACAGCGCCTCTTCCGGCACGGTCACATACTCAGCCTGCACGCCGTCGCGGGTGATCCCGAGACCGGGACCACTGCTCCACACCTCCTGACCCTGATACTTTTGTCCCGCCACCACCACGCCTGAAAAATCACGGCCCGGAGTGCGCGGCAGCGTGGTGGCTGGGAAGTGACCCGCGACGTTTTTCACGTCGCTCGGATTAATCGCCGCCGCCTTCACCCGGACCAGCGCCTCCCCGTCGCGCGGTTCGGGCCGCGGGACTTCCTCGATGGCCAGTACGGAGGGCGGTCCAAATTTGTTAAAACGCAAAGCCTTCATAATGCCGATTAGTAACGGGCATGTTCTCCAAAAGTCAAACTGAAACTATACACAAGCGCATCTTGCGGGCGAAAGCGGCGGTGAACGCGCCGCACGCCAGATGCTTCGCGAAGTTCGAGGGCGTGGTTGATCGCCCGAGCGTCAGAAACGCGGCGGCCCTCCGCCGCTGTGGCCCAACATCACACCCCAACGCCAGCAAAGCGGCGACGTGCCAGCGGCCAAGGGATGAACGCCCGAAGCCACGCACTGGTGATGGTTTTTGTCTTCGTGGATCTCCACCTTTCTTCAGTTTTGTTCCGTTTTCTGAAACACGACGATCTGGGACGCCCTATCCTCGTGAAACCAGACCAAGATGCCTTTGGAGGTCCAGACCAGTTTCTTCGCGCTCCCGGCATTCTCCTGCGAACTCGGTTCGCCGTAGGCGGCCAGGGCGTCTTTGAGGGGAGAGCCAATCCTAATCCCCTCGGTGGTAAGTCCCGGAAAGCCCTCGTCGAACCGCAGTTCGAAGGCGCCGTGGGCTTCATCGACGAGGCAATGCACGTGGGCCTGTTCCCACCTCATCCAGCGATTATCCGAGTCGCTGTCGGGCTGGCCGAGAGCTTTGATAAGTTCCTCGCGCGTGGCGCCCAGTTTCAACCCGTTCCAGCCTTTCCCTTCGGTGATCTGGTATTGCCCTGAACGGGCGGGTCTTCCCATGGTTCCGACGAGCGGATTTGCGGCACCGCTTCCGGTCTGCACCGAATTCGGAAACACGACGATCTGCGCCGCCCTATCCTCGTGAAACCAGATCAGGATGCCTTTGGAGCTCCAGAGCAGTTTCTTCGCGCTCCCGACATTCTCCCGCGAACTCGGTTCGCCGTAGGCGGCCAGGGCGTCTTCGAGGGGAGAGCCAATCCTAATCCCCGCGGTGGTAAGCCCCGGAAAACCTTCGTCGAATCGGAGTTCAAAGGCGCCGTGAGCATCATCGACGAGGCAATGCACGTGAGCCTGTTCCCACTTCATCCAGCGATTATCCGAATCGCTGTCGGGCTGGCCGAGAGCTTTGATAAGTTCCTCCCGCCTGGCACCCAGTTTGAACCCGTTCCAGCCTTTCCCTTCGGCGATCTGGAATTGCCCTGAACGGACCGGCGTTCCTGTGATTCCGAGAGGCGGGTTTGTGGTACCGCTTCCGGTCTGCGCCGAACAGGTACAGTTGGTCCCGGCCAGCCAGGCCAAGCACAGGATGCCGATGGTTCCGACAGTGATGGCTTTTGTCTTCATGGATTTATACCTTTCTTCAGTTTTGTTCTGTTTTCTGAAACACGACGATCTGCGACGCCCCATTCTCGTGAAACCAGATCAGGATGCCTTTGGAGGTCCAGAGCAGTTTCTTCACGCTCCCGACATCCTCCCGCGAACTCGGTTCGCCGTAGGCGGCCAGGGCGTCTTTGAGGGGAGAGCCAATCCTAATCCCCGCGGCGGTAAGTCCCGAAAAGCCCTCGTCGAACCGCAGTTCGAAGGCGCCGTGGACATCATCGACGAGGCAATGCACGTGGGCCTGTTCCCACTTCATCCAGTGATTATCCGAATCGCTGTCGGGCTGGCCGAGAGCTTTGGCAAGTTCCTCGCACGTGGCGCCAAGCCTGAAGCCTCCCCATCCCTTACCCTCGACAATGACTCGGCCGTTGGCGATCCAGGTGGATGCCGGCAAAGCCTTGGGCCCAATCCGGCCCCGAGCCATTGAATTCCAGAAGTGGACGGTGAACAGGCTCAACAAAGCCAGCAACACCAGTCCCCCGAGCATTCTGGCGCGAGGAGTGCCCACCCAGCGCGCCTGCAAGGGCGAAACGTTCCGGGTGGCGCCGCCCGCAGGTTGTGATCCCAGCACGGTGCTGGCGATCGTCTCCACCTGTGTCTTGAAAACGCTGGCCTGTTGGTAGCGCCTTGCCGGGTTCGTCTCCAAAGCGCGCAAGACGACTTCGTCAAGCCGCACGTCGATTTGGACTTTTCTCGATGGCGGTTCGATGGGTTTGGCCGGCAATTGGCCGGTTAGCATTTGATAAAATACCATCCCTAGGGCGTAAATGTCCGCGCGGTGATCGACCGCCTCGGGATGCTTCACTTGTTCCGGGGCCATATAGGCCGGCGTGCCAAGGATTTTGCCGCCATCGGTCAGAGCGGATCCCAGGGCTGCTGATTCCGGGCTGGCTCCGCCCGCTTGATTTATTGAAGGCCCGTCACTGGCGACAATCTTGGCCAGGCCAAAATCCGCCACCTTCACCCGCCCGCGCCGATCCAGCAGAATATTCTCCGGCTTGATGTCGCGATGAACAATCCCCTGATCATGGGCAAACTGCAGGGCATCACAAATCTGTGGCACAATCACCAGCGCTTCACGCGGGCTGATACGGCCCTTGTCCAGCAACTGCTTCAGATTGACCCCATCCACAAGTTCCATCAGAAAGAAATAAAGCCCATTCCCCCGGCCAAAATCATAAATGGTGACAATGCCCTGATGGTTCAGTTTCGCCAGGGCTTTGGCTTCGCGCGCAAAACGTTCGGCAAATCCGCGGTCCTGCCCAATGCCGGGAGGCAAAATCTTCAGCGCCGCCAGGCGGTCAAGTTCCTTCTGACGCACCTTGTAAACCGCGCCCATGCCACCCCGCCCGATCATCTCGATAATGTCCAACTGCGGAAACAGCCGCGCCAAATCCTCCGGTCGCGGAGGGGAAAACAAATGCGATTCTCCGGAATTTTCGGTCTCCGCGGCCTGCAAGAAATCCGCCGCACACCGCGGGCACAAGCCCCCGGCTGACAAGACCCCGCGGCATTTCGGACATCTCGCTTCTTCGCTCATTGCCTTCTAAATACGAGTCGGCGGCCGTTTGTTACAAAATCAGCCCTCGCTTAATACCGCCAGAACCTCGCGTATTTCATTTTCTGCCTCTGCCGCCGAGCAGACGGTGTCCGCGACGGTCTCCCGGAAAACTTCACGAAACCGGTTGCGCAATCGGTGAAGGGTGACGCGCGCCGTGCTTTCACTCAGGTCGAGCGCGGTGGCGATTCTGTCATAAGGAATGGAACCCCGTTCGGCGGTAAGATAGGGTCTGAGCGCGGCAAACAGTTTGGCTTTTCCGGCGGCTTCGTATTCGAGAGCCAGCCGTGCGGCCGCATCATTGAGCAAGGACAAGGCCCACTGCCGGTCATAGAGTTGCTCAGGCGAAAGCGTCCCGGCGCATTCCGTGGAGAACCGCTCCTCGGCCAGCGCCGCATCAAAAGCAATTGGTCTCTGTCCACCGCCGCGTTTGGCGGCTCCCATACGTTCCCATTCCTTGGCCAGAAAGCGCTTGAGCGCAAAGCGCAGGAACGTGCGAAACCTGCCCTTCTGCGGCTCGACCACCCGCAGATAATTCTTCTCCAGCAGGCGCGCAAAAAACTCCTGAGTCAAATCCTCCGCGTCGGCCGGCGCCCATCCCGAACTGCGCACGAAAACATAAAGTGGATACCAATAATTCCGGCAGAGCGTTTCCAAGGCTTGCACAGACTCGGGTTGCTCCCGCTTCTTGGCCGCGAGCACTACCGACCAGCGCGTGGCTGGGAAAGCGGCTCGCGGCAGCGCGTCAGAACTCGTCTCAACGCTCATGTTATTTCATGAAGAATACGAGAAGGCCTTTGCCTGTTACAGATTTTTGGTCACGTTCATGCAGGCCCAGCTTCAGACGAATCATCCGGACCGCCGTTCAATGCTTGTGGCGCTGCCAGTCCTCGCTCCGTCTTTGCCCCGGCGGCCGCGCGCGTTCGGCCCTGGCGGTTTGTCCTGTCAACGACTACTAATTCTTCACTGTGGTAAATTTTAATTTTCGTTCGAGGGTTTGTCCGGCACCAGCAATTTGGCAATTTCCAAACGCCATCAGTGGGTGACGCTCCACTATGCCACTTGACGAGCCTGGGCAGCAACACCTCCTCTTCGATGTCCTAGTGACAGCGCGCAGAATGAGGGCGCCTCCCACAAGTCATATTGAGACAAACACCTCCTTCTTTTTGACTTTTTTAACATATTTCTGTTGTAGTTTATGTATAATATACTAATGCATAGTTATTTACAACATAATCACAAAGAGTAATATTTGTCTCCGCTAGACTAGACTTTTCCCTTGGCCATGGTAGAATGGTGGTGGTGATGGACAAAATGATCATCCCGCACGAAGGCTGCCTCGCCCCGGCTGATCGCCAAGGCGGGCCGGCCCTTTGTCGCCTTGGCGAAGGTGGAAACCTCGTGAAGACGGAAGCCTGGGGGAAGATACAGATGAATATGGATAATTACGGATAAATTCGGCGACCAAAAATGATCAAGCCCACATTCCGCAGTCCGCATTCCGAACTCCTTACTGAAGAAAAACCTGAACACCCCAAACCCTGAGCCTGAGTCAGACCAAGTCGGACCTTTGAAACTATGAACCAAACCCGGACCGCCAAAATCGCCCGGCTTCCCGGCATCCAGCAACCAGCATCGCAACTTATTGTGATTTGCCGGCAAACCCGTTAGCATTCCCACATGCAAACGGTGCTTGATTATCTCAAACAAAACCAGGTCCGCTTTCTGGCGGAATTTTGCGACTACCTCCGCTTCCCGAGCGTCTCGGCGCAGCCCCCGCACAAACAGGATTTGCAGGCCTGCGCGGCGTGGCTGGTGGCCCATTGCCAGCAGATCGGCATGGAGGCCAAACTGTGCGAAACGGCCGGCCATCCCATCGTGGTGGCCAAGACGCCCGCCGCCGCCGCGCGCGGCTCCGCCAAGTCCGCGAAGCCCCATTTTGTGGTCTATGGCCACTACGACGTGCAGCCGCCGGAGCCGCTGGAACTGTGGCAGTCGCCGCCGTTTGAGCCCCGCATTAAAGGCCGGATCATCTACGCGCGCGGCAGCACGGACAACAAGGGGCAGAATTTTGCGCATCTCAAAGCGGTGGAAGCCTACCTGAAAACCGGCACACCGCTGCCCTGCGATTTGACTTTTGTGCTCGAAGGCGAGGAAGAAGTGGGCAGCGAAAGCCTCTCCGGCTTCCTCAAAGGGCATCGACGGGAACTCGACTGCAAGGCCGTTGTGATTTCCGATACCGGCATGCCCGGACTCAACCACCCGGCCCTGACCTATGCGCTGCGGGGCATCATGGCGTTTGAGATCACAATCCGCGGTCCGGCGCGGGATTTGCATTCCGGCGTCTTCGGCGGGGCGGTGGAGAATCCGGCCATGGCGCTGGCCCGTTTGCTGGCGCGCGTGCGGGACGACCAGGGGCGCGTGACCATTCCAGGTTTTTACGACGACGTGGCCCCGCTGTCCAAATTGGAGCGGCAGCAGGCCGCGCGTTATCCGCTCAAGGATGCGCAGCTGAAGAAACTCCTGGGCGCGCCGCGACTGTTTGGCGAGCGCGGCTTCACGCCCACCGAACAGCGCAGCGCCCGGCCCACGTTCGAAATCAACGGCCTCACCAGCGGCTACCAGGGTGAAGGCAGCAAGACCATCGTGCCCTCCTGGGCGCGGGCAAAAATCACCTGCCGCCTGGTGCCCAACCAGAAACCCGACCGCATCCGCAAGCTCATCGTGGCGTATCTCAAAAAGATCTGCCCGCCGACCGTGCGTCTGGAGATCACCGCCGGCCACGGCGCCGAAGCGTACCACGTTTCGCCCACGGAACCGATGGCGCAGGCGTCGCTGCGGGCCTTGAAGGAGGCCTTTAACGCGGAACCGATATTGATACGCGAAGGCGGTTCGATACCGATCGTCAACGAGTTCAAGAAAATTCTCGGCGCGGATTCGCTGCTGCTCGGCTTGGGACTGCCCGATGACAACGCGCATTCCCCGAACGAGAAGTTCCATCTGGACTGTTTTGAAAAGGGCCAGCGAATGAGCGCGTTCCTCTGGCAGGAACTGGCCCGTTGAACGCTGGATTATCAGATGAGCGGCGGCGCGCCCCGTCCGGAGGATGGACGTTAGTGTCCTTAATTGCGACGCGCCCCCCGAGACGTGATCCACCGTTCTCTGCGCTCTGCGGCCAGGAAGTGGCATGGATTTCGCTAGTATTCAGGCCGTAACAATTTATTGTTAAGACATGCTTGCAGCCGCCATTCCCAACCCGACCCATTGGTACGAGCATTTGGCGTTCAACTGGTTTGACTTTGCGATTGTCATTCTGTTGGCGTTTGGTTTCTGGCGTGGCCGCAAACGGGGCATGACCAAGGAACTGCTGCCAACGTTGCAATGGCTGGCCATCCTCCTGGCGGCCGGGCTGGGCCACATTTTCCTGGCGAACTGGTTCGAACAACACGGGTATGTGAGGCAGGTTTTCGGCAATCACTTCAACGAGCGCACGGCGGCGCTAATGTCGGCCTACCTCTCCATCAGTTTCGTCATTTTTTTCATCTTTGCCATCCTAAAACAGAAACTCAATCCGAAGTTGGAAGGCAGCAGTTTTTTTGGCGGCAATGAGTATTATTGGGGCGTGGCGGCCAGCGTGATCCGGTACGTGTGCCTGGTGCTGGTGGTGCTGGCACTGTTGAACGCGCCCATCTATACCTCGGCGGACATTGCGGCGACCCAGGCCTACAACGCCCGCTGGTACGGCGGCGGCTTGAAGGGATACAGCGGCGATTTCATCCCCACCGTATATGAAGTGCAGGACAACGTCTTCAAGAAGTCCCTCCTCGGGCCGCTCATCAAGGAAAACATGTCCCTGCTGCTCATCAATTCGTCGGGCGTGCCCCAAAAACACGCCCAATCCTGATCGCGCCGCACAATGGCCGGCTTTCTTTCCCCCGCCACGCGCGAACGCGTTCGCGCGGCCAACGACATCGTGGACGTTATCGGCTCGTACCTGCCGCTGAAAAAAGCCGGCGCCAACTTCACCGCGCTCTGTCCCTTCCACAAGGAAAAGAGCCCGAGCTTCAATGTGAACCCCAGCCGCCAGATCTTCCACTGCTTCGGCTGTCACAAAGGCGGTGACGTGTTCACCTTCGTCAAGGAATACGAAAACATCGGTTTCATGGACGCCGTCCGCCGTCTGGCGGAGCGCGCGAAGATCCCCTTGGAATTCGAGGACACGCCCGGCGCCCAGGAATCGCGCCATCTCAAGGATCAGTTGCTGGACATTCACGAGCAGCTGGCCCATCGCTGGCAAAATTGCCTGGCGAACGAGGCGGCCGGGCAGCTCGCCCGCGATTATCTTGCCAAACGAGGCGTTTCCGCCGAGGCCATCAAACTCTTCCGCCTCGGTGCCGCTCCGGACGCTTGGGATGACACTGTGAACTGGGCGCGCGGCAAAAAATTTGATCTGGCCACCGTCGAAAAAGCCGGCGTCATCATCGCCCGGGAAAAGGACGCTCCGCCATCCGGCGGGGGTGCCGGGGATTCGGCGTCGGCCGTGCGCTACTACGATCGTTTTCGCGGCCGCCTGATGTTTCCAATTTGCGATGAGCAGGGCCGCGTGGTCGGGTTCAGCGGCCGGGTGCTGGCCGGCGACGAGAAAACCGCCAAGTACGTCAATTCGCCTGAAACGCCGATTTTCACCAAGAGCAAAATCTTCTTCGGCCTCGACAAATCCAAGCGGGCCATTCTGGATGCGGGCTTTGCCATCATCTGCGAAGGGCAGTTGGATCTGATTGCCTGTTACACGAACGGCGTGCCAAACATCGTCGCCCCGCAGGGCACCGCCTTCACCGAACAGCACGCGCGCATTCTCAAGCGCTATACGAACGAGGTGGTTCTCTGCTTTGATTCCGACAGCGCCGGTCAAAACGCCGCCGTGCGCTCGCTCGATCATCTGCTCGCCTCCGGCCTGGCCGTCCGCGTGGGCGTGGTGCCCGCGCCGCACGATCCGGACAGCTTTATCAAAGCCAGCGGCGGCCGCGCTTTTCAGGAACTGATCACCGGCGCGGCGGGCTTTTTCGATTACTATCTGGCCCGCCTGTGCGCGACCAACGACCTCAACACAGACAAGGGACGGCTCGCCGTGTTGCGGGCCATGTCCGAATCGGTGCACAAGACGGGCAACGTCGTGCTGATCGACACGTATGCGCAAAAGACCGCTCTGCGGCTGGGCGTGGCCCCGGAAGCGGTGCGCGCCGAGTTCAAAAAGAGCCGAACGACCCACGTCCCATCCCGCGAGCCGGAGGAAGAGTCTTTCGAAGCCGCCGCGCCGCCGGATCAAGCCGCGCGCCCATCACCCGCGGAGTTCCATCTGCTGAAACTCCTCCTCCCGCATGACGACCTGGTGCGCTGGGCCGCGCTGTATCTGGACGTCAATTGGATTGTCCATGCCTCCGTTCGGCACATCATCGACCGGCGCATCGTCGCGCAGCAAACGGAGACCTGGCACAATCTCGGGGAATTCCTGGACGGCTTCGAAATGCCCGAGGACCGGAGCCTCATCACCGAGGCCGCCGCGGAAGACCGCACCATTCCCAATCCCGAAATCCAGCTTGCCGACGTTGTCCTTAAACTTCGAAATCAGCACCTGGAACACCAAATCGCCTCCCTCACGCAGAAGGTCAGCCAGCCCGAAACGGCTGATGCGGACAAGGTCCAACTGCTCCAACAACAGCAGCAGTTGAGGGCGCAAAAACGCTCACCGCTGGCTACGCTGGAAAAATAAGGAACCGACGTCAGTTGGCCACGGGTTCGGCGGCTGGGCCTTTGACGGTCTCGGGCGCTATTTCGCTCAACGCGTTGGTGGCCGATACGCGGACGTCGGCCTCCGGATCGCGCAACAACAGGGTGATCAGCGGAAGGGCCGGCCGGGCCGCCGCTTGAAATCGCCCCAGCGAACCGAGCGCCAGGCAGCGGGCGGTAAGGCTGCGGTCCCACAGCAAATTGGTCAGCGCAGGCACCACGAGGTCCGGCTGTAAACGCAAATTGCCCAGCGCGTCAGCCGCGCGTTCCCGGATAAATCGGTTGTTGCTTTTCAGGTCCTCAAGAAAAATCGGAATGGCGGGCGCGGCATTGGTGCCGAGATCCGTCAGGGCCAGGGCTGCCAGCGCGGCGGTGTTGTAGTTTTGATTTGTCAGTGCGTCCAAGAGCGCGGGCAGGGCTGGCAGTCCTATCGTCCCCAGGGAATTGGCCGCAAAGACCGTCACCACCGTATTGCTTCCCGCCAAAAGGCAGGTCAAGGCAGGTATGGCCGAGGCGCCCAGCGCACCCAATATGACGAAGCCGTTCGCGGCCAGTTGCTGTCGGTTGATGTCGCCGCTTACCACCATTACGACCAGTTGCGGCACCGCATTAGTCCCGATGGCTTGGATGGCGCCACGGGATTCGGTCTCCGCATCGCTACCTGGTTTGGTTTTGGCATAGACCTTGAGCCAGTGGGTGAGAGACTTATGGTGGAACTCCGGTTCGTCCCCCCGGACCGGCGCCACCAGAGCCACCGCGATGGCGCAGGCACAACAGCTTAACAGAAGTCGCCATTTTTGCATCACTGGATTATCACGGAATCGCGCTAAATGGGCGAGCAAAATACTTGTAAATAAGGGGGTTACAGCGCGAAAGGCACGGGCTCAATTTGCGACTGGAGCGCGGAGTCTGTGACCCGCAGCGGCGTCGCCAGTCAGGAAGTCTGCGAGTTACGCGAGGTTCCTCTTGGAGTTCGGAAGTTGCTGCGGCTCAAAGAGCCGCGCTCCGGCCACGCAATCCGATTTTGAAAACACGCCAGGTGATTCCAGATCAGCCCTGCGCGGGACGTCCGCTGGACTTCCTCCGATTTTTGGCGCAGAATTCGTCCTATGGCAGACGAATATTCGCGACGCATCGAGAAGGTGGAATCCAACCTGGCGCATCTGGAGCATCAGGTTGAGCAATTGAACAGCGTCGTCATCGAACACGGCCGCTTGTTGGAACGCTTGAAAAAGGAAGTCCAGCGCCAGTCCTCGGCCATGCAAACCATGGAACTGGAGCGCATCAAGGCCAACGTCCAGAGCCCGCCGCATTACCAGTGAAAGTCCCGCGCCTCAGCCGCCGAGAGTTCATTGCCGCAACGCTACTGGCGGCTCCCGGCGCAATCTTTGCCGATCTAAAATGGGTTGAGCCGACTTGGCTCAAGGTCCGGCACGTACGCCTGGCCAAAGGCAGCCCCCGGCACCGCTTCATTCAATTTTCGGATATCCACCACAAGGGCGACACCGCCTACCTGAAATCGGTGGTCAAGCGAATCAACTCTCTCGCGCCGGACTTTGTCTGCTTCACCGGGGACGTGATCGAGCAAGGAAGGTTCCTGGCCGAAGCCCTCGAAATATTGTCCGGCGTCAACTCCCCCATGTTCGGGGTGCCCGGCAATCACGATTATTGGAGTAATATCTCCTTTGAGCCGATTCACAAATGTTTTAACGCCGCGGGCGGCGCCTGGCTAGTCGATGAACAGCGCAGGCTTTCTCCCGAAAGCAAAATCAACCTCATCGGCATCACCTGCGCCCGTGCTAATCAAGCCATGGTCCCGCTCAACCCGTCGCTGACAAACATTCTGCTCATGCACTACCCAGCCTGGGCCAAGAAGTTGGGCGGCCGGAAATTTGATCTCATGCTGGCCGGGCATTCGCACGGCGGCCAGGTGCGTATCCCATTTTACGGCCCGATTATCGTCCCGTATGCCGTGGATGAATATAATATGGGGTTGTACCAAACCGCCAGCGGTCCCCTCTACGTGAATCCCGGCATCGGCTACATCGGAGAGTATGACTTCCGCTTCAATTGCCGGCCGGAAATCACCGTCATTGAGATTTGATGAGGCGGCCTGTATTTTGCAGCGAATGTCAGCGCCGCAAAACCCTTTGGCCGCGACGGTCGCGGTTCGCGAATCCGTCCCGGTTTCCGAGCTTCGGGCGCCGGTGACGACGCTCTGGGGCGTGGGCGAGGAGCGCGCCCGGTTGCTCGCCCGGCTCGGCATTGTCACCGTGGAGGATTTGCTGCTGCACAAGCCGCGCCGGTACGAGGACCGCAGAAAGTTCCTGCCGATTTGCGATTTGCAGTTGAAGGAAGCCGCGACCGTGCACGGCAAAATCATCGCCGCAGGCATCAAGCGCTTTAAAAAGGGAACCCGCGCCATGTTCGAATGCGTTTTCGATGACGGCACGGCGCACCTGCATTGCCGTTGGTGGCAGGCGCAGCCTTGGATGCCGGACTGGTTCGCCGTCGGGCGCGAATTTCTCGTGTATGGCAAACCGGATTCGCTCAAACCGCGCACGATCGGTCATCCAGAAACCGAGCTGGTGGAATCGGGCGAGGATGAATTCATCCATGTCAACCGCATCGTGCCGGTGCATCCTTTGACGGAGGGGCTCACGGCGCGCGTCCTGCGCTCGCTGGTTTGGCGGGCGCTGGAACAGTTCGTCGCTCCCGCCCGCCAAGGCGTCGCGATCCATCCCGAGTGGCAGGCGGCGGACGCAAAATTGAATGCGCTGCCGCGGGCCGCGGCAAACCCGCCGAGCCGGGCCAATGCCATCCACATGATTCACTTCCCCGAGGAACTGCCGGACGTGGAAGTTGCCCGGCAGCGGCTGGCGCTCGATGAATACGTGGAGCTTCAGACCCAGATTCAGACGCGCCGCAAGAAGTTCGAAGCCAGCGCCAAGGCGCTGCCCTGTGCGGGGGACAACCACCTGATGAAGCCATTTCTTGCCGGCCTGGGTTTCAAGCTGACGGACGCCCAAACCCGGGTATTGCGCGAAATCCGCACCGACATGGGCGGGGTCCACCCCATGCGGCGCCTGCTCCAGGGCGACGTCGGGTCGGGCAAGACGGCAGTGGCAGCCTGCACGGCGTTGATGGCGCTGGAGAGCGGCTTCAACGCAGTCCTGATGGCACCGACGGAAATCCTGGCGGAACAGCATTTCCGCAATTTTTCGATTTGGTTCGAACCGCTGGGGATCAAGGTGGAAGTGCAAACGGGCAGCAGGAAAACATTCAACCTCCAACCTCCAACCTCCAGCACTCAAGCCGCCGACCCTGTCACCCGTCACCCGTCACCCGTCGCCTTGTTCATTGGCACCCATGCTCTGCTCACCGGCGGCTTTGACCTGCCGCAGCTCGGCTTGGTGATCATTGACGAGCAGCACAAATTCGGCGTGGCGCAGCGGGAGACGCTGGTTCGCAAGGGCCATTACCCGCACCTGCTGGTCATGACCGCCACCCCGATTCCGCGAACGCTGGGCCTCACGCTTTACGGCGACCTTGACGTATCGGTGATGGATGAGCTGCCCCGGGGACGGGGCGAGATCAGGACGTACGTTCGCACGGCGGAAAAGCTGCCCAAGGTGTTTCAATTCGTCCGGGAAAAGATTTCGCAGGGGCGGCAGGCTTATGTCGTTTATCCGCGCGTCGAGGTGACCGACACCGATTTGGACATCAAGGCGGTGACCAAGGAATTCGAGAACGTGGAGCGGAGCCTGTCGCCCTTCAAAGCGGGCCTGGTGCACGGCCGGGTGAGACCGGCGGACAAGGAGCGGGTCATGGACGACTTCCGGGCCAACAAAATCCAGGCCCTGGTGGCCACATCGCTAATTGAGGTTGGCGTGAACGTGCCCAATGCAACCGTCATGCTCGTCGAAAACGCGGAACATTTCGGGCTGGCCCAGTTGCACCAGTTGCGCGGGCGCATCGGCCGCGGAACACACGAGAGTTTTTGCATTCTGGTTTCGGATGCGCAGAACGAGGAGGCGCAGTCCCGGCTGAAGATTCTGGAGCGGACGAACGACGGATTCAAGATCGCCGAGGCGGACCTGAAATTGCGCGGGCCGGGCGAACTGCTGGGCCAGCAGCAAAGCGGGTCCATGAAGCTCCGCTTTGGCGATCTGGCGGAAGATTTGCGGTTGATCCAGCAGGCGAAGGAATTGGTCGCAAAAAATCCGAATTGCGGGTCATCAAAATCGACGCGGGTTTGAGGAATCGGAAAAACGGTATGACGACCTCCCTCACCTGTTTCCTCTCCCCAAGGAGAGGACATACCTCGGGCCGCGTACTTAACATGCGCAACCGGCACCTTCATTTCAGCCGGTGGCATCCGGCAAGACGCGGCAACAACGTCTCCCTCTCCGCGGGGGAGATGGCCGGGGTGAGGGCGGGCTTCCCCCCTTGCTCATGTCCAACTTTCGGACCAGGAACCACCCGAGCCGCCATACGTCCCCGCCCAAGGAGGCTGGACTTCCAGCCCGGCTGGCGTAGTTTGGCGTCATGAAAATCTTTCCTTCTGTGTTGGCGGCGGCCTGCGCTCTGGCTTTGCTGGCGGGTTGCGGTGAAAAGCCTGCTTCACAAACACAGGCGCAGGCCCCGAGCACAAACCCCGCGGACATCAACAATCCGCTGGTGAACGCCAAACGCACGGCGGACAAGACCATTGACGTGTCCTACCTGAATCAGGCCATTCAATTGTTCAACGTGCAGGAAGGTCGCTATCCCAAGACGCTGGATGAACTCACGCCGAAATATGTGGCCAAGCTTCCCGATCCGCCCCTCGGTTACAAGCTCAATTACGACCCGGCCAAGGGTGAAGCAGCGATCGTGCGCGAATGACCGTTCACAACGTCAGGTACCGCAGCACCTGCACTTCGCGCTTGAAGATCAATAGAATGGAGTTGCCGTCGAAGCTCCAGTTGACCGGACAACGATCGTCCGGGTAGGTCCAGAGGATGCGGCCGTCGGATTCCCGGATGCGGCTAATGCGCAAATAGGCCGGCTTCTGCAGCGAGGCCGTCATGTCGTTGATCACGTCCTCATCCGTCGGATTTGGGTCGTAGGACTTGATGACATAAATGAACTTCCCTGAAACGTAGGAAACAAAACCGCCTGGCTTGGCAGTCCATAATGTCTTGCCGGTCTTCGAATCGATCTTGGTAACGACCGATTCGGTTTTTCTGGAAATATCGACCTGGCGGGCATATTTGACGTCGTCCGGATTGCCGGTGGTTGTGTTGACATAGACGTCGCCCTGGCCGTCAAAAAAGAGGCCGACCACGCCGACGGAGGGCAGGCGCCAGCGGACATTGCCAGAGCTCACGTCAAAACACGTCAGTACGGCCTGGTCAAAAACGTAGAGGGTGCCGTCGCGCTCGACGCACGGCCCTTCGCCATAGGGCGAGGCCTCGCGGGCGACCGCCCCCGGTGCAGCCTCGTTGCCCGAAGTTGGATACGTCAGCGATGCCTGCCATAGTTTCTTGTTGGATTTGTCCAGCACAACGACGCTTTTCCCGGCTGCAACCACGTTGGCCGTTTTCAAAACAAACAATTGCGGGGGGCCGGACACTTCCCCCGTCCAATCCGGCGTTCCGGCGGCGCCCGGCAAATGCACCGTTACCTGGTATCGGCTTTCATCCTCCGTCACGGTGTCGCCGCCGGCATCGCGCTGCATCCCATTCAGGATCTCGTTGGCGACCTCCGTCGTCTTGGCGGCATTGACGTCGCCATCCAACGCCGATTTTTTCGGCGGGGCCTTCATGGCGGAGCGAGTGACCATCCGCTCCTCCAACAAATGATACGAGAACCGCACGAACCCCGTGGGGCCGGGAACGAGCTGAAAAAACTCGGCGTCCTCGGGCGGGGATTTTGAGTTTTTGGGCGGGTGCTGCGGGTCATCCCGGAGCGCCTGTTCGAGCTGCTGCTCGTGCCGGGCGTTACTCAACAGGGCCGGCAGGGCGATCCGCCCCTGCAAATTCAAGTTCTGCGCCTGGGCTTCGGCTTTTTTTGGATCCAGCGGCTGTTCGCCGGTGCCGCTCGCACCGGGCAGCCCGCCACCCGCGTCGGTTTGCGCCAGCATGATCGTCTTCGCCCCCGCCGCGGCAACCTGCTCCACCCGCACCTCACCGTTTGCCAGGCTGATGTGCGTAACGGAAAACAGGCCGATCATCTGCAATTCGTCGCCGCTCTCCACCAGGTCCCCTTCCCTTTCGGGCAAATCCACGGTGCGCACGGCTTTGCCGGTGTCCCAGTCGTAATGGGTCAGCTTGTCCTCGTGCGCCACCCAGACGTTCTGGCCGGACACATGCAGCGTCAGTGCCGACTGCAACTCCTGCCTGACCGACCGTTCGATGTCTTCCTGGCTGCGGTGGCTGTGCAGGCCAAAACCTTCGTTGGCCTTGGCCTGCTCGTCGTCGGCCGCTTTGATACCGCGGTCAATTTCCTGCCGGCTGACCAATTCCTGCGACCAGATGGTTTTCTTGTTTTTCAAATCGTAGCGGGCCAGCGTGCCGCCGTGCAGAGCCACCAACTGGTCCTGGCCCACCAATTGCGCGCGCCCGGAATAGCCGCGGTCTGTGTCTTCAAAGCGCGCGGAAAAATACGGATGCGGCACTGAACCAACCCAGGCGTACCACGTCCATACGCCCACAAAGGCCGCGAGGAGCAATCCGATGACCACGGAAATAAGCCCGGTTTTCCGCCAAAACCAAGCCTCCGCCAGATCTTTTCGTCCCGCGAACGCCGGCACAGCCAGATGCTGCGCCTCGGCCTTGCCCTTGCACAACGGCGAGCAAAAATAGCCAAAGAGTTCCATGCATTTTGGGCAGATGGGCTTGTGGCAGACCGCGCATTCTTCGATGGCCAACTCCCGATGCTTGGCGCAGAACTTGGAAGCCGCCGGCGCGGCCGCCTCGGTCACCGCCGGGGCGGCGATGGACACTCTCAGAGGCCCAGGCGCGGCCGCGCGCGGCGGAACGGCACTGGCCGGCTGCGGGGCGGTGCCGAACTCGCGGCGAATCAGCTCATTGACGAATTCCGACGAATCCAGTCCGCAATTGGGGCAAATGAACTTCACCGGGTGGTTGACCATTTCCGGCGTGGCATCAAAGGCATACTTGGCGCCGCAGGAGCATTGCAGTTTCATGATGCGCTAGGGTTTGGGATTAAGTAACACAACGCCGGGCTCTTGAGCGAGGGAAAATGTCAATTGCGCCGGGCAGAATTCCACGCTGCCGTCGCACAGAAGAAAGTTCCCGCCGAATTTATGGTGATTATTCCCCGGCGGCCGGCCGTCCGGAGAAAAGACCAGTTCGCCGGCGCGTTTGGGCCCGGCATTCACCTGCCGGTCCGACGCCAGCGGCTTGGGCGGCCCATCCAGCCGGCGGCCCATGAAATAGGCATAACTGATTTTGTAATTGCGGAGCGGTTCGCCCGAGGGGATCGGCGCATCGCGTCCGCCCGGACAAATAAAGATGGAAGTATCCACGGTGTCTTTCGGGACGAGCTCATCCAAAACGTCCTCGGAAGTTTCGGCGTTCGTATTCTGCGGCAGCGCGCCCTGGTGATCGTTGGCATAGAGCTGCAGCGCCAGGTAGATTTTCTGAAGATTGTCGGCGCACAATTTTTGTTGCGAGCGCTGGTGGCTGGGGGAAGCGAAACCATAGAGCATCGCGGAGATGATGCACATCAGCGCGAGGGTGATGAGCATTTCAACCAGCGTAAAGCCGCTCCGGCGCACCGTCATACTGCTATTTAGCTCCAACTTCCGCGCAAGACAACCTAAAGTCAATGCGACATTGGCTCACTCCGGCGGCACCTTGCGCAATTCGAAAAGATGCACGTCCTCGGCCGGGACCCGCCCAAAGGCGAAGGGCAGCAGGCCGAAGTAAGACGAGTAAAAACCCGCGCCCACTGCGGCGTGCCATGTCGTCAGCCCGACCGGCCCGGGCACACTCACCACGTCGCGGCGGATGATCGCGTTGGTGCCCGGCTCGGAGGTGCAGCAATTATGCACTGGCACCACCAGAAGATCGCCCGTCGGCGGCGAGAAGTTGTCAAACGTCACGGCTTGGGCGCCCAGTTTTTCCATGTAATATTGAAATCCCCAATGTCCCTCGTACCAGACCGTTCCCTTGGTTTGACGGCACCAGGCCATGGCTGCCTCCGCCCCGCGACGAACCGCCACCGCCAGTTGGTAATCGCAGAAGTTTACGAACAGGGCCAAGGCCGCGCACGCCGCCAGGCTGCACTTCAACGCCAGTGGCCGTTGCGATCCGGCACGTTCCCAGCGGCGCGCCAGCAAAATAGCCACGGCGGGCACCATCGGCAAGACCGTCCGGCCATTGATGGTCCAGTTTCCGAAGGCCGTGAAGAGGAAGGTGCCCGCAACCCACAGCGCCAGCAGCCAGGCGTGCGGATCGCGCGGACGATTCCAGACCTCGGCTGCGAGCCAGACCACCAAAACGCCGCCAATCATCCAGAGAGCAAACTGGGCGGTCGCCAGCCACCGGCTGGCGTCTTCCAAGGCCGGGTATTTGGGCAGCACGTCGGCAACACAAATGAAACCGCCAGCCAACGCCGTCACGCAAAAAATGACAGCCAGCATGCGCCGCCGCCACAGCCAGGGCGCGACAAAAATCGTGGTGGCCACGCTGCCACCTACAAAGGACAGGGCGATCGCACAAGCCGCCGGCTTGGAGAATCCGAAACTGGAATGCGAGGCATTCGAGAAACCGGCCGCCGCGGTGAACAAAGCGTGTCCATACCAGAGTTTGGTGAGCCATTGGAAGGCGCCCAGCGATGCCAGCGGAATCAGCAAGGCGGCGAGCCAGCCTCCCAGCTTGCGTTTCTGCGCCGCACCGTGGGCGATCAACAAAGGAATCAGCGCCACGCCGAAATACTTGGTAAGAATCGCCACGGTCACGAGCAAAGCGGCGGCGACCACCTTGGCCGGCTGCTCGTTTTCCAGCCCTTCCACCCAGAAGACGACCGCCCAGACCCACCAGGCCAGCAGCAGCATGTCGCACATTACCGTGCTGGCTGAAACCAGAAACACCGGCGTGAACAGCACCGCGCAGGCCGCGACCAGCGGATGCCCGGTCAGCCGTGCGGCGAGCCGGTAGGTGCCCAGAATGACCGCGATGGCCGCCAGCAAGGTTCCCAAATGCAGGCCGATTTCGTTCCAGCCGAACAGGGTGCCCGCCAAGGCATAGTAATAGCCGGCGCCCGGCGGGTTTTCCGTGACCGCCCACATGGGCGACAAGAAGCCGTACCAGTTCACCTGGAAATCGAAGAAGTTCGCCGGATGGCTGCGCACCTGCCGCGCCAGCCAGATGAACAGCGGGTCGTCAATATTAAAGGGCTTGGCCAGAGACGGCCCCAGCGCGACCACCACCAGCAGGGACAGCGTCCACCGCGGATGCGCCGCCAGCCAAAGTTGGAGTCGTTTGAACATCGCCGTTATTTATTAGCGGTAATTAGCGGGAAATAAAAAGCATTTTTCGCTCGCCTTGCGCTGTTCCAGCGGGAAAAATTGTTTTTTTCGCCATGCCTGAATCAATCGTCATACTGGATTTTGGCTCGCAATACACGCAGGTTATCGCCCGGCGCGTGCGCGAGTGCAATGTTTATTCGGTGATCGTTCATTTTAACACGCCGGCGGCGGAAATCGCCGCCATGAAACCGTCGGGCCTCATTCTCTCCGGGGGACCGTCCAGCGTCTATGCGGCTAACGCGCCGCTGCCGGACCGGAACATATTCGCCCTCGGCTTGCCCATCCTGGGTGTGTGTTACGGCGTGCAACTGTTTGCCCAATTTCTCGGCGGCACGGTGGAGAAAGGTCTCAAGCGCGAATTCGGCAAGGGCACCCTCACGGTCAGCGATTCCTCCTGCGCCCTGTTTGGCAAATTGCCGAAAGCCCTGCAGGTCTGGAACTCCCACGGCGACAAGCTGACGAAAATTCCCAACGGCTTTAAACCTGTCGCGGTGACGGAGAATTCCGAGTACGCCGCCATCGAAAACCGCGCCCGAAAATTCTTTGGCCTGCAGTTTCATCCCGAAGTCGTCCACACGCCGCGCGGCCGGGAGATCATCTCCAATTTTGTGCACGGCGTCTGCGGCTGCGGCAAGAGCTGGACCATGCGCAATTACATTGAGCAAGTCGTGGAGGAAATCCGCGCGCAAGTCGGCCGGGAAAAGGTCATCCTCGGCCTGAGCGGTGGGGTGGATTCCAGCGTGGCGGCCGCCCTGCTCCACAAAGCGATCGGCGAACAGCTTACCTGCATCTTTGTCAACAATGGCGTCTTGCGCGCCAACGAGGCCCGGGTGGTGCAGGAGGTTTTTGGCAGGAATTTCCACATCAAGCTGAAATACGTGGATGCCTCGAAGCGATTTCTCGCCAAACTGCGCGGCGTCTGCGATCCCGAGCGGAAACGAAAAGTCATTGGCACGGAGTTCATCCGGGTGTTTGATGACGCGGTGGTGGAACTGGCCAGGAAAGAACAGCCGGCGGCAAGGGGCCAACGGCCATTTAAATTTCTCGCCCAAGGCACGCTCTATCCGGACGTGATCGAGTCCGTGCCAATCGCCGGCAACCCCGCAGCGCTCATCAAGAGCCATCACAACGTCGGCGGCCTGCCCAAGAAAATGCAGTTTCAGCTCGTGGAACCCTTGAAGTGTCTGTTCAAGGACGAAGTCCGCCTGCTAGGCCAGGAACTGGGCCTTCCCAAGGAAATCGTCTGGCGCCAGCCCTTTCCGGGTCCCGGGCTAGCCGTGCGAATCCTGGGCGAGGTGACGCCCGCGCGCTGTGAAATCCTGCGCAACGCGGATGCCATCGTCGTGGAGGAAATGAAGGCGAGCGGCTGGTACTACAAGGTCTGGCAGAGTTTTGCCGTGCTGCTGCCGGTGCGCAGCGTGGGCGTGATGGGGGACGAACGCACCTATGAATACACCATCGCCATCCGCGCGGTGGAATCGCAGGACGGCATGACGGCCGACTGGGTCAAGCTGCCTTATGATTTGCTGGAGAAACTGGCCAGCCGCATTATCAACGAGGTGAAGGGCGTGAACCGCTGCGTCCTGGACATCACCAGCAAGCCGCCCGGGACCATCGAGTGGGAATAAAATAGTTGTCCCATTTTGCGGGTGGCGGGGATAATTGGTAAGTGTCAGCCGCAAAGGACATGGATCTGCTGCGGGAATTTGTCTGCCACAATTCAGAATCGGCTTTTGCCGAACTAGTCCGTCGCCGCATCAACCTCGTCTATTCAGTGGCCATCCGGTTCACCGGCAGCGCGGGCGACGCTGAGGACGTAACCCAGGCGGTCTTCATCATTTTTGCCCGCAAAGCCGCCCGCCTGGGCTCCAAATGGTGCGGACCAACACGCCCGTCGAAATGCTCGTCGTCGCCAAGGATTAGGGCAAGTTCTCACAAGCCGGACGTAGCGCGGGTCTGTGACCCAATGGCACTAGTTTTTCGGGCATGATTTTTTCTTAATTTCCGGGCATTTTTTCTTAAGTGCGCGCCGGGCCTCAGACCTTGATCCCTGTATTTTTTGGGAGAACCTGAGGTTCGTAATATTGAGCGCGGGGTTCATTTTGGCGGGGTTTGGCGCGGAGTGGTAAGCGAGCGGCGGCGGCTTCCGTCAACAACCAGAGCAAGCGCTGATGGCGAGCGGCCCTGGACATGGAACCCATCGCTAACTCCACGATGACCGTCGCCAACAGCAAACGCACCTTGGCAAAGGACAACTGGCTGGGGTGGCCACCGGTTTGCCCCGCCGCGGCCGTCATTAAGCCGCGCACCAAATTGTAAGCCATCAGTCCGGCATAGAACTCCTTGCGCACCATATCGGCGGACTTGGCGTCGGATTGATCCATCTCCATCGTATCTTTGACGGTTCGAAAGTTCAATTCGGCTTGCCAGCGCCAGCCATAAATTTCCAGCAGACGCTCGGGCGGGTAGGTTTGGACATCGGTTAGGGTCGTAAAGAGATAAAGGGTTTGGGTCCGCCATCCGCGCCGGGCGGTACGCACGATGATCAACCGGCCCGCAACGGGTTCTTTGTCCAGACCCGGATCCACCTGATCATGGGCCGAAGGAAGCCACTGCCGGGGCTGATCCAAAAAATGGGGCAACCGCTTTTTGCCGAAGAGCCGCCGCGCGCGCACTTGGGTTAAACGGACGAGGATGTGGCCGCCGCTCTGCCTGGCCGCGCGCACGACACGCCACACGCCAAAGTTGCGATCGCCGACATAGAGCACCGATTTGGCCGCTTCCAGCATGAGTTTCACGGCCAGGGCTTGTTCACTGACATGCTGGGAGGCGATCAGGGCGCCCATCGCGATGCCGGTGTTGACACAAAAACTGACCAGCACCCTGGCGACACACCAATAGTTTCGCCGGCGGGTGGTTCGGTGGGGCGGGAACGCTTGGGCGATGTCGCCATAGGGCCGCAGACGCTTGGTTGAACCGTCCAGCAACTCGACTGGCAAGGTCGGGTTGGAATGGTCAGCCAGTTGGCGCAACTGCCGGCCCAGCTTGAGAAAGCAGTCCTGCACCCACGCCAGCGGCAAACGCTGCCGCGCCTGACAATAAGAGGTAGTGGCCCGGGACTTGATCCGCTGGGAGAGGCCCTTGCGTTTCGGGGC
>JBEKZM010000056.1:0-38586 GCA_049509875.1 Verrucomicrobiota bacterium | reverse complement strand
CGCCTACGGGAGAATCCCACCGGGATTCCGCCTCCCAGCCCAGGGTTGGGGGGGCCGGGCGCCGCTGGGGCGTCCACGCGTCCAGATGAGCAACCGCACAGCGGGTGGGGCTGGGTCAACCACCGCGGGCGCAATTTGTCACAACCCCATTTGGGTTGGCTCGGCTGGTTCACCGTTGCCCCAGCGTAGCTCGTTCCTCGCAACCCTGGGCTGGCTGACACAATCCCTTCGGGATTGGAAAGATTGCCGCCTGGTTAATCCGGCTGCAGTTTCTTGCCAAGCCGCGGGACCCGTTTCTCCTTCTCCTTGGGGAGAAGGCCGGGATGAGGGAGGGCGTAGAAGCTTGTCAATCTGCTTTAAAAACCGGGCCGCGCTCAGGGCCATCATTTACTCCGTGGACTTGCCCGCGCAAGCTGCCTTTCCCACCTCACGGCACCCATGATTCCCCGCGATCTTCTCCAGATAATCCGGCCGGGCGAGATTCGCACGAAAAGCCTCGCGCTCGTCATGCTCCTTCCCCTGTCGCTGTTATTGCCTTCCTGTGCGACGAAGCCGCATCCGACGGTAGCGGTTGTCTCCCCGGAACGGCCTGCTGACGTCACCATGAACGAAGACGCCGGCCGCGGGAACCTGCTGTTCGTGACCCTCCGTCTGGAAACGGGGGAGGAGCTGCCCTTCTTTGTGGACACCGGCTCCACGTTCACTTCCTTCGACCAATCCCTGGAGTCGAAATTGGGAAAGCCCTTCGGCAAAACGTCCATATCCAGTTGGGGGGGCACGCAGAAAGCAGTCAGCTATGCCGCGCCCAGGCTTTACCTGGGAAACATGCGGCTGATGACCGGCAGGCATGTTTATATCGGTGATTTCAAGAAACTCTCCGCTCAAGCTTGCCGGCCGATCATGGGGGTTCTGGGCATGGATTGTTTGCACCACTATTGCCTGCAACTGGATTTCGGGGCCGGCCAGATCCACTTTCTGGATTCCGTGCACCTGGATGACTCGGAATTGGGAACCGCCTACCGGCTCGCCTTTCGAAGCGGCTGCGCCTTTATCCACCAAGGTAACCTCGTCGGCGAACAAGGCACCAACCTGCTCGTGGACGCCGGCTACCGCGGCGATGGCGCGTTGGAATCAGGGCTCTTCGAACAGGCAGTCCGGGAACACCGCTCGAAGGGCACGGCGGTCAGCGGTCAGCACGCCGGACGCCTCTGGTTTTCACATTGCTCCTGGAATGGCGGAAATTACACGAATCTTTTGATTGGCAATGGCGGGACAAATTTTTTGGCAGGGCAAGGCTGCAACGCGATCGGCTTGCGATTTTTGGCGCGTCATCTCGTCACTTTTGATTTCCCACGGCAGACCCTGTATCTCAAGCAGATCAGCGTCGGCCCGCTGGAGGATGAGCGGATGAAAGCGGCCCGGGAATTCTTGGACATCCTGAAGGGCGAAGGAAGACTGCCAGGCTGGTCGGTGCACGAGGAGGGGACCCTTTATCGCGAGGCCTATCCTGATTTCGAAGCCTTCGATGGCCGGAAAAATGGCGAATCCTCCGTTTATCATTACCAGGTTTCACGGGCCTCGGAAGGCGGAGCTTGGAAACTGCAGAAAGCCTGGCGAACGGATCAAGAGGGCCGAACCGTTGAAGAATTTCCCGGGTTATGATCCCGCGTGACATCGTCAAAAAAGCCCGGGCGATCGGTCATCGCGTGCTTCGCCTCGCCGCGCAAACGCCGGCCGGCGCCGGGCTGGGAATTTCCGCCGGACTGCTGGCGCTCAGCGTCAGCGCGAGCGGTGCGGATTGGCGTGCTGAAAGCCTGCCGCAATATGACCGGCTTTTTGAACCGACCAATGGCTGGATCGGAGCGGATGGCGATTTCACCGTGGCGCTCACCAATGGCCTCACCCTCTGGCTGTTCAGCGACACGTTCATCGGCCAGGTGCGCGACAACCGCCGTATTGATGCCACCATCATCAACAATTCTGCCGCCTGGCAACAGGGCACGGATACGGCGTCGGGAGGGGTCGAGTTCTTCCACCGCGTGGCACCTGATGGAAAACCGGCGGCGCTCATCACACCCGCCGACGGCAAGGGCTGGTTCTGGCTGGCGGATGGCATCGTGGCCGGCGGGAGTTTATTCGTGTTTCTCCCTCAAATTGAGCGCACGGATGATAAATCGGTGTTCGGCTTCCGCCAAATCGGCGCCTGGTTGGGCCGGATTGCCAATCCGCTCGCGCCGCCGACCCAATGGCAAGTCACGCAAACGAAAATTCCGTTTGCGAAGTTCGAACCGGAGGGGAGCCGCTCCTTCGGCTCGGCGTTGTTCGCGACCAACGGGTTCATCTATGTCTTCGGCACGCGCGGGCAAACGAATTCCGGTTCGCAAATGATCCTCGCGCGCGCGCCGGCAGCCGGGCTGGATGACTTTGCGGCCTGGCAATTTCGCACGCGCGACGGCTGGAGCCCCGACGTGGAGGCCGCCGCCGGTCTTTGCGACGGCATGGCCACCGAATATTCCGTGTCGTGGCTGCCGTCGTTGCAACGTTTCGTTTTGGTCTGCACCGAGAACGGTCTGTCAGCGAAGATTATCGCCCGCACGGCCGCCGAGCCTTGGGGACCGTGGACCGCGGCGGCGGTGGTCTTCCGCTGCCCGGAGGCGAAATGGGACAAGGACGTTTTCTGCTACTCCGCCAAGGCTCATCCGATGCTGGCGGCGGCGGGCGATGAACTGCTGGTGACCTACGCCGCCAATTCGTTTGAAATTTCCAATGTCCTGGCGGACGCCCGGCTTTATTGGCCGCGTTTCGTGCGCGTGATGCCGAACACGGCAACCCGCCCGGCGCCATCGGCAACTTGCCTCGGCGAAGCCTCCGGCGCAGACCGGGTCGGCAATCGGCAATCGGCAATTTCCCAATGATCCCCCGCGAAATCTTAAAAAAAATCCGCCAGATCGAGATTCGCACGAACCGCATCGTGACCGAAACCCTCGCGGGGGCATACCACTCCGTTTTCAAGGGCCAGGGCATGAATTTCGACGAGGTCCGCGAATACCAGCCCGGCGACGATGTGCGCGCCATCGACTGGAACGTCACCGCGCGGATGAATCATCCGTTCATCAAGAAATTCGTCGAGGAGCGCGAACTCACGCTCATGCTCATCGTGGACGTGAGCGGTTCCGGCCTGTTCGGCTCCCGCGGCCAGTCGAAACGCGAGCTGGCCGCGGAAATCGCGTCGGTGCTCGCCTTCTCCGCCATCCGCAACAACGACAAGGTGGGCTTGATTCTCTTCAGCGACGAGGTGGAGAAATTTATTCCGCCGCGCAAGGGTCGCAGCCATGTGTTGCGCGTCATTCGCGAAGTGCTGTTCTTCGAGCCGAAGCGGCGCGGAACCGATTTGAACCACGCGCTGGAATTTTTCCTGCGCGTCCAGTCGCATAAGGCAATCGCGGTCATCGTATCTGACTTTCTGGGCTCGCCGGTCGGCGGGGGCGCCGGCGCCTCGCCGGAGCGTTTCCCAAAGGCTCCGCCGGGCCGGGAATCGCCTGGGCCGGTTGCCCGGGCCGCGGGCCGCCCGCAGCCCCGGGCGCGGCCCCACATGCTCTTGCTCGAGTCCCTCGCGCAGGCGTCCTTCACCATGCTCCGGCAGGCCAACCGCAAGCACGATCTGGTCGCCGTTCAGGTTGCCGACCCGCGCGAGCTCGAACTGCCCGACTTGGGCCGCCTCATTTTTCAAGACGCCGAGACGGGTGAAGTTGTGGAAGTCAATACCGGCGACGCCCGCAAGCGCCAGGCGTTCGCCGAGCGGCAGGCGTTGGCCCAGGAACAGATGCTCCGCCTGCTTCGCCGCGCCGGCATCGATGCCATCCAGTTGCGCACCGATCAGGATTATACAGCGGCCCTGACCCGGTTTTTCGAAGCGCGCGAGAAACGGAGGCTGCGCGGATGACGTTCACCAATTCAACCGCTTCCGCCGGCCCCGACATTCGCGATATCAAGCCGCCCATTGAGATTTCGACGGGCGCAGCCTGGCTGTGGTGGGGGCTGATGCTCGTCGGGCTCATGATCGCGGCGCTGATGCTTTGGCGCTGGCTGAGAAATCGCAAGCTCAGCGTGGTATTGCCGCCGCCGGTCCCGGCGCACGTCCGGGCCAGACAAAAGTTGCAGGAAGCGCTTTCCCTCCTCGGCCAGCCCAAGCCGTTTGTCATCACCGTTTCGGATACGGCGCGGACTTATCTCGAGGAGCGGTTCAATTTTCACGCTCCCGAGCGCACCACCGAGGAATTTCTCCGGGAATTGGCCGGCACCCCGCTGCTCCTGCCCGATCAGAAGGAGAGCCTGGGCGGTTTTCTTGAAAGCTGCGACCTCGTGAAGTTTGCGAAATACGAGCCGGGCGAGAAGGAACTGCTGGACCTGCACGGCGCCGCCGTGCGCCTGGTCGAGGAGACCGAACCGCCGCCGGCTGATAAACCGGAAGTCCAGAATTTAAACCCTGAATCGCCGGCGCCACCCGCTGCCACCGAACCAATCGCCGATCGTAAATCGTAAATCGAAATGGCCTTCGCCCATCCCTATCTGTTGCTGCTGCTTTTGCTGCTTCCGCCGCTGGCCTGGCTGAAAGGCCGGCGGGGCGCGCCGCCGGCGTTCGTCTATTCCTCGGTCCAGTTGGTGCGCGGCCTGCAGAATATCTCCCGGGCCCGGGCCGGCGGATTCCTTATGTCGCTCCGCTGGTTCGTGCTGGCGGTCTTCATCGTGGCGCTCGCGCAACCGCGCCTGGCCAAAAGCACCTCCCAGGTCAAGGCCAGCGGCATCGACATTGTGGCCGCGCTCGACCTCTCCGGCAGCATGAAAACCGGCGACTACCTTGTGGACGGCCGGCAGGTCAGTCGCATTGACACCGCCAAGCCGGTGCTCGAAAAATTCATCAAAGGCCGGCCCAATGACCGTATCGGCCTGGTCGCCTTCGCGGCCCAGGCGTATATCGCCGCCCCCTTGACGCTCGACCACGAATATCTGCTCGAGAACGTGGACCGCCTCGGCATCGGCACGATCAACGCCGAGCGCACCGCCATCGGCGACGGCATCACCACCGCGCTCAATCGTCTGCGCGATCTGAAGTCCAAGAGCAAGATCATCGTGCTCATGACCGACGGCGGCAATAATTCCGGCAAGATTGATCCCATAACCGCGGCGCAGGCGGCCAAGGCCCTCGGCGTAAAAATCTACACGATCGGCCTGGGCAACCGAGAAATCGTGGAACAAATGGGCCTGCCGCCTGACTTTTTGCCCGACGAGGATACCTTGCGACAGATCTCCGAAATAACCGGCGGCCGCTCCTACCGCGCGGACAATGTCGAGAAGTTCAAGCAGATTTACAATGAAATTGACAAGCTGGAAAAAACCGAAGCCGTGATCAACAAGTACACTGAGTACAAGGAACTGTTCCCTTGGGTCGTGGTCGGCGGACTGTCGCTCTTGCTGCTTGAACTCGTCCTGGGACAAACCGCTTTTAGGAGGCTGCCATGACATTCGAGCATCCTCAACTGCTCTGGCTGCTGCCGGTTCTTCTGCCGGCGCTCGCGTTGTTTTTCTGGTGGGCTAACCGCGTCCGCCAGCGATTGCTCGTCCGGTTTGTCGAAGCACGGCTGCTGTCCTCCCTCACGGTCGGGCTGTCGCCGGCGCGCCGGAAAATCCGGTTCGGCCTGCTGATTTTCGCCGTGGCCCTGTTGCTCGTCGCCATCGCCCGGCCGCAATACGGCTACGACAAGGAGGAAGTCCAGCAAAGCGGACTCGATATTGTCGTGGCCGTGGATACTTCGAAATCAATGCTGGCGGCCGACATTGCTCCCAATCGCCTGGCGCGCGCCAAACTGGCCGCGCTCCAGCTCATGCAGCGGGCGGTGACCGACCGGCTCGGACTGGTGGCTTTCGCCGGCAACGCGTTTCTGGAATGTCCGCTCACCAGCGACAACACCGCCTTCCAGCAAAGCGTTCAGGCGCTGGACGTGAATTCGATCCCCGAGGGCGGCACCGCGCTGGCCGAAGCCATCAACAGCGCCTTGACCGCCTTCAAGGAAGAAAGTAATCACAAGGCGCTCGTCTTGCTCACCGACGGCGAGGACAATGATGAAGGCGCCCTCGAAGCGGCGCAAAATGCGGCCAAAGCGGGCCTGAAAATCTTCACCGTGGGCATCGGCACCACTGACGGCGCGTTGCTCGATCCCAATCTGGTTCGCGATCCGGACGGCAACGCGGTCAAATCCCACCTGAATGAAGCCTTGCTGAAGCAAATCGCCGCCGCCACCGGCGGATTCTATTTGCCGTTGCGCGGGGCCGACACCATGGACCTGCTTTACGATCGGGGCCTGGCGCCCCTGCCAAAATCCGAGGGGGTCAGCCGCGTCGTGCGGCGTTACCACGAGCAATACCGCTGGCCGCTGGCCGCCGCCATGCTGCTGTTGCTCGCGGAGATGTTCCTGCCCGAGCGGCGTCCGAACGCGCGAGCGGCCGGCTCCAGCGCGCCCAACGTCGCGCCCTCGGCCGCCGCCGCCGCGGCGTTGCTCCTGGGCTGGTTGCTGTTTTCGGCGGGGGCCCAGGCCTCGCCCGCCACCGCGCTGCGCGATTATCAATCCGGCAACTTCACCAACGCCCTTGCCGAATTCACCCGGATCGCGGCGGTCCAGACCAACGATGTGCGCCTCGTTTTCAATGCCGGCGACGCCGCCTATCGCGCCACCAATTTTGACCTGGCCGAAAGCCTCTTTTCCCAGGCCACCCTGGCGCAGGATTTGAAATTGCAGGAGCAGGCTTATTACAACCTCGGCAATGTCCAATTCCAAAAGGCCAGGCAGGCAAAAGATCTGGACGGCCTCGAACAAGGTTTTGACGCCGCGGCAAAAACCTATGCCCGCGCCGTGACGCTGAACACCAACGACCTGGACGCCGCGTACAATTTCCAGTTTGCCAAAGCGGCGGTGGAACAGGTGCGCCAGATCAAGGCCGCGTTGCTGCGAGGCAAAAACACCGCCGATGCCGCCGTGCGCCGGGCCGAATTTCATTCCGCCTTCGAAATCATGGAGGGCCTGGCGCAGAAGTATAAGATTGCCGCCCAACAATTCGGGGATTTCACCAAAAAATTGAAACAAATCGATGACATCGCGACTCCTCATCAGCCTTAGTCTGCTGTTATTGGCCTGGCAGAAAGCCGGCGCACAGCTTGCCCTCGCCGACGATTTTTTCAACAGCGGCGCGCAGCTCTACATTTCCAACAACGTTTCGGCCGCGTTGGAACGCGTCGAGGACGGCCTGAAAGCTTATCCCGACGACGAAAAGCTCAAGCGGCTGGAAGAGCTGCTCAAGCAGCAACAACAGCAACAACAGCAGCAGCAGCAGCAACAACAAAACCAATCGCAGCAACAACAGCAAAAGAGCCAGCAGCAACAGAATCAGCAAAATCAACCAGCCCAGCAAAAAAAGTCGGAGGAGCAGCAAAAACAGGAGGAAGAAAAGCAAAAACAGGCGGAGCAGAAGAAAGACGAGCAGCAAAAGCAGGCGCAGTCAGCCGCCCAGAACAAGGAAGGCGACCAACAGGACCAGGAGAAAACCACAGGCGAGCCGCTCAAGGCGGGAGAAATGACACCCGAGGAGGCCAAACGCTTGTTGGACTCGCAGAAGGACAACGAACAGTTGCTGCAAATGAAGCCCCCGGACAAGCCGCGCAATCCCATCGGCACCATCAAGGACTGGTGAGCCGGCTGGAATCATGCTTGACGCGCGCTGTGTTTCCCGGTTGATTGTGCTGGTTATGAAGAAAACAATTTTCGCCGTTCTCGCCGGGGCCGCCATTGTCGTCACGGGATGTGTCAATACTGTCAGCGATACTTCCACGTTTGCCATCAGCTACGGTCGGGACTCGGTGGCGGGCCGTTATAACCGGCCTTGGGACCAGGTGTACAAAGCCGCCGTCACGGTCGTGCAGCGGGAGGGCGTGGTGGTTCGCGAATTTGTCCCCCATGAATATACGAACACGGTCCGCCAATTGGAAGGCCGGGTGAACGATCGCAGAGTCTTTGTTAAGGTGGAGCAAATTGACCCGAAGGTCAGCCAGGTGGACGTTGAGGCGCGCACCAAGTACGGACGCGTGGACATCGATTTGGTGCACGAACTGGAAAAGGACATCGCCTTGGAACTGGCGAGTTATTAGCGCGGGTCTCACTGGGGGGATTATCGGCGCCGGCCTGTTGGTCCGGCGCCTGTTTTTTGTGGCCAAACTCATGGTCCGGCCTAAACTGAAGCCATGTTCAGCCAGCGACAACGCCCGGTTCTTATGGCCGTCGCGGCCCTCGTGTTGATTTGGATCATCGCCTTCGCCGGCTATCAGGTGGCGCAAAATATAAAGGTCACGCCGGAGAAGGTCCGGAGCTATACCGCCTCGCTCGATTTCAGCCGTTTGACGGCCGCCGAACGGGCCGCCGCCCTCCGGAAGCTGGCCGCCATGCTCAATGCGCTTACCCTCGATGAGCGCCAGAGCCTGCGCCTCGACCGCACCGCCTACCGATGGTTTTCCCAAATGACCGAGGATGAGAAAGCGACCTTTCTCCAGGCGACCATGCCGACCGGCTTCAATCAAATGATCACCGCCTTTGAAAATCTGCCGGCGGACAAGCGGCAGCGCGCCGTGAGCCAGGCGGTCAAACAAATGAAGGAGGCGCGCGAAAAAATGGCCGCCACCGGCCAATTGCCTCCGCCCGGCACCAATGCCGTGGTCTTGAGCCAGGAATTGGAGGACCAGGTCACCAAAATTGGACTCCAAAGTTTTTACAGCCAAAGCTCGGCCCAGACCAAGGCGGAACTGGCGCCGTTCCTGGAGGAGTTGCAGCGCACCATGGAAAGCGGACGCCTGTTGCGCGCCCAACGACCGCCATGAAACACCCGGTGCCTCAGCCTGGCCGGCCCGCCTTCACCCTGGTCGAACTGCTCGTGGTGCTGGCCATCCTCGCCATCCTCGCGGCCCTGCTGCTGCCGGTCCTGAGGCGCGCCGGGGGGGAGGCCCGCGCCACCGCCTGCCTGGGTAATCTGCATCAAATTGGCATCGCGCTGCAGATTTACGTCCAGGAAAACAACAACCACTTGCCCGTCATGCGGGATGCGCCCACCGACCCGGCGATCGCCGCCACCAACACGTTTCCCACCATCAACCAGGTGCTCCTGTCCCAGCTCGGAAATACCAACGTCCTGCGCTGCCCTTCCGATTTGCAAAACCTGTTTGGCACCACCGGCTCAAGTTATGCCTGGAACAACTTGTTGAACGGCGAGGACGCCGACCATCTGGTCATTTTCAGCATCCATTTCGATCCGCACGAAATCCCCGTCGTCTTCGACAAGGATGCTTTTCACGCCGAGCGCGGACCCGCCAAGGCCGTGAATTACCTTTACGCGGACGGCCACATCAAAAATCTCCTGGCCATTGCCGGCACCCAATGATCGAGCTGGTCCACGTCCGGAAGAAGTTCGGCTCGCGAACGGCGGTGGACGATTTGTCGTTTGCGGTGGCGCGCGGAGAAATCTTCGGCTTGCTCGGCCACAACGGCGCCGGCAAAAGCACCGCCATCGGCATGATGCTCGGCCAGGTCTGGCCCACCGGCGGCGAGGTGAAGATCTGCGGCCATGATGTCGCCGCCCATCGCCGCGCCGCGCTCAAACAGGTCGGCGCGATTTTCGAGACGCCGGTTTTCTACGATTACTTGAGCGGCTGGCGCAACCTGGAGATTCTGAGCACCTACACCGCGCCCACGTCCGCGGCCCGGATTCGGGAGGTCGTCGATTGGGTCGGCCTCACCGGCCGCGAGCGGTCCAGGGTGCGCACGTATTCGCACGGCATGCGGGCGCGGCTGGCCCTGGCCCAGGCGCTGCTGCCCCATCCCGAGCTGTTGATTTTGGACGAACCCAGTGACGGCCTGGACCCGGAAGGCATTCATGAGATGCGCCAGACCATTCTTCGTCTCCGGGGCGAACTGGGCCTCACCATCCTGCTCTCGTCCCATCTGTTGAACGAAGTCGAGCAGCTTTGCACGCGCATCGCGATTTTGCACCAGGGGAAAAAGGTGTTTGAAGGCAGTGTCGCCGGGGTGAAGTCCGGCCCGGGCCGGGTGGCGCTCAAGACGCCGGATTTTGCCGCCGCCGCGCGCCTCTTGCGCGCCGGCGGCCTCATTACCGCCACCGCGGAGGATCGTTTCATCACGCTGGCCGCTGGCCATTCCACCGCCGAAATCGCGCAGACGCTGGTGTCCTCCGGCCTGGCCGTTGACGGCCTCTGGCAGCACGAACAAACCGTGGAGGATTTTTATTTGGACCTGGTTAACCGCCGACGGGAGGAGGCCCGAAGTTCTTAAGCCATGTTCCTCGCCCAGCTCAAAAACGAACTCTGGAAATTATTCGGCAAGAAGCGCACCTACATCGGGTTCGGCGCCTTTGTCCTGGTCCAGACCGCCATGCTGTTGATGTTCAAATACACGCGCTGGCAGAGCCAGTTCGATCAACTGCTGGAAGGCAACGGCTATCTCGCTGTCGAGTACATCTCGGCGCTGACGGTGGCGCTGGTCATGCTGGTGCCCCAGATCCTCTTGCTTCTGCCGCTTTATGTGACCCTGGTCGGCGGGGACATGGTGGCCAAGGAAACCGAGGACGGCACGCTGCGCATGATCCTCGCGCGGCCCATTTCGCGCGTGCGCCTGCTGTTCGTAAAATGGATTGCCGGGACGCTGTTTTCGGCGGTTCTGGTGCTGGCGTTGGGTGCCGTCGCGCTGGGTTTCGCGCGTCTCTTGTTCCCCTGGAAGGGAATGTTTGTTTTCGGCGAACAGCCCAATCCCATGTTCAGCCTGTTCACCCCGGCTGAAGGGCTCAAGCGCTATGCGTTTTCGCACTTGCTGATGGCGGTCAATGCCGTCGCCATGCTCTCGCTGGCCACGATGTTTTCCTGCTTCAACATGAAGCCCGCGGCGGCCACCATCCTCGCCCTCTCCTATTTGTTCATGAACATGGTGATGGAGCACATCCCCTTTTTCGAATCTTATCAGAACTGGTTCATCACCCACCATTTCGCGTGCTGGTTCCTGGTCTTTCAAAGCCCCGTGCCGTGGGCGCAAATCCTACAGTCCCAGATCATCCTCCTGGCGGTCACCGCCACGGCCTTTGTCATCGGGGCGCTGGCCTTCCAGGTGCGGGACATCAAGACCTGATTGCCGTTACTGCTTGGGGCGCCCGCCGTATTTCAAGCCAATGTTCTGTTCGTAGGTTCCCAGCTTCACGTTCGAGTTGGTTCGGAGCCCCTTGAATTCATTCTCCAGCCGCGCCAGCCGGCGCTGCGCCAGGTCGGCCAGCGGCAGGTTCGGAAATCGGGCCGCGATTGTTTCCAGGGTCCCCCGCACCGTCGCCAGGTCGGCCCCGAGTTCAATCTGCAAAGTCGCCAGCAGATTCAGCCAGTGCGCGATCTGCTTGGGCTGGTGCTTGGGTTCGTTGATCAGCTGCGCCAGCTCCATCGTGGCCAGGTCCAGGCGTTTGTAATCGCGCCCATATATCAGCGCCAGCTTCTCGCGCACCTCCGTGTCGTGCGGGTGGGCCGCCAGGTGCTTCACGTGCGCCGCCGCCAGCCGGCCCGGCTCCACTTCCTGAGGCTTTAAAAAACTGGTTGAATCGAGCAGCCCGATATTGTTCACGCCCTCCTTCAGCTCCAGGTTCTGCCGGTCGTGCTTCGCCAGTATCATCTTCTCCGCCTCGCTCAAATGCGCGATCCGCTGTTCCGCATGCAGCGCGGTTTCCGTGTCCGGATAACGCTCGATGATCTTGTGCAGCGCCGCCCGCGCCGCCTCCGCATCCGCGCCCAGCTTCAGGTGCCAGTCCGCCAGTTGCGTGTAGGCGGCCGCCACCTGTGTCAGCGGCGCTCCCGGCCAGTCGCAAAAATGATTCAAAGATATCTCGGCGCCGCCCAGGTCCGCCAAATCCTCCGCCTGCACCCGCGCCAGCAGCATCACCCCCTCGAAATCATTCGGAAACTTCTCCAGTTGCCGCCGTATCTCGCTCACCGCCTCGTGCGGCTTGCCCCGGTTGCGCCGGGTCAGGGCGATGGAATAAAACGGCTTCGGCTCCGGCGGCTCATTGCCGCCATCAAACAGGCTCGTCAGCGGGCTGATCAGAAAATCGCCCACCTGTCTTGTCCACAGGATGCTCAAAATCAGCCCACAGACGACGATGGCGCCGGTCATCAGGAGGCCGTTGCCAACATTCCCAAACGAAAGGCCCCCCTCCTCCAGATGCCCAAGCCTCGAGCGGACGAAATAAGCCACGGCGGCAACCATGACCGCGCTGAACACGATTTTGCAGAGCATTTTCCCTGGTTCGCCGCTCTTTCTCACCACGAAGAACAGCCCCAGGCCCGCCAGGCCGGCGGCGATCAACGATTCCGCGATTTCAACAATGATGTGAGGAATTCCATTCATGACCGCAGTACCACAATCCGCCCGTTCACCAGCCGGCGCAAGCTAATTTGCGCTCCGAGGAGCGCGGGCCTCAGCCCGCTTCAAGGTCCATTTGCAAGGCCGCGCGCAACCGGCCTGAACGCCGCGCTCCACGAATTAAGCCGGCCCAAATTTCACCCGTAACGGTATGGTTTGCTCAGCGGAAACGTGTTCGGCAAATGCCGGATTTCGCACACCGCCCCGTCCGCCAGCAACACCTCTACAATGTCAAACCGGATTTTCACTTCCGGATTTTTCAGCCGCCGCAGGTAATCCAAAGCCGTCTGCGAAAGCAGCCGCCGCTTGCGCGCATCCACCGCCGCCGCCGGCCGCGTCCACTCCTCGGACGACCGCGTCTTGACTTCCACAAATACCAGGCAGTCCGCGTCCCGAAAAACCAGGTCGATCTCGCCCCGCTCCGAGCGAAAATTGGCCGCGAGAAATTTCAATCGCCGGCCCCGCAAAAACTCCTTCGCCGCCAGTTCGCCGAGCCGGCCGCGACGCAAGTGTTCCGGGTCTGATTTGACAGTGAAGCAGGCTCTGAGTTTCGCAAAAAGGTTCACCAGCCGTGAATTGAACACGATTTGGCCGGCGGGACAATTATTTTCCAGCCTCAAACCGCACGGTTCTTTCAACTTCAGCAGACGGGGACTCAACCGATGACATTAAGTGAAGGGATCAAGTGCGCGACGATGGCACGGTCCCGGAGATTGCCATGAAAACAATTTTTAAAGACCAGCTGATTGAAGACAGCGACGGTGAGCCGGATTATTTGACCGCCGATTGATTCGCCCGCGAAAGGACTCCGTGTCCGGGCCTGCGTGCAAATCGGGAGTTGGCCAGTCCGGAAAAACCGGCCGGCCGCTTTTTGCGCGCTTTTTGCAGCGTTCGTCCGCCGTCAAAACAACTCCGGCTCCGTCGGTGCCGGCGGTTTGAATGGCGCGAAGGACTTGCGGTGGATCGGGCAGGCGCCGAACTTTTCAATGGCTGCCAGATGCCGGGCCGTGGCGTACCCCTTATGGGTGGCAAAGCCGTACTCGGGAAATTGCGCGTCGTATTCCCGCATCAGCCGGTCGCGTGTCACCTTGGCCAGCACGCTCGCGGCGGCCACGGAATAGCTTCGCGCATCGCCTTGCACCAGCGCCGTTTGCCGGTAGGGCAGCCACTTGATGCGCAGGCCATCCACCAGCACGTGCTCGGCCCGCGGCTCCAACCGGTCCAGCGCCTGGTGCATTCCCTGCCAGGCCGCCTGGCGGATGTTGATCCGGTCGATCGTTTCCACGTCCACCGCCGTAATGGCGAAGCGGATTTCCGGATCCGACTGGAGCCGCTCATGGAATTTCTCGCGCTCCTCCTCCGTCAGTTGCTTCGAGTCGTTCAGCCCGCGAAATTTGGCCGGCAGTCCCAGGGCCAGCCAGCGCTTGGGGAAAATCACGGCGGCGGCCACCACCGGTCCGGCGAGCGGGCCGCAGCCCGCTTCATCCACGCCGGCCACGTGCGAAAATCCCCGTTGCCAGAGATCGCATTCAAACGCCAGCCGGTTCCAAAACTTGGCCGCCACACGCCAAGGAGAATTTTTTTGCGCCCGCCTGTCAAAACAATCTTCTCCCTCGTGGAGCGACCCCGGCGTCCTTCCCGCTTCCCGTCTTTGGGTTGGAAATCCGCGGGCATCCATGTTTAATTGGCTCCATGAAACCTGAATCCCTCCATATCGGCCAGCGTGTCCGCCATCCCCAATACGGCAGCGGCTCGGTGAAATCCATTTCCGAATCCGTCGCCGAAATCCAATTTGACGACGGCGCCAAACGCGCGGTCGCCCCGGAAGCGAGCGGGCTCTCGCCCCTGGAGCCGCAGGCTTCCCTGACAGGCCTGGAGGTGCCGCTGAAACAGTTCATCGACGACACCGTGGAGTCGGCCATCGCGAAGTTGGGCTTGGAAAAGCCCGGCGCGGTCGTGGACCAGCTCGGATTGCGCTGGCACAAAGGCAAGTTGGTCCTGCATCCCGCCGACCCGGCGTTGCAGGCCAAGGAAGTGCCGCTAGAAGTCTTCTTTCACAAGGTCGTCGGCGTCCGCAACCAACTGCGCGTCCTGGAACAAAAGATCAACGCGCATGCCGTGCTGACCGACGGCGAGAAAGTGGAACTGCAGCAATATGTTTCCCGCTGTTACGGCTCGCTCACCACCTTCAACCTCCTCTTCAAAAACAAGGAAGACCAGTTCTTGTCCAGGGCGGAAGACTGAGCTTGGGCGCCCAGGGAGCAGGCGCGGGTGCCGGTTTTCAACGCCGTAACGCCGCGGCATATAACCCGCGCCACAAAAATGGCGCCGGGGACGCCACCGTTGACCTCAGCATCATCGCATAGACCTCGTGGCGGGAAACCTTCACCCGCCGCTGCAGATCCGCCACCTTGGCGGCGCGCAATTTCGTGATGGTCCTCAAGCCCAGCAGGATGGGCCACGCGCAGGCCAGCCGCACGCGAAACTGTCCGAAAGGCAGCGTGTTCGTGTAGCGCCAGCCCGCCTCCAGGTGCGCCTCTGCCTGATCCAGGTGCGCGCGGAACAGCCGCAAAAATGTCCCCTCCCGCTCCGGTGCCAGCAGTTCTTCAGGCGCCAGGCCGGCCGGCTTCAGCTCCTCCAGGGGCAGATAACAGCGGCCGTTTTTCAAATCCGCCGGCAGGTCGCGCAGAATGTTCACCAGTTGCAGCCCCTGGCCAAATCGCACGCCGTCGGCGATCAACTGACTCTCGTCCAGCCCCGCTCCCGGAAACAAATGTGCCCGGCACAATTTCGTCCAGAATTCCCCCACGCATCCCGCCACGCGATAGGTATAATCGTTCAGTTCGGCTTGGGTGTTCAGCGCGATGACCTTTCCCGGGCGCGACGGACCGTTGCCAGCTTTCCCGGTTGAACCTGCCTGGTCGCTCACTGGTGCCGCCGCTTCGCCTGTGCGAGGTGCCAAAACAGGCTCCTCATCGGCCCTCCCCGCTTCGGTAAACCGCCGTAAATCCAGCTCTTGGCCGCTGGTAATTGTCTCCAGAACCTTTTCCACCAGTTGTCGATCGTCGACGGAGAGTGGCTGCAAGGCCGCCACACTCTCTTCCGCCCGCTCCAGCAACAGTTTTTCCGCAGCGGAACCCTGTTCGCGCGCCAGGGCGGCAAAATTCAGCGGCTCGGCCGTCCGATCCAGGATGCGCTCGCGGAGGCGGCGGAGGGCGTCGAGCCGCTGGCCCGCCGGCACGATTTCGGTATCGGCGATGGTGTCGGCGGTGCGGGCCAGCAGGTAGGCCAGGCCGATGGGCGCGCGCACCCGGCCAGGCAGCACCCGCAGGGTCAAATAGAACGAACGCGCGGTGGCCTTGAGCAGGTCGTTGGCGGTGCCAGCCATGTCCGCACAGCATAAAACTTCCCGGCACTCGCGCCAGTCAAACCGGGAAACAAAAAAGGCGCCCTCGCGGGCGCCTTGATGTGGTTCTGGAAAATTACGGCATGAAGTTGATCGCTTCCGCCGCGGCACTGTTGGTGCTGTTGGCCAGGTAGCTGTGCAGCCCGGAAATGGTGGCCGATTGGCAACTGCCGTCAGCCATGCCGAGGTTGCCGTTTTTCTGGTGGAAATCGTTCGCCGTCCAAGACCACCAGGGGCTGCCGCTGAACGCGGTCGTCGTGATGCCCACGGAAGTGGTCCCGTTGATAGCTCCGCCAGTATCGGCTTCACCAGTGGACGTTCCGCCGAAGCGATATTGGGCAACGGCGCTGGCAGTGGTCGCGCCGAAGGTGCCTATGTTATCATCCCCGGTCATGATGTCTTGCGGGTTGGCTTCGGTCGCGTCGCCATTCACAAAATAGCTGACCGAGGAACCGGCCGACCCAGTCGGCTCGCCAACCTGGGCGTCCGCAAGTGGATTGGGGATCGTGCCGCCCGAGCCGTAGATGCCCAGCAGGTTTCCATAATTAAAGTTGGTGGCGAAGCCGGTGTGAATATTGTCCGACGGGCAGAACAGGATTTTGGCCGTGGACAGCTCATTGGACATGACCATGTAGGCCATCCCAGGAACCAGCTTGGCGCTGGGCGCGGTCGGAGTAACCCCGCCGCTGGAATGCGAGAGATAGTCGCTGGCACCCCCGGAAGACGCCGTCACCGACATGGGATACTTGTCGTTGTTATCGCCTTCCCAGATGCGGAACGCCAAACCCACCTGCTTCAGGTTATTTGTGCAATTGATCTTTTGGGCCTTCCTCTTGGCAGCCGCCAGGGCCGGCAGAAGCATGGCCGCCAAAATCGCGATGATCGCGATGACGACGAGCAGTTCGATCAGCGTAAACGCTTTTTTCTCTTGTTTCATAATTCTTGGATACTACTTGTTGGTGTTGTTGTTGATCCGGGGACAGGCCGCCAATTCTAGGTCAATCACAAACGCTGTCAATCGGATTTATGAATTCCTTTTAGCAATGCCGGTGCCAAGTTCCTGGACCCTTGGGAAAGCCCAAAAAACGCAAAAACCACCGATGCCCAGCCCACGCAAAACCCTGAACGCGTGAAATTTTCACGCATAATGCGTGAGTTTCACGCAGCCGCCAGACTACGCCGGTTCGCGGCTTGCTTGGCTTGCTTGGGCGCAACTCGACGCTGCCCCCCAAACAAGGAGCCCGGCGCCCCGGTATCGGAGCGCGGGTCTGCGACCCGCAGCAACATCGCCCGCCAGAGAGTTCACGGATCATGCGGGTGATCTTGAATTTCGGACGCCGCTGCGGCTCATGAACCGCGCTCCGCACGGACGGCGGGGTCTGCGACCCGAGGCAGCGTTGCCAGTGAAAACGCGTGCGAACTCGATGGCCGCATTGAAAATTCACCAGTTGCTGTGGCTCACAAGTCCTCCGGGGGGCAGTGTGCGAAGATCCGCCCGGCTTCCTCAAGGTGATCCTTAATGATTGATTTCCCGCCGCTTTTGCCGAACACTGGCTGATCCTATGTCCGAGCCAAAAGAAAACCTGCAGATGGAAAAAATCGTGTCCCTGTGCAAACGGCGCGGTTTCATTTTTCAGTCCTCTGAAATCTACGGCGGCATCAACGGCTTTTGGGACTACGGCCCCCTCGGCGCGGAACTCAAGCGCAACCTCCGCGACGCGTGGTGGCAATCCATGATGCGCGAGCGCGAAGACATCGTGGGCCTTGATGCTTCGATCATCATGCATCGCGCAGTTTGGAAAGCCAGCGGCCACGAGGATACCTTCAGCGACCCGATGTGCACTTGCAAACATTGCAAGAAATTAATCCGAGCGGACCAATGGTGGGCCCTGATGAGCGAGCAATCCTGGGTTCAGTCGCTGGCCGCCTTGACCCAACCGGGCACCGGTGCATTCGACGCAACCGAGCTGCTGAAATGGGCCAAGGGCAAAGGCAGACACCTCGCGCCCAATCTGGCGCTGGTGCGCTCCCCCGAAGTGACCTTGTCGTGGCTGGCACAGGATATCGAGAAAGGGAAGCGGCCCAAGGACGCGCAGGAGTTCTATCTTTACCTCGGAACCGAGCAACTTGCGGCGACGGGTTTCATCACGCCTTGCCCGCACTGCGGCGGTGAATTGACCCCGCCGCGACCGTTCAATCTGATGCTCAAAACCCATACCGGGCCGGTCGAAAGCGACGACAACCTCGCGTATCTGCGACCCGAAACTGCCCAGGCGATTTTTGTTCAGTTCAAAAACATCTTCGATTCCTCACGGGTAAAGGTGCCGTTCGGCGTCGGGCAGATCGGCAAGGCGTTTCGGAATGAGATTACCCCCCGTAATTTCACCTTTCGCTCCCGGGAATTTGAGCAGATGGAACTTGAATTCTTCATCGCCCCGGACGAAGCGGTCAAGCTGCTTTGCGGCTCGGTCGCGGCCTGGCACGAAGGCGCGGACCTGAGCGAGCCACGGGCCAATTGGGGCTGGGAAATGTGGCACCGCTACTGGGTGGCCCAGCGCACCAAGTTCTACCTGGGCATCGGCTTGGGCCCGGAGGTCCTGGATTATTATTGGCAGAAGCCGGAGGAACTGGCGCACTATGCCCGCGCCTGCGTGGACATTTTGTTCAAGTTCCCGTTTGGCACGGAAGAGTTGGAAGGCATCGCCGCGCGTGGCGACTTCGATTTGAGGCAGCATCAAAAGCATTCGGGCAAGCCGATGGAAGTTTTTGACGAAGCGCTTCGGGCCGCCGCCAGCAAGCTGACTGAACAGCAAAAGGCGGACTTTGTTGCCGAAGTCCAGACCGACTGGAACGACCACAACCAGCCGCGCGAAGAGGCGGCGCGCTTCTGCGAGAAGCTGTTCAAGGGCGTTTATCTCCCGCACGTCATCGAGCCCAGCGCAGGGCTGGACCGCATGACTTTGGCCGCGCTCTGCGCCGCCTATCACGAGGAACAAAAAGTGGACGCCAAAGGCAACCCGGAACCGCGCCATGTGCTGAAGTTTCACCCGCGAGTCGCCCCCATCAAGGTCGGGGTTTTCCCGTTGCTCAAAAACAAACCCGAACTCGTGGCCAAGGCGCGCGTAGTATTCAAGCTGTTGCAGCACCATCTGGCATGCTTTTATGACGATGGCGGCGCCATTGGCCGGCGCTACGCCCGCCAGGATGAAATCGGCACCCCCTTCTGTGTCACCATCGATTTCGAAACCTTGGGCGAAAAACCCGAGCTGCTCGATACCGTCACTTTGCGCTATCGCGATGATGGCCGGCAGGAACGGCTGAAAATTTCTGAACTTCGGGACTTCTTGCTGTCTAAGCTTGGTTGATGAGTGACGTCCAAAAGAATCTCGCGGTCATGGTTCCGGAGCCAAAGCCCAAGCGCGCCCCCACGCTGTACTTCATCGTGGCCGTAAAACTTCTGAAAGGCGTGGCGGCGCTCACGTTGGCGATCATCTCCTACTCGCTCACGGACAACAACTTGCCGGAGGATTTCCGCAAACTTCTGGAATTCTTCCACATTGATCCGGAAAAAAAATTCTTTCTTGAAGTGGCCAACCGCATTAGCGAAATCACGCCGTCCAACCTGAACTGGCTCGCGGTGTTTTCGGTCATTTATGGCTTGTTTATGCTCTTGCAGGCGGTCGGGCTGGCCATGCGCGTAAGCTGGGTTGTCTGGCTGGTGATCGCCGAATCGGCTTTTTTCATCCCCATCGAGGTTTTTGAACTCGTCCGGAAGCGCATGCCCAATCTGGAAACCCACCGGCACCTCCTGGCGCATCCCAAAATCGAAGTCGCCGTGATTCTGGCCGTCAACGTGGCCATCGTCTGGTATCTGTTCAAAAACCGCGAGCGGATCATCCGCCATCACCCTCCCCGCCAGTGAAACCAGCTGCCCATCGCCTTGCGCGAAGGCTTGACTTTGGTCCGGCAAGCTGGTATTCAGGAGCCGGTGGCGCGCCGGCCGGCACCGTGTTATTATTCCCATTATTTGCTTGCAGCGGCTTCGCGCATTGCTTAAAAAAGGCGCATTGTAAGAATTAGCCAGACGACAGCTTTGATGTACATAGCCAATCAGCCCAAACCAGAGAGGGTCGCGTGAGTCGCCCTTTCTCCCCGCAACGTAATTCCTCCCCGACCTCGCAGATGCGCGTCAACGGGAAAATCCGCGCCCGCGAAGTCCGGGTCATCGGGGCGGACGGCAAGCAGCTCGGGGTGTTCCAACTGAACGACGCCTTGAGCCTCGCCCGCCAAAACGGGGTGGACCTCGTCGAAATTTCCCCCAACGCGGTGCCGCCGGTCTGCCGCTTGGTCGAGATCGGCAAATTCCGCTACGAACTGGCCAAGCGGGAGAAGGAATCCCGCAAGAACCAGCACGCTTCCACCGTCAAGGAAGTCCAGTTGAGCCCGCGCATCGACCCCCACGACCTGGAGATCAAGGTGCAGCACGCCGTCAATTTCCTTTGCGAGGATATGAAGGTCAAGGTGGCGCTCAAATTCCGCGGCCGGGAAATGGCCCACACCGAAATCGGCTTTGAAGTGGTGAGCAAGTTCCTCGCCCAGATCGCCGCGTTCGGCCACCCGGATTTTCAGCCCAAACTCGTCGGCCGCGCCATTAACCTGATGATCAGCCCGCTGCCGCGAGCCAAGCGGCCGAAGAATCCACACCAGGAGGAGGTCGGAGCGGGCGATTCCGATGCCCGGGGCGGCCAGTCCGACCCGCCGCCCAAACCCCCGACCGGCGCGCCGGCTCCCAGCCAACCTGTCAAAATCGAGAAAACCGAGGACACTCCCGCCGGCAGCGGCTTCGGTAACACCCCCTTCGCCGGCTTGGATGTCAAGCCGTAGCGCCGCCGTTCCGGTACCCGTAGCGCGGGTCTGCGACCCGCAGCAGCGCCGCCTGCCAGGAAGTCTGCGGATTTGCGCTCCGCCCCTGCCACCCCCTTCCCGCTCCTTCCCTTCTTTTGTTCGACCAGGTGCTCGCCCTCGCGCCCGGCCGCCGGCTGCCGAATCCCCCGCCTTCGGCCGCATTGCCCGCCGGGGACTTTTCCGTTAGCTTCCCTGCATGGCTTTCGATTCCTTCCGCGATTTCGTCAGCGCCCTTGAACGCGCGGGCGAGCTTAAACGCATTGCCCAGCCCACGGCCACGGAACTGGAAATCACGGAAATTGCCGACCGCGAAATGAAGTCGCCCGGTGGCGGCAAGGCGTTGCTGTTCGAGCAGCCCACCGTCAACGGCGTCGTTTCGCCGTTTCCCGTGGCCATCAACACCCTGGGTTCCCATCGGCGCATGGCCCTGAGCATGGGCGCCAATTCCGTGGACGAAGTGGCCGGCGAACTGGGCGCCCTCATGAAAGCCAGGCCGCCGACCAGCTTCAAGGAGGCCATCAAACTGCTTGGCCAGGCCCTCGACTTGCGTTATGCCAAACCCAAAGCCGTCTCCGGCGGACCGTGCAAGGACGTGATCCATCGCTTCGACGCGCCGCCCCCCCGCCAGGAAGCGTGGCCCGGCGCGGGTGATATTCTTAAAGCCGGGCACGGCCGGCCGGAGGCCTGCCCCACTTTGGCCAATCTGCCCATCCTCAAATGCTGGCCCCTCGATGGCGGACGCTTCATCACGCTCCCCTGCGTCGTGACCCGGGATCCCGACTCTGGCGAACGCAACGTCGGCATGTACCGCATCCAGATCTACGACGACCGCACCACCGGCATGCACTGGCAGTTGCAAAAGGTCGGCGCCCGCCACGGCCGACGTTACTACGAAACCGGCACCCGCATGCCCGTGGCTGTCTTCGTCGGGGGCGACCCCATGTTCCCCTTTGCCGCCACGGCACCGCTGCCCGATGGGCTGGACGAGTTCCTCCTGGCCGGTTACCTCCGCAAAAAATCCGTGGAACTCGTCAAGTGCGAGACCAGCGACTTGGAGGTGCCCGCCAACGCCGACTTCGTCATTGAAGGCTTTGTGGATCCCGCCGAGCCCCTGCGCGAGGAGGGTCCCTTTGGCGACCACACCGGTTATTATACCCTGCCCGAGCCCTATCCGGTCTTTCACGTCACCGCCCTCACCCACCGCCGGGACGCCGTGTATCCCGCCACGATTGTGGGCATCCCGCCCATGGAGGATTTTTACATCGGCGGGGCCAGCGTGAAATTGTTCCTGCCCATTTTTAAAATGAACTTCCCGGAGATTGTGGACCTTGCGCTGCCGGCGGAAGGCGTGTTTCACAACCTCGTCTTCGTGAGCATCCGGAAGACATATCCCATGCAGGCCTACAAAATCATGTACGGCCTCTGGGGCATGGGCCAGATGATGTTCACCAAGTACATCGTGGTGGTGGATGCCGGCGTGGACGTGCACAACACCAGCGAGGTCCTGTTCCATCTCACGGCCAACACCGACCCCCAGCGCGACAGCATCTTTACCAAGGGCCCGGCGGATGTGCTCGACCATGCCACCAGCGAAATGGCCGTCGGCAGCAAGCTCGGCATCGACGCCACCAAAAAACTCCCCGGCGAGGGATATAAACGCGCCTGGCCGCCGCTCATCCAGATGGACCCCGCGGTCCAAAGAAAAATTGATGCGCTGTTTGGCGGCAGGTTCCCAGCCCGGCAGGGCGAAAGACCATAGCCCACCGATAAATATTCATCGGTGGGTTGGCGGATCGCAACAAACTGAGTCCCGAACGGGAGGAAAGAGAAAATGCGACCACCGGTCGCCCGGCGCATGGGCGGCGCGCGGCCACCGGCCCTTTACACTTACCGTCTGCCTTTCAACTCAGCCGCTGCGTGCCGGAGCAGAAAATATTCGTTAAAAGGCCGGTCGTCCGTGACCTGTATCGTGGCGTCCGGGTTGACCAGCTCGCCGACCGAATATTCGTGGTCCAAAACCTGGCTGAGATAGGCCGGTGCATTGTTGGATTGGCTCCACTCCAAGAGATCCTGCTGTGCGCTGGCGGGCATCCGGGCCACGAGCTGTCCGGCCTCAAGCCGTTCGATTGGTTCCACCGAACCCAGCATATGGGCGCCCCAGTGATTCACCGACGGGAAGCAGCGGACATAAGGAAATGATTCTTTGAAGGAGCGCACCACGGCTTGACAGGTCTCCTGTTCATCATCGCCGGGAAACCACATCTGGAGGATGCCGCCGGGCTTGAGATGCTGCCGGGCCAGGTCATAAAACTCCCTGGAAAAGAGCAGGCTCGACCCCGCCGCCTGCACCGGCGGCGGCGGATCGACCACGATGACGTCAAATTTTTCGGCGGTGCGCTTGAGGAAGCGACGGCCATCGTCGGTGACGATGTGTCCGTTCGTGGCATTCATGAAGCGGGCGGCATCGGCGTGATAATAGCCAAATGCCTTGGTCACGCTCGGCACCAGCTCTACCACCGTCGTGCCAATATTCCAACTCACGGCCGAGCGATACGAGGTTCCCATGCCGAAGCAAATGACGAGGGCTGATTCCGGTTTGTCCTGGTGGAAGGCCAGCGGCAGATGCACCATGAATTTGGTGATGGGGGACAGCTGGGTCATGCCAATGCCATTGACCAGGAGGAACTTTTCCATGCCTTGGCCAAAGGAAATAACCGTGGCGGTATAGTCGCGCCGCACGACTGTCCCAGTGGGATTCGTCTTTTTCAACATGCCTTCGAAATCCAGGGCGCCAAAAGCCGACCAAATCAGGGCAGAGGCTAAAATGGCCGTCATCGCCCAGTTCGTCCGGCGGGAAATCCCCTGCCGCAGCTGAATGCAGAACACGACAAAGGTCACGCTGAGCAGGATCAAGGCATGCCGTTCGCTCAAATGGGGCAACAGAAAGTAACACGCCACCAGCGGCCCCAAAATGCAGCCGACAACATTGACGGCATAAGCCCGTCCGGCCCGCGTGGGATTTCCGCCCGCATATTCGTCAATCAGCCCGGGCGTCAGGTAGCCGAGCAGTGCGCAAAAGGGAACGATGCTGGCCAGCAGCAGGAGGGCGCTGACCAAATGAATATTCGCTTCCCGGTAGTTGGCCACCACCAGCTTCGGATTGTTCATCAGCACCGGGAAAAAAGCCAGGACCGCCAGCGCCGGTATCAAAACTTCCAGCGGCTTCTGACGGTGTGACTGCAGATCCCGGCGATACATCCACGAACCTAAAAACGTGGCGCCCAGATACGTGAAAACGATCATGGCAAAGGAATACACCTGCGTTTTGAGCACGGGTGTGAAGGCGCGCGTCCACACCACTTCCATCGCCATGGACACAAACCCCGTCGAAAACAAAATCCATTTGATCATCCCGCCTTGGGTTGTGTCTGGGCGCGCGGAAGCGCCGGTGGCGTCCGCGGCGGTGGCAGTTGCTTGGGCGCCCGCGGCGTGTGGCTGCTGCCAGCCCAGCCATCCGCTGATGAAGGCGATCGTGAAATTGCCGATGGCGGCCAGCCAGAGCGTGTGGTGAAATCCGAAAACTTCAATCCAAACAACCGCGGACAAAAACGTTCCGCTCATGGCCCCGAGCACATTGGCCAGATATAGAAAACTGAAACTTTCGGTGCTCCGGCCGTCGCCTTCCCGGATGTAGGCCATCATAAACGGAAACGTCGCCCCCATGCAGACGCACCACGGCAGGATGGAGGCCGCCAGCACCAGGGCGGAAAGCGCCAGGTAGCCGAAGGAATTCGTCTCGCCGCTGGCCAGCAAAACGTTTTCGCCCACGGCAAACAATTTTGGAACTGCGAACGCCCCCAGCCCGATGATCAACTCCGCGCCGGCATAAAAGAACGCGGCGGAGCCGCCGGCCCGTTTTGTCAGCGCCGGAATCCAGCGCCCGCCGGCCCACGAACCAATGGCCAATCCCAGCATGAAAACCGACAGCACCACCGACAGCACCGGCGTGATGATGCCGAAAGACGCAAAGGCCATGCGCGTCCATACCACTTGGTAAACAAGGCTGCAAAACCCGGACAGGAAGAAAAGGAAGAATAATACGCGGCGGACGGGACGATTCATGGGCTGGAATTATTGTCCGGCTAATCCGGCGGGAACAAGGTAAATCCATTTTTGGGCAGCTTGTTCTTTTTGCGGTCCTGCCAGCCGGCCCGCTTTTCGGCCTCGCGGAGGTAGCTGATCTCGAGCTGGAGCTTGACGAAGCCGTCATACCGGTCGCGTGGGAGCGTGCCGGCGGCCAGCGCTGCGAGCACGGCACAGTTTTTTTCCTGCGTATGGCTACAGTCGCGGAAATGGCAGTGCAGCGAGAGCGCTCCAATTTCGGGAAACGTTTCCTTCGCGCCTTCGCCGGCCGCCCAGATGTGGAACTCGCGCATGCCCGGCGTGTCGATGACCACACCGCCTTGCGGCAGGAAAATCATCTCGCGCCAGGAAGTGGTATGCCGGCCTTTGGCGTCGCTCTGGCGCACTTCGACCGTCGCTTGAAGGTCTTCGCCATAAAGCCGGTTGATCAGGCTCGACTTGCCAACGCCCGAAGTCCCGATGAACACCACCGTATCGCCTGGCTTGATCAGGGCCGCCAGTTTCTTCACGCCGCGCCCGGTGAGCGCGCAGGCCGCCAGCACCAGGGCGCCGCCTGCCACGCGAATCGCCTCCGCAAGTCTGGCGGCGACGTCAGCGCATAAATCAATCTTGTTGAGAATGACGACCGGGCGGGCGCCGCTATCGTGCGCCATCGTCAGCATCCGCTCCAGTCGCGCGACGTCGAAGCTCGCGTCGGCGGCAGTCACCAGAAATACCGTCTCGATGTTCGTGGCGAGGATTTGTCCGGCGGTTTCGCGGCCCGTCAGCTTGCGGGTGATCTGGTTGTGCCGCGGCAGGATGGCCTGGATGGTGGCCTTCTCCTCGTTGGGCACGAGCTTGACCGCGACCCAATCCCCGACTTTGGGGAGCTTTGAGTGGTCGCCGCGCGCTTCGTGCATGGCCTTGCCGGTAATTTGCGCGGAGAGTTCCGCCGAGGCGGTCCACACGCGATAGAAATGCTTGTCCTCCACCGCGACCCGAGCCGGGATGAGACCCCTGGCCAGATGCACCGCGAACTGCTCGTCACGCCCGGCATTCCAGCCCAGCCGGGTCAGCCCCGCAAGTGGCGTGACGATGGAATCATTCATCGCAACAGACGAAATTGCCCCTCTGGCGGGTGGTCGAATTGCTCGGCATCCCTGAAGCGAAGCAGTTGCCAAGCGTGCCGTCAACGCGCGAATCAACGCGAGCGTTTTGGAATGCGGACTTGGGGATGGCGCTGCAGCGCGCGCGCCGCGCTTGCCGACCAGCGCAGGCTCACTCCAAAAATAATAGTTGACTGTATGGTCTAGTATGTTAGGATGTCGATGTCATCCGGCAACCAAGCCGGTGAAGCTAAGCCAAAATAGAAACAGCAACGTTATGGGTCGTGTCAGTAATGCCAAGAATAAATTGATGGATGCCGTCCTGGAGTTGATCTGGACGGGCTCATACGGCACCACGACCATCGACCATATCTGTGAAAAGGCGGGCGTCAAGAAGGGCAGCTTTTACCATTTTTTCGATTCGAAGGCGGTGCTGGCTGTGGCCGCCTTGGAAACGAGCTGGCAATCCACGCGGGGGGAGCTGGACACCATGTTTTCGGCGTCCGTGCCGCCCCTGGTGCGCTTGCAACGATACTGTGATTTTGCCTACGAAATGCAATGTAAAATGGCGGCCAAATACGGCCACGTGCTGGGCTGCCCGCTGTTTTCGGTGGGCTGCGAGGTATGCACCCAGGAAAACGAGCTGCAGAAGAAGGTGCAGTCCGTGCTCGATTACAAACGCCGGTACATCGAGTCCGCCATTCGGGATGCGGCGGCCAACGGCGACATCGGTGCGACCGATCCGGCGGCGACGGCCCGGATGGTGATGGCTTTTTACGAAGGGCTGTTAACTCAGGCGCGCATCCAGAACGATGTCAATGTCCTGCGAGAGATGGCGCCGGGCATCTTTAGTCTGCTGGGGGTCAAGAACAGCGAGGCGGCGGTGGCAGTTTAAATTTTTTTGACGGAATACTTTACTAAACAGACAACTACTTAAACTAATATGAAAGCGAATTATATTGAGAATAATGATAATGACACCAAGCGCGGCAACGCGCCGGCCGGTGCGACCCTCTGCCGGAAAATCGCCGACTTCCTCGAAGCGGTGAAAAACGACGTGTTCGCTGAGTATAAGTCCATCCTCGGCGGCAATGAACAGTTGCTGCGCCTAGCGCTGATCGAGGCCGAAGCCTTGGCCCGGCAAACGGACTATCCGCATTTGGTGTTCCCGCTGCTTGCCGCCGAGAAAGCCGGGAATGCCGCCCGCTGGCAGTTCCGCCAGCGGTTCCTGCTGCGCGGCAGTGAGGCGCTGGCTGCCTGAGCCGGGCCCGGGAACCAACACCCGAAATCCAAACAAAAACCAAACGACCAACCGAACCATGAATCATCATTTTTTGAAGCCATTTTTGATAGGCATCATGTCAGCGGCCGCTGCCGGGCTCGTGTCCGGTTGTGGTCATGCAGCAGCCCAATCCCCAGCCACGCCGCCGCCGCCGGCCGTCACCGTGGCGCCCGTCGAACAAAAGGAGATTGTCGAATGGACCGAGTTTACCGGCCGGACGGAGCCGGTGCAATCCGTTGAGATCCGCCCGCGGACGTCCGGTTACATCCAGGAAGTGCGGTTCCAATCCGGGCAACTCGTGAAAAAGGGCGACGTGCTTTTCCTCATCGATCCGCGCTGGAATCAGGCGACGGTTGACCAGCGGCAGGCCGAATACGAGCAGGCCAGGGGGGAGGCGGGCCGCACGGATATACTTCTGAAAAACAACGCCATTTCGGCCGAGGAAGCCGAGGCGCGCCGGGCGCGTTATGCCGGCGCCAAAGCCGCGCTGGAATCGGCCCAGCTTGATCTGGATTACACCCAGGTCCGCTCGCCCATTGATGGCCGGGTGAGCCGGGCGCTGCTGACCGAAGGCAATTACGTCAGCGGCCTGGCGGGTTCGGCCACCATGATGACCACCGTCGTCTCCGTCGATCCCGTCTATGTCTATGCCAGCGTCGATGAAGACTCGCTGCTGAAATTCAACCGCCTGGTTGAATTGAAAAAGCTGGGTAATACCGACGGCGGCAAAATCCCCGTGGACCTTCAGTTGGCGGACGAAACGGATTTTCCGCATCACGGGAGCATTGAATCGTTCGACAACCAGCTTGATCCCGATACGGGCAGCATCCTGTTGCGGGCGGTCTTCTCCAATGACGACGGCCGCATCGTGCCCGGGCTGTTCGCGCGCATCCGGATTCCCCTGAGTGAGAAACATGCGGCCTTGCTCGTGGATGAACGCGCCATCGGCACCGACCAGGCTAACAAGTTTGTGCTGCGGCTGACGCCAACCAACACCGTGGCCTATCAGTCCGTGACGCTGGGCCCGACGATTGACGGCAAGCGGGTGATTCGCACCGGGCTCACGCCCGGGGAAGAGATCGTGGTCAACGGATTGCAGCGCGTGCGTCCAGGGATGCCGGTGTCGCCGGAAGCGGAAACCACCGGCCAGGAAGCCAGGGTGGCCTTACGCTAATCGAGGGCCAAATGAATTTTTCACACTATTTTATCCGCCGCCCCATTTTCGCGGGGGTGATGTCCATTGCGATTTTCATCATGGGGCTGCTGGCGCTGTTCAAACTGCCCATCAGCGAATATCCCGAGGTGGTGCCGCCCACGATTGTCGTGCGTGCCACCTACCCGGGCGCCACGCCCAAGACGATTGCCGAGACCGTGGCCTCGCCGCTGGAGCAATCCGTCAATGGCGTCGAGGGCGCGCTGTACATGTTCTCGCAGGCCACGGGCGATGGCGTGCTGACGCTGACCGTCACCTTCGCGCTGGGCACGGACATCGACAAGGCCCAGGTGCAGGTGCAGAACCGCGTTTCGCAGGCGCTGCCCAAACTGCCGGAGGAAGTGCGCGACCTGGGGGTGACCACCACCAAGCAGTCGCCGGATCTCACGATGGTGGTCCACTTGTTCTCGCCGGATGGCCGCTACGACAACGTTTACCTGCGCAACTACGCCGCCTTGCAGGTCAAGGACGTGCTGGCGCGAATACCGGGCGCGGGGGACGTGGAGCTGTTCGGTTCCGGCGACTACGCCATGCGCCTGTGGCTCAACCCCGACAAAATAGCGTCGCGCAACCTCACGGCCAGCGACGTGGTGAACGCCATCCGGGAGCAGAACATCCAGGTGGCGGGCGGCGTGATCGGCCAGCAGCCCGTTGGCCAGCCGGTGAACTTCGAGCTGCAGGTCAATGTGAAGGGCCGCCTCGTGTCCGAGGAGGAATTCGGCAACATCATTGTGAAGACCGGTTCGAACGGCGAGAAGACGCTGCTCAAGGACGTCGCGCGGATCGAGCTGGGCGCGAGCAGCTATTCGCTCCATTCCCTGCTGAACAACAAGACGGCGGTGGCCATTCCCATCTTTCAAACGCCCGGCGCCAACGCCCTCCAATTGTCCAAGGACGTGCGCCGGACCATGGCGGAATTGAAGCGAAACTTTCCCGAAGGCATCGATTACTCCGTGGTCTATGATCCCACGGTCTTCGTGCGGCGTTCCATCGAAGCGGTCATCCACACGTTGCTGGAGGCGATTCTGCTGGTGGTGCTCGTGGTGATCGTTTTCCTGCAAACGTGGCGCGCCGCCATCATTCCCTTGGCGGCGGTGCCGGTCTCGCTGATTGGGACGTTCTCGATGATGCTGGCGTTTGGGTTCAGCGTCAACGCGCTCTCGCTGTTCGGCCTGGTCCTGGCCATCGGCATCGTGGTGGACGACGCGATCGTGGTCGTGGAAAACGTGGAGCGCAACATCGCCCGCGGCCTGTCGTCCATTGAAGCGTCCAAACAGGCCATGCGCGAAGTGACCGGCCCGATCATTGCCACGGCACTGGTCCTGTGCGCCGTGTTCGTGCCCACCGCCTTCATCAGCGGTCTGACCGGCCAGTTCTACAAGCAATTCGCTTTGACGATTGCGATTTCAACGGTCATTTCCGCTTTCAATTCGCTGACGCTGTCACCGGCGCTGTGTGCCGTGCTGCTCAAAGATCATCACGCGCCGAAGGACTGGCTGTCGCGCGTGATGGAAAAGGCGCTGAACTGGTTCTTTAAGCCTTTCAATCGCGCGTTTGCGTGGGCCGGGAACAGGTATTCCCTGGGCGTGGGCCAGGTGCTGCGGAAAAGCGCGATTGCCCTGGTCATCTATGGCGGGCTGGTCCTGCTGACCGGGTGGAGCTTCAACAAGGTGCCCACCGGCTTCGTTCCGACGCAGGACAAACAATACCTCGTCGCGTTTGCGCAACTGCCCGACGGCGCGTCGCTGGACCGCACCGAGGCGGTCATTCGGCGGATGTCAGACATCGGCCTGAAGCAACCGGGCGTGGAGGCGGCCGTGGCCTTTCCCGGGCTGAGCATCAGCGGCTTCAGCGTGGCGCCGAACGCGGGCATTGTGTTCTTCACGCTGAAACCGTTTGACGAGCGCAATTCCCCGGGCTTGAGCGGCCCGGCAATTGCCGGCGCATTGAATCAAAAGCTCAGCTCCATCAAGGAGGCGTTCGTCTTGGCCGTGCCGCCGCCGGCGGTGATGGGCTTGGGCACCATTGGCGGTTTTAAATTATATGTCGAAGACCGCGCCGATCTTGGGTACGACGCTCTGTACCAGAATCTGCAGGGTGTCATTGGCAAGAGCTATCAGACGCCCAGCCTGGGCGGCGTCTTCTCCACGTTTACCGTCAATGTGCCGCAACTGGACGCCGACATTGACCGGGTGAAGGCAAAAACCCAGGGCGTGCCCTTGCAGAATTTGTTTGAGACGCTCCAGATTTATCTGGGCTCGTTGTACGTGAACGATTTCAATCGGTTTGGCCGCACCTTTGAAGTGGTGGCGCAGGCCGACGCGCCCTTCCGCGCCACGGCCGAGGACATCACCCGGCTCAAAACGCGCAATGACAAGGGCGAAATGGTGCCTCTGGGCGCCATCGTCAAGGTTACCGAAGCGCATGGTCCGGATCGGGTGATGCGCTACAACGGCTACCCGGCGGCGGAAATCAACGGCGCGCCCGGGCCTGGGTACAGTACCGGCCAGGCCGAGGCGGCCATGACAAAGATTCTGGAAGACAACCTGCCGCGCGGCATGGCTTATGAGTGGACCGAACTGACCTACCAGCGGATTCTCGCCGGCAATACCGTGGTTTACGTGGGGCCGCTGTGTCTCCTGCTCGTCTTCCTGGTGCTCGCCGCGCTCTACGAAAGTTTCCGGCTCCCGCTGGCCATCATCCTCATTGTCCCCATGTGTTTGTTGTTCGCCATCACCGGGGTCTGGCTCAAAGGCAGCGACAACAACATCTTTACGCAAATCGGACTGATCGTGCTCGTGGGACTCGCCTGCAAAAATGCCATCCTGATCGTGGAATTTGCCAAGCGCAAACAGGACGGGGGACTCTCGCCATTTGACGCGGCCATCGAAGCGTGCAAGCTGCGGCTGCGGCCCATTTTAATGACCTCGATTGCTTTCATCGCCGGCGTGTTTCCGCTGGTGGTGGCGCACGGGGCGGGCGCCGAAATGCGGCAGGCCATGGGCATCGCCGTGTTTTCGGGCATGATCGGCGTGACGTTGTTCGGCCTGTTCCTCACGCCGGTTTTCTATGTGACGCTGATGAAGCTGGGCCCGGGGAAAAAACCGGCGCCGGCGCCCCAGGGCTCAATTCCGGGCGCCCCCGGCATTGCGTCGGGTGTCGCGGCTCTGGCGCTGGTGTTCACCATCACCATCACCAGCGCTCAAGCCGGGCCGCTGACGATCGGCCCGGATTATCAGGCGCCCACCAACGCCGTGCCGGCTGGATATAAGGACGCCGGCACCGGCCAATGGCAGGCGGGCCGGCCCCTGGACACCGTGCCCAAGGGCAACTGGTGGGCGGTTTTCGACGACGCCAGCCTGGACGGGCTCGAAGCGCGGGCCCGGCAGGCTAACCAGCAGCTCAAGGCCGCCGTCGCGCGCGTGGACCAGGCGCGCGCGACCGCCCGGGTGGCCCGGGCCGATCTGCTGCCGTACGTCAGCCTTGATCCCAGCGTCAACCGGCAGCGCTATTCCCCCAACGAGAATCCGAGCTTCGGCAACATCACGGCCACGACCCTCACCGTCCCGCTCGATTTGAGCTACGAGATTGATCTTTGGGGCCGGGTGCGGCGCGGCTTTGAAAGCGCGCGGGACGATGCCCAGGCCTCGCTGGCGAATTATTACAACGTCCTGCTGACCCTGCAGGCAGACGTGGCACAGAATTATTTTGCGCTCCGTTCACTGGACGCGGAAATCGCCACGGTGACCGGCACCGTGGGCTTGCGGAAGGAACAGGTGCAACTGGTGCGCAGCCGCTACGAAGGCGGCGTGGGCAGCGAATTGGATGTGGCCCAGGCGGAGACGGAACTGGCCACCACCGAGGCGGAAGCCGCCGGCCTGGCGCATCAGCGCGACGAAATGGAAGACGGCATCGCCATTCTGGTGGGGGAAAATCCGGCCACGTTCCGAATCGCGGCGCTGGCCCAGGCGGACAAGATCTGGAATCCGGAACCGCCCGCGATTCCGGCCGGGTTGCCGGCCGACCTGCTGGAGCGCCGGCCCGATGTCGCCGCCGCGGAACGGCAACTGGCGTCGGCCAATGCCAAAATCGGGGTGGCCAAAGGGGCGTTTTTCCCCGTGGTCACGCTGACCGCCTCGGGCGGCTACTTGAGCGGCGACGTTGAATCACTGTTCAACTGGGACAGCCATGTGTGGTCCCTTGGCCCGAGCGTATCGCTGCCGATATTTGCCGGCGGGCGCAATCGGGCGAATTTGCAACGCGCGCGGGGCGCCTACGCGGAAAGCGTGGCGTTGTACCGGCAGCAGGTGCTGGTGGCTTTTGGCGATGTGGAAAACAGCCTCTCGGGGATCCGCCAACTGACGGTGCAGGCCGAGGCACAGGCGCGAGCCGTCACCGCCGCCCGGCGGGCCACGGATCTGGCCACGCAGCGGTACCGCTCCGGTCTGGTGGCCTATCTGGAAGTGGTGGACGCCAGCCGGGACGCCCTGGCGGCGGAACGCGCCAACGCGCAGTTAGCCGGCCAGCGACTGATAACGGCGGTGCAGCTCATCAAGGCGCTGGGCGGCGGGTGGGATCAAGGCGCGATGGCCGGCCAACGCGGAGCCGCCATCCATGCCGGCACCGGCATTGGCGCGCGGGCGGCTCGCCCGCGTGTTTCCGGCCCCGCGATCGAGTAGTCATTCGTCATGGATCATGGGTCATTCAATCCTTGGCCTGCTTCCCTCGGTTCGTTATCTTTTGCCCATGAAAGTTGGACGACTCCTGCATACGCGTTATCGCGTGAACGATCTGGAACGCACGGTGAAATTTTACCACGACGTGCTGGGCTTGGAGGTAATCCGCCGGCACCAGTCGCCGCGCGGGTCGGAACTGGTGTTTTTGAAATCGGCGGGCAGCCAGGAAGAGATTGAAATCACCCATTTCCCGGCCGGCGGTTCCGTTCAGGTCCAGCCGGACCTGACGCATCTGGCTTTTGAAGTGGACAGCCTCGCCGAATTTGAAAAGCACCTGGCGAAGCTGGGCGTGAAGTTTTCCGATGGCCCCACCACGACCTCCAGCGGCTCCACGTTTGCCTTTGTTGACGCGCCGGAAGGGTACGAAGTGGAATTAATCGAGAAAAAATCATGAGCGTACTTGTCGTCGGCACCACCGCCTTGGATTCCATCAAGACTCCCGCCAAGGAAAACCCGCGCCTGCTGGGCGGGTCCGCCAGCCACGCGGCGGTGGCGGCCAGCTTTTTCTCGCCGGTGAAACTGGTGGGCGGCGTGGGCGGGGATTTTCCCAAAAAGTACATCGCCCTGTACCGCAAGCATGGCATTGACCTGGCCGGGCTCCAGATTTTGCCGGGCAAGACCTTTCATTGGTCGGGCGAGTACGAGGTAAACATGAACAACCGCCGCACGCTCATGACGGAGCTTGGGGTCATCGAGACCTTCCAGCCCAAATTGCCGGCGGCGTATCGGGACACGCCGTTTGTGCTGCTGGGCAACCTCGCGCCGGCGCTGCAGCAGGCGGTGCTCGACCAGATGCGGAAGCCGCGGTTTGTGGTGGCCGACTCGATGGACCTGTGGATCAACATCGCCCTGGCGGAGCTGTTGCGTCTGCTCAAGCGCGTGGACGCCTTTGTGCTCAACGACAGCGAGGCCCAGCTGTTGACCAAAGAAGACAATATCTTCGCGGCGCTCAAGAAAGTTCACCGGCTCGGCCCGAAGTATGTGATCATCAAGCAAGGCTCGCACGGGTCCATTCTCTCCGGGCCCAAAGGCTTTTTCATTTGTCCGGCGTATCCGCTGCATACCGTTGAAGATCCGACCGGCGCCGGGGATTCGTTCGTGGGCGGGCTGATGGGATACCTGGCCGGCGCCCGGGGCGCCATCGACGCCAACATTCGCCGGGCGATGGTCCATGGCAGCGTGACCGCGTCATTTTGCTGCGAGGGCTTCGGCCTGAGCGCCACGACCAAGACCAAGCGGCCGGAGATCGAACAGCGGGTGAAGGAGCTGGAGCGGATGACGCGGTTTTAACGGTTGGTTCTTTCGCCGCGCCTTAAGAAGTCCAGCAGCAGAAAGAGCGGGACCAGGGACAGGGCAAAGAAGACCGGTCCGCCATGATGATGGATGGGTGAATCAATCATCCGGGGGCCGATGTGGATGCAAAGCTGGCCGATGACAAACACCCGGAAACCGTTGCGCAACAGGGCCAGCGGAATGACGGCCAGGCACAACACCGCGCGCCTCCAAGGCTGGCGCAAAACCGTCCGGGCCGCGACGAGGCTGGTAATCAGCAGCACCCACGTGGAATGAATGCCGCTGCATTCCGGCGCGACTTCGAGGGCAATGCCGGGCAGTTGAATCACCGTGTCGCTTCGCCAAAAGGCGGTTCCGGAGACGAAGAACATCCAGTCCGCCACTGTCGCGGAACCGTGCTGCAATCCGGATTCAACGGCGTCACGCGCCGGGGCTGGCAGTGGAATCATGAAGAGCAGCAGGCCAAACGGAAACACCAGCGCGCGCATGGTCGCGCCCCCCAGGCACCAGCAGCCCGCCCCTGCCAGGCAAAGCAGCCAGGCCAGGGTGGTCAGCGCGAGGCCGTTTTCAGGCGGGGCCGGCACCGGCGACTGGCCAGGGAGGAAGCCGGCTGCCAGCGCGGCCGCCCCGGCGACAAAAAACACGAGCGCCGTCCGGCGGGCCGGCGTTGACCGGGCTGGCAATTCCGGCTTCAGCGTCCAGGCCAGATACGCGCTGACGAACGGCATCAGGGGGATGTACGATTCCAGATCGTCAGGGACGGCAAAAGTGCAGAGATGCCAGAGCGGCAGTGCAAAGCCGAGCGAGAGCATGGCGGCCGCCAGCGCAAATTGCCGGAATTGCGCCGTCGTGAAGCCAGGATTCAAGGAGGCGTCAGACAATCAAAAACTATAGCTCACCGACATGCCCACCTGACTGCTCTGATAACCAAAACCCGCCTGTGAAGAAGTGTCATCCGAGTATTGATAGAACAGCGACCAGGTGCCCCGCTTGTAGAAAGGGTGACTTAACTGGGCATTGAAGCTGACAATGTCATCATTGCGGTTGGCCGCCCCGCCCGCGCCGGCGAACGCCGGTGTGCTGTAATCCATCCGCGTATAAGCAACGCCCCCGCCGAGACTGAACTTTCTCCACAATTTCTGGTTCACGCCCAGGCTGACCACCGTGGTTTCGGTTTGCTGCGCCGCCAGGTAAAAGTCGGAGGCGGCGGCCGTGCGGCTTGCGGCCAGGGAGATCTGCGTATTCTTGAGTGGTTGATATTGGATCGAGGCGGAAAAAATCGGATCGAGCGAGTCGCCGGCGCCGGCGGTTTCAAACTGCCGGTCCTCCACGCCGCCGGAAATTTGGAAACTGATTTTGTCGGTGGCCCGCCAGTTGACGCGCGCCTGCACCTGTTCGTAATACTGATCCAGGCTGCCGGACTGGCCGCTGGCAGCCACCTGGCCATTGCCATTGCCGTTGTTTTCCACCAGCACATAGCCGCCGCCGGCGCCGAGCCCGGCGTTGAGGCGCGGCGTGAACTCGTAGTTGATCCAGTCCAGGGTGTTCCAGTCGTACGAATCGTCGAAACCCGACACCAGCATGATGGTCTGGTTCAAGGCGAAGTCGGCGGAAACCTGGGAATTCATCGCCCGCGAGGCGCTCAAGGTCGTGGTGTGGGTATCTGTATCCGTCTGGGTGCCGGTCTCCACGATCGGATCGGACGTGATTTGCGTGCTGTGCGCCAGGCCGAATTGCCAGGCTTCATAGTCCAACCCGCCGGTGAGGGCCACGGACTGGTCCACGTTATCCTTGAATTTGTCGCTGGAATAAAACTCGAGCGTGGGGGTGTAATCCAGGGACCAATGGGTTCCCAGATCGATCAGTATGCCCGGCGAAAGCTGCTGGATAATCATGTTTTCCTGGCTGCCGGGGGCGTTTTGGATGCCGCTGCCATACATGAAACTGTAGCTGGCGTGAGGATGCAGTTGCAGCGGTCCATAGCGAAATATTTCCGGCAGGGGATTTCCTTCGGCTTCACCCGCCGGCTGGAACACGTCCATTTCGTTCGGCTGGTCCTGCTGGTCCTGCGTTTGCGGCGCCAGCTGGGGGACGGGATTGGCGACGACCGCGCCGGGATTGGCAATGACTTCGCCGGGATAGACGCCAACGAATGGGGCCGCGATGATTTGGTCCAGAACAAATCCGCCGGTGGCGAGCATCATTCCGCCGAGGGTGTAACGCCAGGCGCGGGCCGGCAGCCGGTTGATGGATTTGGCACTCACGCCGGAATCATGTTGAAAGCCCCTAAAATAATCAAGCCTTCCACACCTGGCCGGGCCTGGTTTTGACGGCCGCCAGGGCATTCCGGGTGTCCACGATGCAGGGGCTCCAGTCCGCCAGTTCCTGGTAGTTGACGACCTGATGGTTGGTGGCCACGATGACCGCGTCGAAACTCTGCACGGTCTGGCGATCCCACGGGATGGACTTCAACCCCGCCCAATGAGGATGTTCGCGCGTCGGGCGAATCACCGGCACATAGGGGTCATGGTAGGCCACCTCCGCGCCGCGTTCCTTGAGCAGGTTGAGCAGCACGTAGCTGGGGGATTCGCGTTCGTCATCCACATTGGGTTTGTAGGCCAGGCCCAGAATGAGCACCCGGCTGCCGTTGACGGCCTTGCGGCTGGCATTGAGCGCTTCCGCGGTGCGATTGACCACGTGCTGCGGCATGGCCGTGTTGATTTCCCCGGCCAGTTCGATGAAGCGCGTATTTTGCGAAAATTCGCGCGCCTTCCACGTGAGATAAAAAGGATCGATGGGGATGCAATGCCCGCCGAGGCCGGGGCCCGGATAAAAGGCCATGAACCCAAAAGGCTTGGTTTTGGCCGCCTGGATCACCTCCCAAACATCGATACCCATCGCCTGATAAACCACCTTGAGCTCGTTGATGAGCGCGATGTTCACACTCCGGAAGATGTTCTCCAGCAGCTTGGTGGCTTCGGCGACGCGGCAGGAAGACACGGGCACGATCGTTTTGATGGCCCGGCCATACAGCGCCGTGGCGCGTTCCAGGCAGGCGGGCGTGAGGCCGCCCACGACCTTGGGAATGGCGGCGACCTTGCTGTCCGGATTCGCGGGATCCTCGCGTTCCGGCGAAAAGGCCAGGTGAAAATCCACGCCCGCCTTCAAGCCCGAGCCCGCCTCCAACACGCCGCGCAAGTCCTCGTCGGTGGTGCCGGGGTAGGTGGTGGATTCAAGCGAAACCAGCGTGCCCTGTTGCAGGTGGGGCGCTATGCTCCGGCCGGTCTCCAGAATGAATGAAAGGTCGGGCTCGCGGTTTTTATTCAGCGGCGTCGGCACGCAAATGATGACCGCTTCGGCTTCCTTGACGCGCCGGAAGTCGGTGGAGGCGCTGAAGCGTCCGGCGTTGACCTGTTCCGCCAAGGCGGCCGACTCGATATGCTTGATGTAGCTGCGCCCGGCATTCAGCGATTCCACCTTGGCGTGGTCGATGTCCAGCCCCAGAACCACCGTGTTCGAGCGCGCAAACTGCAAGGACAGGGGCAAACCGACATAACCGAGACCGACAATGGCAATTTTCATGAATGTGGATGAATGGTTGATGGCCAGCGTGATCTGTCAAGTGATTTCATTCTTCCCCAAATCCTCGGCTAAGAAATTTTTGATCCGCGAATTACGCCAAAAAACGCGAATCGGAACAGTTTTTTCACATGTTTGGCGTACTTCGCAGTTCTCTTGCTTTCCTTTAGCAGTTGGGTTCAGGTGCTGGTCTTTTCCATTTTTTGGTTCAAGTTAGTTTAAGTTGGTTAAAGTTTTTCGATTGCCGATTGACGTTTTTTTAACCACCGATGGACACAGTCTGTTGCCTTGCTTCAGATAAAGGGAAAATAGCAAGTTACTGGGAAAATTAAAGACTATTTGGGTTAACCCGCCAGAATTTTTCACTGCTGGCGTTAATCCTGACTGACAGTTTGACTGACAGCAACCGATGGCTGGTCATGGCAATATTCCTTTCGGGCG
>JBEKZM010000055.1:0-38982 GCA_049509875.1 Verrucomicrobiota bacterium | reverse complement strand
CCGCCCAAAACCTTATCCGTTACTCAACAAACCACGCCGCAAGTTCGTGGAAATCACCCATCGTAGCCGATATTGGAAAGGCAGACCCCGCAAATATCAAGACCTTAACTAAGGGCCATTCGGGTCGGTTCTCACTTTTTGCACTTTCACTCTTGATAAATGAAAATTCAACCGCTCTGCCGGGGCTTTTGACCTACGCATTTCAAAGTCCGCAGTTGAATCTGCGCACCATTGTCAGTCGCCGCTCCGCGGCTTCCACAGTTTAAATACTCAGGCGCGAACTGGAACGGCCGTCCCGTTTGCCTCCGTTTCATTCGCCGACGCCACCGTGCAGGCCCGCGGCGCCACCCCCGGCCGTGACCGTTCCCGAGACCGGCGCGAGCCAGGAATTCTTCCGGATTATGGGTCCCTTCTGAACCGCTCGCGGTTCCTTTTCATTGGACCTGCAGCGAAGTCATGGCCGGATTCTTGGTCTTTTCCACGCGGCCATCCAAATACAGCGCGTTGCGGCCGGTCCAGGGGCTGTCCGCCGGATGGAATGAGTTGGCGTCGCCAATTAACGGCGTCGTATATCTCCCGCCGAAGATCACATTGACGATCTCCTGGGTGACCGGCGACCAGTCCTCCGGATGGTCGTAGGAGGCGTTGTCCAGATAACTGTTCCACGTATAGCTGGAGCCATCGGCGGCAAAGAGGGAAAGATCGGCCGGGCAATGGAAGACGTTCGAATTCTGCAGCTCGGGCTGAAGCGTGGCGACGATGGACTGGGCATTTGTGTCATCCGCCAACGGTTGATTCGGCAGCATGAGGCAGTTGGGCAGGCGGTTGTTGTTCTCCGGCACGTAGATATTTATCGCCACCCCGATTTGATGCAAATTACTCAGGCAGGCGGCAGTGGCGGCAGTGCGTTTGGCACGGCTCAAAACGGGCAGCAGCAGGGAAGCCAGAATGCCAATGATCGCGATGACCACAAGCAACTCAATCAGCGTGAAACCTGTCTTCGCGTTAAATCCTGTTTTCATTTTTTTACACCCGAAAGGATGGTCATCAACTGGTTGATAACCGGCGTTGTCGCGCTCCGATATTCCGCGTCCTGGTTCAGGAATTGGCCCGTCGCCGCTTGCAGTGCGGCCCGTCCAGAGTCACTTTGAAAGTAATCCGCCAAGTCACCTTTCTCTTGCGGTGACATGTTCTGCCGGTAGTTGGCCAGCCAATTGGCCGTCGCGCGAATATTGGCGAGCCGCTGGCCCGGCGGAGAATGTTTAACGATCAACTGCATGGCCTTGATGTGGTCGCGGTTGAAAAAACCCTCGAAGGCCCGCTCGCGATTGGCCGGTTCGTCCATGGAACCGTAGCGGTTCTCCAGGAATTTTTTGAACCGGGCATCCGGGTCGGCCACGCCCCGGGCCCCGATCGCCGCCCGGATGTCGGGAATGATTTCCTTCGGAATCTGCGTGCGCACATAATGAACGCCGGCGGCGAGCACGACAATCGCCACCGCCAAAGCCGCGATCCCGGCCCGCAGAAGAATTTTCCCTTTTCGACTTTTCATAAGTGTCTGGCCTTGGCCGCCGGCGCCGGATTAAGGGTATGCCACGCCTCCCCTTGGATGTTTCTACCGCGAGTGCCGCAGAAACCAGGCGAACAATTCCGGATTGGCATAGGTTTGGGTCCAGCAGTCATGCTCGGCCTCCGGATAGACCGTCAGCTTCACGTCGCGCACCCCGAATCTGTTTTTCAGGAAATCCACCATGCGCTGCGATTCCGCCAGTGGCACCACCGGATCCTTGGCGCCGTGAAAGGCCCAGATCGGCAGGCTGGCCAGCGCCTCTTTGCGTTCCAGTTCCGTGACAAAGGGCGTGATAAAATCGCCGCCGCCGCAGATCGGCGCCATGGCTGCAAACCGTTCCGGATGTCTCAGCCCCAGACTCCACGTGCCAAATCCGCCCATGCTCAGGCCCGTCAGGTACACCCGCTGCAAGTCCACCGGATACTTCGCCTCGATTTCATCGAGCAGCGCCAGCAGCACCTCGTCCGACCATTGCTCTCCGGCTGGGCATTGCGGCGACACCACCATAAACGGGAAATCCGGCGTCGCCAGGTCCAGCTTCGGCGGACCATGTTTGGCCACCAGCCAGACGTTCGTGCCGCGCTCGCCCGCCCCATGCAAAAATAGAATCAGCGGCCACCTTTTCGTGGCCTCGGTGCCATAGCCCGCCGGCAGAAACAGCAAATAATTCGCCTGCAGCAACTCCTTGTGGTCAAAGACGTGCGCGGTCTGGCCCGGCTGGCCCGACGGCGCCGGTTGGATTGCGCTGCAGGCGGCCAGCCCCAGCAGCAGGCCCAGCAGCAGAATGGCATTTTTCATATCAATCGCCCGACCGGACTCCCGGGTTCGCGGCTACAACAGCAGGTTACATCATCTTGAGCTTCGGCAAGTCCTGCGAATCCACCAACCCGACCGGCTCATTCCTGGCGTTGACCACGATCAAATCGTCGATATTTCGTTCGTTGAAAATTTTGAGGGCCTCCACGGCCAGGGCCTCGGCGCCCACGGCGATCGGATTCCGCGTCATCACGGTCTTCAGCGGTCGCGTGAGAATTTGCTCATCGGTGGACATTCGCCGGCGAAAATCGCCGTCCGTGAAAACCCCCACCAGTTTGTTCCGCGCGTTCACGACGGCGAGGCTTCCCGACTTGGCGCTCGTCATCACCAACAAGGCCTCTTTGACGCTCATGTCCTCGCGGGCGATGGCATTGCGCTCGCCAGCCCGCATGATGTCCGAAACCCGCAGCAGCATGGCGCGGCCAATCGCGCCGCTGGGATGGTAGCGGGCGAAATCGCTCTTCTTGAAGCCGCGCGCCTGGAGCACCACCATGGCCAGGGCGTCGCCCATCACCAGCATCGCCGTGGTGCTGGAGGTCGGCGCCAGGTTGAACGGGCACGCCTCCTTCGGCACCCGCACGTTCAGGACCACGTCGCTGTGCAGCGCCAGCGACGACTTCGCATTGCCGGTCATGCTGACGATCTTCACCAGAAACCGCTTCAGCGCCGGGAGCAAGTTCAGCAGCTCCTCCGATTCGCCCGAATAGCTCAAGGCCAGGACCACATCGCCGTCGTTGACTATTCCCAGATCGCCATGCAGCGCGTCCACGCTGTTGAGCACCACGGCCGTGGCCCCCGTGCTCGTGCAGGTGGCGGCGATCTTGGCGCCCACGTTGCCGGATTTGCCGATGCCCACGACGATGATTTTGCCGCGCCGGTTCAGCGATTCAACGACCGTTTCCACGGCTGCGTCGAAGGCCCGGTCCAGTTGAGCGCGAACGGTTTTTAGGGCGGCTAGTTCAATGTCGAAAACATTTCGGGCTTGGGCAATATGCGTCACAAACGGGAGCTTGCCCGCAACCGGAACGGTTTTCAATCGTGAAGAATCCACGGCGCATTTTCGACCTGCACTTTGGGGGTGGAACCGGCTTCCAGCCGGTTGTTTCGGGCGTCCCGCCGTAAACGCGGGGCGATCATTCCGCCGCTGCGCATCGAATGTTCGCGAGCTGTTCTCGCGAGCGAAATTCGGCGTGACGCCGAATTTAACCGGCTGGAAGCCGGTTCCACCGAATTGAGGACACGCCTTACCGCACTTCCGCACCCGCCGAGTATTGTTGCGTGACGCGCGCCAGCCGCTTGTTGTCCGCCCGAATGCGGGCGGACAGAGTGCGGGCCGTGGCCTGCAAGAACGGTGTGGCCAGCGCCGGCGCCTCCCGCGTCAGCCGGTCAAAGGCAATCGAGGTGATCTTCAGCAGCGTGCTGTCCACGTTGGCCACGACGTCGGCCGAGCGCGGGCCGTGGTCAAACAGCGCCATGTCGCCGAAGAAATCGCCGGGACCAAAGGTCGCCAAAATCGTTTCCCGCCCGTCAATCACCGTCCGGGCCCGCAACTCGCCGGCGAGCACCAGGAACATCGAATCGCTCGAATCGCCCTGGTTGAACAGCACCGACCACTGGCTGACCTCCTGTAGCTCCATGTACTCGGCCAGATGGGCAAGCTGGTTGTCCTTCAAATCGGCAAGAATCTTGACGCGCCGCAACGAGCCGGGTTTGATGCCCACCCGGGCGGGCGCATCCGGCACCGAGGTCAGCTTGAGTTCAAATTGGGTTTTCAGCTCCGGCAGCTCCGACGCGCGCAGCCAGCTGCCGGCGTTGCGCGAAAACACCCAGCTCTCCGGCGCCACGCGTTCATCGTGGATCCAGTCAATCAGGACGGGCAATCCCACCGGGCCGTACGGCGAATCGTCCACCCCCCAAATAAAATAAGCGTTGGTTAATTCTCCAGTTTCCATGGACACCTCTTAATAGCTCCCATGTTCGCAACTAATTGAGAAGATGTCAATCTGTGTTTGGATACGACCCCAGGATCTTTACAAAATTGCAATGCCGGCCCAGGTGCTGAATCGCCCGGGCCACCCGGGCATCTTGAAAATGTCCCGCGCAATCAATGAAGAAGAAGTATTCCCACGCCTTCCGCTTGCTCGGGCGGGACTCGATCTTGCTCATGTTAATCTTGAATTTGCGGAACACGGCGATCGCCTCGTGCAGCGCCCCGGCCCGGTCGGCCACGCTCAGCATCAGGCTCGTTCGGTCGTCGCCCGTGGGCGGACTGCATTGGCGGCCGAGCACAATGAAGCGAGTGACGTTCACCGTGCTGTCCTGGATGTCGTGCGCCAGTATCTTCAAGCCATACTTCTTCGCCGCCAGTTTCCCACCCAGCGCGGCGGCAAATTTTTCCCCCGCCGCCAGCTCCGCCGAACGGGCGTTCGACGAAGTTTCCACCATTTCCACCCCCGGCAGGTGCTTCGCCAGCCAGCCCCGGCATTGGGCCAGCGACTGCGGGTGCACATACAGCTTCCGGATCTTGCCGGCCGCCGAGTTGCTCATCAGGCATTGCTGAATTTGCAGGACGATCTGGGCGACAATTTTCAAATCGCTGTCCGTAAACATGTCCAGCGTGTGCGTGACCACGCCCTCGGTGGAATTCTCCACCGGCACCACGCCATAATCCGCCGATCCTTTGCTCACCTCCATGAACACGTCGCCGATGGTTTTTTGCGCCGAGTAATCCAAGCTCGCGCCAAACTTCTGGATCGCCGCCTGATGCGTAAACGTCGCTTCCGGCCCGAAGTACGCGATCGTCATCGTCTTTTCCAGCGCCAGCGCGCTGGACATGACCTCGCGGTAAATGGCCCTCAATTGTTCATCCGTGATGGGCCCTCGGTTGAGCCGGCAGATGCGGTCGAACACCGCCTTTTCGCGGTGCGGTGCGTAAATCTCCTCGCCCGCCTTCAGCTTGAGGTCGCCGATCGCCAGCACATGCCGCGTGCGATCGTTGAGCAACTGCACGATGCTCGCGTCCAGCCGGTCAATCGACTGACGATGTTCGGAAAGGCTCATTTCCTGGAAGAATGGCCAATGAGGACCGAAGAATCAACTTCATCAATCGAGGTTCTCCCCGAAATACCGGTGGACTGGCTGTTTTGGCTTCCCGCTTCCAGCCGGAGCGTTCGGCGGCGCCCGGCGCGCGCCGAGCGATGCCGCGACGATTCCGTAGAGTTCGTAATATCCCAGCCGGTTCACCGCCTCGAAAACATCCGAAACCCGTTCGCCGCCCCTGAACGTCACATTGTTGCATCGCCGGAGCGTCTCGGCGCATAACGCCGGGTCCTGGCTGATAAACTCCACGATCCGATCCACGTCGTGGTCCGGATCGCGAAACAAGTCCAGAAGCTGAATGGCTGCCATTGTGTCCAACGGCAGCGGCTCGCCCCGGCCGCCATAGTTGCTCAGATGTTCCATAAAGTTCGTTGCCAATGCTGCGTTGCGTCGCGCTCTCAAGGTTCCAAACCCGCGCCCACCCGCCAAAACCGGCTCAAAAGTCGATTGCCGCTTTCTTCATCGGCGCCAACGGCTTCCATTAAAACGATTTTTGCAACGTCTTATCCCTGCTCCACCGACAACCGCGGTGGCCGGCTTCATCGGTGCCGCCGGGCCGCGTCGTTGACCACCAGCTTTTCCAGCTCCAGCAGCCGCAGGTTGATGCTGTTCAAAATCAGGCCCAAGCCGAGCGAAAAGAACGCCAGCATGACCAACGCCGCCGCCAGGATGGCGCTCGGTTCGTGAGGCACCTTATGCAAAGTAAGGTAGTCATAAACGGGCATCACCCCCGCCGCAAGGCCCAGGAGCAACAGCAACACCGCCAGCCCGCCGAAAAACGTCAGCGGCTTGTACGATTTGACCATCAGAAAAAGCCGCATCAGCACATGAAAACCGTCGCTCAACGTGTTGAGTTTGGAATAGCTGCCCTCCGGCCGGGCGCGGTATGGCGCCGGCAATTCCTTGATCACCTGGCCGCGATACAGCGCCTGCAAGGTCAGCTCCGTCTCGATGTCGAACCCACGCGTCGTCACCGGGATCTGCCGCGCCGAGTCGCGCGTAAACACCCGGTAACCCGAAAAAATGTCCGAGACCCGCGATTGGAACATCCAGTTGATGATGCCGCAAACCGCCCGGTTGCCAGCCATGTGCAGGGGCCGAAACGAGTCTTCTCCATGGCTCGTCAGGCGCGTCGCGACCGTCATGTCGGCATCGCCGCGCAGAACCGGCTCCAGCAGCCGGTGCACGTGTCCCGCCTCGTACGTGTCATCGCCATCCACCATCACCAGGATGTCCTCTTCGATCTGCTCAAACATGGCCGCCACCACGAAGCCCTTGCCCTGCCGCTTTTCCCGTCGCACCACCGCGCCCGCCTTGGCCGCTACTTCCCCCGTGCCGTCGGTGCAGTTGTTGTCATAAACGTAAATGTGCGCCGCCGGCAATTCCCGGCGAAAGTCCGCCACCACCTTGCCGATCGTCTGCGCTTCCTGGTAACAAGGAATGACGACGGCAATGGTGGGTTCGGTTGGGGCGGCGTTCGGCATGAGACTCATTTCAACCGCTGCGGTGATGTCACTATGTCCAATTCGCTTCACAATTCAACAGAATTCGCTCAAGCTTATCCCCATATTATTCACTTTTGCCCGGCCGCCGGGACGTTTAGTCTCCCCGCACGGCCTGGAATGGTGATTGAACATGAAGGCGAACGACAAATCGTTGAAACCGGCAGCCCGGCGCCCGGCCGCGGCTCACACCCGCGCCGTGGTGCCGCTGCAGGATCGGCGCCTCAACTTCGGCGGCAAGTGGGACTATGCGCCGGCGCCGGAGGATTTCCGGAATTATGCCATCGCCCCGCGCCACGATTTGTTCATCAACGGGAAGTTTGTGGCCCCCCATTCCAGCCAGCATTTCGCCTCGATCAATCCCGCCACCGAGGAACCGCTCACCGAAATCGCCGCCGGCGACCCCGAGGACGTGGACCGGGCCGTGCGGGCGGCGCGGCGCGCCTACGAGAAAGTGTGGGGCAAAATGCCCGGGCGCGAGCGCGGCAAGTATCTGTTCCGCATCGCCCGCATCATTCAGGAAAAAGCGCGTGAGCTGGCCGTGCTGGAATCCATGGACGGCGGCAAGCCGATCAAGGAAACCCGCGACGTGGATCTGCCCATTGTGGCCGCTCATTTCTTCTACCACGCCGGCTGGGCCGACAAGCTGCGGTACGCCTTTCCCGGGCGCCTGCCGCGTCCGCTGGGCGTGGCCGGACAAATTATTCCATGGAACTTTCCGCTGTTGATGGCGGCGTGGAAAATCGCGCCGGCGCTGGCCTGTGGCAACACCGTGGTGATCAAGCCCTCGAAAAACACCAGCCTCACCCTGCTGCGGCTTGCCCAGATCTTTCAGGAGGCGGAATTGCCGGACGGCGTGGTGAACGTCGTTACCGGCCCGGCGGAAACCGGCACCGCCATCGTGCGGCATCCAGACGTCAACAAAATTGCGTTCACCGGCTCCACGGAAATCGGCAAAGAACTCGCAAAATTGGTGGCCGGAACGAACAAGCGGATCACGCTGGAACTCGGCGGCAAGGCGGCCAACATCGTGTTCGAAGACGCCCCCATCGACCAGGCCATCGAAGGCATCATCGCGGGCATCTATTTCAATATGGGCCATGTCTGCTGCGCCGGCTCGCGCCTCCTGGTGCAGGAAAGCGTTTACCCGACGGTCGTGCGCAAGTTGCGCGACCGCATCCAGACCTTGCGGATTGGCGATCCGCTCGATAAAAACACCGACATCGGCGCCATCAATAACCGGCCGCAGCTCGAAAAAATCCGGGAACTGGTGCGTTGCGGCGCCGCCGAGGGCGCCGAAGTCGTCCAGCCCAAGTGCCAGTTGCCCCTCCGCGGCTATTGGTATCCGCCGACGTTCCTGACCGGCGTCACCGCATCGCATCGCGTGGCCCAGGAGGAGATATTCGGGCCGGTGCTGAGCGTGATGACCTTCCGCACGCCGGAGGAAGCCGTCGAGCGCGCGAACAACACGCCCTATGGCCTGAGCGCCGGCGTGTGGACCGACAAGGGCAGCAAAATTTTCAAGATCGTCAACCAGCTCCGCGCCGGCGTGGTCTGGGCCAACACCTACAACAAGTTCGACCCCGCCAGCCCCTTCGGCGGCTACAAGGAAAGCGGCTTCGGCCGCGAAGGCGGACTGCACGGGCTGGCGCCCTATTGCCGGCTCGAGTGAAGGCCCGCGCGCTGGCACGTTTGGTCGGCGTCCATCGGCGGTTTAAACTTCCGTGGTTGGGTGGATCCGGCTAGGTTTCCTCCACCCGCTCGATTCTCGCGCCCAGCTTTTTCAGCTTGCCATCCATCTGCTCGTACCCGCGATCCAAGTGGTAAATGCGGTTCACCTGCGTGGTTCCATTGGCCGCCAGACCGGCGATCACCAGCGCCGCGCTCGCGCGCAAATCGCTGGCCATCACCGGCGCCCCGCTCAAAGCCCGCCCGCCCTTGACGATGGCGCTGGGCCCTTCAATCTCAATTTCCGCGCCCAGCCGCGCCAGTTCGCTCACGTGCATGAACCGCGATTCAAAGATCCGCTCCGTGATGATGCTGATGCCCGGGGCCAGCGACAGCAGCGACATCATCTGCGCCTGCACGTCCGTCGGGAAACCGGCGTAGGGCATCGTGGTGACGTCCGCCGCCTTTAATTTTGACTTCCGCCGGGCCACCAAGTTGGCGCCGTTGCGCTCCACACTCACCCCCGCTTCATTTAACTTGTCAATCACCGCCCGCAGATGGTCGGCCCGCGTGCCTTTGAGCGTCACCTCCCCGTCCGTGGCGCCGGCCGCAATCAGAAACGTCGCCGCCTCGATGCGATCCGGAATAACCTCGTGCTCGGCGCCGTGCAACTTCTCGACGCCCGTGACCGTGATCGTGGGGCTGCCGGCCCCCGCGATGTTCGCGCCCATGGCGTTCAGAAAATTCGCCAGATCCACCACTTCCGGTTCGCAGGCAGCGCTCTCAATGATCGTCACGCCCTCGCTCACCGCGGCGGCCATCATTACATTGCCGGTGCCCAGAACCGTCGGCCCGGCCCGGCCGCCCAGAAAAACGGTGTTGCCGACGAGCCTTTTCGCGGACGCTTCCACATAACCGCCTTCGATCTTGATCTTCGCCCCAAGCGCCTCGAAACCTTTCAAATGCAGGTTGATGGGCCGCGCGCCGATGATGCAGCCGCCCGGCAGCGAGATCCGGGCCTTTTTCAGCCGTCCCAGCAGCGGCCCGGCGATGCAGATCGAGCCGCGCATTTTGCGCACCAACTCGTAATCGGCGTACCCCTTGATTTTCTTTGCGCGAATGGTGAGCACCCCGCCGGCGAACTCCGCGCTGGCGCCCAGCGATTCGAGGATTTTCACCATGAATCGCGTGTCGCTCAGGTCCGGCACCCGCCGGATCACGCAGGGTTCGTCGGCCAGGAGCGTCGCCGCCATGATGGGCAAGGCCGCGTTTTTGCTGCCGCTGATGGCGACTTCGCCGTGCAATGGCACGCCGCCTTTGATCAAAAAACTGTCCATGATTTGCTTGCTCTCAGTCGTCCTCGTCGTCGTGCCCGATTCCAAATCCCGGCCCTGCCAATCAGCTCGAAGAAAGTTTGGCGACGATAATTCTGGCGCGTTGACTGTAATCTTCCCGGATGGCTTCTACAATCCACTTTTCGTCGGCCAGAATTTTCCCGATTGCGTCCGCCTGGCCATCCCCAAATTCCAGCATGATCTTGCCGTGCGGCTTCAAATGTTTTTTCGCCTGCGCCGCCAGTGCGCGGTAGAAATCCAGACCGTCGGCTCCGCCGTCCAGGGCCAGGCGCGGATCGAAATCCCGTACCTCCGGCTCCAGCGTGCCGATTTCGGCGGCCGGAATGTAAGGCGGATTGCTGAGGACCAGATCAAAGGAAGGCGGCCCGCCGGGCCCAGCCTCCGCCCCGCTCCCCAGCGCCGCCAAACCGTTTCCGTGCACGAAGTTGATTCGTCCGGCCACGCAGTGTTCGGCCGCATTCTCTTTCGCCAGCGCCAGCGCCTCGGCGGAAATCTCCAACGCCGTGATCCGGACACGCGGACACTTCATCGCCACCACAATCGCCAGGCAGCCGGTTCCCGTGCCAAAATCCAACGCCGTCAAATCCCCGGCCTGGCGCCCCCCCGATCCCTCCGCTCCCCGCTCCAGCGCCTGCAGGAACTGCCAGCCCATTTCGGCCAGCAGTTCCGTTTCCGGTCGCGGGATCAGCGCCTGCCGGCTCACGCTGATTTCGATCCCGCAAAAGGAAGACGAGCCGACGATATGCTGCAACGGCTCCCGCTGGCCGCGCCGCTTCACCCACTCGCGCAGCGCGGCCGTCTCGGCGGCCGTCAATTCGCGGTCAAAATTCAAGTACAACTGCATCCGCGGCAGCTTCAGCAAATGGGCCAGGAGCAATTCCGTTTGCAGGCGCGGCGACTCGACATTCTTTTTGCCGAGAAATTCAGTGCTCTTTTGAATCGCTTCGAGGACGGTCACCCGCACAAATTAAACGGTCGCCCCGTTCCGCGCCAGCCGGCAGTATTGCGTCACCGCAAGGCGATGAGCCGGTTCACGAAATCCCAATTTTCCTGCATTTGTTCGTCGTAGAGTTCCAGATGCCGGCTGCCGAGGGTCAGCAGGGCCAGGGCGCCTTCCATTTCCGGATTGAAACCCTCCAGGTTTTCGGACGGATGTTCAAAGCGATGCGCCAGTCCATTGCCCACGCACACCGCCGCGGCCAGTTGTTTCCCCAGGCCACCCGCGGCCGGCCGGTGATGATAACGCACCGCTTCGACCAGCAGCCCCGGCAGTTTCCACGTTTCCATCAATCCGGCGCCGACGTCCGCGTGCGTGAATCCGTAGGCCTCTTTTTCCCGGTCGCTGACGCTGGCTTTGGCGCTGATGGCCTCCGCATAAAGTTTCCCGTAGGCCGCCCCCTTGGCCTGCGCCAGCACCACGCGCCCGATGTCGTGCAGCAAACCGGCCGTGAACAATAGGTTTCCATCGGCGTCGATGTCGTCGGCGATGAATTTGCAGGCGAAGGCGGCGGTCACGCTGTGTTTCCAAAGTTCCGAGCCGTCCAGGCCCGAGCCGGCCGGCGGTTGAAACGCCCGGCTGCCGCTGACGGCGGAGACCAGCGCGAAAATCGTCTGAAATCCCACCCGGCCGATGGCTTCCGGGACGCTCGACACCGGTTCACGACCGCTAAAATACACGCTGTTGCAATAATGCAGCAGCTTGGCCGTGAGCACCGGATCCAGGGCGATAAGCTCGCCCACCTCATCCAGCGTGGTCTGTTCATGCCGGAGGGCGTCCAGGACCTTCGGCAGAACCTGCGGCGATGGCGGCAGCACTTTCACTTCGCGCAGAAGCTGGTAAACCAATTCCATTTGCCGCCGAGTATTTGGCAAAAGGCCGCCAATGAAAAGCCCAATTAACCGAAGCCGAACCGGGCATTAGCACCCGGCCGCCGTGCCCGCCAGACCTTTCAAATACGCAAAGATCAATTCGGGCAAATCGCGGCTGTACCCGCCCTCGAGCACACTGAAGAGCGGCATGTTCAGCTCCCGCAGCGATTCACCCAGCCAGTAAAAATCCTCCGTCAGCAGCGTGCCGTCGGCCAGCGGGTCCCGCAAATAAGCATCGAAGCCGGCCGAGACCGCGATGAGATCCGGTCGGTAACTGCGCAGGTCGTCCAGTGCATTGGCCAGCTTGGCCCGATAGGTCAGACGCGACGCATTCGGCACCACGGGATAGTTGAAACAATTGCGCCCGTGATTCTCGCCGCCGGTGCCGGGATACCCGGGATGCTCGTGCACCGAGAAAAACTCGACTCCCGCCCGGTTGAGCAAAATGTCCTCGGTTCCATTGCCATGGTGGACGTCAAAGTCAAACACCGCCACCCGCCGCGCTCCGGCCGCCAGCGCCGCCAGTACGGCTATGGCCACGTTGTTAAGGTAGCAGAAGCCCATGGATTTTTCGCGCAGCGCATGATGTCCCGGCGGGCGCATCAGGCTGAAGACCATTTTGCCCTCCCGCCCCACCCTCATCGCCTCCAGCGCCGCCGCCACGGAGGCGCGCGCCAGGCCCGAGATGCCTTCAAAGAAGGGTGTATCCTCGTCGAAATCTTCCGCCTTATCCAACCGCGCCAGCATCGCCGGCGTGTGCGCCCGCAGGATCTCCTCGTCCGTCACTTGCGTCGGTTCCCGCCATTCCAACGCCAGTTCGGTCTGGTTTTTCAGGCGCGCCACCGCCCCGGTGATTCGTTGCGGCCGGTCGGCGTGCCCGGCCCTCCAATAGCCGGTGCAGCTCTCGTTCGTAATGATCAACATGCCAAAAGGTTAACTTTGAATCGCCGCAAAGGACACGCTTTTTCGCTCCCCGCCCCTCCGCTTGCACCTCTTCAGCCGTTAGCCTTCCTTCCATGTTTCTGTTTTCCAATCGCTTCAGCCTCCTTTAAGCTCGCCGCCGTCAACGATTTAATATGAAGATCAAGCTGCTCGCTTTGGCCGCCACACTGGGAACCGTTGTTTTCCAGGCTGAGGCTTGGGACTATGAAGGCCATCATGCCGTCAATGAGCTGGCCCTCGGCTCATTGCCCGCCAATTTTCCGGCGTTTGCTCTGACGCCCGATACCCGCGCTCGCATCGCCTACCTGGCCGGTGAACCGGACCGCTGGCGGAACGAAATGAACCTCCGCAATGGCACCGGTATCACCTTGGGCCACGCCAATGGGCCCGATCATTATTTTGATTTGGAAGACATTTCCCTTTACGGATTGACGCCCGATAAATTGCCGCCGCTGCGCTACGATTTTGTCGCCGATATTGTGAAGGCTCGCGAGTCCCATCCGGACAAATTCCCCGCCATTGACCCGGCGCGCGACGGAGACCATACCCGCGAGCTCAGCGGTTTTCTGCCCTGGTCGATCACTGAAAACTATGAGAAGTTGCAGTCGGGTTTCAGCACGCTGGCCGCCCTGGAAAAATTCGGCGGCTCGGCGGAGGAAATCACCAATGCCAGGCAAAACATCGTTTATGTCATGGGCGTCATGGGCCATTACGTGGGCGATGCCAGCCAACCGCTGCACACCACCAAACATTTCAACGGCTGGGTCGGTGAAAATCCCAACCACTACACGACCGATCACTCCTTTCATCAGTTGATTGACGGTGGATTCTTCCGGCATACGGGAGGCATCGACGTGCAAAAACTCTCCGCCAAAATGCTCCCCGCCGGGAAAATCGCCGCCGCGGCCGACCCCAATGGCATATTCCAGACCGCGGTTAATTTCATCGTGGCGAACAATCAGCTGGTGGAGCCGCTGTACCAGCTGGAAAAAGATGGAAAACTGTCCGCCCAAGGCGACGCCGGAGCCGAGGGTCGCGCGTTTCTTGAAGCGCAACTCGTCAAGAGCGGCCAGTTGCTCGGCAATCTGTGGCTGACTGCCTGGCAGACCGCGCCCGAGGACACCTATCTTGAACGGGAATTGCAGCAGCGGGCCGCCTTGCCCCCGACTCCCAAGTGAGTTCAAGCATCCACTCGCGTCTTGCGGCCGCCGCGGGGCTGCTCGCTGTGGTCCTGGGGGCGTTTGGCGCTCATGGTTTGAAAAGCCTGCTGGCCGAATACGGCACGGCCACCATTTGGGAGAAGGCGGTGTTCTACCACTTTATCCACGCAGTGATGCTGTTTGTCCTGGCCGAACACAAACCTTTTCGTCCACTCGCATGGTGGGCTTTCTTTGCCGGCATCATCGTGTTCTCCGGTTCGCTCTACGTGCTGGCTGCAACCAACGCCCGCTGGCTCGGAGCCGTCACGCCGATTGGCGGAGTCTGCTTCATCATCGGCTGGAGCTGTTTGCTGATCAACGGGGCCGCCGATAAACGCAAATAAAAAACCTGGTCTGGAGCGCGGCCCGATGACCCGCAGCAGCGTCGCCGCTCACGAAGTTTACGAATCACGCGCTCCTGCCGCATCTGAAAACACGCCCTAAACCCTTCTTTCGCCCGCTCAGCTCAATCGCATCGGCATCACCACATAAAGAAAAGGACCGTTGATTTTGAGGACGCCCGGGCTCAATTCGTCAATCAACTCCAGAAAAACCTCGTCTTCGCTCAACGCTGCCAGTGGATCGATCAGGTAACGGGGATTAAAGGCGATGGCAAATTCCTTGCCTTTGTAATTGATTGCCATCGTTTCCCGGGCTTCGCCCACTTCCGGCGAATTCGCCGTGATCGTCAGGTTGTTCTTGCCGAAGGCCAGCTTGACCGAGTTGGCCTTTTCACTGGTCATAATTTCCGCCCGGCGCAGCGCCTGCTGAAATTCCTCGCGCACCAGTGAAATCCGCTCCTTGGCCTCACCGGGAATAACCTGTCGATAATTCGGATAATTTCCTTCAATCAGCTTGGTGATCAACAGAACGGAAAAACTATTTTCGTTCTGCAGTGAAAACGACGCCTGGTTTTCGCCAAATTTGATTTCCACATTTCCCTTTTCCTGCAAGAGCCGCGTCAGTTCATTGACGGCCTTCGCCGGGACAATAAATTCGCCGCTGCTCTTTTCGGAAACGTCTGCGTCCTCGTCCACCAGCGCCAGCCGTCTTCCGTCGGTGGCCACAAACGTCATTTTGCCTTCCTTCAAGCTGACGAAAATGCCATTCAACACGTAGCGCGATTCATCCGTGGAAACCGCAAACGCCGTCTTCTTCAGCATGCTTCGAATCGTTTCCTGCGATAGCGTGACCTTCTTATCATCCTTGAACTTTGGCAATGGCGGAAATTCATCGGCGCCCAAACCGTGAATTTTAAAATAAGACGAACCGCTGCGAATGTTGGCGATGTTTTTTTCGTCCGATTCAATTTCAATCTCCCCGTTCAATTCACGCACGATGCCAAACAGTTTTTTTACCGGCAGCGTTGTCGCCCCGGGTTTGGTCACCTTCGCCTCCACCTTGCACGCCACCGTGACATCCAGATCGGTGGCCGTGATCTCCAGGCTGTTTCCCTCCGCCTGCAGCAAAACGTTCGACAGAATGGGGAGCGTTGTTCGGGTGCTGACCACATTTTGAACGGCTTGCAAGCCGGCGATGATCTGGTCTTTGGTGATCGTGAGGTTCATGCGCGTCTATTATGTTCTTCTTTTATAAAAAAGCTATCCGTATTAAGGCCGGTGAACAAGCCTAACAACTCTTAAACCACAATCCGATTGCGGAGAAAATACTAATTGTCACCGGCGACAACTTCAAGGTATCCGCACCAGAAAAAATGGAAAGTCAAAGTTGTCCGCAGTGTGCACAACTCATTCACCGCCCATTCGCAACGAATCAGCGGTGTTGTGCGCGGCTGATAACACGGGGCAGCAACGAACCGACCAGGTCGATCTCAGCCATCGTCGAGTCGCGGCCCAAAGAGAAGCGGACCAGGGAATTGGCGGAAGCCGGCCGCCCGGTTGCAATCATGACGTGGCTGGGTTCAAGCGAACCGGCCGAGCAGGCCGACCCGCTGGAGGCGCATATGCCTTCGAGGTCTAGCCCGGCCAGCAAGGCGGCGCTATCGGATTGGGCGACGGTGAAGGCGACGGTATTGCAGAGGCAGGTTTCGGGCGGCGAAACGACTTCGCAGCCGGAAATTGAGGAGATCGTGTCGGCCAGTTTGTTACGGAGCAATTTCATTTTTTCAGGATTAAAAGCCGGCGGTTGGACGAATTTTTCAATTGCCGAGACCAAGCCGATGATAGCTGCCAGATTTTCGGTCCCGGCCCGGCGTTCATTTTCATGGCCGCCGCCGAAGAGAATCGGATCGGGATGCAGGGGCGATTTGACGTAAAGCAAACCAGCGCCTTTCGGTCCGTAAAACTTGTGCCCGCAAATGGAGACAAGATCGGCATTAAATCGTTGAATTTGGTCAAACGGCTCCTTGCCAAACCATTGAACGGCGTCCGTATGGAAAATAATTTTATGCTCTTGGCAGATGGCTCCGATTTCCGAAACCGGCTCGATCGTGCCGATTTCATTGTTGGCCGCCATCACGGAAGCGAAGACCGTGTCCGGCCGAAGCGCCGCTTTGAAATCGGCGACGTCAATAAACCCGTTTTTATCCACCGGAAGCCGGGTGACGGAAAAGCCCTCTTTTGCTTCGAGATAATCGAAGCACTGCAAGACAGCATGATGTTCCACGCTCGAAGTGATCAGGTGCGAGCCATTGGATTTTAGCAGCCGGACAGCGCCAAAAATGGCAAGGTTATTGGCTTCGGTGCCGCCGCTGGTGAATATAATTTCACTGGCCTTGGCGCCTAGGAATGTCGCCGCCCGGTCGCGGGCATCATCCAGCCCGGCGCGGGCCTGTCGGCCAACGTGATGGACGGACGAGGGATTGCCCCAAATGTCGTCCAAAAAAGGCAGCATGGCCGCGCGCACCGCCGGATCCAGCGGTGTGGTGGCGTTGTAATCGAAATAAATCGAGCGCTCCATGAGTTGCAATTTGATATTTTGGAATTACGCTAGGCGCAAAATCGACGCCCAGCAGGCAATTCGTCTGCCATCCTAAAGTGTAAATCGCAAACCGTAAATGACGACGCGAGTAAAAATCTGCGGCATCAGCAGCGTGGCCGACGGCTTGATAGCCGCCGAGGCGGGTGCCGACCTGATCGGACTCATGTTTTTTGAAGGCAGCCCGCGCCATGTCACGTTGCCGCAGGCGGTCGAAATTTCCCGCGCCGTGCCGCCATGTGTGCTGCGGGTCGGGGTTTTTGTGAACCCTGAAGCCGCGCTGGTAACCCAGGCCATCGCTGAATGCGGTCTCAACCTAGTGCAATTTCATGGCGACGAGACGTCGGATTTTTGCACGCAATTCGGACTCATGAGCCTCAAGGCCCTGCGGGTGCGCGACGAACAATCGCTCAAGAAGCTTGAAGGTTTCCAGACCGATGCCTTCCTGCTCGACGCCTGCTCCCAAAAAGGGTTGGGTGGAACCGGTGAAACTTTCAACTGGAGTGTGGCCGTGGAAGCGCAAAAATTCGGCAAGCCGATTTTTCTGGCCGGAGGCTTGACGCCTGAAAATGTGGCGGAGGCCGTTCGGCAGGTTCACCCCTTTGCCGTGGACGTCTCCAGCGGCGTGGAATCCGCGCCGGGGAAAAAGGACGCCGCGAAAGTGCGGGCGTTTATAGCCGCCGCCAAAAGCGAGCCATGAAGAGCCAACAGGGTTCGGCAATTATTTTCTGGAAAATTTTCATCCCGAATCCCAACGGAATTCCGGCTCAAAGCCCGGGGTTGCGAGAAACGGGTGCAATTCGTTTATCCTTTTCAACCCCAACGGGGTTGCGGCGCATTGGGTTAAGCCGCGCAAGGCCAAACGACCGGGGAGGGGACAGCTTGACCCCGGTTTTTCCGTAAACGCCCCATTAGGTTGATCATTTAAAAAAGCACATGAAAAAAGAAAAGAAACGCTGTCCGTGGCCGACCGACGAACATTACCTCCGCTACCACGACCAGGAATGGGGCGTGCCTGTTCATGAGGATCGTTTGTTGTTCGAATTTCTGATTCTTGAGGGCGCACAGGCCGGACTAAGCTGGCATACGGTCTTGAAGAAGCGCGAAAATTACCGGGCCGCCTTTGATCATTTTGATGCTGAAAAAGTGGCCAGATATGGCGAAAAGGACGTCGCCCGGCTGCTGAACGATGCCGGCATCATCCGCAATCGGCTGAAGGTTCATGCGGCCGTTCAAAACGCCCGGGCGTTTTTGCGGTTGCAGGAAGAATTTGGCAGTTTTGACGCGTATCAATGGCGGTTTGTGGACGGCAAACCGATCGTCAATCACCGCCAGAGCATGAAGGACGTTCCGGCCCGGACGGAGATTTCTGACCGCCTGAGCAAGGACCTGATAAAACGCGGATTCAAGTTCGTCGGTTCCACGATTTGTTACGCGCACATGCAGGCGGTCGGCATGGTGAACGATCACCTGGTGACTTGTTTTCGGCATGCCGAATTGACCTGAAATGAAACGGATCGCCGTCTATTGTGGATCAAACAAGGGGAACCGGCCCGAATACGCGGCGGCGGCGCTCGACTTGGGCACGCTGCTGGCGCGGGAGAAGATCGAGCTCGTCTATGGCGGGGGCATGGTGGGCTTGATGGGCATCCTGGCGGATGCGGTTTTAAAAAACGGCGGCCACGTCATCGGGGTCATCCCGGAAAAGCTCGTCCTCAAGGAAGTGGTTCATGAAAAGCTGCCCGATCTCCGCGTGGTGAAAACCATGCATGACCGCAAGGCGCTGATGGCCGAGTTGTCCGACGGCTTCATCGCGCTGCCCGGAGGCTATGGCACATTTGAGGAGTTCTTTGAAGTGCTCGCCTGGGCGCAGTTGGGCTGGCATCGGAAGCCCTTCGGCCTCTTGGACGTCGCCGGGTACTACGACCATTTGCAGGCGTTTCTCGACCACAGCCGCGATGAGGGTTTCATCCGGCCGCCATATCGCGCCCTGGTATTGGTGGAAAAAACGCCGGAGAAAATATTGGACCGGTTGAAGAATTTTCGCCCGGCGCAAGAAGTGAAGTGGGTGCGGTGAAAATTGAAGTGGAAGCGGACCCGGGAGTTTGTTAGCGTGAAGAAAAAGGAGCCAAGGACAGGAGACACGTTTTAGGCCCAGAAGTATGAACCCCGATTTGATCACCATAATGCGCGCCGGTCTCAATGAACCGGTTGGCCGGGAATTAATCCAGGCGCTCAATGACGAGCTGAGTGCCGCCTATCCAGAGCCAGGGGCAACTCACTTCAGCTTGTCTCCGGAAGAAGTGACCGGGAGCCGCGGAGTTTTTCTGATCATCCATCAGGGAGGGGTTCCGGTAGGCTGCGGAGCCGTCCGGCGTGTGGATCAAGTCACCGGCGAGTTGAAGCGGATGTATGTGGCTCCTGCCGCCCGTGGCAAAGGTCTGGGCCGCCGCCTCATCGAAGCCTTGGAGGCTGAGGCCCGCTCGCTCGGTATGCGCCGCTTGATTCTGGAGACCGGCATTCGGCAGGCGGCCGCGCAGGCACTTTACCGAAGCCGTGGCTTCGAAACCATTCCGCATTACGGAGAGTATTGCCTGTCGGCGAAGACCAGCATCTGCCTCGGAAAGAACCTCATTCAGCACGTTTCTGGCGGATCGAATGACAAAATTCAGTTACACCGGAATTGTTGTGTGCTATAGTCCGCGTCAATCAAGTCATGAAAATCGCAGTACCATGTGAGATTCATCCTGGAGAAACTCGAGCGCCGATGTCGCCGGAAGGAGCGGCCAAACTTGTCAAGCTCGGAGCCCAGGTGGAAGTCCAAGCCGGCCTCGGCTTGGCCGCAGGTTTTCCTGACGAGGCCTATGCCAAGGCCGGCGCCGCCGTCACGACTGACCGGCCGGCCCTCCTCAAATCCGCGGACCTCCTGCTGCGCCTGCGCAAGCCGCCCATCGACGAAATCGCACTTCAAAAGCCCAACTCCATTCATGTCAGCCTGCTGGATCCGTTCAACGAAAAAGAGCTGGTGCGGAAATTTGCCGAAAGCGGCATCAGCGCCATCAGCATGGAATTCATCCCCCGGACCACCCGGGCGCAGAAAATGGATGTGCTCTCTTCCCAGGCGAACCTGGGCGGTTACGAGGCCGTGATTGTCGCGGCCCGGTATGCCAATAAGATTTTCCCCATGATGACCACCGCGGCCGGGACCATCCTGCCCTCGAAAGTTTTCATCATCGGCGTCGGCGTCGCCGGCCTGCAGGCGATCGCCACGGCGAAACGGCTCGGCGCAAAAGTCACCGCTTACGACACGCGGCCGGTGGTGGAGGAACAGGTGAAGTCTTTGGGCGCGCAATTCCTGAAAATCGATGTCGGCGAAACCGGCCAGACGAAAGAGGGCTATGCCAAGGCGCTGACGGAAGAGCAAATTAAGCAGCAGCGCGACGCCATGAAGAAGACCTGTGGCGATTCCGATGTGGTCATCACCACGGCGCAGGTCTTCGGCCGCAAGGCGCCGATTCTGGTGACCGCCGAAATGCTCGACGCGATGAAGCCCGGCAGCGTGGTCGTGGACCTGGCGGTGGAAACCGGCGGCAATGTCGAGGGCATCAAATACAACGAGGTCACGGATCGCAACGGCGTGAAGCTGGTGGGGATCGCGAATCTGCCCGGCCGCGCGCCGCTGCACGCCAGCCAGGTTTATGCCGCCAATCTCGTCAATCTCATTGAGGAATTTTGGGACAAGGTCTCCAAATCGTTCGTGCTTAAGCTTGACGACGAGATCATCAAAGGCTGCCTGGTGACGCACGGGGGCAAGGTGGTAAACGAAAAGCTGCTGGGCAAATAACCGGGACAATGAATTGACGCCTATGGATACGAATATCTTGTTCATCTTCATCCTCTCCGTCTTCGTCGGGTTTGAGGTCATTTCCAAGGTGCCGTCGATGCTGCATACGCCGCTGATGTCCGGCACCAATGCCATCCACGGCATCATCCTGTTCGGCGGCATCCTGGTGCTGGCCGATGCGGCCACGCCGCTGGAGCAGGCGCTCGGATTTGTCGCGGTCGTGTTCGGCTCGGCCAACGTCTTCGGCGGTTTCATGGTCACCGACCGGATGCTGCAAATGTTCAAAAAGAAAAAATAGCCATGAGTTCCACCATCGCCCTCATCGTTATCGGCGTCGCGGTGCTGTTCATGATCGGCATCAAGTTCCTGAGTTCTCCCAAAACCGCGCGCCGGGGCAACCTCATCGCGGCGGCGGGCATGGTCGTGGGGTTCCTGGCGCTGCACCGGACCGGCGGGAATTCCGTGTGGACCCAGGGCGCGTCGTTCAATTACACGCTGATCGCCATCGGGATCGTCGTGGGACTCGTGCTCGGCGCCATTGGAGCGTACTCCGTGAAGATGACCGCCATGCCGCAGATGGTCGCGCTCTTCAACGGCTTGGGCGGCGGCGCGGCGGCGCTGGTGGCGAGCCTGGAATTTACCATCCCTAAAACAGCCAAACTCGACTTCGGTGCCATCAGCGTCACTCTGACGGGACCAAACCAGCCGTCAAAGTTCCTGGCGGTTTGCATGCTGTTCGCCACGCTGATTGGCTCGCTGTCATTTTCCGGCAGCATCATCGCCTATCTGAAGTTGCAGGGAAAATTCGAGAAGCCGCACACCTTTCCCGGCCAGCACTTACTCAATGGCCTGGTTTTGCTGGTGATTCTCGGGTTGGGCGCCTGGCTTACGTTTAATCCTCCGACCGGCGGTGCCGCCGCCGCTTTCATCGTCCTGTTCGCCCTGGCGCTGTTTTTTGGCGTGGCGATGGTCCTGCCCATCGGAGGGGCGGACATGCCGGTGGTGATCTCCCTGCTCAACTCGTTCACCGGCCTGGCGGTCGCCGCGGACGGGTTTGCCATCAACAACCTCGCCATGGTCGTCGCCGGCACGCTGGTGGGCTCTTCGGGCACACTGCTGACGTTGCTGATGTGCAAGGCCATGAATCGGCCCGTGACGAATGTCCTGTTTGGCGCTTTCGGCTCCGGAGGGGGCGGACACGCCGCCGCCGGCGGCGTCGCTGGAACCGTCAAACCCATCCAGGCCGACGAGGCGGCACTGTTGCTGACGTATGCGCAGCGGGTGGTGGTGGTGCCCGGCTACGGCATGGCTGTGGCGCAGGCGCAGCACCAAGTGCGCGAACTTTCCGAGGAACTGGGCAAGCGCGGCGTGGAAGTTCAATTTGCAATTCATCCGGTCGCCGGCCGCATGCCCGGTCACATGAACGTCCTGCTCGCCGAGGCCAATGTGCCTTACGACCAGCTTATTGAGATGGAGCAGATTAATCCCACGATGGACCGGGTGGATGTGTGCCTGGTCATCGGCGCCAACGACGTGGTGAATCCGGCGGCGCGCGAGGAAAAATCGAGCCCGATTTACGGCATGCCCGTGATCGAAGCTGACCGCTGCAAGACGACCATCGTCCTCAAGCGGTCGATGGCCGCGGGCTTCGCCGGCATTGAAAATCACCTCTTCTACAAGGACAACACGCGGATGTTGTTTGGCGACGCCAAGGCCTCCCTCAACGCGTTGGTGGCGGCGGTGAAAGCCAACTGAGGCCGGTCCCATTGCCAGGCAACGGGCGGCGCTGGCCGCAACCGCGTTGCGGTTGGGAAGATTGGTCCCCAGGCCCCTATTTTCCGGTCGCCGTCGTGGAGGCCATCGAGTTCGTGGACGGCTCTTCCAGCAGTTGCGCCCGCGTCTTCAGAATTTCCTCAAGGCTGTAGCCGGGCATCTGGTAAGTCCAGTTTGTATAGGCCTGTTCCTTGGCCAGCTTGTCGGCCAGGGTTTTTTGATGCGTCTGAAAATCCTTGTCCAGTTTCGCCTTGTCCTCGGCCTTCTCATCCTTGGCCGCCGTCCGTCCGTCCGGCAGGTTGGCCGTAACGGCAAAGCGCACCGAATAGTTGTCGTCGCGCTTGGGCCCGATGTTCGCCACATAGTCGAAGCCGTCAAACGTCTGGATCGTCAAAACCGTATTGCTGCCCGAAACACCCGGCGCGGGCGGCGCCACATCGCTGAAGCTCGGCGAACTCAGCGGGCTCGTGACGCTCGAAATCTTCGACGAATCCAATTTTTCGCCGGCCTTCGCGTCAGCCAGTTGCCAGTCGTTAGTTTCCGCAGCGCGGGTTAGTTTCCACGAGTTGGTCGCCTGCGGAAATTGCACGGCAATCGTCCTGGGATTTTCCACGCTCAGGAAATCCTTGTTCAACCACTGGTCCGCCTTGGCCTGCACGTTGTCCAAGGGATCGGAAATCAGGACGGCCGTATTGGCCCCGGCGCCCGTCAGCACATAACGGCCGTCTGGCCAGCCTTCATCGCCCATGCCCGGGATCTGCGGATTGGCCGCCGGCTTTTTCATGTGCTTTTTACCCAACAGCAGTGAGCCGACCGGCTTCCCGCTTTGATCCTTGAATTCAATGGCCGTGGCCGTGTTTGATCCGGTGCCCGGCGGCAGCAACTCGAACCGGCCCAGCTGCGACGGTCCTACCTCCTGGTTCTGGACCACCTTCAAATCGGCCACTTTCAACAGGGTTTCGCTGATTTGCTGGAAGTTCGCAGGATAATTGTTCCGCTCGCGCACGCGCCAGAGATTGTCTTGCCGCGCCAGGGTCAATTGGTCCGCGCCGGACTTGATCGTGATTTGCGCGATGTCGTTGACCGGCAGATCGGGCAACAGCTTTTGGCCCAGGGCGGCGCCGCTGCCGTGCCAGGAATTGTTGCTCCGCTGGCGCACGAGCAACCCCGCCGCGCCGATGACCACCACCACCACCAATAGGATGACGAATTGTTTCCGGTTCATTTCGCAGAAGTCTTTTTCCGTTTGATCACCGCAATGCCGATGCCTGCCGCCGTCACGCCCAGCGGCATGGCCAGAATGTTGAGCCAGGTCAGCCGGTTTTCCGTGGACACCACTTCCTTGCGCAAATCTTTCTGGGCCTGCTTCAATTGCTTGCTCACCTCGGCCTGCTTCTTGCGGAAATTTTCCACCTCAGCCTTCTGTTCGGGCGAGAGGATGTAGCGCTGGTCCTTGTCCTGTTTCTGCTGCTGCAGTTCGCCCAGCCGCTGCTGCGTCTCCTGCAGGCTCTGTTGCAGCTCGTTGATCTTCGCCTGGCCTTTGGCTTCCGCCTCGGCCTCCATCTTCTTGATGAGCGTAAACGGCCGCGCCAATGTCGCCCGGCTGCGCACGCCGATCAGGTTGCTGTCGCCGGCCATCTGCTCGACCACGTTTTGCGCCAGGTCGAGGTTCTGGTTCATCGGGCTGGCCATCGCGCCAAATGGTCCGTCGATCTTGCGCAGCGAAAAATCATCGGCCAGCAGGTCGGAATCGCCGAACAACACCACCGAGGTTTCCGCCGCCGATTCCTTCAGCGAATGGTCGGCGGCCTTGGCCAATTGGTTCGTGCCCTCGGCCTGCTCGCCGGGCTTGCCGTCGGGGAAGGCCGTCTTGAACTTGCCGGTCAGCCGCACCGCCAGCTTGTAAGTCACGCCGCTGGGCTTGAACCCATTCAGGATGCTCTCGCCGCCCATGCTGGCCATCATGCCGTCCACCAGTTCCGAATCCTTCGAACTATGCAGCAGCACCGTCTCCTTGAGGCCGGCGGCCGGCTCGCCCGTAAACGCCCCGCACAGCGGCAGCCACACATTGTCAATCTGGCTGGTCGTCACGTCGTTGGTGTTCACGCCCTCCGCCGTCAGCGCCAGAAACGCCGGCGCTTCGGTCGGCTGCCCGTCCCGCCCGCGCAACTCCATCTTGAAATCCAGATCCGCCACCACCTTGCCCATGTCGAATTGCAGCCCCCAGGCCTTCAACAGTTTGTCCAAGGACGACGACGCGCCGCCCATCTCGCCGGACATCGGATTCTGCTGCCGGCTGCTCAGCGCCGACTGCGGATCGAGGAACGCAATTAATTTGCCGCCGCGGAGCACAAACTGGTCGATGGCGTACTGCGCCTGGTCGGAAATATCCTTCGGATGAATGACCAGCAACACTTTGATGTCGTCGTCAATCTTGTCCGCCGTCATCTCCACCCGCTTCAACGTGTAATCCTGCTTTAATTGGTCAATGAGCGTCCAGGCGGGGGTGCCGCCTCCCTGGCCCATCTGCTGCATCATCGGATTGCCCATTTCGCCGAAGACCGGCAGCGCGCTCATCACCCCCACCACCGGTTTTTCCGGCGCAAACACCCGCGAAATCGCCCGCGTGATGTCGTATTCCAACTGGCGCTCGCGGCTCGGATCCAAAAACGGCAGGGCCACCGTCTGGTCCGCCAGGGATATGGACAGGCCCAGATAAAAACGATCTTCGCCGGATATGGCCTGCGGCTCCAGCCCGTCCAGCTTGGCGGAATCTTCCGCATCGGAGTCCGGCTGCGGATCATATTTCTCAATCACCAGATTCTTCCCGGCCACCTGCTTGTACTCCTCCAACAGATCGTCCACCTGCCGCGCATAGCTCTTCAGGAACACCGTTTCCGGCGTCGCATTCTCGCTCTGCGTGCAGTAAAACCGGATTTTGACCGGCGTATCCAGTTTCTTCAGCACCGCCCGCGTGCCGTCCGACAGCGTGAAGGCCTTTTCCTGCGTGAGATCCACCCGCGCGGGTTTGACGCCGGTGATGACGTTGACGGCCACGACGATGGCCAGCATCACGAGGATGCCCGCCGACGAGTAGAGAATGGTTTCTAGCGACTTCTTTTGCATCGATTCAAATTAGCTGGTGCGGTGCGTGCGCAAAATCACGCTGGTGGTGAACAACGAAAATCCGATCACGGACAGGAAGAAAATAATGTCCCGCGAATCGAGCACACCTTTTTGGAATCCTTCAAAATGGGTGATCACGCTGAACGAAGTGATGATTTCGACGAGCCACTGCCAGTTGTGCGTGAGGTTCTGCAGCAGATTGATGACCGGCGGAAAACCCGCCAAAATCAAAAACAGGCACGCCACCACCGAAACAATGAAGCTCACCACCTGGCTGCGCGTGATGGCCGACGTGATGCAGCTCACCGCCAGGTAAGCGCCCGCCATCAGCCAGCTTCCCACATACGCCGCGAAAATCACCCCGTTGTCCGGACTGCCCAGATAATTCACCGTCAGCACCACTGGAAAAGTCAGGACCAGCGCCAGCCCGAGAAACAGCCACGACGCGACGAACTTCCCGACGATGGCCTCCCACGGCGCAATGGGCATGGTGAGCAGCAGTTCCAAAGTCCCCACCCGCCGTTCCTCCGCCCACAATCTCATACCCACGGCGGGCACCAGGAACAGGTAGAACCACGGATGCCACATGAAAAACGAGCCGGACAGCGACGCCTGGCCGTTCTCAAAAAACCGCCCCACCATAAACGTGAAGAATCCGTTCAACAGCAGGAATATAACAATGAACACGTACGCTACCGGCGACGTGAAATAAGCCACCAGCTCCCGCTTCGCGATGGTTTTAATGGTGCCAAGACTATTCATTCTCAAAATTTAAAATTTAGCCTTCAGCCTTTGGCTGTCAGCCTTCGGATTTCGATTTTCGACCTTCGGATTTGGTATCCGGCATCGTGATGTTGTAAAAAACCTCATCCAGCCGTCCTTCCTCCGTGCGCACTTCCGCAATCTGCCAGCCGTTGGTGGCGGCAATGACGTCGCGCGTGAGGTCGCCGTCTCCGGCCGTGCGCGGAAACACTGTGGCGATGACCGCGGTCCCGTTGGCCTTGGCTGTGACTTTTTTGGCCGCGCGGACCTGGCTCAGTCTTTCCTGCACCGCACCGGCATTCATGCCCAGGATGCGCAGCGTCACCGCCCCGGCCCATTCCGACTTGCGCCGCAATTCCTCCGGCGTGCCGTTGGCCACGATCGCGCCCCGATCGATGATGATCGCCCGGGTGCAGGCGGCATCCACTTCCTCGAGAATGTGCGTGGAAAAAATGATCGCCTTCTTCTCCCCCATCTTGCGGATGAGCTGCCGGATTTCGTGCTTTTGGTTCGGGTCCAGGCCGTCCGTGGGCTCGTCCAGCACCAGAATATCCGGATCGTGGATGATCGACTGCGCGAAACAGGTGCGGTGCCGGTAGCCTTTGGATAGCGTATCCACGTCCTGGTGCAGCACGGTCTCCAGGAAACAAAGATCCACCACCCGGTTGACGGCGGCTTTCTTCGCGTCGCCGCGCAAGCCGCGAATTTCCGCTGCAAAATTCAGGAAGCCATACACGGTCATGTCGGTGTAGGCGGGAGCGCTTTCGGGCAGGTAGCCGAGGAGTTTTTTGGCGGGGATGGGCTGTTCTGCCACGTCGTAGCCCCCCACGGTCACCTTGCCGCTGGTAGGCGGCAGAAAGCCCGTGAGCATGCGCATCGTGGTGGATTTGCCTGCGCCGTTCGGCCCCAGGAAGCCTAGCACTTCGCCGCGTTCCACCGAAAACGATACGCCATCGACGGCGCGCTTGGTGCCGAAAATTTTCGTCAGATTCTCAACTTTAATCATTTCGTCCATCCAACATCAGTGTGAAGCCCAATAGAAAATGCTATGCCGGCCCAAAGGTCAATCACACTTTTTGTTTTTTTAGACAAACAAGCGCAAAAATGTTCAAAAAAACGACGGCACGCATCCTGCGCCGGCTCATGTGCTTGTGATGCATCTCGATCTCCGCCCCCGGAAAGCGCCGTTCCCTTCCGTGATATCACCGACCACAATCGCCCAGTCGACGCCGTCACTTCGCCACGTGCAGCGTCACGGTGATCACATTGCTTTTATCGAACGCATAAGTTGTGGCTTGATCGGCCACGGCGTCAAAGACCAGAGAAGAGCTGAGGACGTCGCCGGCGGCGTTCGTCCCGCGGATGCGGATGACCAGTTTGACCTTGCCGTCATTCAGGAGGGTCGGCGTCAGAGTGCACATTCGGCCATCTGCCAGAACATGCTGGCTCGGAACCCCTTCCGATACTTCGACAATGCCGAAGTCCGTGGTCTTCGGACTCGCCGCCGCCGGTGATTGCCGGGAACAGCCGGCAAACAGCGAGACAGCCAGCGCGAGGGCAAAAAGTGATGCAAATTGCTTCGTGGATTTCATGTATTTATTGGTAGCTAGCGTTTTGGTCAATCCAGTCATCCATTAACCCACCCCGCTTGCCTTGGCTCAGAACGGAACGTCCATCTCTCGCCGCTGCCGTTTCCGGCGGCGTGGCGGTTTGACGCGCTCCGCGGCCTGCTTCCAGCCCGCGATCAGCTCCTGGGTTTCCCGCCAGCGCTCGCGCATCCCGTGCAAATCGGCCGTGAGTCCGTGGCGCATCTGGGCGGCCAGCACCTCACGATCCGCGCGGCGGGAAAAATTCCACGCCGGATCGCGCCGCCGTTCCGTAAGCTGGCGCTTGATTTTCCGCAGCGAGCTTTTCAATTGTCGTGTGATGTGCTGAAGCAGCGAGGCGCTGGTGTGCGCGGTCGAGCCGCTTTCGGCGATTTCGCACAGGGTCAGGATGACTTCCAGTTGGTCAGCGTCGCCCGCCTCGTAGGCGGCCTGCGCCTGGTGCCACCATTCGGTTTTTTGGGCCGTTATTTCCCGCAGGCTGTCGGGATGCAGGCGCCGGACCAGCGCGCGATACAGTTCCTTGAGTCTGGTCGGCGGGTGCCCTGGCGCGGCCGGACCGCGGCGGGGCCCGCCCCCAAATTCCCTTTTGTACCTCGCGCGGGCGTCCGGCCCAGGGGCGCCGAATACATCCTCGAAAAACTCGTCCAGCAGCTCGTCCTCATCGCCATCGCCTCCGGTATCAGGGCGCGCGCCGAACGGCTCCCCGTTCGGTTCACCGCCTTCCGGCTCCGGCCGGGGCGGCGGCTCCGGCTGGTTGCGAAATTCCATCACCTGCTGGTAGGCGCGGCCGTAGGAAGTGCCCCCAAACAGGACCTCGCTCTCGACTTGGAAGATGAGCTGTTCGTCGGCCGCAATCTTCTGGCTGAGTTCGCGGAGTTCCGTAAGCAGCGCGCCGAAGTGACTGTTGAGCCAGCGCGTGAATTGCGGCTGATCCGTCTGTTGGAACTGGTCGAGCAACCGCCGGGAGTCGTCCAAGTCACGCAACGCCTTTTCGTATTCTCGCTTGAGCTTTTTGCGCAGGCCCGCGCCATCCACCTGCACGAGCGCGCGGCAATGATTGACCGGATGCGCGTGGGGGACGGCTTGACCGTTGGTCGGGGGTTTGGGGACGTGACGTCTCATTGTTCGACGCCGGATCGTATCACCTCGCTGTCAACGCTTTCCAGCAGAATTTTGGATTTCAGATTGAATCCCGCCCGCCCTCGCGCTAACAGTAGCGGATGGCCCGCATTTACGAGCAACTGGCCGCCGCGTCGAACCGGCCGTTCGCGCTGGCGCTCATTGCCGGCACCAAGGGTTCCAGCCCGCAACGCGCCGGCGCCAAGGCCATATTCTTTCCGGATGGCCAAATCATCGGCACGCTCGGCGGCGGCTGTCTCGAAGCCGAGGTCCAGGACCGGGCGCTGCAGGCCTTGAAGAGCGGCCAGCCGGCCGAATTCGAGATGGTGCTCGACCACGATTTTGGCTGGGATGACGGCCTTATTTGCGGCGGCAGCGTAAATGGTCTCATTCTTCCGCAGGCCGCGCAGGCCGCCGCATTGTGGCGCCAGCTCGCCGCGCCCGCCGGGCCCACCCGCTGGGGTGTAAAAAGCGATTTTTCCATCGCCCTCGCCCCGGCGTCGCCGGCTCAATGGCTTTATCAAGAAACCGTCTCGCCGCCGGTGGAAGTGTGGATTGCCGGCTCCGGTCATGTGGCGCAGGCGGTGGCGCCGCTGGCGCAGCAACTTGACTTCTCCGTCACCGTTTTGGACGATCGGCCGGGGCTGGCCAATCAGCGGTTTTTCCCGCCCGCCACCAAGTTGCGCGTGGACGGGTGGCATGAACTCCTCAAGTTGAGACCGCCATCGGCGGCGACCTTCGGGCTCGTGGTCACGCGCGGCCACCAGCATGATGCCTTGGTGTTGTCCGAATGGATCCGGCTGCCGTTTGTGTTTCTGGGCATGATCGGCAGCCGCCGCAAGGCCCGCCTCCTGCGCGAACAATTCATCAAACAGAACGTCGCCACCGCCGAACAATTCGACCAGATCGTGTGTCCCGTTGGTCTGGATATCGCGGCCGTCGGCCCGCAGGAAATTGCCGTGAGCGTGGTTGCGCAATGGATCCAAAAAAGGGCTCAAATTCGGGACACGTGACGGGTGCCGGGTGGCAACTGACATGAAAACTCCCGATCCACCACCCAATGAATGCTCGTCGCGTCGGGCCGCAGCGGAGGTGGGCCTCCCGCCACTGGCTGTCGTGATTCTGGCGGCCGGCGCCTCGAGGCGCATGGGTCGCCCGAAAATGCTGCTCTCGTGGGGCGGCTCCACGGTCATCGGCCATTTGATTGCGCAATGGCGCGGCCTGGCGGCGGCGCAGATTGCCATTGTGCTCCGCCCGGATGACGCCGCGCTGGCCTGCGAATTGGATCGTTTAAATTTTTCCCAGGAAGATCGCATCCCCAATCCGCGCCCGGAACGCGGCATGTTCAGTTCCATTCTTTGCGCCGCCAATGGGTCCGGCTGGCGCGGCGGCCTCTCCCATTGGGCCATCGCGCTGGGCGACCAGCCGCACTTGCGGCCGGAAACCCTGCGGCGGCTTCTGGCGGTTTCCGCGGCCAATCCTGAAGCCGTCTGCCAGCCATCCTTCGGCGGCCATCCAGCGCACCCGGTCATTTTGCCGCGGCCGGTTTTCGTCCGCCTCAAAGAATCGCGGGCCGAAACGTTCAAGGAATTTTTGAAACTTGCCGGCGCGTCCAGTGTCCAGATGGCCATGGATGATCCTGGTCTGGCGCTTGACTTGGATACACCCGAGGATTACATACAAGTTCGGGGATCCATTTCTGATGCATGAAAAAACAGGCGCCTGAAAGTCCGGGTGCGCACTCGCGGCGCACGTTTTTGAAAAGCCTCGGCACCGTCGCCGCCACGGCGGCCACGGCGCAGGTCAAATCCGTCGCCGCCGAAATTGAGAAGGCAAATGCCGAGAAGGTCGTTGGTCCCGGCCCGGTGCCCGTCACCCTCAAGGTCAACGGCCAGACCCTCAAGCTCATGTTGGAGCCGCGGGTCACGCTACTCGATGCCCTGCGGAACCAGGCGAGCTTCACCGGCACCAAGGAAGGCTGCGACCGGGCCGCCTGCGGCGCCTGCACGGTGCTCATCAACAACGTCCCCATTTATTCCTGCCAGAAACTGGCCCTCGAAGCCCATGGCTCCGAAATCACGACGATCGAAGGCCTGGCCGACAACGGCCGGCTCTCGCCGGTGCAACAGGCTTTTATGGACCACGACGCGCTCATGTGCGGCTACTGCACACCCGGATTTGTCATGAGTGTGACCGCGTTGCTAAAAAAGAACCCCCGGCCGACGGGGGATGACGTCAAACACGCTTGCGCCGGCAACCTGTGCCGTTGCGGGACGCAGCCGCAGATTATAAAGGCGGCCCTCCAGGCGGCCGGCGTGGCCACCAACAGCAAGACGGAGGTTGTACCTTATGCCTAACTGGCCAACCAATACCAAATTCATCAGCCATTCGACACTCCGCGTCGATGCGCCCCCCAAGTTGACCGGCACCGCGCATTACTCGTCCGACATTCAGGCGGACGGCTGGTTGTATGGCATGATCCTGCGTTCCAAATGGCCCTCCGCCAAGGTGCTCTCCGTCAATTTGGACAAGGCGCTGCAGGTGCCGGGAATCAAGGCGGCCATCGTCGCGCGCGATGGCGAGTTCAACGTCCGTTTCTATGGCGAGGAAATTGCCGCCGTCGCCGGCACTTCCAAGCAGGCGTGTCTGGATGCCTTGCGCGCGATTGAAGTCAAGGCCGACGTGCGGCACGCCTTTGTGGTGAACGAAGCCGAGGCAATTAAGGACAATGCGCCCCAGGTCTGGGACGGCTCGGCCAACGCCGGGAAACCCCGCGTTCACGAACAGGGCCACGTGGACACCGCCTTCCCGGAATGCGCCGCGGTCAGCGAAGGCTTTTACACCACGCCGGTGCAGATCCATCATCCGATGGAAACCCATGGCAACACCATTTCCTGGACGGAAGAGGGCGTAACCTCCTGGTCCTCCACTCAGGGCATCACGAGCGTGCGCGACGGTCTGGCCGGCGCTTTGCAGGTGGATCAAAGCCAGATCCGCGTGATCACCGATTACATGGGCGGCGGTTTCGGCGCCAAATTCGGCCCCGGCGCGGAAGGCGTTCTCGCGGCCCGGCTCTCGCGGGCCGCCAAGGCGCCAGTCCGATTGATGCTGACGCGCTTTGACCAAGCCCTGGCCGTGGGCAACCGTCCCTCCAGTTTCCAAAAAATCAAGATCGGCGCTCTGGCCGACGGCACGTTGCACGCGTTCGAGGCCGAGAATTATGGCACGGCGGGCATTGGCGCCGGCGGGGACGCCGGCGGCGGCGGCGGCGGTGCGGAGATTCCCCTGCCTTACATTTATCAGGTTCCCCATCAGCGCGTGAAGCAATTTGCCGTTGCCGTCAACGCCGGCTCGGCCCGCGCATTTCGTGCGCCCGGACATCCGCCCGCCTCCTATGGCATGGAATCAGCGATGGATGATTTGGCGGCCAAGCTCGGCATCGACCCGCTTGAACTCCGGCTCAAAAACGATCCGAATCCCATTCGCCAGCGCGAGTATGCGGTGGGCGCGGAAAAATTCGGTTGGAAGGCCAGATATCTAAAGCCCGGCAGTTCGCCGGGGATCGTCAAAACCGGCATTGGTTGCGCGGGAGCAGCCTGGGGCGGCAGCCGGGGTGACGGCAACACGCAGGGTGATGCCCAGATCAACCCCGACGGATCGATTGAATTCCGCTTGGGCGTGCAGGACCTTGGCACTGGCACCAAGACCGTGATCGCCGTGGTCGCCGCCGAAATGCTCGGCCTTAAACCGGAGCAGATCACCGTGCGTGTTGGCGACACCAACTTTCCCTACGGCCCTGGCAGCGGCGGCAGCACCACCTGCCCCTCCGTTTCACCGACGGTCTTTGACATTTGTCAAAATGCCCTCCAGCAATTGCAAGCCCGGTCAGGCATTGCCGATGCGCGCGGCGACAACTGGTTTTCTGCGTGTAAAAAGCTCGGCGTGAGCCCGCTCGTGGTTCACGGCCAATGGCAGCCGGGGCTTTCGACCGACCATGCCTGCGGCGTGCAATTCGTCCAGGTTTCGGTGGACACCGAAACCGGGCTGGTGACGGTGGAAAAGGTGCTCGGCGTCCACGATTGCGGCCTCATCGTCAATCAGAACACGCTCGAAAGCCAGATCCACGGCGGTATCATCATGGGCATGGGCTACGCGCTATACGAGGAGCGCGTGATGGACGATCTGTCCGGCGTGGTCTTGAATCCGAATTTCGAAACCTACAAGTTACCGGGCATTGCCGACGTGCCGGACATCGAGATCGTGCTGATCAACATGCCTGAACGCGGCGTGATTGGCATTGGCGAACCGGCGACCGTGGCCACGGCCGGCGCGATTGCCAACGCCGTCGCCAACGCCCTGGGCGTGCGGGTCCCCAGCCTGCCGATCACCCCGGCGAAAGTCCTTGCGGCCCTGGGAAAACTCCCGGCGCCCGTTGCCGCATGAATTCTTCCATGCCATGAAAGCCTTTGAATACGCCACCGCGCTCTCGACTGACAGTGCCCGCGAACTAGCCGGCACCACCGGCGCCTATCTCGCCGGCGGCAACGATCTGCTCGGCCTCCTAAAGGATTACCTCACCCAGGCCAGCATCTTGGTCAACATCAAGTCGCTGCCCGGCCTCGATGGAATCGATCGCGGCGACAAAACCTGGACGATTGGCGCCTTAGTCACCATCGCGCAAATCGAAAATGATCCGGAAATCAAAAAGATGTTTCCCGGATTGCACGAGGCGTCGTCGGAAGTCGCCTCGCAGCAAATCCGCAACGTCGCGACCGTGGGCGGCAACCTCGCGCAACATTCCCGCTGCTGGTACTATCGCCATCGCGATACCGTATGTCTCAAGAAAAACGGCGATATTTGCTACGCCCGCAACGGCGAGAACCGCTACCACTGCCTGTTTACCGGCAATTCCTGCATCAGCCCGGTTGTTTCCAGTCTGGCCACTGCTCTTGCCGCGCTGGATGCCACGGCGATTGTGTCTAGGGATGGCAGGGAAACACGCATGAGCATGGCCGATCTCTACCAGCGTGCGTGGGAGAATCCGCTCGCACATAATTCATTGAACCCAGGGGACTTGATTTTGCGGGTGGAGTTACCGACCGTGCGCCGACAGAGCGCCTACCTCCAGGCCAGTGACAAACACACGTTTGATTGGGCGCTGGTGAGCTGCGCGGCGGCGGCCGAAGTGCAGGGCGGCAAGTTGAAATCCCCGCGCGTGGCCTTGGGCAGCATTTCCCCGGTGCCACACCAAGTCGAGGCCGCCAACCGGTTTCTCGACGGCAAATCATTGGATGACGCCCTCGCCAGTCAGGCGGCGGACCTGATCCTGGCGGACGCCAAGCCGCTCGAACACAACGCGTACAAGGTGCCGATGGCGCACGCTCTCATTCGCCGCACGCTGCTCAAATTGAAAGGAGTCGCATGACCCCCTCCTTCTGCAAGCATCTTCGCACGAAAAAAATGTACACCGGCGCCACGGCCGCGGAAGCTTTGGCGGACAAACATGGCGAAGAGATCACTCCCTGCCATTTTTGGTGCAACCGCACGCAGACGGTCGTCGGGGTGGATGACCGCCCCGTTCACAAGAACTCCTGCAATGAATCCCGCCCGTGCTTCGAGGAATAAGCTTGGGGCCGCGGTCTTCTGCTTTCGCCGATGGCTGAGACCAGGGTGGTCCTGTATGCTGCTTTGCCCCTTTGTTTTCCAGTAAATTCCTGCATTTTGCGCTTTCGCACCGCCAAAAATTCGTGAACATTTAAGACTTTCGTTTGTCAGAGACAGACGAATTGAAAACATGCGGTTCATACCGAAAATTTGGCTCGTGCTGCTCACTGTTGCGCTGGTTCACGGCGCGGCTTTCGCGGCCTCTTTTTCGGCATCCTTGGACCGCGACGCAATAGCCCTGGGCGAGGAAGCCACGCTGTCACTGGCTTTTGAAGGCGGCCAGCCAAGCGATGTCAGAATGCCGCAAGTTCCCGGGTTGCAAATCAACCAGGTTGGCAATACCACCCAGGTGTCGTCTGATTTCAGCGGCCACAGCACGTCGGTAACCACTTACTCGCTCTCGGTGACGGCCAGTCAGATTGGCGAATATGTCATCCCCTCCATTACCGCTGAGATCAACGGACAGAAGTTTTCCTCCCAACCGCTCAAACTGACGGTGGGCAAGACCCTTGCGCCCGCTGTTGCCGACGTCATTGCGGGAAAGGAACCCGCCTTTCTCAAACTGCTGGTTCCCAAAAGCAAAGTGTATGTCGGCGAACCCATGGTGGCGCAACTGGAATTGTATTTGCGCGATGATGTTCAAGACTTGCGCGGTTTCCAGCCCAACAGCCTGCCGACGGACGGTTTTAGCGCCGGGAAAATGCTTATCCAGCAGGGCATGCGCCGCCGCGCGCAGGTCGGCAGCCGGACCTATACCGTCTTCCCGCTGACCCTCCCGCTGACCGCAGTTCGGGCAGGCAACCTCACTCTCGGACCCGTGGCGGCCACGGTTTCCATAGTCGTGGCTGCGCAGAACGAACGTGGCGATCCCTTTTTTGGCCGTTTTTTCAATCAGGGCGAACAGAAACAGGTGGCCGTCGCCACGGAGTCCGTCAACGTGGATGCCTTGCCGTTGCCGGAACAAAACAAGCCCGCCGACTTCACCGGCGCTGTCGGCGAATTTACGATGTCCGCCACCGCCGGCCCCACGACGGTCACCGTCGGCGACCCCATCACCGTGCGCGTTCAGATTTCCGGGCGCGGCGCATTCGACACGCTCTCGCTGCCCGCGCAGAATGCCTGGCGCGATTTCAAGACTTATCCGCCCACCACGAAGCTGGAAACCAGCGATCAATTTGGCTTCCAGGGCACCAAGACTTATGAGCAGATTGTCTCGCCCGAGAATGCCGACGTGCATGAGCTGCCGCCTTTGACGTTCTCGTTCTTCAATCCGGATGACGGCCGGTATCACACGCTGACGCAGGCGGCCGTGCCGCTGGTGGTCAAGCCGGCCGGAGCGACCCCGGTGCCCACCCTGGCGGTCAGCCGAAACATCGCCCCGGAAAATCAGGCGCCCGTGGATATCGGCCCCATCAAGGCAAAACTCGGGTCGCTTTCACGCGGGCGGACACCGCTGTTGACCCGGCCGGCTTTTCTGGCCACGCAAACGCTTCCCGTGCTGGCCTTCCTGGCCGCCCTGATTTGGCGCCGGCGGACGGACCAGCTCGCGAATAATCCGCGCCTGCGCCGGCGCCGCGCCGTGGCCCAGCTCGTCGCCAGCGGCCTGCATGATTTGACGAAATACGCCGCCGCCAACCAGCCCGACGAGTTCTTCGCCACCCTGTTTCGATTGTTGCAGGAGCAACTGGGCGAACGGCTGGATTGCCCCGCCTCGGCCATCACCGAAAACGTGGTGGAGGAGCAGGCGCTCCTGCGCGGCGCGCCGCCCGCGACGCGCGAGGCGCTGCGCGAGCAGTTCCAGCTTTGCAATCAGGCGCGGTATGCGCCCGTTCGCGGCACCAGCGAACTGAACTCAGTCGCGGCCCAATTTGAAAAACTCATCCACGAATTGCAGGAGTTGAAGGAATGAAAGAAAATTGCCGAGTGCCGGGCGCCGAGTGCCGATTTTTGCCCCGTTTCCCGCGCTGGGCTGGGTTGATTTTGTTGGTCCTGCTTGGCGCCGGGAAGGATCTGGCCGCGGACGTTGCCGCCGACTTTTCGGCCGCCAGTGATCTTTATGCCCGGGGCCGGTTTTCCGAAGCCGCGGCCGCCTACGAAAACATGCTCCAACAGGACGGCCAATCCGCTTCCTTGCTGTTCAACTGCGGCAATGCGGAATTCAAGGCCGGCCACCTCGGCAAGGCCATCGCGGCCTACCGGCAGGCCGAAATGCTGACGCCCCGCGATGCGGAATTGCGCGCCAATCTCGCGTTTGTGCGCACGCAGGTCCAGGGCGCCACCCTGCACGAAAGCCGCTGGCAGGGCTGGCTCGGTTCGCTGACGTTCAATGAAGGTGCGGTCGCGACCGCCCTGTTCTTCTGGCTGTTCTTTGCCCTGCTGGCCGCGCGGCAGGTCCAGCCCGCGCTCGCGCCGCGGTTGCGCGGCGTGACGCGGCTCGCCTTCGGGCTGACCCTCTTTGCCGGCCTGGTGCTCGGCATGCAGGCCGCCGATCATTTTAATTCGGCCGTGGCCGTGGTGACCACCGGCGAGGCGACCGCGCGCACCGGCCCCCTGGACGACGCCCAGGTCGCCTTCACCGCGCACGACGGCGCGGAGATGCGCGTTGTGGATCGTCACGCCGATTGGGCGCAGGTGGCCGACGGGGCGGGCAAAGTCGGCTGGTTCAGCACGAAACAGGTGCAGGTGCTGCCCGGAGCGTAAGGTTCTCGTGGCGCAGGCGGGCAGCCGGCGGATGGGGAAATCGTCGCGCCGCGTAATTTTCCTTGAACACGATTAGTTTGTTTTTGTCAGAATGTCGTCCGCAGCAGAAAAATGATACCGAAAACATGAGTACAGGAATTAATGCCATCAACGAAGCCGTCAAGCAGGCGGGCGCCTTTATGCAACCGCTGTTCAACGAGCTGGGCAAGGTCATCATCGGTCAAAATTACCTGACCGAACGGCTGGTCATCGGCCTGCTGGCCAACGGCCATGTCCTCCTCGAAGGCGTGCCCGGCCTGGCCAAGACCCTGGCCGTAAAATCGCTGGCCAACACCATGCGCGTGAAGTTCTCCCGCCTGCAATTCACGCCCGACATGCTGCCGGCCGACGTCGTCGGCACCCAGATTTACAATGCGCAATCGGGCGGCTTCACCACGCGCAAGGGGCCGGTCTTTGCCAACCTGATCCTGGCCGACGAAATCAACCGCGCGCCGGCCAAGGTGCAGAGCGCGTTGCTGGAGGCCATGCAGGAGCGCCAGGTCACCATCGGCGACCAGACTTTCAAGCTCGAGGAGCCGTTCCTCGTGCTCGCCACGCAGAATCCCATCGAGCAGGAGGGCACGTATCCGCTGCCCGAAGCCCAGGTGGACCGCTTCATGTTGAAATTGAAGATTGGCTATCCGACGCGCGATGAGGAGCGGCAGATTCTCGAAGTGATGGCCAAGACCTCGGGCACGCCGACTGCCAGCGCCGTGGTCGATCCCCAGGACATTCTCAAGGCCCGCGAAGTCATCAACGACATCTATGTGGACGACAAGGTGAAGGATTACATTGTGGACCTGGTCTGTGCCACGCGCGATCCGGACCATTACCATATTGCGGTGAAGGACTTCATCCAGCTCGGCGCCTCGCCGCGCGCGACCATCTCCTTGACGCTCGCCGCCAAGGCCTACGCGTTCCTCAAGGGCCGCGGGTACGTGACGCCGCAGGACGTAAAAAGCATCGGCATGGACGTGCTCCGGCACCGCGTGGCCGTCACCTACGAAGCCGAGGCCGAGGAAAAGACGAGCGAAATCGTCGTCCAGAAGATATTTGATGAGCTGCCAGTGCCGTGATTCCAATGCAAAATGAAGAATGTAGAATGACGAATCCTCCGGATAGCGCCTACGGGAGAATCCCACCGGGATTCCGCCTCCCAGCCCAGGGTTGCGAGGAACGAGCTACGCTGGGTCATCATCGCATCCAGATGAGCAACCGCAACGCGGTTGCGGCTGCTTCAACCAGCGCGGCCGAAATTTGTCACAACCCCATTTGGGTTGGCTCGGCTGGTTCCCCGTTGCCCCAGCGTAGCTCGTTCCACGCAACCCTGGGCTGGCTGACACAATCCCTTCGGGATTGGAAAGATTGCCGCCTGGTTAATCCGGCTGCAG
>JBEKZM010000054.1:0-72268 GCA_049509875.1 Verrucomicrobiota bacterium | reverse complement strand
ATCGGTGCGTGCGAAAAGCCCGAATGAAAGTGGGCCTTAAACTGAGGGTTTCCCATTGGGCATTGACAATAAGTCGCTCACTCCAATGCTGCTTCACGCCCCATCCCATTTCCATACAGACGAGATGCCCGTCGTTCACCAGCACTACCGGCGCACGTTGCGGCGGCGCAATTTTCGGCCTTTCCTCAAAATGCAGAACAAGGCAGCCAAATTCCCGGGTGACGATCCGTTCGTCTCTTTCGCGCAGGGCGTAGCTGGTGCACATACCTTGAGGATATGGTAAAGGTTGGACGAAATGCGGTCCAACACTTCGTCATTTTTTCCATCGGCACTTTATGGTGTCCATGCGCTTTTGCATTTCAAATTTCCGAATGCCAATCAGTCGCGCCGGACAACGGCCCCATAGCGACGCCCCCTTGCCCTCTCACGCTCATCGGCGCTCAGCCCAGCGCTGGAGTTCTGTGCATGGCGGCCTTTGCCTCCGTCAACTGTCACAGGCTGCCGGGACTGCGTCGGCGCTACGTTGCTGGCCGGGGCGGGACGCGAATACAATCTCTGGTGAGAAAAACGAACACCATTCGCGGGCGCAAACCACGCAGATGTCAATTAGGGCTTTTTTGGCGGTGTTGGCGTTGGTGACGATGGCTTTGACGGTGTGCTTGGCGTGAACTGCTGTTTTGGGGTATGGTGGCTGCCGTGTATTTCACCGATCACCGTTGGGTTTATGCCGACCAGTGGCGTTTTAATCGCTGGGGCTGGCGCGGCTGGAACAAAAGGCTTCGCTGGAGTATGCTGAGTGCGGTTCACTGATGCTGTGCTTGGCTTGTTTACTGGCGTATTCTTGGGGGGATTCATATGATTTAAAACATGAACCACGACGAGTTTATTGCCAAGCTAAAAGAATTACTTTGCTATGCAGATTGGCACCACCGTTATTACACGCAAAGGGCCAGAAAATATAAGCGAATTGATTATTGGATTAGAACTTTGCTCGGATTGATCGCCGTCGTCGGCGCTTCAATGGCCGGAAGCGATCATTTCAGGGTCGTCGGGGCGTTTCTGGCTGGCGGCTGCGCATTTGCTTTGGCAAGCGTATTGCCTAATTTTCGATGGGATGCCATTGTTTCAGGGCTTAAGGAGGAACAAGATGAACGGACGCGAATTTTTCAAGGTTATGATGATATTCTAAACATGACCAAAATTTTAGATCGGGATGAAATGTTATTGCAGGAATTTCAAAAAGTAGAGGAGCTTAAGAAGTCCGCAGAATTAAATGACAGGAATTTGCCGGAAGATCAACATCTTCTGGACAAATTAGAGGCAGAAGTCCGACAATACTACAAACTGGATGGCGAATAATTGTCGCGGGGGCTGAAATGGACACTCCGATGTAATAAAAATCTCTTTTGTGTAATAATTTTCCGCGCCCCAATCAGTTGGGTCAATTCACACCGGCCGGGTGAGGCACCCCCCCCGCCCCTCTTCCGCAGACGGGACAGGACGGGACACGCCATCGGTAATCTTGTGCGTAAGGGTGCGAAACGGACATCGAGTAACGAAATGGCCAAATCCGCACGCGCATCTTTATTGCCCGTGATTTCCTGACGCACGGCGCACGATCACGAAAAGTTATTTTTCTCGCCAGATGAATTCCACCAGTCTTCGTTCGGAGAACGAAGAATGGTGTCCTCCAAAGCTTCAGCGACGGAGGACGGGTCCGCTCGGCCACGGTTTCCGTGCTGCGAAAGGCTGGCCCATTGCGCGACGCGCTTGCGGGTTTTCCCTTTCCGCCTGAAACAATTTGAAATAACCTCGCGGCGAGCCGTATGAACTGGATCGCCCCATCGGAAAAAAATGCTGACCATGCGGCGCCTGGAAAACGCCTCTCCGATGCCGCCGACCAGTTCCACGCCACTTCCGGCCTCATCTTCCTGCGCGCCGCCAGGCAGAACGTCCCGGTCTAACTCAATTATAATTCAACGCATGACTTCTGTCATTGAAACCACCGCCGTGAAAGGCAACGTCCCGGTTTACCTCTTGAAGGTCGTCCTGCTTGGCAGCAAGCCGCCCGTATGGCGGCGGTTGCAAGTGCAAGGCGACGCCACGCTCGACTGGTTGCATGCCGTCCTTCAGGTCGCATTCGGCTGGACCAACAGCCACCTGCACCAGTTCAAGGTGGGGGAGGACCGCTACTCCGACACGCGCCACCACTTTGCAGAGTTTGCGGGCGACCCGGAAATCCTCGAAGAGCGGAAGTTCACCCTGCGGCAAATCGCTCCGCACGAGAAAGATGCCTTCGGCTACGAATACGACTTCGGCGATTCCTGGGAACACGAAATCAGGGTGGAAAAGTTCCTGCCGCCAGACGCGGCTGCCAATACGATGGCACTCTGCCTTGACGGGGCTCGCGCCTGTCCGCCGGAGGATTGCGGCGGCGTGTGGGGCTACGACAACCTGCTTAAAATTCTCAAGCAACCAAAGCACCCGGAACACCGGAGCATGAAGGAATGGCTTGGCCGCGCCTTCGACGCCGAAGCCTTCGACGTGGGCAAAACCAATCTCTGGCTGCGCAAACTAAAATGGCCACGCGTCACGGAAGCCCAGTTGCGCAAAATCCTCATGGGCCGGGACAATTACCACGAGTGACCAGTGCCTTCCCCTATTGCCCCAAAGCACGATAAAACCGCCAAGGCGCATCCGTCAGATTGGTGATGGCCACGCTCCAGGCGCCATTCATATCGGCGGAGTTCGTGAAAACGGATTGCCAGTTGATCGGGGGTGTCAGGTTGGTGGCCGCCTGCAGGAGGTACGGGTAATTCGGCGTGCCGGTCAGTTGCAAGATCAACTCTTGTCCGCTGGCGCCGGGGCTGCTGCTGGCGGTAAACCGCTGCGGCGGCAAAAATGCGGCCAGCGTTGCCACGCTGCTGGTCGCGCTTCCGTACGGACTGCTGACGGTCACCGAATAATAGCCGGCGTTCGTCAGGCCCACATTGGTCAGCGTGAGCGTCGGAAAACCCGCATAATGCACTTCGCGAACCCGGCTGTTGAAGATGTCGGCAATATACAGGTTCCCCACGGCATCAAACGTCACGTTGTTGGGCCGAAACAGACTGGCCTTGAGAGCCGGGCCGCCGTCTCCCCCATAGCCGCCCCCAACCCCGCCGCTCGCTCCGAATCCGTTGCCCGCCACCGTGGTGATGATCCCGCTGGCATCCACCTGGCGCACGCGGTCGTTGTTGTTGTCCGCAATGTGCAGGTTCCCTTGGGCATCAAAGCCCACCCCTTGCGGATACCACAATTGGGCTTTGGCGGCCGGTCCGCCGTCGCCCGAAAAACCCGGGGCGTTGGTGCCGGCGACCGTGGAGATGATGCCGTTGGTGTCCACCTTGCGGACGCGATTGTTATACCAGTCCGCGATAAACAGGTTTCCCGCCGCATCCACGGCCACGCAAGCCGGCCCAAATAAGGTGGCGCTGGTGGCAGGTTTGCCATCGCCGTTGTACGCCGCTCCATTGGTCCCCGCCACGGTGCTGATGATGCCGCTGGAATTCACCTTGCGGATGCGGTTATCGCCATAATCAGCAATAAAGTAGTTGCCCAGGCCGTCGAAAGTCACAAACCAGGGCTGGTTAAGACCCGCATTGGTGGCGGCGCCTCCATCCCCTAAGGGCCCGACCAGCCCCTTGCCAACGACAGTGGTGATGATGCCGCTGGTATCCACCTTGCGGATGCGGTTGTTTGCAGTATCGGCAATATAAATATTCCCCACCGGGTCAATGGCCACTCCCTGGGGCCGGTCCAGGCTGGCGTTGGTGGCCGGACCGCCATCTCCCTGGTAAGCGGAGGCTCCATTGCCCGCAACGGTGGTGATGATGCCATTCGTATCCACCTTGCGGATGCAATGATTGAACAGGTCGGAAATATACCAGTTCCCGGCGGCATCAAAAGCCACGTTCGCCGGGTAATTCAGGCCCGAGTTCGTGGCCGCGTGGCCGTCGCCCGTATGGCTTTGCGTGCCGTTGCCGGCCGCGGTGGTAATGATATTGTTTGGCAGATTGATCCCGTTGAACTGCCATTGGTAGCTGAACGGTCCCGTGCCGGACACGCCCACCGTAAAGGCGGCTGTCCCGCCGATGGCCGTTGACTCGGCGCCCAAATCCGCTGTGATGGCCGGGGGCACGCCGATCACCAGCGTGCCGGCGTTGCTGCCGTAATAGCGGGGATCGTTAATGGTGGCGCTGACAATGTAAATTCCAGGATTCGTCGGCGCGATTGCCGAGCCGTTGTACGTCAGGTCCAGGGCCGCGCCGGCGGGGACGGTGTTGGCCGTCACGCTGATGGCGCTGCCGGTGTAAGGCTGCTTCAAGTTGCTCAACACCACGGTCGCCGGAACCTGGAGCAGGCCCGTCGCCAGCGTGTGAAACGCCTGATCCGCTGGCAATAGGTTGGCCGCGGAGAGGTGCCACAATTTGACCGGCACATTGGTGGTGGCCGTCGTTGTGCCAATTCCCAGCTGCCCGTCATTGTTATAGCCCATTGCCCAAGGTGTCCCGTCGGCCGTCACAAACAGCGATTGATCCGCCCCCGCCGCCACCGCCACCACGTTGCTGGCCACGTTGGCCGGCATGGATCTCGTGAAGCCATTCGCACCATTGCCCAACTGCCCATAGTTGCCCCGCCCCATCGCCCACAGCGTCCCGTCGGTTTTCACAAACAGCGAATGATCCTGCCCCGCCGCCACCGCCGCCACGCCATTGGTCACGCTCACCGGCAGATTCGTGTCGGTGGTGAACCCATCGCCTAATTGTCCGTATGCGTCATATCCCATGGACCAGAGTGTGCCGTCGGCCGTCACGAACAGCGAATGATTCGCTCCCGCCGCCACCGCCACCACATTGCTGGCCACGCTCACAGGCAGAGCGGCGTCGTTGGTTGACCCGTCGCCCAACTGGCCGTGGGCGTTATCCCCCATGGACCACAGTGTCCCGTCGGCTGTCACAAACAGCGAATGATACGCTCCCGCCGCCACCGCCACCACGTTGCTGGCCACGCTCACGGGCAGAGCGGCGTCGTTGGTTGACCCGTCGCCCAACTGTCCGTGGGCGTTATCCCCCAGGGCCCACAGTGTCCCGTCGGCTGTCACAAGCAGCGAATGATACGCTCCCGCCGCCACCGCCACCACGTTGCTGGCCACGCTCGCCGGCAGATCGGCGCCGTTGGTCGTCCCATTGCCCATCTGGCCATGGGAATTGTCCCCCATCGCCCACAGCGTTTCGTCCGCCGTCACAAACAGCGAAAAATTCGTCCCCGCCGCCCCCGTCACCACATTGGCTGCCACTATGATCGGCTGGTTGAGGTTGCGGTTGGTCCCGTTGCCCAGCTCGCCCGATGCGTCATCTCCCCAAGCCAGCAGGGCAGGACTGCCGATCGCCACCAAGGCCGGCAGGCTGATGGTCATCCCATCCGCATTGGTTGCCCACACGCTGTAGGCCCCTGAATTCGTCACGCCGGCGTTGGCCACCGTGAGCGTGTTGTTCGTGGCGCCCACCATCAGCCGGCCATCCTTGAGCCACTGATACGCCAGCGGCGGAGTGCCGATTGCAATTACGTTAAGTACCAGCGTTTCGCCTGTGGCCAGCACCTGATTAGTCGGCGCCTGCGTAATGGTGGGTTGTGCCAGCAATGAAATTGCGCCGGCGACCGATGCCGCCAGCGAAAGAAGCGTTTTCTTCATAACCGTTCTCGGGGTTTTGTCCTGCCAGCTTCCAAATCAGCCCGATCTCGAAACTGTGTGATGAAACCATTAATGGCAGGAATCCGCCTGCGTGGCAACCCTCTTGTCCGGCGCATCGATTTCCGGAGGCATCGCGAGACTTTCCGTGGTGGCCGTGGTCGTGCTGCGACCACTTTGCCGCCCGGCGCAGCGCACGGCGGCGGAAGCCTTCCCCTGCCCAAGCTGGATGCCCAGGCTGAAAATTGACAAAGGCCTTCTTTAAGTTCTCAGGCCGGACCTATACGCTTTCCCGACATGGACCTGCCTTCGCTCTTGGTCGCGGGTTTTGCGGTGCTGTTTATCGGCGTCGCCAAGGCTGGCTTTGGCGGCGGACTCGGCATGCTGGTCACGCCCTTGTGCGTGCTTGCCTTTGGACCAAAAACGGCCATCGGCATCCTGCTGCCGCTGCTGTGCGCCGGCGACGCCTTCTCCCTATGTTTCTACTGGCGCCACTGGCGCGCGGAAAATTTGAAATTTCTGCTTCCCGGCGTGCTGGTGGGCGTGGTCATCGGCGTGCAGCTCATCGGCCATTTTTCGCCGCGCCAGCTCAACCTGGCCATCGGCGTCATCGCCGTGCTCTTCGCGTTGTTCCAATTCGCCAAGGACCGGCTCTTCCGGGCGGGCAGTGTCTTCACTCCGAATCACCGCGTCGGGTTGCCCTGTGGGATCGGCATGGGCATCACCTCGACCTTCGCCCACGGCGCGGGGCCGCTGGCGGCGATGTTCCTGCTACCGCAGCGCCTGCCCAAGGAAATCTTCGTGGGCACTAGCGTCCTGCTCTTCACCTGCGTGAACTGGATCAAGCTGCCGTTTTTCTGCGTGGACCGTTCGCTGGTGAACCTGCCGGTGTTTGCGCCGCAGTCGTTGATCACCCCGGCCACGCTGCTGACCAGCGCCAAGTTCTTTCCCTTGGTGCCGCTCGGCGTCTGGTTGGGCGTTTGGCTGAACCGCCGTTTTTCCGAAGATTCCTTTCTGCGGGTGATTTACGTGATCCTGCTCCTGACCGGCCTGCAGCTCATCTGCAACTTCGACCTCGCCGCGCCTTTCCGCTGAATCTGGTCTCCAGTCAACCGTTCTTCGATCTCTTGCCCTTCGGATTTCCGATTTCTGCCCTGGGCCCTCAGCCCTCCTTCGAGGTTGGATCATCGTGCACCACAGCGGCGCTTCCGCCCGTCATTCTTAGACTATTTATTGTTTTCTTAGCTTAACCGGCTATTCTTAATCGCATGATACTGATTACAAACGTATTAAGAATTATGCTCAAGAATCTGTTTATGTCACAATTAGACTTTGCTTTTCGCGGGTTTGTGGTAGATTGGCGTTGTGTTGGACGAAAATTGTCCGTACGAAGGCGACCATGGAGCGCCGGGCAGCGTGCCGCGCCACTGCGCGGCGGCGGCGGGCTACTGGCTCGCCCTATTCCATAATCCGCATTCCGGATTCCTTGTCGGGCCGGAACAAAGCGTAAGCGAGCGCATTCAAATGGTTCTGCGCTCACTTGACAGATCAATACGGATGCTTACACATAAAATGTGCGCCCGTTGAAAATCATCAGGTTGATCTCGCCGAAATCAGATGAAAATCACCAAGCGAACCCCAAGGCAAAATCGTGCATCTCAATTAAGGCCGCTCAACTCCGCTCCAGGCTGTTATTCAAGCCACCTTGTCAGCCGAGTCGTACCAAGTAGGAGCAGGTAGGACCTTTGAGTTTCTCCAACCTCTTCCGGTTGCGACCAGCATTCAGCCCAACCATCCATGAATCCAACCAGCCCTCCATCCAACTTCCCGCATGTCTGGCCCTTCGGATCTCCATTCCACCCCTTCAGTCTTGCCGCCGCCTCCACGCCCCATCACAATCACCCGATGTCAACCCTTCCCTTCGATCTTGGCGCCCGGGCGCATCAGGCCATGTTGGCGGCGGGATTTCAGCCGGATTTTGCGCCCGGGCTGATTCGCGAAGTGCTGGCTCCCAAGCCGGCCATGAATTCCGGTCCGGCCGCACGCGACTTGCGTTCCCTCGCCTGGTCCTCCATCGACAACGACAGTTCGCGGGACCTGGACCAGGTGGAATTTGTCGCGCAAGTCCCGGATGGCACCTGGCGCCTCCTGGTGGGAATTGCCGATGTGGATGGCTCGGTTCCCCAAGGGTCGGCCACTGATCTTCACGCGGCGGCGGAGGCGACTTCGGTCTATACCGGCGTGGCGACTTTCCCGATGTTGCCGGCCGAACTGTCCACGGACCGCACCTCCTTGCTGGACGCGCAGGACCGTCAGGCCATGGTTATCGAGCTGCACCTGCTCGCTTCGGGCGAGGTGGCGGGCCACGACGTTTACCCGGCCCTGCTGCACAATCGGGCGAAGCTGGCTTACAGCTCCACGGGCGCCTGGCTGGAAGGACGCGGGCCGCTGCCGGCTGCCGTCGCCGCCGCGTCGGGCATGGAAGCGCAACTCCGCCTCCAACTGGAAGCGTCCGGGAAGTTGCGGGGCATCCGAAGACAACACGGGTCGCTCACCTTCGGCTCCGTCGAGACCACACCGGTCCTGCAAAAGGGCGAAGTGACGGAATTGGCCATCAGCCAGCGCACGGTGGCCGATGAGATCATTGAGAATTTCATGGTGGCTGCCAATGTGGCCATGGCCGAATATCTCAAGGGGAAAGGTATGCTCTCGATCCGCCGGGTGGTGAAAGTTCCGAAACGCTGGGAAGGCATCCAGATCATCGCCGCGAAGTACGGCGTCACGCTGCCTGCCGTGCCCGATCCACGCGCGCTGGCCGCATTCCTGGACCAGCGCAAGGCCGCCGACCCCGAACATTTTCAAGACCTGTCGCTCGCCGTGGTCAAGCTGCTCGGCCCGGGCGAGTACGTTGTGGAGCATCCTGGCGCGGAACAGGAAGGCCACTTTGGCCTGGGCGAACATGATTACACGCATTCCACCGCCCCGAACCGCCGTTATGCCGACCTGGTGACGCAACGGCTGCTCAAGGCCGCATCCGCGGGCCTCGCGGGGCCATATTCGGAAACGGATTTGGGCGCCATTGCCGCACATTGCACGGAGCGGGAGAACGCTGCCCGGAAAGTGGAGCGCCTGATGCGCAAGGTCGTCGCCGCCAGCCTCCTCAAACGGCGCATCGGCGAAGTGTTCGACGGCATCATCACCGGCGCTTCAGTCAAGGGCACCTACGTCCGGCTGCGGAAATTTCCCGCCGAAGGCATGGTGGTGCGGGGCGCGCAGGGGCTTAACGTGGGCGACTCCGTCCGGGTGCGCCTGGCTTCCGTGGAAGTGGCCAACGGCTTTATTGATTTCCAGAGGATGTGAGGCCTGTTTTCAAGATGCAGCCGGAGAGTTCTGAGACCCGCAGCAGCGTCGCCGCTCAGGAAGTTTGCGAATTACGGGAGGCGTTTCTTGGACCTCGGAGGTCGCTGCGGCTCACGGAAAGCCACCCTCCGTCCCAAGACATGGATTTTGAAAACACGCCTTGGGTTTTCAATCTGCTCTGGGTTAGGGTGAGGGCGTGAGCCGAATGCCGCCCGCTGGGTTCTTGTTCTTCTTTGCGCCGCTGACCGCGGAGTACGTCAGCGGTTCATCCCCGAATTTGAATCCGGTTTTCCTCCTGGCGAACCTGTTCTTGTATGGTGCGGGTGCGATCTTGATCCGGGAACTGAGAGTGCGCTGGGGCAGGGGCTGGCTGGCGGTTTTCATAATGGCAGCGGCATATATGGTCGCTGAAGAAGGGTTGATGTTGAATACGCTGTTCGATCCGACGAAGAACGCAACCGGCCGCGCGCTGGGCGTGAACTGGGTGTGGCTGACAGGCATGTTGGTGGTTCACTCGTTGGTGAGCATTTTTACTCCGATCATGCTGGCGGAAGCAATCTATGAAAAGCGTGCCAATGAGCCCTGGGTCAAGCCGCGAATCTTCTGGTGGCTGTTGGTGGCATTTGCAGCCAATGTGTTTGGCGTGGGCCGACTGGTGGCGCCAACGAACCGGCCGGGTGCCATATGGTTTCTAGCCCAGGCTGCGTTCATCGGAGCTTGTTTATGGGTTGCCAGAACCCTGCCGGCGCCCCGACTGGTGACGGCCAGCAAATCGTCCGCACTCCCGGCCGCTTGGCTCTATGCGGGCGCGCTGGGTGGCATGGCGGTAACGATGGCGGTCAATTTTGCCGCCCCGACGCTGGCAATTCCGGCCGCAGCCAAGGTGACGGTGATGCTGGGGGTTTATCTGGCTTTCCTGGATTGGCTGAGGCGAAGAGGGATATTTCATCCCGGACAGAAGTCGCTGTCAAAATTTGCGGCGGCCAGCGGGATTATTTCCTTTTGGGTGTTGGTGTCGCCCCTGACGTCGTTTGGCAAGGGCAGCCCCGTGCCGTTGTGTTTCGGCGTGCTCATGGCGGTTTTCCTGGTCAAAGCACAACGCCGGCTAAGGATTCAGATTCCCCGGGGAAAACAGGTCGCCCTATAAAATCGGGGCATTTTAAGAAAATTTTCAGTCAGGCTCTTACCGTGCGAGCCAGGCTGTTCCTTTGATTCGACTGAATTATTTCCGCCGGGCGGCCAACAACTTGGCGCCAAAGCAAGTTGGCTCGGCGGTAAAAACGGGGCATATGTAGGAAAGTTGAGTCCTACGGTGAATATGCCTCGCTCACCACCGAGCCGCCCTTAGGCTATCGCTCATTATTGCATTTCGCAACGGCTAAAATGACCCCAAATCCTGGCAGACTGAATTCTTAAGCCGCGAACCACGTGGTTGCCGTTCAGATGTTCGGGCTTCGGACTTCCTTCTGATTTCAGGGAATCGGATCGTCATTTGTCATTCGTCATTCGCCTGTTGCCTCCCCCGCCGCGCCCGAAGTAACCTGTGCCGGAAATGACGGAGGACCCGAAAGCGGCGGCGCCGGCCGGGCGCCAGTTCGTGCAAGCACTCGGTCTCTTGGATTCAACCATGATCGTGGCTGGATCGATGATCGGTTCGGGCATCTTCATCGTTTCGGCGGACATTGCCCGGCAGGTGGGGTCCGGCGGCTGGCTGCTCGTGGTCTGGCTGGTTACCGGCGCGCTCACGGTGGCCGCCGCGCTCAGCTACGGCGAACTGGCCGCGATGATGCCCCAGGCCGGCGGGCAGTACATTTACTTGCGCCAGGCCTACAGTCCCCTCTGGGGCTTCCTCTATGGCTGGACTCTCTTCCTGGTCATTCAAACCGGGACCATCGCCGCCGTCGCCGTGGGCTTGGCCCGTTTCCTGGGCGTGCTCTTGCCGGCGATTTCCTCCACCCGCTGGCTCATTCCGCCGGTTGATGTCTCCGCGCATTATGCCGTCAGTCTTTCGACCCAGCAACTGGCCGGCATTCTCGTGATCGTTCTGCTGACGGCCGTTAACAGCCGGGGCGTAAAAGTCGGCACAATAATTCAGAACACATTTACCTCGGCCAAGGTGCTGTCACTGGCCGCCTTGATCGGGCTGGGGCTGGGGTTCGCCCGCAACCGTGTTGGCTGGCACGCCAGCTTCGGGGATTTTTGGACGCCGCAGGGTGTCGAGCCGATCCGGTCCGATCTGGCCTGGGTTCCCGCGGCCAGCTCCTTGGGCGTCGCAGGCATGTTCGTGGCCATCTGCGCGGCGCAGGTTGGCTCGCTGTTTTCCGCCGACGCATGGAACAATATCACCTTCATCGCCGGCGAGGTGAAAAACCCGAGGCGCAACATCCCGCTGGCGCTGGTGCTGGGCTCGGCGCTGGTGATTACGCTCTATCTGCTCGTGAACGTGGCCTACCTCTGCATGCTGCCGGTGGCGGCCATCCAGCACGCGCCGGACGACCGGGTGGCCACCGCGGCCATCGGCACGGTCTTTGGCGGCGGCGGCGCCGTTATCATGGCCGCTGCCATCGTCATCTCCACCTTTGGCTGCAACAACGGAATCATCCTGGCCGGCGCTCGCGTTTATTACGCGATGGCCCGGGACCGCTTGTTTTTTCGATCCACCGGCCGGCTCAACGCCGCGCATGTGCCCGCGGTGGGCTTGTGGCTCCAATGCATCTGGGCCTGTCTGCTCGTCCTGCCCCGCACGCGCCTGCGTAACGCCATCTCTGGCGCGGAGGAATATGGGAATCTCTACAGCAACCTCCTCGACTATGTCATCTTTGCCGTGCTGATCTTTTATATTCTCACGGTCACCGGCGTGTTTGTGCTCCGGCGCACCCGGCCGGATGCGCCGCGTCCCTACCGCGCCTGGGGATATCCGCTGGTGCCGGCGGCCTACCTGGTCATGGCCCTGGCGATTGCCGTGGTCTTGCTCCTTTACAAGACGCAAACCACCTGGCCCGGATTGCTCATCGTGCTGGCCGGTGTGCCCGTCTATTTTTTGTGGCGCCCCCGGGCCGCAGCCGTCCCAGCCGCTGACGCGTGATACCAAACGGTCATGTTCTCGAAATTGCGCTTTGGGGTGGAACCGGCCTCCAGCCGGTTAGATCCGGCCTCCCGCCGAATTTCGCTCGTGCGACAAGCTCACGATCCTCCGATCTGGAGCAGGCGGAAGGGTCGCCCCACGTTTCGGCCGTCCCGCCCGAAACCATTCCGCACGCCGCACTCCGAATTTGCAATGCCCGGGTCAGGGCGTGGCGTAATACTCAATGGGCTCGGCCCCGAGCGTGCCGGCGAGCTTTTTCAAATATTCCGGAGATTCCGCCTCCTCAAGTGTTTTGCGGGCGCGCGTGAGCCGGTCGGCGATGTCCATTTTCTCCGCCACGTCCACGTGGCTGGGCCGGCGCAAAAAGGCGTTCAGGTAGGCGACGTGGCGTTTCCAGAGGGCGCGATCGATCGCCTGTTTGGCGGCCAGGCGGGCGGCGTACCATTCGCTGGCGAGCAGGTTCTCGCGCGTAAACAGGCTGCGTATTTCCGGATCCCCCAGACCCCGGCCTTCGAACTGGTCGTTCAGCATGATGTGCAGCACCGCCTTCAGCGGCGGGCACGCCTGGGCGATGCTGCCGTCGTCGAAATACATTTTGGCCACGCGCTTTTGCGTGGCGACCACATTGTCCAGGCCGTCGGCAAAGATGTCCAGGTCCTGCAGTTCCGGCTTGAGCATCGCCTCGGTAAAGACCGCGTGGGGATGATTGAAGACCCGGCCAAAAAACGCGTGGACGAATCGTGCGTTGATGCGCCAGCCCAGCCGGCTGGCGAGCACTTTCTTGCCGGCATGTTCGAAATCCACGCACTTCTCCAGAAAGCGCTTTTCAATGAGAAACTGTGGATCCTGTTCCTGCGGCGTCATGCGGCACCAAATTTCCGGAACAATCAGGCTCACGTCGTGGTCCACACGCAGATGCGGGCCGACATAGCCGGCCGCCGTCACAAATGCCGGCCGGCCGGTCAGCACGAACGACACCAGCGCATTGTTCAGGTCGATGATCGGCGGCAAGGCATTAAATGGCCCCTTGGTCAAGGCGCCCTCGGAACCCGCACCGGTGGTGGACGGCGATTTGCCGGTCATGCTGCAGATGACCTCCATGAAGAGCTCAGGCAGCTCCATGTAATGGATGGGGTTGTAGCAGGCCAGCGAGCGGATGCCCGCTTCCGGCGGGTTGTTTCGGCGCCCGGGCAGGACGGCGGTGACCGGGGTGGGCAGCGGCTGGCCCGGCGGCACGCGCCGGCGCAAGCGGGCCGACAATTCCCCCAGATAGGTCTCCGAGGCCCGGACGAGATCGGGGCGTTTCTGGAGATAACGCGGATTCTTGGTGGGCTTGCCGTCCACGATCCGCGGGTTGGCGCTGCAAACGAAGAAAGGCGGCGCGCCGGTTTCCGCCACTTCACCCACAAAGTCCTGCATCGGTTCGGTGAACTGGCAGAAATGCATGGCGTCTTCCACCATGGCCCTGGCATCGGCCGGCGTTAGCGGCTGATAATTGGAGAAGAAATTATCCGGCTGCACGAAATCGTTTTCCGCTGCCTGGTCGTAGCCTCGGTGAATGGCATCATCCGGGCGCTGGAAGAGGCGCTGTTCGCAGTTTTGCGCGAACTTGACGGACAGATTCGGGTCCGTGCCCTCCGGAAGATTCTTGACGATGGCGGCGGGCACCACGGCCGAGGCTGTGATGTCATCTTCCATCTGCACTTTCACCGCCGGATGAAAATCCTTGCGCAGGCCGAAGGTGCGCCAGGACCCGTCGGCGTCGAAGCCCACGCGCAGATAGGTGGTGACCAGCTTGCGGTTGTCGCACTTCAGTTCGTTGCCCGGCGTGCCGTTGATGATGTCCACGCTGAAATGATCGCGCCAGTCCCCCTCCCATTCGGGTTTGTGATAGCGCTTCAGCACGAACACGAGTTCCTTGACGTGTTGCGGCACGCTGGCCAGCCAGGTGTTGTATTCGGGGGTGTAATCGTGCTCGTCCGGCGTGAGCAGCTTGATGACCGAGCCCAGCGAGCGCTCCGGCGAGAGGATTTTGCGGAAATCCTTCCGCGACTTCTCCGCAAAGCGTCCCGAGTAGTCCCGGTCGATCAGTTCCGCCACGCGGTCAAAGTCCTTTTTCAAGTCCGCGACAAACACCGGCCCGGTGAGAATGGCGTCGGTGATGGGCTTGGAAATCTCGGACTTGCCGCCGCCGGAGACCGTGCAGGGTTTGTGGCAGAAGGTCCCTTCGGCCACCGTGCCCACCAGGCGCCATTGCCGCCCCAGACCGGGCGGCTTATCCATTTTCACCTTGTAGCCGGAGGGCCGGACGTAGGTCTTTTCGGGCGAGAGCCGGATGCCATGGTCGCCCGCGGAGTTCGTCCAGCGAATGGACTGGGCCTGCAGGTCGAACTTCGCCGAGGCGGGAACATAGACGATTTGCGGGAACTTTTTGTCCACGGCATAGCCCTCCGGCTGGATGTCCATGATCCCGGCAAAGAGCGCGCTTATTTCCGCAAATGAATGGTTGGAACGGCGCGCGAGGATGTCGCCGTCGAATTCCTCGCCCAGGTCGTAGCTGGGGAAGACGAGGGCGCCGCCGGCGTGTTCCTCCTCCGCCAGGCCAAAAAGGTTGGCCGCAAAACTCAACTGCGTCTTCACCTCCTTTTTGCAATAGCCGAAATAATTGTCAGCAATGATCGTCACAATCACGCCGGTTTGGTCGCGCGCCGTGAGCTTGAACGCGTTGCCACCGTTGTAAAGCTCGTCGTCCTTCTTCCAGCACATGCCGTCCCGGCGCTGCCGCCCGCTGGCCTGGTCAAAATGCGGCAGGCCGGCGGCTTTCTTGGTCACCTTGGTCAGGTGCGGCGCGAGGATCACGCAGCCGGTATGGCCGGTCCAGTGTTCGCTGTCGAGCCCCGCGTCGTTTTTCGGCAGCAGCGGCTCCCCGCCGTTTTCAAAGATGGCTTCGACAAAGTCCAGATTGCTTACCAGGTTCCCGGGGACGAAGAAGCGCACTTCCATCGTCCTGGGCGGCGTGAAGCCGGGAATTTCGGGGCACACCAGCGGACGAATCAGGAGCGAGACAAAACATTCCGCGGGCTCCGGCTGGGTGGCGGTGAACGGCAGCCGGAGCAGCTCCGCGGGCGGAGTCAGCGCCAGCGCGAGCATTTTGGCAAACGTGATTTTGGGCGCGCCGAGCTTGTCCTCGGGAATCGGCAGACCGCCCTCAGTGATGTGAAAGATGCCGGCGGTGGTGCGGCGGTCGCTCTTGGGATTGTGGAGCACGCCTTGCTTGACGCGATAGGAATTGATGATGTCGGAGGCGAAATCATCGCGATCCACGGGCAGCGAGAGCACGCGGGCAAGGCCGGGGCGGTCGAGCGTGAACGTGCGCGTGGGCAGCTTGGGGGCGGGAATCTCCTGGAGATAATCGTGGAGAAAATTCTGGATGCGCTGGTCAGTCGGGCAGAGGTGCTGGCCCAGCAATCGGTCTTTTTCGCGGGACTGCGCCGCCATCGCGTCGGTGATTTCGATGAATTCCCGGTCGCCCTGGAGGGGCACCGGCGAGCAGCCGATGAGCGCCAGCTTGACGTTGATGTGGGCGATGAGATGGCCGGGAATGCGCAACGCGTCCGTGTCGATTTTTTGTGAGTGTCCGTTCATGCGATGTAGCTCCGCTTTGTTTCAGTCTGCGGACTGAATCCTTTGCCCATTACGATGCCGCATAAGCGGCGATTCGCAAGAAATTTCGGCAGTCCACCCCCGTGGAGCGCGGCATTCAGAGCCCGTGTGAAAAACGGCTGAAGTCAGAACGTGTTGCCACCACGAAACGCTGCAAAAGTTTTACCCTCGCCGCGTTTTGCGGCGTCATTCCCTCGCCCGCGGGAGCGGGAGAAGGTGCCCAAAGGGCGGGAGAGGGTCGTCGGGCTTTCTTCGTTAGCCGCCTATGCGCAGCAAAATGGATTGAGAATTCCCCAAAAGGTAAAAAGTCCACGCGCCTGCCCGTTGTCGCGAAGCGACTTCGGATATTAGCCAGACACGCCAGTGTCTGGTTATAGGGACGAAAATAATTCGTCCCAGCGGGACGATGGACAGGGCGGGCAATTGCTTTCCACCGTCCTTTCAGGACGTGGGACCGTTTGGGTCGCCGCCAGCCTCTTCGAAGCTGGCCAATATCCGCGGTCGCTCAGCGACCGACCTCACAGATGAATTGTTACCATTCCTAACGTTGAAAGGGCCGTGTTGCGGGCGGGCTTCCCCGTTGCTCACGACTGCCCGGTCGTCAGCACAACCCGGAAGCGGGCCTTGCCGCTCTCCATGCGCTCGTAGGCTTCGGCCACTTTTTCCAGGGGGTAGGCCTCATTCATGGAACGTACACCGGCGAGCACACTGAACTTGAGCGTGTCCTGCGAATCGGCCGCCGTGCCGGAATACCAACCTTTGATCGAGCGCCGGCCCGAGAGCAACAACAGCGGGGATACGGTCAGGGACTGGGCCGCGCCGATGACCATCAAGGTGCCGTTCAAACCCAGCCCGCCTTGCACGGCGCTCATGGCGTCCCCATTCGTCACCGTGGCGATGATTACCTTGGCCCCGCCCAATTTCTGCAACTCCGCGGCGGGGTCAACCGCCTGACTGTCAAGGTAATGATGTGCCCCCAGCCTGAGAGCCAGCGGCGCCTTGTCCTGGCCGCGCGCAATGCCTACGGTCTTGAAGCCCATTTTGACGGCGTATTGCACGCCGAGATGCCCCAGGCCGCCCAAGCCAAGCACGGCGACCAGGTCGCCCGCGCGTGCGCCGCTGTTGCGCAGAGCGTTATACGTGGTGATGCCGGCGCACATGAGCGGAGCCGCTTCGACGGGCGACAAATTGTCGGGCACCTGCGCCAGGGCGATGGCCGGCGCCACCATGTATTCACCGTAACCGCCGTCAAACGAGATGCCCGTGATCTGCAGCGCCACCGTGCAGCCGAAGAAGTCGCCGTTGCGACAGGCGTCGCACGCCCCGCAATGGCCGCCGTGCCAACCCACGCCAACGCGCTGGCCGAACCGCCATTGGGTGACGCCCGGGCCCAAGGCGTCCACCACGCCGACGACTTCGTGGCCGGGGACACGCGGGTATTCCAGGCCGGGCCAGTGGCCTCCCTTGACGAGCGCATCGCTGTGGCAGATGCCGCAGGCCTGCACCTTGACGCGCACCCAGCCGGCGGCGGGCTGCGGAATTTCACGTTCGACGATTTCGAAAGCTCCGCCCGGTCGGGCAATTTGAGCAACGCGCATTTTGGCCATAAAAAACAGGATTGATTCTCCTTAAAACGAGGCGGCAACTTAGCACCGAATGGCCGGATGGCAAGTGGCGGCCAGCCGGGAAGCAGCCTTGGTGCGCGTTCGGAGCGCGGGCTTGAGCCCCGCATCAACGCCTGGTTGCAAGGCCACGGCCAAGCGGCATAAATGCCGCAGCCACCGACGGGAAACCGGTTTGCCTTGTTCATGGACTGCCTGCCCCGCCGCCGGGGACACGCGAATCCTCGAATTTGTTGCACAAACAAATTGATCATGGTGGTGATTAGGAGCGTTTAATAGAAAAAGCGGCCTCACCCGGCACCCGAGGGCAGCCGGGACGTGGCACGGTTCATGCGCACCGGAGATGGATTGGCGGCTGGCGGGTCGGAGGCGATTCGCAACCGCGCTTTCACATTGGCATATGAAAACAAGTGCGCAATTGACCAAGATTGAGATGTATCAAAACCTCGGCTTTCTGGGCATCATCATCCTCTGCTTCCTGGACGACCTGCTGCAACTGCCGACGCTGATTTTTTCCGATCATCCGTTCGCCTTTGTGTATCGGCGGTCCACGCTGGACATGTTGCTGGTGCTGGCGGTTTGGTTTTTGGTCACCCGGTCCACGCGCCGGATCTTGGTGCGCATCCAATATCTTGAGAAATTCATGCGGGTCTGTGCTTGGTGCCGGCGCATCCATTACCAGGGTGAATGGGTGCCGCTGGAGGAGTTCATGCGGCAGAGCTTCGACACGCCCACGACGCATGGCATCTGCAAGGATTGCCTGGAGCGGCAGCAAGCCGCGATTGACCGGGCCAAGCTGGCGCGCGTGGAGGCGGCGAAGGCCCGTGATCCTGGAAATCCTGGCGGATAAGCCGTCGTATCATGCCCCAGGTCAAATCACATTTCAGGCTCGCCACAATCTTTTTTTCCCGCGGACTTCCCGAAAGGCGAGGCAATCCATGCCCAGCTTTTGCCAATAGTGGTTTGGCAAAATTGCGACGTCTGGTCGATTGTAGAGTCGCACCTATGAAGAAACTAGCATTCCTCGCGATTCCGGCGGCGTTCGCGCTCGCCTTCACCACCAACGCGTTTGCCGCCGACGGCAAAGCGGTTTATGCGGACGGTTGTGCCAAATGCCACGGCGATGATGGCAAGGGCCAGACCAAGATGGGCCAGAAACTCGGAGCCCGGGATTATTCCGATGCCAAAGTGCAGGATTCCGTCTCCGACGATCAGGCCTTTAAATCGATTAAGGAAGGCATGAAAAAGGACGATAAGACTTTGATGAAGCCGTCGGAACTGGCGGATGACGACATCAAGGCGTCCATCGCTTACCTGCGGACGCTCAAGAAGTAACGCAGCGCTGAGCGCTGTAACACAGCTTACGACGCCCTGTCACCATGTTTGTTTGGTTCATGGTTGGTTCATGGTTGGATTAGGACAGGGCGTCGTTTTCAATTTTCAGGCGACATTTATTCTGCCGGCGGGTCTCCGAAGTGTGCTTTAAACGAGTCGTAGGCAGCGGCATCGGCCAGCATGGATTCAACCGCCGCCACCAGGGGTTCGGGGCGCCACAACCCAGAGAACACAACGCGATCCCCAATGTTGCTGTCCAAGACAAACGTCGGCCTCTGGCGCACTTGCAACGCGTGAAAGAGGGCAGTGGTCGCGCGAAGCCGCGTTTCAATTTCCCCTGATTGCGCCCTGGCCAGCAGCGTCTCCGCGTCGAGTTGAGCGGCCTTGGACACCACCTGGGCGCAGACGTTCCAATCCGCGACTTTCTGTCCCTGCCGCAGAGCCGCTTCCGCCAACGTGAGACGGGCCAGATCGTCTTTGACACCAAGGCCCTTGGCCGCCTCAGCCACACAGTTTGGCGGAAGAAATTCCGATTGCACCGGATCCAGCCAGCCTGCGTCCAGCATGAAGGGCGACCGGACAATCGTTCCGCTCCGGCGGTAAAACCACTCCGACTGAGGGCGGGACTTGGACATGCTCGAGGCATCAAGCAGGGCAATCTGCCATTCGAATTCAACGGGTGACTTGGCGTACCGCTGTTTTAATTCCGCCCAGGCCGGTTCAGCCCAGTAGCACCAGGAGGAGAGCACGTCGAGATAATAGGTAATTTTGATGTTCATGGCCGGCAGCAGAGTATCGTTCATGAATTCCTTTTTTCAACCTTTTGCCCAGCCGACAACCCCTTCGCCGGAATGGTCCTTAAAGCGGCGACAAGCTGTCGCCACCCCGAAAAAGGCGCGGACAGACCGTTTTCACCGGTTTTAATCCCAACGCAGGCGTTAAAAGTTGAACCAGAAGTAAAACCCTGGCTTGACATCTGATTCCACAGTGATATCATATTGATAACATGAAAGGACAACTGTTATGAATACAAACATTTCGAAACCTGAAAGTCGTGAGCGTGAAACCGGCGCCTTCAATGGGTGGGGGATGTTGCTGCTCAACCTGGTCCTGTTAATCGGTGCCGGGGTGTGGTTTGCCTTGACCGCCGATGGGCCGAACGACCGGCACTGGCAGGTGTTGCCCGCGGTGCTGGTGGAGTTATTCGCAATCGTTTTGCTCTGCGGCTATTTCACGTTGCAGCCGAATGAGGCCCGCGTGCTGATCCTTTTCGGGGCGTACAAGGGGACGGTTCGGACGAGCGGCTTCTGGTGGGCCAACCCGTTTTATGCCCGCACCCGGGCGACGGGCAGCGCCACCGCGGAAGCAAGCAAGGTGCCGCTGGGAAGCGGCAGCTCCAAGATCTCCTTGCGGGCGCGGAACTTCAACAGTGAGAAGCTCAAGGTGAACGACAAGCGCGGCAACCCGGTTGAAATCGCGGCCGTGATCGTCTGGGAGGTGGAGGATACCGCCAAGGCCGCCTTCGACGTGGACGATTACGTCAGCTACGTTCATATCCAAAGCGAGGCGGCCATCCGCCATATCGCCAGCCTTTATGCCTATGACCGCGGGGAAGAGCATGAACCCTCGTTGCGGGAAAGCGCCGATGAAGTGGCGGCCGCTTTGAAGAAGGAATTGCAGGAGCGACTGGACAAAGCCGGCGTGGTCGTGGTGGAAGCGCGGCTGACGCATCTGGCTTATGCGCCGGAAATCGCCCAGGCCATGCTCCGGCGGCAGCAAGCCGAGGCGGTCATCGCCGCGCGCCAGAAAATTGTGCAAGGCGCGGTCAGCATGGTGGACATGGCGTTGCGCGAATTATCGGCCAAGGACGTGGTCAAGCTGGATGAAGAGCGCAAGGCTTCCATGGTCAGCAATTTGCTGGTGGTCCTCTGCGCCGAAACCGAAGCCACCCCGGTGATCAACACTGGAACCCTTTATCAATAAGGCGCCATGACCTCGGAGGAACGCAAGCAGTTCCTGTTGCGCATCCCGCCGGATTTGTGGAAGGAATTGGAAAAATGGGCCGGCGACGAGTTGCGCAGCGTAAATGGGCAGATCGAATACCTATTGCGCCAAGCCGTGGAAAAACGGAAGCGCACGCAAGCAGGGGAGAAATAGAGCGCTAAATGAGGGGAGGCGGCGACCAGCCGTCGCCGCCCCGGCAAATGCCAACTCGACCGCCTCAGCTCCGGCGCTCCTTGATGCTCGCGAGTATGTTTGCAATCACCTCCGCCTTGGGCTTGGCGCCCTGGGGACCGCCGTGGTGCAGGCGCACGCTCACCGCGCCGGCTTCCAGGTCGCGCCCGCCGATGACAAGCATGGTGTGAACGCGCGATTGCTCCGCATCCGCAATCTTGGCCTTGAAGGGCGTGGCGCTGAAATCGCTGTCCGCGCGCACCATGTGAGCGCGCAGTTCAGCCACGATCGGTTTGGCGTAATTGATCAGCGCCGCATCGTCGTTGAGGGTGATGACGCGCACCTGGTCGGGCGCCAGCCAGAGCGGGAAGTTCCCGGCGTAATGCTCGATGAGGAAGCCGATGAACCGCTCGTGCGTGCCCAACGGCGCGCGATGGATGCACAGCGGCGTCTTCTGCGTATTGTCCTTGTCGCGATACGTGAGGCCGAAACGCGCCGGCACTGCAAAGTCCACCTGGTTCGTGGCCAGAGTGAATTCGCGGCGGATGACGCTCCAGACCTGCACGTCGATCTTGGGTCCGTAGAAGGCGGCTTCGTTCGGCACTTCGACGTAGGGAATTTTTGAATCGATGAGCACCCGTCTGACCAGGTCCTCCGTCTTTTTCCACAGTTCCGGCTCGTTGACGAATTTGGCATTGTCGCCGGTCAGACGCGACGGATCATGGGTGCTGAAACGCATCACGTATTTCTCGATTCCAAAGATCTTGAAATACTTGAGATACATCTCGTTCACCGCGTTGAACTCCTCGGCGAATTGCTCCGGCGTGCAGTAGATGTGCGCATCGTTCATGTTCAAGCAACGCACGCGCATGAGCCCGAACAGTTCGCCGGATTGTTCGTAGCGGTAGCAGGCGCCGTATTCGGCCAGGCGCAGCGGCAGATCGCGATAGCTGCGCGGCTGGGCCGCGAAAATACGATGATGATGCGGACAATTCATCGCCTTGAGATAATAGCGCTCGGCCGAGTTGCGGGCGGCGGTGAGCTTGGCCAGCTCGTCGTTCAGCTTCTGTTCCAGGAACAATTCCTCGCCGCGCGCTTCCTCGTCCTCCTCGGTGCCGCCCTCGGTTTTTTCCTTGGATTCGATCAACTCGACCTGGGATTCCATGTCGCGGAGCTTGTCCTCGATCTCCTCAATTTTCCGTTCCAGGTCCGGATTGGGCTTGCCCTCGCCCACCAGTTCCATGGGCGGGTACATGGAATCCTTGTAGAGGATGGGCAGGTGGCCGCTGGTCAGGTACATTTTTTCCTTGGCCAGGTGCGGCGTCTTGACGCGCACGTAGCCGGCGGCAAACTCGGTTTCCTTGGCCAGATTTTCCAGCTCTTCGGCCATCGCGGCGCCCTTGGGCAGCCATAGCGGCAGGCCGGGGCCGACGTATTCGGTGTCGATGACAAACAGGCCCATTTCCGTGCCGATCTTGCGATGGTCGCGGCGTTTGGCCTCCTCATTCATCTTGAAATGCTCTTCAAGTTGCGTCTTGTTCTTGAAGGCGGTGCCGTAAATGCGCTGGAGCTGCGGGCCTTTTTCGTCGCCCTTGTAATAGGCGGCCGCCACGTGGGTCAGCTTGAAGGCGCCGATGTTGCCGGTGCGCATCACATGCGGTCCGGCGCAAAGGTCGATAAAATCCCCGTTCCGGTAATAGGAAATGGCCTCGCCCTCGGGAATGGCCGCGAGGTTGCCGAGCTTGAAGCGGCTGGGGTTGCCGGGCCGTTCCGCCAGGCCGCCGAGGCGCCCGCTTTGGGAGTCCTTGATCGCCTGCGCGCGGGTGGCCATGATTTTTTCGAAGGAATGGTTCGCCTTGATCTCCTTCTTCATCTCCGCCTCGATCTTCTCAAAATCTTCCGGCGAAATCCGGTGCTTGAGGTCCACGTCATAGTAAAACCCGGTCTCGACCGGCGGGCCGGCGGCGAATTGCGCTTCGGGCCACAGGCGCAGGATGGCCGTGGCCAGCACATGCGCGCAGGAGTGCCGGATGCGCTCCAGTTCCGTCATCTTCTCGCGTTCGTCCAGTGATTTCCGTTCGCGGTTCGGTGTTTGTTCTTCAGCCATATGTCTCTGACGAGTTTAACCGCAAATGGACGCAAATAAACGCAGATTTTTGGCTTTCTGGTTTCACCAGGTCAACGGTGCTGGCGATCGCCATGGCAGACCATGTCAATGACCACGGTACTGGCGAGAATGTCCCCAAGGCATAAGACCATTTGCTTCATTACATAGCGCATGGCGGCAGGCTGCCAATGAAGGTTCGACGCAGCAACACCAAAACGTTGGAGGCCTGGGAAATCAAAAAGCAGACTGAAGCGAATCGTTGAACTCCGAATACCGCACTCCGCACTCAAAATATTTGCGTCCATCTGCCCATCTGCGGTCGTAATCCTGCTTTTCCAATCCGCGGTCCTGGCGGAAAAATCGTTGGTTCTCCACGGCCGACGGCTTACCATCCCGGCACATGCCGGTTCAAAATCTCATCGTAAAAGTCCAGAAGCGTAACCGCGCGCTGGTGAAGTTTGATCCCTCGCGCATCTGGAAGGCCATGTTCCGCGCGGCGGAATCCATTGGCGGCTTTCGGCGCGATTTTCTGCCGGGCATCAATGACACGATTTTTGCCGCGCACCCGACGGACGAAAGCATCGCCACGTTTCTGGCGGATGCGGCCATTGTCTGCCTGAATGCGGATCCGCACCACCTCATCGCCAACTTTCCGCCCACCATTGAGACCATCCAGGACGAGGCGCTCCATGCCTTGCGCAGCTACGGTTTTCAAAATACCGCCGACGCGTACGAATGTTACCGCTGGGGCCGGCACTGGCTTCGGGAAGGCGCGCTCGCGCAGGAGCAGTTTGTGGGCAACGGCTTTCCCACCGACCGCATGTGGCAGACGTTGGAAACCAACCGCAAGTTGGGTGTGGACACGGTGGCCGGACTGAATGAAGCGGTCCGGAGCGGGCGTATCCGGGAGGCCATCGCCGCCTCGCTCGCCGAATACGAGGCCGCGCTGGACGAGGCCGCCAAAAAGATATTGGCGCGCCGCGAGTGCCTCGACCCGTTGCGCATGATCTGGATCAGCGGGCCCAGTTCCTCAGGCAAGACCACCACCACCGTCAAGCTCACCCAGCGCCTGGAGCAGCATGGCTTGAAGTTTCTGACGCTCAACCTGGACGACTATTTCTGGTCGCTCGTGGAACATCCGACCGACTGGATCAACGATCGCAACTTCGAAACGCCCGAGGCCATCGATTTTCAATTGCTTAACCAGCATCTCCGCGGACTGCTGGCGGGGGAAACGGTTGACAAGCCGGTGTACAGCTTCAAGGAGGGCCGCCGCACCATGACCAAGCCGGTGAAGCTGCAACGCGACGAAATCCTGCTCCTGGACTGCCTGCACGGCTTTTATCCGCCCATCACCGAGGGCATCAGCCCGGGCGCTCAGTTCCGGCTGTATATCGAGACGCAAAACGTGATGTACGAGGGTGACGGCAGCAGCCGACAACTGACCCATTTCACGGACGTGCGGATGATCCGGCGGATGCTGCGCGACGCCCGGCATCGCAACCACAGCGCGCTTGGCACCATCCTGCACTGGCATTATGTGCGCGCCGGCGAACTTTTCAGCATCATTCCGCTGATGGGCTTGGCGGACCATATCATCAACGGCGGCTTCCCGTTTGATCTGCCGGCGCTCAAGCCATTCTTCGCGGGCGAGGACGGACTGTTGCCCAAGGCCGGCGCCCTGGCGAATTACGCCGGCTTCCTCGACGCCCGCATCCGCTATGAACGGGTGAAGGCGCTGCTGGAATCCGTGGAAGGCTTCACCCCCGCGCAGGCGGCCGACACGAATTTCATTCCCGGCGACGCGGTGATTCGCGAATTCATCGGCGGCAGCACGATCAACATACCGCATAACGAATGACGAGGGGCCTTGCGCGGCTTACTTGATTCGGAGGCGCGGGCGCGGAGGTCACAAGACACGGGCCGCCAAGTTTAGGTAAATGAGGAGCGTGCAGAGGTCCGCCAGCGCGAGGCTCACGGGACCGGCGGCGATCTTGGGATCCAGCTTGAACCGGTGCAACGCCGCCGGCACGCTCAACCCGATGAGACACGCCGCGACCATGGAAACCGTGATGCTGCCGCCGATGACCAGGGCCGAGCCGGCCTGCCCGCGCCAGAGCCAGGCCGTGACGCCGACGATCGCCCCGCAGGTGGCGCCCAGCATGGCGGCCGACATGGCTTCCTTGCGCATCGCCCGCAGGAACCAGGCCCGGTTGGGGGTGCGGCCTCGCAGTGTTTCCACCGTGACGGTGACCGACTGGGCGCTGACGCTTTCGCTTAAGCCGAGGACGAGCGTGAGGAAGAAGGCCAGGATGATCCGCGTGGCGAGAGTGGCTTCAAAGGTGCCCGCCACCAGCGCGCAGCCGATGCCGCCAGCCAGCGTGGCCACCAGCCACGGCATGCGCAGGCGGAACGCCTTTAGGGGTGAGGCCCCTTGCACTTCGGCCACGTGGAAGCCGATGCGTTCAAACATTTCTTCGACGTGCGCCCGCTCGTCCAGCGCCATGGCTTCCTCCGTGAATTGACTGAACATGCCCGCGTTGATGACGCCGACGATCCGCCGTTCGGCGTTCACCACGGGGAACGCGAGGAACTTGTGCATCAAGAACATTTCGCAGGCATCCAGCACGGTGGCGCTTTCAGGAATCGCCATCACGCGGTTGATCATGATGTCCTGGAGGCGCGCCTCGGGCGCGGCGAGCAGCAGTCGCCGCGTGGGCAGCACACCGACCAGGCGCTGGTCGGCGTCCACGACGTAGAAATAGATGATCTGCTGGGCGGCGCCATGTTCACGAATCTGGGCCAGCGCCCCGTTGACCGTGAGGCTTTGGTCCAAGGCCGTGAAGTCCTTGATCGCCAGGCCTCCCGCGGACTCGTTCAGGGTTTCGGTCGTCATCGGGGCAAAGTAATGGAAGCAGGGCGGAGGAGGCAAATGAATGACGTATGATACGTGATACGTGATACGCCTGGCACTGGGTAGGGCGCGTCGCTCCGCGCGCAACGCCAGGACGGAACCGCGCGGTCGAACGGTGGGGCGATGTCCCAGGGGGTTGGCGGGTGATGATTCTGGGTGAGCTTGCGCCGGTTGGCAGGCGCGGCGCGCGTGGAGCGACGCGCCTTACCGTCGTCAACTCCGCTTTTTGGATGCGCAAATGGGCAACCTGTGGAACGTTCCATTATGGTCGAAACAACAAAAGTTAATCCGAAGACGGCGAACGACGCGCCCAGCGAGGCGGTGGTGCAATTCTCGGTGTTCATGCCAAATCGGCTGGGGCGCCTGCATACGGTGGTGAATCTGCTGGGGACCAAAGCCGTGCACGTGCTGGCCGTGACGGTGCTGGACACGACCGAAAGCGCAATCCTTCGCATTGTGGTGGATGATCCAGACCGCGCGCGCGAGTTGTTGCAAAGCGGTGGCTTTGCCTTCGCCGAAAGCCGCCTGGTGGCGACGGAGGTCAGTTCAACCGAGGAACTGAACAAGCTGGTAGCCGCCCTGGTCGAGGCCGAGTTGAACATCAACTACCTTTACTCTCTCATTCCGCACCCGAACGGAAAGTCCATCCTGGCCATGAGCGTGGAGGACAACGAACTGGCGGCGCAGACACTGAAACGCCACGAGTTTCCGGTGCTGAAACAGGCCGACGTCTCCCGGTAATTCGCGATTACGGTCTGGGCTCTTCCGGCGAAGCCCAGAGGACCACGGAACCCGGCTTCAACCCTTCCGCCTTGGCGGTGACCGTGATTCTGCCCGAGTCCGCGCCAGCCCTTAGATAGGCCACACATCGGCCTTGAAACGCATGGCGCGAATTGGTTTCAAACAATTCGTGGCTGGCGTTGTCCGCATTATCCACGGCGGCGACGACGGCCGGTCCGGCGACCTGGAACGAAATCAGGGGGCTGGCGCCCGGAACCGTGGTGCCCTTGGCGTCAACGACGGCCGCCCGCACGGTGGCCACGTCGTCCCAAACCGGCGCCAGATCCTGCCGGTCGGCGGTGAGGACGACTCGCCAGGGTGCGCCAGCGGTGCGAAGCTCGTTGGTCGCGAGCGGTCTGCCTCGCTCGCGGGCGATGGCTTTCACGGTCCCCGGGGTGAACGGCACTCGCCAGTCGCGCGGCGGCGCGCCCGCAAGGCTCGTCTTTCGGCCGAAGGATTTTCCATTGAGGAACAGCTCCACCTCCTTGCAATTGGAATAAGCCTCGACGTTTTCCGTGTGCGGTTTCAAAGTATCGGGCGTCCAGTCGGCCAGTAGAACGGTCTCGGGTTCGTCGGCCGACTGCGCCGGGTTGATTTGGGAAACGCGTCGCGCCAGGGCGAGCACGTGGGTGCCCTGCCAGCGGCTCTGCCGCTCGCGCCCAAGCGGGCGGATTGCCCCGGTGCGGTCGAGCAAGCCGGAATCCCGCCCTATGCCCGGCCAATCTTCACAGCCGCCGAGATAATCGACGCCGAGGTCCTCGGCGCCGGTGTCCACGGTCGAGCCTTCCGGGAATTCATTCATCACCAGCAGGCCCAAACGGTCGCACAGATCCAGGAATTCCGGCGAGGAGGATTGCGCTTTTGTATGGACGGCATTGACGCCGAGCGATTTCAAGGTCCGCAGGCGGTTCTCCCAAATGACCCGCGGAACGGCCGCGCCGAAGGCGCCGCCGTCGGGGAACAAGGAAACGGCCTTCAAGGGAAACTGTTTTCCATTGAGCAATAGACCGTGGTCCGCTTCGAAATGAACGTTGCGAAGGGCAAAAGTCGTCGTTTCCTGGTCGGCGATTTGACTGTCCACGCGTAATTTGGTGACGGTGCGGTAGAGCGCTGGATCATCCATTGTCCAGAGTCGTGGGCTGGGGAAAGCGACTTGCTGTTCCACGGTGACCCTGGTTCCGGGCATGATCGTCTGGCTGGATTCGACGTCGCCCACGGTGTCGTCGCCCGGCGCCCCGAGAATGGTTTGCAGGCTGATTTCGCGCGGGGCGCCGGATTCATTAGTGACGGTGGTTTCCAGGTCCACCGTGGCCTCGGCGCGGGAGAGGTTGGTCGCGCTGATGCATACACCCTGCGCCGCAATATGCACGGGGTCAGTGACGATGAGCCGCACCTGCCGGCAGAGGCCGGCCCCGGTGTACCAGGCCGCCGCCGGCCGCTTCGAAGTGTCGGCACAAATCGCCAAAACATTGTTCGTGCCGCTGCCGAAGCCGAGCATGGCCGTGGGCAACTCGTAGCGGAATCCGGCACCGCTGCCGGTGTGGTGGCCGAGGTGCATGCCGTTGATCCAGACATCGCATGGCTGCGCCACGCCGTCGAACTCCACGAACACTCGCTGGTCCAGGGCGCCGGAGGGCAGCGCGAAGTCCTTGCGATACCAAGCCGTGCCGCCAGGCAAAAACGCGCCGGCGCCCCCGGCGGGATTCGTTTCGGCAAAGGGACCGGCGATACTCCAATCATGGGGCACATGGATCACGGGCCATTGGAGATCGTTGAAGTGGGGCTGCTCGGCGCCCGACACGTCGCCTTTGAAGAAGCGCCAGTTCTCCGCCAGGGTCACGACGTCCCTGGCCCGGGCGGGAAAAGCCGGCGCCAAGGCGCAGCCGGCCAGGAATGACAACATGACCTTGCTTATTCCCATATCATGCAACTTTGGCTTAAAGTGGCGTCGATGGCCGGCACTCGCGGGCGGGCCGCCCGCGCTCCAGATCAGGGCGTCGCCGTGATTTTTGTGGCCGCGTCCTGCAAACCGTCGGCATGCGCCTTGAGCGTGATGCCGCCGGGCTGGTTCGCGCGCACGATGACCAGCGCCAGGCCGTTGTAAGCGTTGTGTTCCCTGGCCTGAAACGGTTCGAAGCTGGTGGCGTCGCCGTTGTCCACCGCCACGATTTCGCCCGGCCCTTCAATTTCAAAGCTGATATGGTTTTTTGAGCGCGGGACCAGACGCCCCTTTTTGTCCGCCACGGTCACCGTTATATACGATAAATCCCGATCATCCGGGGTGATTTTTGCGCGGTCGGCGGCCAGCATCAGTTTCGCCGCCGGGCCGGTGGTTTGGACCACATCCGTCGCCCATTTTTTCCCGTTTTTGTAGGCCACTACCTTGAGTTCGCCCGGCTCGTATTTTACGTCGTCCCAGCGCAGGCGATACTCGAAATGGCCTTTCTGTTTCCTGCCCAATGAGTGCCCGTTGAGAAACAGCTCCGCCTCGTCGCCGCTGGTATAGACGTGCACCGGGGTGATCTGGCCCACGCGTTCAGGCCAGTTCCAGTGCGGCAGGATGTGCGCCATGGGGAAATCCGGACGCCAATGCGCCTGGTAGATATAGTAACGGTCCTTGGGAAAGCCCGCCAGGTCGATAATGCCGAAGTAACTGCTGCGCGAGGGCGGATGAATCCTGCCGGTTTCGGCCAGTTCCTTGGCCGCGCGGTCCCGCTCTCCGGGATCCGAGAAGTGCTTGAGGCTGGTCAGATCTGAACCGTACGGCGTGGGTTCGCCCAGATAATCAAAGCCCGTCCAGACGAATTCGCCGGCGGTAAAAGGATTTTGATCCTGCCCCTTGAATTCCACATCGGGGGTGGTGGCCCACGGCGGGGCAAAGAGGTCGTAGCTGCTCATCTGAAAGTCGGACTCGGCCTTCGACAGGTCGTCGCTGGGGAAGAAATATTCCCCGCGGGAGCTGACCGTGGAAGCCGTTTCGCTGGCAAACAGTGGGATGGCCGGATTGGCGGCGCGGAATTTTCCATATTCCCAGGGCTTGTAGTTATAACCGAACACATCGACGATATGCTGGAAGCCGTTGTAGCCGGCCTCGGTATGGTTGCAGGCGGCGGTGACGGGGCGGGTGCTGTCTTCGCGGCGCACGGCGGCGGCGAGGTTTTGCGCCAGGTAAAACAGGTTGGGATGGGCCTGCTCATCGATTTCATTGCCGATGCTCCACAGGACGACGCAGGGATGATTGTGGTCGCGCCGGACATAGGCGCGGACGTCGGCCTCGTGCCAGTCGTCAAAGATGCGCGCATAATCATTCGGAGTCTTGTGCTCGATCCAGCAATCGAACGCCTCATCCATCACCACCAGGCCCAGGCGGTCGCAGAGGTCGAGCAGCTCCGGGGCGGGCGGGTTGTGACTGGTGCGGATGGCGTTGCAGCCCATGCCCCGCAGGATTTCCAACTGCCGTTCCAGCGCGCGGGTGTTGATGGCGCTGCCGAGCGCGCCCAGATCGTGGTGATCGCAGACGCCGTTGATCGGGACGCGTTTTCCGTTCAGGTGAAAACCATCGTCTTTGGTGAACTCGATGGTGCGGATTCCAAACGCGTCTTCAACCTCGTCCCAGATTCTAGCCGGGGAGGAGCCGGCCCCGCCCTGGTCGCGCAAAGTGGTGACAGCGACATAACGGTTGGGCTGGTCGAGATTCCATAGCTTGGGATTGGCAACGTCTAATTCGACCGTGCTAACCAGATTCGTGCCGGCGGGCAGCGAGAGGGCGGCCGTTTTGAGCGCCACCACGCCGCCGCGCCTGGCGCCATGGCCGTCCAGCTCATAAATTTTTGTTTCGACATTGATTTCCGCGTCCCTGGGGGACTGGTTCTCGATCCGGGTCTTGAGCTCGACCGTGGCCTGGCTGGAACTGATCACCGGAGTGGTGATGCTGGTTCCCCAGTGGCTGACGTGAATGGGAAAAGTCCTGGTCAACCAGACATTGCGATAGATGCCGCCGCCCGGATACCAGCGCGAGGATTCCGGGGGATTGTCGAGGCGGATGGCCAGGGTGTTGGCGCCGCCAAAATTCGCGTAGGGAGTGAGATCCACCTGCCACGAGGCGTAGCCGTAGGGCCAACCGCCGGCGCAATGGCCGTTGATCCAGACCGTCGCGTAGGCCATGGCGCCGTCCACATCCAGGTAAATCTGCTTGCCGGCATCTTCGGCCGGCAGGTCAAAATGCTTGCGATACCACACCGCACCAAACCAAGGCAGCTTGCCGGTTTCGCCGGACAACTCCTGTTGGAAAGGCCCTTCAATGCCGAAATCGTGGGGCAGATTCAATTTGCGCCAGTTGGTGTCGTCGAAGCCGGGCTGCACATAGGCGACGTCGCCGCCAAAATTACCCGCGGGCCGTACCGCGGGGGCGTTCGTGGTGAAGGGGTTCTGCATGGGCAATAGCCATGGGCGCGCGGCAGCGTAGGTGAGGCTGGTGTCGTCGGTCGGGTCGCCCTTGGCGAACCGCCAGTCGGCGTCGAACGATTCCCGGGTGCGCGAGGTTTGCGCTCCCAGCGGCAAGGATGGCAGGAGAAAAGCAGCCGCCATCAGGAGGGTTGTAATATTTTGTGGAGTTTTCATGGCCAGTGTGACGCGCAGCATCGGCGAAAAATGGCGAGACGAAAAGCCAAAAAGCAGCCCTGACTTGTGGCGGTCTGATTTTTTGGTTAGGATCGACAATCGACAAACGAATAAAAACGCAGTGGGAAAAGAAAATGCGGCGCTGGAAAATTGCGCTCGTCATCCTGATGCCGTTGTTGTTCGGCGTGGTTTTTTGGTTTGTCGCGCGTCTCTATATTTTAAGCCGATAAATGAGGGCGGCTATTTCGTCCGGGCGGCTTCAGCCAAATGAAAACGCGCCGATGTCTTGTTTGGCTGGCTTGGGCGTAAATCGATTCGGCTGGTTACCTGACCGGGATGCGGCCAGGCCAGCCACACGTCCTTAAAATCTTAATCCGGCAGCACCTTCACCCGTACATTTTTGAAACACACCTTGCTAATCTGGCCGGGCATGGGCGGATGTCCTTGCAAGGCAAAGGTTCCCAGGGGCAACCAGGTGCTCCCGGTTGGCAGTGCATGCTCGACATCCGCGTCGGCAACCTTGTATTCGAACATGGTCTGGCCGTTAAGCTTCACCGTCACCAGCCCATTTTGGTAGATGACTTCCTGCGTGTACCAGACATTGTCCGTGACCGGCGGTTTCGATAAAATGGTGACCATTTCCTTATTGTCCGCCGGCGGTGTTTCCGGGCCCCACGAGATGTTTCTAATGCCCCACAGGCTGCCGGTTCGACGCCAGTCCGAGTGGCTGTTGTCCACCTGGCATTCGATGCCGCAATGGGGCCAGCCCGCCTCTTGGTAGCGCGTGTGAAAGTAAATCCCCGAGTTGGCGCAGGGATACGTCATCAAGTCCACCCGCAGATCGAAGTTCTTGAAGGCGTGGCTGTTGACGTCCCCAACATAAAATATGTGGGCGGGGTTGTGGTTGGTGGCGGGGCATTCCATGACAATCATGCCGTCATGAACCTCGAAGACCTCGGCGTTTTCGCCGACCTTCCAGCCATTGAGTGTCTGGCCGTCGAAGAGGCTGACAAAACCAGCTTCCGGCTGGGGCGGATCGGCGATCAGGGAGTTGGTTGCCATCAACGAGACCAAAGCGACGGGGAGCAATAATTTCATAATTCGTTTTTTTTTCACCAAATAGCCGGAACCTCACCGTGAGGAATCGGGCTATTTGTAATATGTGTAATATGAGAAGCCGTGGTTTGTCGAGCGAAGGTTCAATTGGGTGGTGCCCTGCTTTGCCTGGGGAGCGCGGCTTCAGCCCGCATCAATATCAATTCAGCCTTGGCCAAGTTGAGCATAAGTGCCATCTTCAAGCGCAACACCAACATTGACATGAGCCAATCGCCAGCCGATCCAACCAGCCGACGGGAATTTCTGAAAACAACCGGGCGCGCGACCGTGGTCGCCGCGCTCGCGGGGGTGACCATCCCGAGAGTGTACGCCGCGGAGAACGACCAACTTCAAGTGGGGCTGATCGGCTGCGGCGGGCGCGGCACCGGGGCGGCGTTCAACGCTCTTGCCCAGCCACAAGTCCCGCTCAAGCTAGTGGCCATGGCCGACGTTTTCCAAAAGCGCCTCGACGACAGTTACGGGAGCTTGAAAGGCAGCGCGGTCGGAAACAAGGTGGACGTGCCGGCGGAACGAAAATTCATCGGTTTCGACGCCTACCAGAAAGCCATGGATTGCCTGAAGCCCGGCGACATTGCGATCTTCACGACGCCTTTGGCGTTCCGCTGGGTGCATTTTGCGTACGCCATCCAAAAGGGATTGCACGTGTTCATGGAGAAACCGCTGACGGCCGACGGCCCCACTTCGCGCCGGATGCTGAAGCTGGCAGCCGACGCGAGCGCAAAGAACCTCAAAATCGGGGTGGGTTTGATGTCGCGCCACAGCCGGGGAATGCAGGAACTGGCCCAGCGCATTCATGATGGCGAGATCGGCGACGTCGTGTTGCTGCGAGGCTACCGGATGGACGGGCCCGGCGGGTCGGCGTTTGCGACGAAGTGGCCGGGCACGCCCAGCGAACTGCTCTGGCAGATCCAGAACTTTCACAGTTTCATCTGGGCCAGCGGCGGGTGTTTCAACGATTTTTACATCCACATTGTGGATCATTGCTGTTGGATGAAGAATGCCTGGCCGGTCAAGGCGCAGGCGCTGGGCGGACGCCATTATCGGCAGAACTCCGAGGGCCAGCTTTGCGTGGACCAGAATTTTGACGTGTACTCCGTGGAGTACACGTTTGCCGACGGCGGGAGGTTGATCATGGACGGGCGCTGCATCGCCGGCTGCACGGATATCTACTCCAGCTACGCGCACGGCAGCAAGGGCAGCGCGGTAATTTCAAGCGGGGGCGACTGCGGACTGCCGGCGAGCACGTACCAGGGGCAGAATCCGGACCGAGCCCGCCTGCTCTGGGAATCCAAAGCGCCGCCGGGCGGGGATGATCCTTATGGAAATGAATGGAGCGATCTGATCGATGCAATCCGCCACGACCAGCCCTACAACGAGGTGGAACGCGGCGTGTATGCGAGCGCGGTCAGTTCCCTGGGCCGCAAGGCCGCCCACACGGGGCAGGAAATGACGCTGGAGCAATTTCTTAAATCCGATTCGGAATATGCGCCCGGAGTGGACAAACTGACGATGGACTCCCCCGCGCCGCTGGTGGCTGATGCCCAGGGCAGGTATCCGGTTCCGGAACCGGGCATCAAACGGGAATCGGAGTACTGAGATCATTCATGAAAGCAGTTCCTGGATTTCCTCCCAGTTGAGCGACGCGGCGAAGGCGTCCTCGCCGCCAACCGTGGCCTGGATGAGTTCGCGTTTGCGGTTTTGCAGAAGCAGGATCTTTTCCTCAACAGTGTCGCGGGTGATGAGCTTGTAACTGGTGACGACTTTGGACTGGCCAATGCGGTGCGCGCGGTCGGTGGCCTGATCCTCCACCGCCGGATTCCACCACGGATCGAAATGAACGACGGTGTCGGCCCCGGTCAGGTTCAATCCCACGCCGCCCGCCTTCAGGCTGATGAGAAAGACCGGAATGGCGGGATTCGTCTGGAACCGCTCCACCACGGCCGCGCGGTTGACGGTGGATCCGTCGAGATAGCAAAACTCGATTTTTTCCTCCGCGAGCTTTTCCTTGAGGAGAGTGAGCATTTCCACAAACTGGCTGAAGACGAGCAGGCGGTGGCCGCCGTCGATCACTTCTTCGAGCAGTTCGCCAAACAGGTCCAGCTTGCCCGAGGCGCCGGCCGGATTGACATCCTCCAGCTTCAACAGCCGCAAATCGCAGCAGACCTGCCGCAGCCGCAACAGCGCGGTCAACACGACCAAGCGGCTCCGGGCGATGCCCTGGGCGCCGACGGCTGCCAATACCTCCTTGCGGCCGGCTTCGATCACCTGCTGGTAAACCGCCCGCTGGTCGGGCGTGAGTTCGCAGTAGGCAACCTGCTCGATCTTGGCCGGCAAATCCGCGGCCACGTCTTTTTTCAGGCGGCGCAGGAGGAACGGCCGCAGCCGCCGCGCGAGCCGGGACTGTGCCTCCGCGTTTTTATCCTTCGCGATGGGCAGCTCATAGCGCTCGCGAAAATCCTTTGCCGTGCCGAGATACCCGGGCATGAGAAAGTCGAAAATGGACCAGAGATCGAGCACGGAGTTTTCCATCGGCGTGCCGGTGAGCACCAGGCGGTGCTGCGACCGGACCGCCTTGACGGCCTGCGCGTTTTGCGTCTGGCGGTTCTTGATGTGCTGGGCCTCGTCGAGCACGACGGTGTCGAATTCCAGGCCTCGATAATTCTCCGCGTCGCGGCGGATCAGCGCGTAGCTGGTCACAACCAGGTCGCTGGCGGCGATCTCGCCAAACCGCGCCTGGCGCTCCGGCCCGTGCAGCGCGAGGACTTTGAGTTCCGGCGTGAATTTCTTCGCCTCGGCCACCCAGTTGAACACGAGGCTGGTCGGGCAGATGATCAGCATGGGCGCGACTTCCGGCTGCGACTGGCGGACGTGCCGGAGCAACGCCAGCGTTTGCAGCGTTTTACCCAAACCCATTTCGTCGGCGAGGATTCCGCCAAATTCATTCACGCGCAGAAAATGCAGCCAGGCCACGCCCTGCTTTTGGTAGGGGCGCAGGATGCCTTCCAAATTGCCGAGCGGGGGGCAATCCAGCTTCGCCTCGCCGCTTTGGCGCGCCGCGCGGTCGCGCCACGCCGGCGGCGCCTGCACTTTCCAGGCGGCATGTTCCCGCAGCGTGGCCTCGAGGAAGCCGGCCTGCGTGTGGCTGATGCGATAGCCCTGCGCGTGCTGCTGCGGGGCGCAATCCAGCAGGACTTCCTGCAGTTCCTCGACGGCCTCCGTGTCCAGCACGGCCAGTCTGCCGTTCTTCAGGCGCGTGTGGTTCTGGCCGGACAGGAGCAGGCGCTGGATATCGGCCGGCGAGAAGGTTTCGCCGCCGCTGGAGGCGAACACCACGCCGAGATCAAACCATTGCACGCCGGAGGAAGTGATTTCAAACTTGGGCTCGACCCGTTCGAGGTTCTTCAGCGTGCGATTTTCCAATTGTTCGTCCAGGGTGACGCTCCATTCGCGCTGCAGTCTGGGGAATTCGCGCGCGAGAAAATTCAGCACGGAATTTTGTCCGAGCAACTGCAACTTTCCATTGGCGTCGGGGCCGGCAAAGCCGCTGCGTTGCAGGCGGGCCAGCGCGGCGCGCTCGGCGGCAAAGTCGCGGGTGGAATAGCGCGTGGGCATGTCGGGATCGGGCAGCCAGACGGTTTCATCCGCCGCCGTCACCCCAACGGTCATGATGCGAGAGCCGTAGGCGCATTGCAGCAGCGCGCCGAGCTGCGTGAGCCCGCCCTTGAGCGCCAGCAGAAATCGCGGCGCCTGCGGTTCGAGCGAAAAGTCCTCCGGCTTGAAATTGGCCTCCAAGCCGCCCGCCGCCAGCTGCGGCCAAAGCCGGCCCAGGAACAGCGGCACCTGCGTACGCGACAGGCGCACCGGCCCTTGAAGAACCCCCTTGAACTCCGGTGGCAGGCCGAGCGGCTGCAAGGTCTGGTTACGCCAGACCCAGTCGCCAGCCATGACGAGCGCGGACGGCTGGTCTTTCAGCGACAGGACAATTTCACCCTCGGGCTGCAAGGTTGCCCGCAGCGGCAGTTTGAGAGGTGTCCGGGTAACGGTGACCGTGGTGGATTTTCCCAGCGTGAGATGCCGATGGTCCGCCAGCAGGGGGATGAGCGCGGCGAAATCTTTCACGTCCATTTGCAGCAGGGCGGGCGTTTGTCCGTTCGTGGCGGTTTCGAGGTGATCCAGGATGGCATTGTCCTGCGGCGCAAAGGCGAAGGGCCTCCCTTTCGGGAGCGCATTCAGCGGGCATCGCCCGCCGCCCCATCGGGCTTCAAACACCAGCATCACCTTGCCGCGCGCGAGCGCCTGATCGAAGTTGGGCGGCAGAACGATGCAGAGTTCCGCCGGTTCGCCGGCGGCCGCGCGCAGCAGTTCCGGGGGTTTCCTGGCTGGCGGAGCCGGGGACTGACGCGCTGCCGCCGGAGCTATTTCGGATTTCTGCGATTGCAACCAATGCAGGCCGACAGCCACGCCGTGAGCGCAGATTTTTCCCCATTCGCGCGCCTCGCGGCAATTGCACAGGTTTTCGATGTCGATCGGGTTATTGATGACCATCGACCCGCGGAAGGTCATGCCGTCGGTCTGAACCACGCCGCGCAACAGCGGCGGCGCCCAATAGGAACTGACCACCTGGCCCTGCGCCAGGTAGGCGCGGGCGCGCTTCATCACGTCCCAGCCGGCGGCCTGGGCGAGCAGGGATTCGGTCAGTTCAACGGGCACGATTTGAATGCGGATTGCGGAATGGGGCGGGGATTTGCGGATGGGTGGATGATTGGATTGATGGATTGATGGATTGATGGGCTAAAACTGACACTGGGCGGCGGCTCTTTCATCGGTCTGGAAATGGGTTTTTGCTTTAATTTGCTTTAATTTGGTTAAAGTTGGTTAAAGTTCCTCGATTGCCCGGATGATCCCTCCTACGCCAAGGCTACGGAGGGCAGGCCCTCCTTCGTTGGGGTTACGGACGGCAGGCCCGCCTTCGCCGGGGCATCTGCCTTCACGAGGTTGCGATACGGCAGAGCGTGGGGACAAGCTGTCCCCACCCCGACGGCGCGGCCGGTTGCCCGGTGCTCCCTCCTTCGCGAACACTACGGAGGGCCGGCCAGCGCTTCGGCCGTTGCATGGATGGCGTTCGTCCAACACCGGCTCAATCTAGCACAAGTATTGAAAATGTAAAGTCTTAATGTGACAAAGAAGTGCTTTTCTTAGTTCATTCATAACACCTTACATGTAAGCATTATACGATGTTGAAATGGCTGGCACTTTGAAAAGAAAAGCCAAGTAAAGAGAGGATTGAGTCTAAGAAAGACAGCAAGAGGCGCCTCCGTGGTGGGCGTTTTTGTGGGGCTGCGGGGAGCGATGATTTGAGTGCGGAGTTCGGAGTTCCTCCTTCGCTCAAGCTTCGGAGGACGGGGCGGAATGCGGATTTTCCGGATCATTCACACGCCGGTGTCTTGGACCGCAGATTCACGCAGATGGACGCAGATTCGGAAGGCGGAAGACAGGAAGCGGAGGTCCCGGGAGAAAGTGGGATACCAGAAACGGGGCCGGACGGCGGACAAATTCAACAGCAAGTATTTTGAACAGAAGCTCACAAAGGGAGCAAAGAACAATGAACACGAACACAAACCTCACCCGCTGGCAGTCCTCATTAATGACACAGATTGGTTAATGTGATTTTTCACGTAACAAATTTGAGACATACGTCCAACTGCCCATGTGTAATCGGCCGGCGATCCAACTCAGGGTCATCGTCGTCTCGGTCCGCAACTGCCTGGCTATTTCCACCTTACCGCTATCCCCTTTCGGACGGTGGGACAATTCCTTTTCCGTCCATCCCAACGCTTGCAAACCGGCCCGCACCAACCGTTCCGCTCGCACGGCGCCGGCCGCTTGGCGTTCCGCCCCATAATGGCTTGGCCCCACGCGCTCCACGGCGGCCGCGAGCAGTTCCAACCGAAATTCGTCGCTCCCGAGGCACCACCCTCGCTCCACTGGTTTGAACTCCGGCCCCAGTTCCTGCCGCCGCCGCCATTCCATCTGCCGTTCAAACTCCTCCCGCCCCGCCGGGCTGTCCTTGGGAATCCCCTTCTCCCCCAGCAACCGGTCCACCCGCAGCCAGACCGGCCGCTGCGCCGCCGTTTTAAGATATTCCCCATAGCTGCTCCACGGGAAACGACGCAGGGGAACCCTGGCCGGCAACAACTTCGCCCGCACAGGGTTCAAATGCACATAGTCACACACCGTCTGCAAATAGCCGTCACCGCTGCCCTCCACGCTGAGTGCCTTGTAGCGGCCGGCAAACAAATGACCGCACTGCTGGTGCCGGAGGTTGAACCGTTTGGTGTAAACCCCCAGCAACCACTTCATCCCGGGCCTCGGTGAGGGTCGTAAGGAACTGTTTGCGATCCGTTTCGTCACGGAAAATGTTCTCGCGCCGGTTCCCGCGATTCATCACATGATAAATCGCTCCCGCATATTCCAGTCGCAACTTGCCCGGCAGAGCCTGATATTTGAACCTGGTCAATAATCTGGGCCGATCCGGTTTAATTTCCAGAATTACAACCAGGGCTTCCTCCCCGGAAGCAAACGCGCGCCTTGTTTTGCCAGTGGGTTGGCTTCCGGTCTGCTGCACGATTTTTTCAAGCTTTCCAAGCCGACCCGGAACGTCAATAAAGATGCACCTTCATGAACGAAAGCTCTCCAAGGCTGGGCTGATACTCGTCTCCATTCAGGCGAAGTCCCTGAATCCAGTGCCCGTCGGCCATCTTTCCCGAATCCAGGGTGAAATGGTAAACAGGTATCTTTTTGTCGGGACGTTCGAGAAACTTCATTTCGACGGCTTGGCCAAAAGCTACAAATTCGTTTGGTTCCAAACCAACGAGAATGACGGTTCCACTTGCACCCTTCCAAGACGTCAATACGATCCGATAGTCGTCCAAGTCTACAAAGCGAGACTCATTCTGAGACCCGAAATGAACCTGGTAGGCACGCCCCTTGGCAATGCTTGTTTGTAGGACAGCAGCAAGATTCTTCAGGGGCTCACGCGCTCCAGCGCCAAGCGCCTGGGCTACTTTATCCAATGCAGGATCATTGGTGCTTTCGATCTTGTCCGCCGGCTGAACCGTTGAAACTTGAGCCGCCATGGGTACCGGAGTCAGGCAGAACAGGAAAGAACCAACGAGCCAAAAGGTCCAGAAGAAGACGCGGGCCTTATTTTGAGCGGGATTACGGATGCGGCAGTGTTTCATAATTAAATCAACGGAGATCAATCATGTAGAAATCCAGTGAAGCAAGGGAAACAGAATCGGCTTGTTTGGTCACGGATTGAGCCGTGTTCCACACCCCGTTCGTAAAGCTGCCGTTCTCGCATGTCAGGGTCTTATCCGGAGATGTGATGGTGAGCCCCTGTCCGAGAATCAGCACATGCGTGGAATCCCAATCCAGCAGTAACGCCGCCGCATCAGTTCTATTCGCAGACGGTGTGACCTTCAAAACATGAGGTCCCACGTTTACCGTTTGAACTGCGACATCGTTCTTGTTGTCGAACAAGACACCCCGCATGCCCCCCGTGCCCATCTTGACAAGAATGTTGGGGGCCACGGTTTGAAGCCGCTGATACAACGGTTGGAGGATGTTAACTGGCATGTTTTCCACACCAAAAGAAGAGACACAGATTGCGTTGTCCTCACCGATGGCATAGAGCATGCGGCCCACCGCGCTAGGCCGGTCCCATGTTTCGGGAATGAAGAGAGGGTTGCCGCCCCTGCTGTACAAGTCGGCATTGGACTTGAAGTCCGGATTGTAGATATCGAGGCCGAGAATATCGATGGCCGGAGCTCCGGCGCGCCAAATGTCGTGCATGCCGGCTACGGGCCCGCCATGGGGATATCCTTCGTCATCAGCTCGCTGTTTAATCCAGGGGTTCACATACATCGGCAAGGGATACTCGGCTTTTCCGGTAGCGGCGACTTTATTAAGGTACTGCGCATAGAACCAAGCCATGAAAATCTCATTGGCATTCGCCCCAAAAACATCCGTCCAAGTTCCCGCCGGCTTGCCTCCCGCCAGATAGCCGCGTGTCTCCGGCAAAAGCGTGGCCGAATGACGTGCCAAATAACCCATGAGGTCCAGGGGTACCGCAGCTTCGAAGGCCTGATTGGCAGCCGGGTCATGATCCCGGTCTTCGCTGAACACTCCCACCTCGTTCTCGACCTGGCACATGATCACGGTGTGCTCCTGCCCATCGATTTCATGAAGATGACGCATCAATGCCGCAAAGGCGTGGGCATCGGCCTCGACATTCGCTGGCTCAAAAACTGAAAGGTAAGGCGCGACTTCTCCCGGTTTCTGAAACAAACGTGGGAAGCGTTTGGGGTTGCCCATCACCCAGGGAGGGGGATAGGTTGAGAGGCCATTTTTAAACGATCCAAACCAGAGCAAAATCAACCGAAGCCGCTGGTCACGCGCCTGTTTAACCAAACCATCCACCAGGCTGAAATCAAATTCCCCCTCGCGCGGCTCGGTTAACTCCCAATAGACTGGCGCAATTACGGTATTGAGTCCCATGTCGTGCAAACGTGGAAAAATGGGGGCCGTGACCCCCAGATTGGACGCGGTCGAATTGTGCAGTTCACCTCCAAGGATCAAAAACGGGTTCCCATCCACCTTCAACTTCATCACTCCGTTTTCACGGAAGAGGCTTGGCATAGGCGTTCCCGGGGCATCCTGCCCGGACGCCATTGTCTTGGTTTCCGCGAGGGGTAAAAGCCCGATAAGCAAACCCGTCAAGGTTAAAACGGAAAGAGACGAAACAGGGATCATGCGAAAGAACATGATGACAATTAATCACAGAGCGTTCACGGGCCGCAACCCCACTTTGCGGAAAATAATCACCATTTTGCGCACTGCGGGTTGCATTGATTCATTGGCGTGGCTGGATCAAAACATGGGTGTGGCCGCGAACATCAAGCTCTATTCATCAGCCAAGCCCCAGCCCTTATTGGGCGCCGGGCCAAGCACGAGGTCAAGTTTGCCACCCGCCATGATTTCCTGATAGGCGAGCCAGCAGCGGTTCAGCGGTTTGCCATTAAGGCTGGCGGATTGGATGTAGATGTTTTCACGGGAGTTGTTCCGGGTGGTGACGGTAAAAGTTTTGCCCTTGCTGTATTTCGGGCTGAGCCGGAACGTCACCTTGTCAAACAGGGGACTGACAATTTCATAGCGCGTATCGCCGGGACAGGACGGATGAAGTCCGCTCGCCGCCAGAACATACCAGGCGGACATTTGGCCGACGTCTTCATCGCCGCAGATCCCATCGGGGCCGGGCTGGTAGGCGTCATCAACGATCCGAACCCACTTTTGTGCCAACCAAGGTGCGCCAACACGATTGAAGAGAAATGGAACCAGGTGAACCGGCTCGTTCGGCTGGTTGTAATAGGCGCTCCATTGGGCCACATCCGGTGTCCGGTCAAAAAAGTCAGACAACTTGGCAATCATCAGGTCCTTGCCACCGAGCAGTTCCATCAGGCCGGGCACGTCGTAAGGCACCAGCCAGCCTTGTTGATAAATGCTGGCTTCGGTGACGGTGCGGTCGGACTCCAATCCTTCCCAACGCACCCAGTTGCCGTCCTTGCTGCGGGCGCGGAACCAGCCTTTCCAGTCGGGATTGCCCTTGGTGCCGGCGCGGTCATAGGTCCACGGCGCTGTGGGATCAAAAACCTTGTGGTAATCTTGGGAACGGGCGGCAAAGACGGCGGCATCTTCCGTGTGACCCAGCCCGGCCGCGAGCCGGGACAGGTTCCAATCGTCGTTGGCAATCTCCAGGGTGGCCGACAGGTCGCCAGCGCGGTAGCCGCGGTCGCCGTTGCCGTCCTGCTTCAGGCTGTTGACGGAATATTGATAAGCTTTTTCCGTGTCGTAACCGCGAATCCCCTTTTGGTAGGCGTCGTTGATGATCACGACGGTGGGGTTGCCATTCATGCAGCGCGTATAATTATTCAGCAGTTCCCAACGGTCGTAATATTGCGTGCCGTTCTGGTCGGCCAGTTCCACAAATGAATTGATCACATCATTGATCACGTCCGGCGCGATGATGGTCAGCAGCGGGTACTCGCTGCGATAAACATCCCAGCCGCTGAAAATAGTGCGCTTGGTGAACAGCTTGGTGGCGTGGACCTTCCCGTCGCCACCGGGATAGTCGCCGTTCACATCGGCAAAGATTCGCGGATCGAGCAAGGCATGGTAGAGGGCGGTGTAATAGGTGTTTTTTTGATCTTCCGTGCCGCCCTGCACTTCCATGCGTTTCAAGCTCTCGGACCACGATTGCCGGGCGTGCTGGCGGACCTTGTCAAAATTCCAATTCGGGATTTCGGCCTTCAAATTGTTGCGCGCTCCCTCGATGCTCACGAAAGAAATCCCCGTCTTGAGGAGGACGGCCTGATTTGAGTGCGTGGCGAATTCGCTGTAAAAACCCAGATGTATGCCTTCCATTTCCCGGCATTGAGGCAGGATCTTCGCATTCTGGCACGCCTGGATGAACGACGGTTTCTCAATGGCATCCGAATAATTGCCGGGAGGCAGATCGGCGCTCCAGACGCCAAAATTGGTGAGCGGCGCGCTGAATTCAGCATGAAAATAAAATGTGTAACTGACGTTGCCCGCGCCATGTCCCCAGCCGCCGCCAGCCGGTGTGCATTTGATCCACCCTTCGATGGTGTGATCATCCGTCACTTTGACATACTGGTCCAAGGAAGTGCCGCCGACGCGGCGGGCCAGATCAATTTGGATGCGCGACTGCGCATTTTCGGGAAAGGTGAACTGCAGGATTCCACTGTGCGGCGCGGCGGCGGCTTCCGCCCGAACACCGTAGTCATCCAGGGTGACGGCATAGTAGCCCGCCTGGGCCTCTTCGGTTTTATTTAAAAAACGCGAAAGATACCCGCTGCCCGGTTTGCCGGTCTGTCCATACCAGGTCTTCAGTGGTCCGGTGGTGGGCATGACCATGAAATTTCCCAAGTCGCCATACCAACCGATGCCGCTCATGTGGGTGAAACTGAATCCTTGGATGGTCGTGTGATAATGCCGGTAACCGGAGCCGTTGTCGCCGCCCGTGATGGTGTCCGGGCTTAACTGCACCATGCCGCCGGGCGTGGCCGCACCTGGAAACGTCTTGCCCTGCTGTCCGGTGCCGATGAAGGGATCAACATAATCAACTGCCTCCTTGGCCGTGACGGTTGGGGACAAACTCCAGCCGAGCAAAAGAACAACGGAGGAACAGAGATGGATTCGTTTCATAGTCATTTAAAATTAAACCGTTTTGGCCGCAACAGCAACCTCTGGCTATCCTCACAATTGCTTCAGGATGTTGTCCGCCTGCGGCAGGTGGTCATCCAACCAAATTATCCCCTTCAATTCGATTCACGCTATCAGGTGGTTTGGAAACCGTATCAGCGGAACTAGACCGTGATCCCCTTACTGTAACCGGTAAAAACCGGCGTTGCTTGTACCGATTGGCAATGTGACCGTCCACTGGCCGTTGGAATAAACGGGGGTGTTGGTGACCGGCGCCCAAAGAGCCGCCGGCGTCAAGTCCGACGTATAATACAGGTTGGTTTGCGCTGAAACGTCCGCGCTGCCGTTGTCCGGCCATTGCAACGTCAGCCCTTGCGACGCGAATACGGATTGCAGGGACAGGGGCACAATTTGCGGAATCGTATTGCTTTGTGGCTGGAAAGAAAACCATTCGAGATTGAGCAAATACCCGCCGCCTCCGGCAAAGACCAGAAAAACATTGTGATAACCGCTGGCTCCGCTCAAGGCGCAGCTCACCGTCGTCCACGTCTGCCAGCCTCCCGTCACCGGCACCGCGCAACTCCCGATCATCGTCCCCGTCGGGCTGTCCAGGCGTATTTGAATGTTGCCTCCGCTCCCGGCGCTGGCCACCCGCGCCTGAAATCCCCCCACCCCGTTCAAATCCAGGTTGCTATACACCACGTAGGAACCGTTCGCTATGTAATCCACGTTCAACCCGCCTTCACTGCAGCCCTGGGTCTGCACCCCGGACGACGCGCCGTTGTAGCCGGCCGCTTCAATCGCCTCGCCACTGAGAGTTTGTTTTAAAAATCAAAAAGGTGCTGATTTTCTTGGGGATTTGATTGGATTGGGTGACAGAAAAGCACATGAAAGAGAGATAAGTTATTGACAATGGGGTTGGCTTAGTGCGGCCATTTTTAAGCGGAAGCTTCCGTTGAGGCGATAAAAAACGCCAAATACGGCTCCAGCCTCACCGACGCCCAATGGGAATATCTCAAACCGATGCTGCCGAAACCCGCCAAGCGCGGCCGACCGCGCACCGACCTGCGCCCTATGCTCGACGCGATCTTCTAGGTGGTAAAAGGCGGCATCCAATGGCGATATCTGCCCGTTGACTTTCCCCCTTGGCAGACCGTCTATGGCCTCTACCGCCGCTGGAAACTGAATCACTTTTGGGATGCCCTCAACGATGCCTTGCGGATTTTGGTCCGCAAAGACCAAGGCCGACACCCCCAACCCACCGCCGCCGTGCTGGACAGCCAAAGCGTCAAATCCGGGGGCCACGGTGGTCCGGTCGGCTACGACGCCGGCAAACGCCTCAAAGGCCGCAAACGGCATTTGTTGGTGGACACTTTGGGTTTGGTGCTCGGCGTGGTCGTGACCCCGGCCGACACCACCGAACGCGATGGCGGCAAGGCGGTTTTGGGCCGGGTGTTGGGCTGGCTTATCTGGCTGCGCCTCCTGTGGGTCGATGGCGGTTATACCGGTGAGGCCTTCGCTAACTGGGTGAAAACTCTGCGCGCCAACCTGGCGGTCGAAGTGGTCAAACGCTCCGATGACGTGCAGGGCTTTAAAGTGCTGCCGTGGCGCTGGGTGGTCGAACGCACCTTCGGGTGGTTGATGTTCCATCGCCGCTTGGTCCGGGACTACGAACGCACGACCGCCAGCGCCGAAGCTTGGGTTTATATCGCCATGATCCGCATTCAACTCCGCCGACTAGCCTGATTTCTTATCCATGCGATTTTTAAAACAGACTCTAAACGACCTGCGAGCCGAGCCGAGCCGGATGTGTGGCTCTGCCCAACCTGCATCATCTCGATGAACTCAGGCTTGCAACCGGCTCCGACTCCGGCGAGATAGTTGGCCACTGACTCATGTCTGCATCAAATCCTTCCTGTGCTTCGTGCCCGGTAACACTCCGCAAATGCTGAGAACCATCGAGAGCAATGGAACGCCGATGAGCAAAATCCAGATGGCAAGTCCGATGTCCCTCGCCTTGCGCTGCACGTCCGGCTGCGACACGTCCGCGTGGGCTGGAATCCAAAGGATGGAATTGATGAGGCTGGAAAAAATCACAAGGCCGACGACAAAGGAACCGGCCATCCAAAGAAATGTGAATATGGTCTTTTTCATGCACGTGTAAGTGGCCTAACTTGTTATTAGGCCACTTAGCCCGGTATATGTACACCGCGCATCCTGATGCGACGGAAACGTAGCCTTTTTGCACGGGCTGAAGGCTAAAAAGGAAGGGGGGCGGATTGAAACATGAAGAAGCGGGGGACAAGCTGTCCCCGCCCCGTAGCGTCGCTGCGGTCGGGTGAGCGGGGGTGAGCAGGGATTCGGTCAGTTCAACGGGCGCTTTTAAAGGCGGAATGCGGATTGCGGAACAGAACAAAAAGCCCCGGACATGGCGTCCGGGGCTTGGCGCTAAAACGGTGCTTAGTCAAAGGCGTGGCCGGCGCAGCAGAGGACGTTCTTGACCTTGTGGCGGACCAGGTCTTTGACGGCGGTGCGGGCGGGGCCGAGGTACTTGCGCGGATCGAATTCCTTCGGGTTTTCCCAGAATACCTTGCGGATGCCGGCGGTCATGGCCATGCGCAGGTCGGTGTCGATGTTGACTTTGGTGCAGCCGACGCGGCGGGCGATTTCGATGTCGGCCTCGGGCACGCCCTTGGCATCGGGCATCTTGCCGCCGTATTTGTTGATTTCGGTGACGAGGTATTGGGGCACGCTGGAGGCGCCGTGCAACACGAGGGGATAATCACCCAGGCCGGCGTCCATCAAGGCCTTCTTGATGAGCTTGAGGCGATCGAGGTCGAGGTGCTGTTCGCCCTTGAATTTGTAGGCGCCGTGGCTGTTGCCGATGGCGATCGCCAGGGAATCGCAGCCGGTCTCCTTGACGAATTTGACGGATTCATCGGGATTGGTGTAATGGCCGCTGGTTGAGTGGGCGCCGCCTTCCTCGCCTTCGTCGAACTGGGCGCCAACGAGGTGGCCGAGTTCGGACTCGACCGAGCAGTTGAACTTGTGGGCGTACTCGACCACTTTGCGGGTGATTTCGGCGTTTTTCTCGAACGGCTCGTGCGAGGCGTCGATCATCACGCTGGTAAATCCTTCGTCGATGCACTGTTTGCACAGTTCGAAGGTGTCGCCATGGTCCAGGTGGACGGCGATGGGAACGTTGGTGACGCTGACGGCGGCCTCAATGAGTTTTTTGAGGTAAACCGGGTTGGCGTATTGGCGGGCACCCTTCGAGATCTGAAGGATGAGCGGCGCCTTTTCCTCTTCGCAAGCCTCAACGATGGCTTGTATGAGTTCCATGTTGTTCACGTTGAAAGCGCCGAGGGCATATTTGCCCTTGAGCGCCTTGGCGAACAGGTCTTTGGTGTGTGTCAGTGGCATAAATATCGTTTTGTTTCAGGGACGCATCGCCCGGATTTTTCAAGCAGCGCTGAATCATAGAAAAATCCCGGCGAAAGAAAATGAAAATCTGCACCACCTTTAGGCATGTTATGGATTAGGTTTGCCAATCCTGGGCGGGGTGTCGGGCCGCCGGCACAGCCGCATGAAACCCGGGATGGTGGAACCGAAAGTTGGATATGGGCATGAAAGAAGCCCGCCCTCACCCCGGCCCTCTCCCCCAGGAGAGGGAGAAACGGTTGCCGCGTCGTGGCGTAGCGGTGCGACTGTCTTCGCGTGGGTTCAAGGGTTCAATGCGTGAATTCTTCGGGGAAATCTCGCTCCGGCCCTCTTGGCGGAGGGTCGAACCGGTGGGAAACCGTTTTCCTTGGTATGAGCGGGCCGGCCGCTTGGAACCTCAGAGACGGGCAAGAGGACGACGGCCTTTCGTTTTGGCGGCAGTTGTATTGCCGGGTTTTGTTCGGAATCACACCTCAGCGCCCGAGACGGGCGCGCTCCGGGCGCAAATTGAAAACACGCAAGGGATGGTGCCAGACTTTAGAGCGGGCCTGCCGGATGAGCCGTATTGTCTCATAATACTTGTAACATTAGCCGATTCGACCGACAATAAGTCATCAAGCACATGAATCTCAGATCCCTGTCTGGCTGGGTCGGCCTCGTCTTGCCCCTGTTCGGAATCCAAGCCTCTGCCGCCAACCTCGTTCATCATTATCCCTTTACCGTCGATGCGAGCGACACGTTGGGGGGCGCCAACGGCCAATTGGAAGGCGGGGCCGCCATCAGCGGTGGGGCGGTGGTGTTCAATGGTTCGAGCGCCTACGTCAATCTGCCGGTCAATCTGGTGAGCAATTTAACGTCCGTGACTTTTGAGGCCTGGTACACCGATTATGGCAGCAGCACGTGGGCGCGCATTTACGATATGGGCAACAGCACTGGCGGCGAAGGCAACCAGGGCGGCGGCATCAACTACATGTTTCTGACCGCTTTGAACCCGTCTGGCGGAATACGGGGAGGCTACAATGATGGCTCGGCCGAGGAGGATCTGGACATCAGCCCGCGGCCCGCGTTGGGCCTCGAGCATCACTTGGTGTGGACCCAGGATGGGAGCGCCCAAGTGGCCAGCCTGTATGTGGATGGCAAGTTGATGGGACAGAACACGTCCTTCACCTTTACGCCGGCGGCCATTGGCGCGACCGAAAACGACTGGCTGGGGCGCTCGCAATATGATGATCCTTACTTTTACGGCACGATCGATGACTTTCGGATTTATGACGGCGCCCTCAATTCGCTGCAAATCGCAATTAATCTGGCCGCCGGCCCCAATCAGGTGGTGACCAATTCAGGGCCGCTCGAGTCCATTGGCTTTCAGGCAGCCACGACGATGGCGCAGGGCGCCTCCCAAGTGCCGGCGATCGTCGGTAATTTCCAGAATGTGACGAATGTGAACTTGCTGGCGCAAGGGGTGCAGTTCGTCTCGGGCAACACAAATGTCGTGACCGTGAATTCGGCGGGGGTGATCACGGCGGTGGGACCGGGGGTGGCGACGGTGACGGCCTCGTACGCCGGCATGACCGGCGCGCAGGCAATTTATGTTTCTGATCCGCCACAAACGCTAGTGCACCGGTATAGTTTTACCTCGGATGCGAGTGATTCGGAGGGCGGCGCCAATGGGACGCTGGCCGGCGGCGCGACGATTTCGGGCGGCGCGGCGGTTTTCAATGGCAGCAGCGCCTATGTGAATCTACCGGTTAATCTGGTGAGCAATTTGGCGTCGATCACGTACGAAGCGTGGTTCACGGACTATGGCAGCAGCACGTGGGGGCGCATTTATGATTTTGGGAACAGCGTGGATGGCGAGGGCGGCCAAGGCGGCGGGACGAGCTATATGTATTTGACCGCCCTCAGCAGTTCCGGCGGCATCCGGGGCGCCTACAATGAAGGCTCGGGCGAGGAGATTCTGGACGTCGGCACGCGGCCGACAGTGGGGGTGGAGCATCACATTGTGTGGGCCCAGGATGCGAACGCCCAGGTGGCCAGCTTGTACGTGGATGGCGCGTTGGTGGGAGAGAATACGTCGTTTACGTTCACACCGGCGGCAATTGGCGCCACTGAAAACGACTGGCTGGGCCGTTCGCAGTATAACGACCCGTATTTTTATGGGTCGATCGACGAATTCCGCATTTATTCCGCCGCCCTGTCGGCGGCGCAAGTGGCTCAGAACTATCACCTCGGGCCGAATGTGTCGCCGCAGTCCGGCCCGGTGACCGTCACGGCGCAGCCGGCGAGCCTCACTGTGACGGAGCAGCAGCCGGCCACGTTCAGAGTGGGCTACATCGGGCGGCACCCCGTGGCCTTTCAATGGTATCGGAACGCGACGCCGCTGGCCGGCGCCACCAATTCCGTTTACGAGCTGCTGACCGCCTCGCTGACGAACAGCGGCGCCACTTTCTATGTGGCGATGACCAACACCGTCACCAACACGGTGTTCACGGCGCTCAGTTCCAATGCCGTGCTCACGGTCCTGCCGGATACCAATCCGCCGGTGGTCGTGCGGGTCATTAACGTGGGTGTCACCAACGTGGAAATCGTTTATTCCAAGCTCGTTGCCGCCGCCGGGGCCACAAACACGGCCAATTACGTATTCACCAATGGCCTGCCGGTCATCCAGGCGGTATTGAACAGCGACAATGTGACCGTGATATTGACCACCGCGCCGCTGACCTATGGCAGCAATTATTGGCTGCTGATCAACGGGGTGCAGGACCGGGCCACCATGCCGAACACGATTGCCACGAATACGCTGGTGATGTTCACGCCATTGGCCATCACACCGCAGGATTTGGGCAGCCCGGCGGTGGCCTCGACCGTGGCCGTGGCTGGCGATGGCTACAACATTACGGCGCTGGGGACCGGCTTCGGCGGAAATTTGGACCAGGGCAATTTCTCGTATCAGATTTATACCGGCGATTTCGACGTGTGTGTGAGGGTCGCGGGCGTGGGACTGTCGGATATTTTTGCAAGCGCCGGATTGATGGCGCGCGAGGACCTCACGGTCGGCGGCCGTTATGCGGCCGCCATGGCGACCCCGGCGATGAACGGATGCTTTTTTGCCTGGCGCGATCCCATAGGCAGCGCCGCCAGCAGCGCCGGGAGTTTTCCAGCGAACTACCCGGACACCTGGCTGCGGCTGAGCCGCTCCGGTGGCACGTTCAGCGGGTTTGCCAGTTACGACGGGCAGAGCTGGACGCAATTGGGCAGCGACTCCATTTCGATGCCCAGCCAGATTTATCTGGGCTTCGCGACGAGCAGCGAGAACGCGGGCGCGGCGACGACCGCGCAGTTCCGCGATTTTGGCAACGTGACCAATGCCATGGTGGCAGTGGTGCCCGTTCCGCACGAAATGATTGGACCGAGCAGCCGGCTGACGCCGATCACATTTTCAGAAATCATGTGGAAACCCGCGCCGCGCACGGACGGGAAAAACCTGGAGTTTCTTGAGTTGTACAATGCCAATCCGTGGTTCCAGAACATCGGCGGCTATCAGCTCATCTGCGCGGACATGAATTACACGTTCCCGGCGGGAACGCAGATTCCCGGGGGTGGATATCTCGTGGTGGCGGCGGCACCGGCGGACATTGAAAGCGTCTATGGGATCACCAATGTCATGGGGCCCTACGATGGCAGCCTTAAGCATTCCGAGACGCTGGAGTTGCTGGATGAACAGACCAACGTGCTGCTGACGGTGCCATACACAGATGCTTATCCCTGGCCGGTGGCGACGGACGGCACGGGCCATTCCCTGGTGCTGGCCAATCCGACCTACGGCGAGGGCGATCCCCGGGCGTGGGACATCAGCGATGTGGTGGGCGGCTCGCCCGGCCAGATGGACGGCTTCACCCCCAGTCCGCTGCGCAACGTGGTGATCAACGAAATCCTGCCGCATTCGGAAAATCCCGCCGTGCCCCAGTTCATTGAACTCTACAACCATGCGACGAACAGGGTGGACGTGTCGGGCTGTATTTTGACCGACGATCCAACGACCAATAAATTTGTCATTCCCTCCGGCACCATCATTGGCCCGGCCGGCTTCGTTTCCTTCACACAGCCGCAGTTTGGCTTTACACTCAACGGCGGGGGCGAGACATTGTATTTCATCAAACCCGACGGCAGCCGCGTGCTGGATGCGGTGCAGTTTGGCGCGCAGGCCGACGGTGTTTCCTACGGCCGCTGGCCCGATGGCGCGAACGACTTCTATGCCTTCACCACGAACACGCCCGGCACCAACAACAGCGCCATTTTCATCGGCGGAATTGTGATCAATGAATTGATGTACGATCCGATCAGCGGCAACGACGACGGCCAGTACATTGAGCTCTATAACCAGGGAACCAACACGGTCAACCTGGCCGGCTGGCAGTTGTCGTCGGCGGTTACGTTCACGTTCCCCAGCGTGAATCTGGCTCCGAACGGATATCTGGTGGTGGCCAAAAACCTGACCAATCTGCTGGCGGCCTACACCAACTTGAACAACGGGAATACGGTGGGCAATTACAGCGGCAAACTGTCGCACGACGGCGAATTGCTGATACTGTCACAGCCGGAGACACTTTATACCAACACTCCCATCCTGGTGGCGGAGGATCAGGTGGCTTACGGCACCGGCGGCCGCTGGGGCGAATGGTCCGGCGGCGGTGGCAGCAGCCTGGAATTGATCGACCCGCGCGCCAACCATCGGCTGGCCGCGAACTGGGCGGATAGCGACGACACGCAAAAATCATCCTGGGTGGACATCGAAAACACCGCCGTGCTCGACAACGGCCAGAATTATGATGCCTCCATCGACTATGCCCAAATGGGCCTGCTCGATTCCGGCGAGTGCCTGGTGGACAATATCGAAGTGGATTACAACGGGAGCAATTATGTTTCCAACGGGACGTTCGAGGGGGCCCTGGGGTTGACCCACTGGTCGATGCAGGGTTGCCTGGCGCGGTCAAGCCTGGACGGGCCCGGCTACCAGAGCGCCAGCTGCCTGCACATGCGGTGCAGCGACCGCGTTTGGACGGGCGACAATTCCTGCCAGGTGGCGTTGAACGCCAACACGATGGCCGCCGGCGCGACAGTAACATTGCGGTACAAGGCCCGGTGGCTGCACGGCTGGCCCGAACCGCTGCTGCGCCTGAATGGCAACTGGCTGGAAGCCACGGCGGCGATGCCTGTGCCTTCAAATCTGGGCTCGCCGGGGCTGCCCAACAGCCGGTACGTGACCAACGCCGGACCGGCCATTTACAACGTCACGCACAATCCGACCATCCCGGCCGCCGGCCTGCCGGTCGTCGTGAGCGCGCAGGTGCATGACCCCGATGGCGTGCAGAATCTGACCCTTTGCTATCGCCTCGACCCGGCGACGAATTATTCCTCGGTGCCGATGGTGGACAATGGAGCGGGCGGCGACGCGATTGCCAAGGACGGCATTTTCAGCGCCACGATTCCCGGGCAGGCGGCCAATCAAGTGGTGGCCTTCTACCTCTCCGCCACCGACCGCTTGGGAGCAGCCACTCGGTTCCCAGCATTGCGGCCCCAGGACAACGAACCGGTGCGCGAATGCGTGGTGATGTTTGGCGACGGCAACCCGGCCGGCAGTTTCGGCGTGTATCATCTGTGGCTCACGCAGACCAACGTCAACCGCTGGTCCAACCTTTCAGACTTGAGCAACGAGGGGAACGACTGCACGTTCGTGAACGGCAAGCGCGTGATCTACAACCTGCAGGGCCGTTTCGCCGGCAGCCCGTATCACCAGGAGTTCAACACGCCGACGGGCAATCTCTGCCATTACAAATGGGAGTTTAACGACGATGACAAATTTCTGGGCGCAACGGACTTTAACAAGATTCACCAGCCTGGAAATTCGCCGGGCGATGACGGGAGCCTCCAGCGGGAGCAACTGGCCAACACCTTCTTGCGCGCGCTGGGCGTGCCTTGGCTAAACAAACGGTATGTGGTGGTCTATGTCAACGGGAACCGGCGCGGCGAGCTGATGGAAGACACCCAAGTGCCCGGCAGCGATATGGTGAAGGAACACTACCCGAACGACGATGACGGCTTCCTTTTCAAAATGCAGCCTTGGTTTGAAATGGCCCCGCAACCTTCGGGGGCCACCATGGCCTTCAATAACAATGCCTTTTGCCAGTTGAACTCCTACACCACCACCGGTGGCGTCAAGAAACCGGCCCGGTACCGTTATAATTTCGAGATTCGCCGCACGCCCGATTCGGGCACTGATTTCACCAATGTTTTCTCGCTGGTGGATGCCGCCAACTCGTCCGGCTCGCCAAACTTTGTCGCCAACCTCGAGAACATCGCCAACATGGAAAACTGGATGCGGGTCTTTGCGGCCAACCATGCGGCCGGCAACTGGGATTCGTTCGGTGCGGCCAATGCGCAGAATCTTTACGGTTATATCGGCGCATTGGGCACGAAATATTCCCTCTTGATGTGGGATTTCAACATCGTCATTGGCAACAGTGGTTCGTGGGGGCCGGGAGAGGACCTCTTTACGTACAATACCGGAGATTCGGGTATGGTGGCCATTTACAACAACCCGACCTTTTTGCGCATGTATTGGCGCGCCTTGCAGGAGCTGGTCAACGGGCCCCTGAATGTGGCCGACAGCGGGCCGCTCGTTGAGGCGAAATATAACGTCTTCACAGGCAACGGATTAAGTGTGGAAGATCCGGCCGTGAACATCGAGCCGTGGCTGGCGCAGGCCCAAACGAGCATAGCCGCACAACTGGCGGTCGTGAATGCGACCAATTTTTCCGTGAATCCCACCGTCGTGGTCAGCAACAACCTCGCCTATGTGACCGGCACCGCACCGGTGAACGTGGCGACGGTCTGGATCAACGGCGTGGCGTATCCGTTGACCTGGACGACATTGACGAACTGGGTCGTGGTTGTGCCGCTGCAGACGGGGACCAATCAGCTCCGCGTCACGGGCATTGACCACACCGGCCAATTGATCGCCGGGGACACCAACAGCGTGAGTGTGGTGTTTAACGCGACCAACGCCTCGCCAGTTGGGCAGGTGGTCATCAACGAAATCATGTATGCCCCCCTGGTCAACAACGCGGAATATGTGGAGTTGTACAACAACTCGACCAATACCAGTTACGATTTGTCCGGCTGGCAGTTCCAGGGACTGGACTACACTTTCCCGCCGGGCTCCCTGCTGGCGCCGACCAATTACCTTTTGCTGGCGGCCAACGGCGCGGCCTTTGCCGCCGAATTCGGCGCCACCAATCCGGTATTTGACACCTTCAGCGGCACGCTGCCGCCCGGCGGCGAGATGCTCACGCTCAGCACAGCCAGCAATGAAGTCGTGGCCAGGGTGGAATACGAAAACCAGGCGCCATGGCCCACCACGGCCAATGGCACCGGGGCCTCGTTGCAATTGGTGGATTCACATCAGGACAACTGGCGGGTTGGAAACTGGACGGCGGTGTTCACGAATGCGCCGGTGACGCCGGAGTGGACTTATGTGACGGCCACCGGCACCGCCTCCACGTCCTTGATCTATATCTATTTGCAGTCGGCGGGTGATGTCTATGTGGACGACCTCGAATTGGTGGCGGGCATGGCGGCGGGCTCCGGGGTGAACAAGGTGGCCGATGGCGGTTTTGAATCGGGCTTCCCCGGGCCGTGGACGGTTTCAGCGAATTTAACCAGTTCCACCTTGAGCACCACCATCAAGCATTCCGGCAATGCCAGCCTGCACGTGATTTCCTCCGCCGCCGGCACGACCCAAAGCAGCGCCATCTGGCAGATCATGTCGCCGGCGCTGACGACCAACGCCACTTATACCCTGAGCTTTTGGTATTTGCAGAGCACGAACGGTGGCCCGCTGACCATTCGGTTGTCCGGCTCCGGCACCGTGGCCACCGTCAACCCTGCCCCGCCGGCGGGCCTCGCGCCCAACACGCCCGCCGCGCCCAACAGCGTGGCCGCCAGCCTCGCGCCGTTCCCGACCTTGTGGATCAACGAAGTCCAGGCCGACAACCTGACCGGCATCACCAATAGCGCCGGCCAGCATGTCGACTGGCTGGAGCTCTATAACGGAGGCGCCAATGCCTGTTCCCTGGCCGGACTTTACCTGGCCAACAACTACACCAACTTGTTGCAATGGGCCTTTCCCACCAATGTCAGCGTCGGGGCGGAGCAGTTTAAAGTCATTTTTGCAGACGGTTTGACCAACTTGTCCACCACGAATGAGCTGCACGCCAGTTTCGTATTGCCCAGCGGCACGGGGTCGCTCGCGCTGACGCGGCTGGCCACCAACGGCCAGCAGCAGGTCCTCGATTATGTGGATTACGGGAATATCGGGCTGAACGATTCCTATGGTTCCTATCCGGACGGCCAGAGCTTCTATCGGCAGGAGTTTTACCAGGCCACGCCCGGCGCGAGCAACAACGCCACGGCTACGGCCCCGCCGTCGTTCATCGACTATGCCGTCCCGGCGTCGGTTTATACCCAGAACTTTGACTCCCTGCCCGATCCGGGAGCGGCTTCGGTAAACACCGCCAATCCGGTGACCATCGACGGCGTGACGTATTCGCTGGCCAATCCCTACGACTTTGCCGGACCGGTGCTGGCCGCCGGCGCTGGCGGGTTGGGCCTCCCGGCGCTGGCGGGCTGGTACGGTTCGGGCGTCTTGCTGGCGCGCTTCGGTGCCACGGATGGCGACCAGACCACCGGCGGCCAGATCAGTTTCGGCCCGGAAGGCGGCTCCAACCGGGCCTTGGGCTTGCTGGCCACCAGTTCCACGGGCGCCACGGCGTTTGGCGCACGGTTCGTCAACGGCACGGGCATTACGCTGACGCGGATGAACCTGCAGTTCACCGGCGAGCTATGGCGTCAATCGAATCTGCCCAAGACGTTGCAATTTTACTATTACGTGGATCTGACGGGCACGAGCCCGCTGGCGACCAACACGACCGCCTTCATCCCGGCCTTGAATCTCAGTTTCCCGACGGCGGCGGCGGACACGGGCGGCGTGGCGGTGGACGGCACCTCGGCGCCGAATCAGACCAATCTCAGCGTGGCAAACCAGGCCATCACCAACTGGCCGCCGGGCGCGGCGCTGTGGCTGGTGTGGCAGATGACGGATTCCACGGGCAAGGCGCAGGGCCTGGGCATCGACAACCTTAGCTTCTCGGCGAGCGTGCCGGTTTCGGTCCCGCTCGTGATCCAGCCGGCCGGCACCAATTTGCTGGTCACCTGGCCCGGCTTGGCGGGTCAAACGTATCAACTTGAGTACTCGGACGACCTGGCGTCGCCGTCCTGGACCCCCGTGGGTAATCCCGTGACAGGCGTCGGCACGACGCTCTACACCACCAACAATTTCGGCAATTCGCCACAGCGGTTCTTCCGCCTGCGGCTGGTCAATTAGGGCCAATCATCACTTCACCACCAGTGGCAGGCTTTCGCTGTGGCTGTTGAACTCCGGCGCATACATGCACTGGATTTGCGCCACGCCGGTCTGGTAACTTCCGCGCTGCTGCACGCGCGTTGAGTACTCAAACAGGTAGTTGCCCTTCGGCAGGTAATCAATAAAGAAATGGCTCGCGGTGTCGCGCGTGCTTTCGTAATAGGCCAGGCCATCCTGGTATTGGTAGCGCGACAGCACGTTTACCGGCTCGGTCCCGCTGCCGCGCTGGTCCTTGAGGTGGACGTATTCCATGTCCCGGTCCACGCGCAACTCGAGGCGCACGACGAGTTCGTCGCCGACGGCGAGCGCGCCCTTCACCGGTTCCAGCGTCGGACCTTTGGCGGTGTTGACCTTGGTGAACAGCGTCTTCGTGAGTTTCAGCGGCGTGCCTTCATAAGGCCTCACCTTGCTGATGTCTTCGAAATACTGCCAATGCACGCTGCCCCACGAGACGCCTGCGTCCATTTTCTTTACGGTGATCGCGCCCATTTTGGCTTTCACTTCGGCGCCGGCGAAACGGTGCTCGTAAAAACCAGTGCCGGGCTCAATGCTGGCCGCCATTTCGGATTTCGGATTTCGAATTTCGGATTTCGCTCCGGGCGTCACGTTGATTCCTCCGATGCTGACTTCCACGAGCTGGTCGCTGGAGAGCAGGCTCTTGCCGCGCAGGAGCAGCGCATAGACCGCGTCTGCCGTCGCGGTGGTGGTCTTCCAATCCTGCGTTTGCTTTTGCTTGAGCAGCCAGACCCGGCAATCGTCCACCGCCTGCGCGTCGCCCGCCAGCTCGTCGAAGGCCTCGATCATCAGCGCCTGGGTCTCGATCGGCGCGCGATACCACCACCAGCTCAATTCCGTGTCGCGCCAGAACCGGCCCAATTCCTCGTTCGTCACGCTGCGCTCCTTGAGCGATTTCATGATGTCGAGCGGCGTGGAATCGGTGAATGAATTGAGGGCGTCAAATCGTTTCAGCGCAATGGCCAGATGACCCTGGGTCTGGCGATTGTCGGTTTGCAGCCAGAATTTGCGCGACTGCCCCAGGAAAAAATCCACGGCTGGCTGGTTCGGCGCCGCCATGGGCATGTCTTTGAGGAAAAAGCTGCGGCCGTAGAGGTACAGCGCGTCCGTCGGGCTGGGAACGTAATCCTCGGGGTGCTTCCAATCCTTCTGGATGCGGTCGTAATTTTCGCGCATCCATTCGTCGAGGCGCTGCAACGCGTGGATTGCCGGGGTCACGCTCACGTCCGCGTCCAGGTGCCGCAGGCGGCCAAAGCCCGTGACAATGTAGAGCGTGATATAGTCGTTGCCGTAGCCGCCGGGGAACCAGGGCCAGCGCCCATCGGCAAGCTGCATGCCGCCCAGCTTCTGGAGCGCGGCCGCCGTCTCGCGGTTGAGCCGGTTGTCGTCGAAGAGGAGGCCCACGTTGCGGCGCGTCTCGCTTTCGTTCTTTGCCTGCCGCCACCAGGGCGTCTCCTCGATCATCACCGCTTTGAGCTCCTGATTTTTGTCCATTGGCGAATCCAGCGCGGGCGTGTTTTTCCAGAGCTCAAACACGCGGCGGATTTTTGGGTCGCTGTTCGCGATGCGGCGGGCGAGCGCGTTGGCATACAGCCGGTTGAACGTCTGTTCGCTGCATTCGTAGGGAAATTCCATGAGATAGGGCAGCGCCAGCACCGCATACCACGCCGGCTGCGACACCATCTGCACCGTCAGGCCGGCGTGCTGCAGCGTCGGGGATTTGCCGGAATTCAGCAGGTTGGTGAACTCAAACTTTTTCTCCACCTCCCCGCCGCCTGCCTGGCCGCGGATCGGCAACGGCAGCGATTCGGTCACGAAAATGCGCCGTGACAGCACCGGCAAAAAACCTTCCTCGCCGTCGCTCAAAGAGCCGGTTGAAGCCACGGCCTTGTAGGCGAGGAACGGCGCGCCGTCCGGCACGCTGATGCGCCAGGCATAACTGCGCGATTCCCGGGCGGGAATGTCGAAGGCGAGTTCCGGGTGGGCATTGCCGAGCAGCGCATCCACGGGTTGCTGCGTGGCCGCGTCCGAAAACACCAGCTTTACCGCGCCGCGCTGCGGCTGGCTGCTTTGGTTGAGAATTTTCACGCTGAATTCCAGCGTGTCGCCCTCGCGCAGGAAGCGCGGCGGATTCGGCTGGATCATGATGTCCTTGGCCGTGACGGCACGCGCTTCGAGCAGGCCCGCGCGCAACTGCCGGTCATGCGCGAAGCCGAGGAAGCGCCACTGGGTCAGCGCCTCCGGCATGGTGAATGTCAGGCGCACGACTCCGTTGGAATCGCTCGTGAGCTGCGGGAAGAAGAATGCGGTCTCACTAAGGTTCTTGCGCGCGACGACCTGGCTGAGGTCAGGCTTGGGCGCAGGGCCTGCAAACGCTCCTTCGGGAAGTTTGTTTCTGTTCGCCAGGCCGCCAATGCCACCCCCTCCGGCCGAAAAGCCAAGAGCCTGGTCATTCATCACCAGACCACTCACAGTTCCGGCCGGCGCTTCCGTCGGCGCTGGTGAAGCTGTTTCCATGGAGTTCACGGCGCCGGCCGAATCGAGTCTCACGAGCACGTCTTGGGCCATGGGCTTACTCTTTGTATGAATGGACCTCATGCGTTCCCAACCGTAGCCCCATACGCGTTGCGTCAGGTCGGCCGGAAAATGGCGATACGTGTTTTCCAGATTTTCAAAGCGCAGATTCCAAGTGCCGAATCCATTTTGAAACGGCTGGGCCGTGTTCTCGAATTGCGTTTGGGCCGGGCTCCAATCCGTACGGAACACGCCGAAGCCTTCCGGCCAACCCAGTGGTGCGAAGGCATCCAGCGATTCATCGTAAAGCGTGGCCACCAATTCCGCCGCCGTATTTTCAGCCGCAGCAGCCGACGTGAGGAGGCTCTCACTAATCGGCTTGCTGCCGGCTTTCTCCGCAGGGAGCCTCCTTACGTCGGCTGCCACAGCATGATTGATAACCAGCGACCAGGTTTCTTTTTGTCCCGGCATCAGCTTCGAAACGAAGTGCTCCCATTTCACGTCGAGTTCCTTATTTTTCCACGGCACGCTCACTTGCCGCGACGTGAGGTAGCCGCGGTTCTCGCGCACCTGCGTGACGTGCAGCGTGAATCCGCCGCGCATTGCGTCCGTCACTGCCAGCTTGATCTGCTGCTGCGTGCGGCCCGGCGCGGTCCAGTGGCGCTGGATGAATTGGTCGTGCTGTTCGATCTCGATGAACGCGCGGCCGGTTTCGTAGCCCGTGCCCCATACCGCCTTGAATTCCTCGCCCGGCTGCGCTTCCCAGGCTGGCGCGCCGAAGAGATTCGGAACCTTGATCCCGAGCGTCGGCGCTTCCGGCTGGAGCACTTGCAATGGCAGCCGCCCGGTGACTTTTTTACCGAAACGATCCTGTGTTTCGACCAGCACGCGATAGGCGCCCTCGCCCAAGGTGAACGACGCTGTTGCCGCGCCGTTGGTGCCCGTGGTGAAGGCGTGCTCGGCGGCGACTTCGCCCAACTCCCAATCATTCGGATCCGACAAGTCTGCCTCCGGCTTGCGGTATTCGTCGTAACCCGCCCCGCCGATGTGGGCGCGGACGACTTTAGCGGGCTGTTTCAGCCGGCAGACTTTCAACGTGCCTCCGGCGGCCTGAGGCTCGCCGTTGAGCGTCGCAGTCGTGATTTTGATTTCCACCGGCTTCGCCGCTTCCTGCCATTCATCCGCGCTGAGCACGGCTTCCAGTGCGGCGTAGCCCACGCGCACACTGCGGTCGGCGGAACGGGTTTCCCCCGCACTGTCCGTCACATCGGCCGTCACGGAATAAATGAACGTTGGTTCGTTCGTCGGCGAGATGGCAAGGTCCCGCTTGGCGATGAACTCAATCGTGAACGCGCCGTCCACGGCGGTTGTGGCTGTGCCGTGCGCGATTTCCTGGTCCGGACTCGAGGGAATTCCGCCGCGCCGCCAGCCAAACCACGACGGCCAGCGCACCTGGCGCTCCACGCGCCATTTTATCATGGCGCCATCCACGGCCGCGCCGGTGTAGCTCGCGGCCTTGCCAGGGACGACCGCCTTTTCGCCGAGCTTTGGCGCAACTTTCGGAGCATCGAGTGTGACCTCAAACTTTGGGCGTTTGTATTCCTCCACGCTGAACGAGGCGGCCCCGTGGCAGCGCCCCTGAGCTTCGATTTGCATCCGGCCCATCACCCGATCGCGCGGCGCGGTGAAGCTGCCGGCAAAGGAGCCGTAATCGTTGGCGCGGTGCTGGGCGCGGGTGATCTCCTGGCCGTTTACATCGCGGAAGACCACTTCAATTTCTTCGCCGGCGAGGGTTGTATAATTGTCGCTGCGCTGGTCGGTCTGGAGGCAGATGCCTTTGTATTGGATCGTCTGGCCAGGGCGGTAGATCGCCCGGTCGGTGAAGAAAACCGTTTGTTGGCGCGGCCAGTTGTCATTGCGCTGCCCGCGCCAATCGTAGTTCCAAAGGTCCTGCGCGGAGGCAAGTTCGCGGCCCTCATGCCGCGCGCGAAACAAATAGGCGCGCTGCGGCACCGGCTTGAGGCTGAAGAAACCATTCGTATCCGTGCTCATCGGCGCGCTGGCAATGCGGTCGCCATTTTGGTCCAGATACCAGGAATTGACCTCCGCGCCGGCGATGGGCTCGCCCGATGCGGCCTCCAGCACGAAGCCCTCGAACAGGCCGGGGCGCGTCCGCAAGACGAGCGCCAATTCGCTCACCCACACGGTTGCCATCGAAACCTGGTTGTTCGTCGCGCCGAAGCCAGGATCGTGGCTGGCGAAGATGAAATAGAACCCGGGCTTAAGCGTCGTTGGCGCGGGCGTGCTGAACGCATGCTCCTTAAAATCCGCCATGGCCGGAAGCGTTTGCGACCACTCCAGCGTTGCGGGCTTGGCGAGTAGTTCGCGCTGCGCCTGCTCGTTGAAATTTTCCGGACGGGGACGCCGGCGGTCGAGGAACGACTCCCAGTCCGCCGCGATGGCGCGGAAATAAACCTGGTCCACGTTGCGATAGGTGACGTTAATGCTGGCGTTGGAATTCCACACGCGCTCAGTGGTGATGCTGGCGGATTTGGCTTCGATTGCCGTGATGAGATTGGCGCAATACTTTGCGCCGGGCGCGCCGGGATGCGCAGACTTCGCCTGCAGCGCAATTTTCCGCGCCCCGGCCCAGTCGCCTTCTTCCTGCACTACCCGCGCCAGATTCCACGACGCCATCGCCGCCAGCGGATGATCACCCCATTGGGCCGTTAAATTTTTAAGCGCGGTTTTGAAGCGGGCGTTTTTTTCTTCGCCGCTGGCGGTGTTCCAGCCCCAGACCAATCGTTCAAGATCGGCGTCGCAGAATGCGGACCGGTCTGGGTCGGCTTGGTGGAACTTCAGCAATTGCTGGTAAAGGACCACGGCCTTCTCCTGCGGTGTCGCCGGGTTGGTGAGCTTCCATTGTAGAAACCGGTCCGCATCTTCGAGAATGGGGCTGTCCGCCGTCAGTTCGAACGCTCCTTCCGCCTGCGCGCCCGCCTGCTCGCCGCTCGTGTAAAATTGCAGCGCCTCGTGCGCGAGAAAATCGTAGAGCGTCGGGCGGTAGCTGTCGGGCAGGGTGCCTTTTTCCAGCAGGCCGTCCCACGCGGCGATGGGCGTGGTTTTGAGCAGCTTGTCCGCGGCGAGCGCCTCCTGGAAATGTTTGTCGATTTCCGCGAACAGGCGTGGCAGGTCCCACGTCGTGAAATCCCTGCCCGGCGCTTCGGCCGTTTGCGTGCGTTGCAGGAAACGCCAGCGGTTCTGCTCAAAATAACTCCAATACCAATGCGCCAGCAGCGTTTGCAGCACCGGCTTCATCTCGGCGGGCGCCCTGGCGATTTCGGCTTGGAGCCGCACGACGCGTTCCCCGGCCTGGTCGCCCTGAATGTTTCCTTGCAGCGCGATTTTCTCACCGATGGCTTTCGTCGCCTCGGCATACGCTTTTTCCTTCATGGCCGCCGCGATAATGGGTTCGAGGTTCGTGATGGCGGTTTGCGGCAGTCCCTGGTTGACGGCCTCCTGCACCGCTTTCCATTGCGCGTCGCGCGGGCCGGCGACGGCGTAAGTCTGCAGCATGACGGTGAGCAGAAGCCCAATGATCCGGACGCGGCAGCGGTTCATGAACTTGATCATAGAGCGTTTGCCGGAAGAGCCAACCGAAAAGCTGCCCTTTGAACCTCGGGTCAAATCCTGCTTAAAATTTGTCAGTTGTCGCTTGGCAATACTTGGGGGGTGAGTGGCTTAACATCGATTTAGGAGGCCAATTTGTGTCACTTCGTGAAATTAGTGTCTCGTCAGAATTTTCGTCTTGCCGCTGCCGCTCTGTTGCAACCGACGCCAGCACGCACGGAGTGACGCGCCCCACCACCTCGCTTTTTATCCGTGCCCATCTGTGTCCATCTGTGGTTGAGAATTTCTGAATGATTTGTCTTTCGGATTTCGGGGCTCGGATTTCGAATTTACAAATCTCAATACGGCGGATAGACCAGCCGATAAAATTGCTGGGTGCTTCCGGCCATGGGCTGGGACACTTCGAACGCGCCCATGCCAAAGCCCTGATCCGCCGTTGGCGCGGTGACGTTTTGCACCTTGATCCAGGGACCATTGACATTGGAAGCGGCCTGAAGCGTATAGGTCAATCCGGGAATGCCGGTCATCCATACCACGTAGTTTCCATTCACAATCGCCGGACCGGAAACCAACTTGAGTGCCAGCCAGTTAATATCGATGTTGACCAGCACAGTGCCGGTCGCCGGGGCGCTCTGTCCGTCCGCGATCGCGTAGGTGAAGACGTCATTGCCTACATAATTGTGTGGCGGCGTATAAGTCACCGTTCCGTTGGTGAGCGTTACGGTTCCTTTGGTTGCACTGTTGCTGTTGACCGAGATCACCGTGAGCGGATAACCGTTTAGATCCACGTCATTGAGCGTCAAATTCGTCTCGCTAAGAATGGCCGGCGTGTTGCTGGCCGTTGAAATCGTATCGGGATTCGCCACCGGGGAAGGCAGGACGGTGAAGGTGGATTCCGCTGCGAAGGGCGAGCCGGCGAAGGTGGGATCGATGGCCTGGACGCTCCAGTAATAGGTTCCCGGCGGCAGATTGGCCAGCCACCATTGATTCGAGGAAGCATCGCCTCGCTGCACCAGGCGGCGGTAGCCGGTGACCGGATCGGACCCCGGCGATTCGATTTGAATTCCGCCGGGCGTGCTGCCGACGCGGATCTGATAGGTGAGCCCGTTGGAATTAGTTGTCTGGGCATCGGTAGATTTCCCCCAGGAGAGTGAAACGACTGTATTCGAGCGCGTTGCAGAGAGTGCCGTTGGCGCGGCCGGCGGCGTGTCAGCAACCCCGGCGTTGTTGCGGAGGAGCATCGTTTGCAAAAGAGGGGAGCCATTGACCAGACCGCCAACGGTGCCCGGCAGCAATAGATCAAGTTTGCCGTCGTTTTCGCAGTCCGCCCATGCAACCGTTCCCCGGTAATTGGGTGGCAGGGTGGTGGAATAATTGCTGAATGACTGGCTTCGGATGGTGGAGCCGGTATTGCGGTAAATGCTCGTGAAAGCGCCGGAGGGGCCGGTGTTGATAGTGGCGCTGAGCAGGATGTCGAGCCGTCCGTCATTGTCGAAATCGCCCCACGCAGCGGATGCAAAATACCCGCCCTGCAGGTTGTCGCCGATATTCGAGAAGCTGAAGTTGCCGTCGTTGTGATAAACGGCAGCGAAGGGGGTGCTATTTTCGCCGGCCAGCAATATGTCCGGGCGACCATCGTTGTCGAAATCGCCGGCGGCCGCGGAGTAAAAACCACCAGTGAAAGTCGCGGCCTGCGTGAAAGTGCCGTTTCCATTATTTCGATAAACCCAGGCTATCCCCTCGCCGGCCGGGCTTTGTCCTGCGAGCAATAGGTCCAAATTTCCATTGCCCCCAAAATCCGCGCAGGCCACGGCGCCTTGATAGACGCCAACAAGCGAGACGGAATTGCTGAAGGTGCCGTCGCCGTTATTATGGTAAATGCGCGCGATGGCTCCGCTTGAATCGCCGTTGGTCGTGCCGGTCAGCAGCAGGTCGAGCCGGCCATCGTTGTCGAAATCTCCCCATGCCACCGCGCTATATTCAACGCCGGGCAGTCCCGCCCCGATGTCGGTGAAGGTACCGTCGCCGTTGTTGCGGTAAATGCGTGAAATGGCCCCGCTCGCCTGTCCGTTGTTGGTGGTCCCGGTCAGGATCAAATCAAGATAACCATCGTTATTGAAATCGCCCCAGGCCGCGCTGCCGAAGGTGACGCCGGGCAAGCCGGTCGCCACGGGCGTCAATACGCCGTTGCCGTCGTTGCGATAAAGCTGGGTCACCGGCGGCAACTGAGCGTTGCCGTTGGTGTTGCCGCCGATCAGCACGTCGAGCCGCCCGTCGTTGTTGTAATCGCCCCAGGCCACAAAGCTGTTTTGCACCGGGACAAAATTGGAGGCGATCAGCGAGAACGCCGTCGCATTGACGATGAAATAGGCGCTGGCGAATGCACCCTGCGCTTCCGTCGCAGTAACGGTGATGGTTGCCACACCGCTGGCGCCCGGCGTGATCCGGACCGTGCGGTTCGATCCCGAGCCGCCAAAAACAATGTTCGTCAGAGCAACGATGTTCGGGTTCGAGGTGTTCGCGGTCAGCACCAGGTTGCTCGCGCTGGTTGCCACATCACCGATGGTGAAGGCAATCGGTGGAGTCGGTGTGAGTGGCGCCACGACCTGGCTGGGAATGGGTGAAATGGTCGGCCGCGCGTTGGTGATGGTAAAGGTGCCCTCGGCCGCGAACGGCGAGCCGGCGAACGCCGGGTCAATGGCCTGCACGCTCCAATAATAAGTGCCCTGCGGCAGATCGATGAGCAGCGCGCGAGTGGCCGGGCCGACGTTGCCCAGAGCGGCGACCCGGCGCAGTCCATTCGTCGGATCGGCCAGCGGCGAAACCACGTCAATGCCGCCGGGCGTGGTCCCGACGCGCAGGTTGTAATTCAAGCCGCTGGAGGGGGTCTGCCCGTGGGGCGGCGCCGTCCAAGTGAAGACGACCGTATTCGTCATCCCGGGGGTCGCCGCGAGATTCGTCGGCGCGGCGAGGGGCGTGTTGGTGACGAGGTTGTCGTTGCGATAGAGCGTCGTGCTGTTGCCGGCGAAAAGTATGTCGAGATTACCATCGTTATTGTAATGGCCCCAAGCCAGCGACCAATCAGAGTACGCCGGGAGCGCAATGCCGGAACTCGTGAAGGAGCTGCCGCCATTGTTTCGATACAGTACGACATTGTTGCCGCCTGCGAGCAGGTCGGGATAACCATCGTTGTTGTAGTCACCCCAAGCCACCAACGGCGCGTCACTGTAGAAGATGGCCGCCTGGGTAAACGTGCCGTTGCCATTGTTTCGATAAATGACGGTGTCGCCGCCAGAGGCGCCGCCGATCGCAGAGGCGCCGCCGATCGCAAAGTCGAGCCAGCCGTCGTCGTTAAAATCGCCCCACGCGCCGGACCCGCCGGAAATGAAACTGGCGGGACTGCTAAAAACGTTGGTGAATGCGCCGCCGCCCAAATTGCGATAAATGCTGGCGACGGCAGTATTGTCACCGAAAGGGTCGAGAGAAATCGCGCCGACCAGCAGCAAATCCTGTCGGCCGTCGTTGTCGAAATCGCCCCACGCGGCGGTGCCATTGTATGGCCCGGCCAGGTGATTGCCCGCGGTCAGCAAATTCAGATTCATGTCGGTGAAGGTGCCGTCCCCGTTGTTACGGTAAAGCTTGGCGATGTTGGTCACCGACGCACCGTTCGGGGAAAGCATGGCCAGGCCCGACAAGTAAAGGTCCGGGGCGCCGTCGTTGTCGAAATCTCCCCATGCCAGCGTGCCATTGTACGCAGCGGCGAAGCCCGCATTGACGGGGGTGAAGGTTCCGTCGCCGTTATTGTGATAGAGCTGGGTGACCGCGACATTCGAGCTGTTGAGGCCGCTGACAATCACATCCAGCCGGCCGTCCCGGTCGTAATCGCCCCAGGCGACGGCGCTGTAATACAATGGCGGCAGCCCGGGCGCAATCTGGGTGAATTGATCCAGTGTCACCGAAAAGCTCGTGGACGCCGAGGCGCCGAGCGCATCGGTCACGGTCAGCGTAACGGTGGCCGTGCCCGTCCCGTTGGTACCGGGCACAATCGTCACCGTGCGGTTGGTGCCGGCGCCGCCGAGCACGATTTGATTGGTGGGCACGAGGCCGTTGTTTGACGAATTCGCTGTGACCGTCAGTTGGCTGGCCGGTGTTTCGATGTCCGAAACGGCGAATGCGAGCGGGCCCAGGGTGGCATTAAGCGGCAATTGCTGGTTGGCAATGCTGGAGATTTGCGGCGGGAAGTTGGTGACAGAATAGCTGAAGGTGGTTTGACTCGTTGCCCCACAGGGATCGGTAACGGTCAACGTAATCGTGGCCACGCCGACTTGATTTGTAATCGGCGTAAGGGTAACCGTTCGATTACTGTCGGTGCCGCTGAAAACGATTTGTGTGTTCGGAATGAGGTTCGTGTTTGACGAGGCACCCGCAACCATCAAACTGGACGCAGGCGACTCAACATCTGAAACTGTGAAGCCGAGGGTTACCACCGGCGCCCCATAAGAAACCTGCTGGTTGGTAAGGTTGGTAATTTGAGGCGGATTGTTAATGATCGTCAGAAGGGCATTGCTGCTGACCACACCGCCCCCGGCATTAGTGACGGCGACCGAATAGAGATTCCCATTCTGAGGACAGCCCACGTTGAAGACGGTCAACGTGGTATTGGTTTCCCCGGAAATGGCATGGCCATTAACGAGCCATTGATAAGTCAGCGGCGGCGATCCGCCGGCGAAGAGGTTGAAGGTTGCATTGGTACCCGGCAAAACACTTATGGATTGTGGATTCACCATGACAGTGGGCGCGACGGGCACGTTGCATTTGCCCGCCGACCCGGCGTTGTAAATCGCCAAGATTTCGGCGGTGGTGAGCGCCCGATCGTAGAACGAAACTTCGTCCACTTCGCCTAAAAAGAAGCTCGTGGCCGACGGCGGATAAGTTGAGGCATAGGCACCAATCTTTAACGGATAATCCGACATGCGCACAGGCCCGGAAGCGGCTAGAGATCCGTCGGTTGCTCCATTGACGAATCCGGTGATGGCCGTCCCGTCATACACCAGGGCGACGTGGTACCAAACGCCGGTGGCCAGTGAAGTGGCACAGTCGAAATAAACCCAATCACTTCCCACATTGACTTGAGGACGAAGCTTTTGAGAGGGACTGACGGAGAGCGCCCAATCTGCGGGTACAACGTCATCGGGTCCCTTCATGATGATCGCACCACCATTGGTTCCGGTGAATCCATTATATTCCAGCCAAGTTTCCACGGTGAACGGGCCGCCCGGCGTGATGAGCGGCGTGCTGGGCACTTGCACGTAGGAGGACAACCCGTCAAATGCGAAGGCCAGCCCAACCTTTCCCGGTGCAAAGCCGGCCCCATGCATCAACTGACCGTCATTGCCGCTGACCTGATCCAGCGCATTGCTTTCGGCGGGCCACCAAGCGACCAACCCGGCCGGCGGCGATGAACAGACGGGGGAAGTCACACTGAGCACTGCCCCCAAAGTCACCACTTGATTCTGAGGGAATCCAGAAGGACTGGCCACGACCACCGAATAATTGCCCGCGTCCTGAGGCTGAATATCGAACAACGTCAGGAGGTTGTTGGTCGCGAAATCAATGTTGGTGCCATTGAACTGCCACTGGTAGCTTTGCGGCTGTAAAACGCCGGCGAATACTTGGAAGGTGGCATTGTTGCCGATGGTGGCGGTCTGGTCGGCAGGCTGGATCATCAAGTTGATGACGTGCACTGCCAGGACGGCCTGCGAACCGGCAGTTGTTCCTTCGTTGAAGGCGGTGAATGTCACGGCGTAATTGCCGGCGACCTCCCAGCTGTGTGTTGCCATCAACTGGTTCGTTGCAATCGTGCCGTCCCCAAAGTCCCAGGCGCTCGAAGTGGGAATCCCTCGCATGACCGAAGCTGAGAAACTCAACGAGAATCCTACGGCGGTGTTCGTGTTCGCAGCGATGATGCTGACCGTCAGCGGCACCCAGTTTGGGTACTCATAGGCTCCCATATCCACGACGTCGCCGAAAATCCTGGGATTGCCGACGAAATCGTTGGCGACCGTGACATACGCATTATTTCCCATGTTGATGCATGGCGAATTGGATTGCAGTTGTAAATCGCCGGCCGATGCGTCCACAAAGAGTGGATCGTTTGTGAGGTTGTCCACACCATTGGTCGGCAGCGGGGTTGTACAGCAATAATTCAGAGCCGAGTCAAAGGAGTAGTTCGCTTCGGCACTGAGCAAAGCAGTGTTGAAATAAATTACACTGCCATCCACTGCCATCCCATAGAAAAATGAAAAAATGGTTGGAAATTTCGTGAAAACCTGCCACAAGGCAGGCGATGAAAAACACAAAACTTCCAACCGCGTCAAAACTGACCGTTGTCCGTCAGCTTTGCAACTATATTCCCATCCACTTAGTGCCCCGTTTAGCGCGCGAGACCGGCGTAGATGAAAAAGCTCGCACGTTTGACGAGTGGAGTCACATCGTCAGTCTTTGTTATGCGCAAGTGACTCATAGCATCGGTTTAAATGATGTCTGTGATGCGCTGCAACTGAACTCTGGGCCCTTGTCGGCAATCCGGGGCGCGACGCCACCGACCCGCAATAATCTTTCGCATGCCAACCGGGTGCGCGATGCGGTCATGGCCGAAAAGCTATTCTGGGCGGTGTATGAACATTTGGGGAGGGTGTCGCCGGAGTTTGTCAGCGGCAAAGCCGCCAGGCGGTTTGCGCGTAAATTCAAGCGCACCATTCATGTGGTGGATTCGACGACGATTGAGTTGATTGCCTCCTGTATGGATTGGGCCAAGCACCGCCGCCGCAAAGCGGCCGCCAAATGTCACCTGCGCTTGGATCTGCAGAGTTTTCTGCCGCGCTTTGCCATCATCGACACGGCGCGGGAGGCCGACGCCAAGCGAGCCCGCGAGGTGTGCGCGGGGATCAAAGATGGCGAAATCGTCATATTCGACAAGGCTTACGTGGACTTCGACCATCTTTGGAATCTGGAGCAGCGGGGCGTGATTTGGGTGACCCGCGCCAAGGAAAACCTGCAGTATGAGGTGGTCAAGGGCTATTCGGTCAAGGCGGGCGGCAAGATCGTCTCCGACGAACTGGTCGGGTTGAAAAATACAGGTTCACAAAAAGCCTACCCGGAAGTAATGCGCCGGGTGGTGGCGTGGGTGGAGGTAGATGGCCAGGAGCGCCTCATGACCTTTCTCAGCAACCAATTGACCTGGAGTCCGGAGAGCATCGTGGAACTCTATCGCTGCCGGTGGCGGATCGAAGTCTTCTTCAAGCAAGTCAAGCAGACCTTACAGTTGGCCGATTTTCTGGGGACCAGCGCCAATGCCGTGCGCTGGCAAATCTGGACGGCGCTCTTAGTTTATCTGTTGCTGCGCTATCTGGCCTTCCTTTCTAACTGGGCGCATAGCTTCAGCCGGTTATTTGCCATCGTGCGCACCTGCCTGTGGCGTAAATGGAACTTACTCGATCTCCTGGCGTGCTATGGGACAGCCGGAGGCAGTTTTCGATATCTCGGCAGGCCAGAACAGGCATTTTTCCCAGGTTTTCTTTAAAGCTATGGGACAGCCAAGGTCCGGCCCAACCCAACTCCATCCGCCGATGAAAACCGCCTGAAATTCCCAACTCCATCCGCCGATGAAAACCGCCTGAAATTCTTAACGCACTTTGGCCAAGGCCCATCGAAATCCTTGGGGAAAACGAAGGATTAGGCTCGAATTCTGCCCTTATGGGATGCCAGTGCAATTATGCTATAAATTATCAGGTGCAAAGGTCATTATATTATGCCGCAGAAGAATGAAGAATATTGGGCATTTTTCGATATTGTTGGAAAGCTCGTTGGCTTGGCCTTTGCCGTCGGTTTTGGAATTTTGGCGGTGTGGTCGTTCGTAACAGACGCGCTCGACATAACTGGTTCGATTGTCTTGGGTGGATTATCAGCAGTCATGAGTGTCTTGGGGGTTTTAATGATTAAAGCCAAGCCAACAAACCCGACCGATCCGGAGGAAAAGAAATAGCGACCTCTCCCGCATTACCGGAGCAGGCCCCGGAGTGGCCCAGTGCGTGCCAGATGATGCTTTTGGCACTTGTGACATCAGACCAGTTCCCTGTCGCCAAGACATGCCGGCGTTCGACCCCGCTTTCCTCCACATTCACCACATCCCTGGCAGGGGCGTACCATTATCCGGTACGCCCCGTTTTTTCTTAGCCGCTTTCAAGCCGATGCGTTGGGCACGACGAACTGGAATTTGGGCCGGCTTTCGTCGTTATCATCCACGAGGATTTTGAAGCCGCCGCCCAGGTCTTTGCGGGCATGTTGCTTGAGCTTCCGGCCCAGTTCGGCGGGCAGGCCTTCGGGGCTGCAACGGCTCATCACCGGGAAGGTGTGGGGGTACTTGGTGTTCCGAACTTTTTTCTGGTCGTATGAACGGCCGAATTGGCGTCGCAAGGTTTTCGGGGGTTTGGCCGCACTGGGATCGTATTTTGTGGCCGAATAGCCACGCTTTAATCGTAAGGTTATGACCGGACGGCGCGTTTTAAAATGGTTGCCGGTTTCAGGGATTTTGCGACCGCCCTGCCGTCGTAAGCGACGGCTTTCGGGGATTTGGATGATCCGGCGGTTTTGACCGGGCTGGCGTCGTAAGCCATCCGCTTTTGGCCGTTTTGCCGCACTGGGATCCACCTTCGCCAAAGTTACGGTGGACAGGTCGTAACACCGGTTTTCTGGGGCTGCCGCCCGCTTGGGGCCGGACTGTCGTCGTAAGGCCACGACGGCAGTGGGCGTTGGCTATGTGCCAGTAATCTGCCGCATGGCGTCATGGAAGGAAAGGCCGAGCACCTGGACGTGGAAGTCAATGGCGTTGCCGGCGAGGTTGCGTTCCGGCCAGCGCCAATAGCTGGGGGCTTTGGGATTGGGACCGAACGAGCGTCAACGATACGAAAGCCATCTGGAAAGCCGGGTGTGGGGGCTGGGACTAAAAGCCGGACGTGCGGAGCTGGAGGGCCAATGGAAGGCACTTCGGCGGGGCTGGTACGCGGGTAGCGAGACCTTTGCGGTGAAGCTGCGCGGGAAAATTCAGGGGCTGCTGGCGGGGCGGCGGCGCGAATCCCGTAGCGGAGCCGCCAAACGGGAGCACGGCGAGCGTGCGGAGGAGGAATTGTTGGCGGTGGGCCTGGTCCGGTTCGGGCTTGGCCCTGAAGTCCTGCGCCGGGGGCGGAAGGTGAAGACATGGATGGAATACCATTTTCCTAGCCCCAGTTTACGAGTTAGCATAGGCAATTCTCTTTAAGTTATTTTGGTTTAAGCATTTGTGTGTCTCGCTTACTATGCCCTAAATAACAAAACGTAAATTATGCATAATGACTCAAT
>JBEKZM010000053.1:0-43282 GCA_049509875.1 Verrucomicrobiota bacterium | reverse complement strand
GCGCAAGAGTTTCGAGGGCTTGAGTGATTTGGTCACCCACCATTTTCAGGCCGACCCGCTGAGTGGGCATCTCTATGTCTTTACCAACCGCCAACACAACCGGATCAAGGTGCTCTACGCCGATGGCACCGGGATGTGGGTGTGCGCCAAGCGCCTGTGCGGCCGGGGCACCTTTGCCTGGCCCAAAACCACTGAACCGGGCGCGCTGCAGATCCTGGCCGCCGAACTAACCCTTTTGCTCAGCGGCATTGATTTGGAAAAGACGAGCACCCGGGCCTGGTGGCGCCAGGCGGGCGCGACCCAGACCTGAAAATGCATTTTTTATAAGATAAGTCTTTACTATTGTTCTAATATATTGTATAAGAGTGTCGCATTAAATGATTCCGCTCGACACGCTGCCCGCCGCCGTCCGCGAAGCCTTTATCGGCTTGGAGTCGGAGAATGCGCGGTTGCGCCATGAGCGCGCCCGGCTGGAGAGCGTGGTGCAATTGCAAGCCGAGCAAATCCGGCTCTTTAACTTCAAGCTGTTTGGCCCCAAGAGCGAACAGCTCTCCTCCGATCAAATGCAATTGCTGCAGGCCGAGATCAGCCTCTCCCAGGGGGAAGTCGAGCAGGAGGCCCAACGGCCGGCGGCCGAAAAGGCCGCGCCCCGGCCCAAAGTCAAAATCCCCCGCCCGCAGCATCCGGGCCGGGAACCGCTGCCGGCCCACTTGGAACGGCGCGAGGTGGTCCTGCCCTGCCATCCGGAGGATTGCCAATGCGCGGTGTGTGGGGCCCAGCGTCCGATCATCGGCTATGACACCCGCGAGGAACTGGCCTGCGAACCGGCGAAGTTTTATGTCAAGGTGATCAAACGGGAAAAGCGCGGCTCGCATTGCCTGCCCGAGCAAGGCGTAGCCACCGCCCCGGTGCCGGCGCAAATCGTGCCCAAGAGCAAACTGGCCAACGAGTTCATTATCGAACTGGTGGTCCAAAAATATCAACAACATCAACCGATCTATCGCCAGCAAGCCGACTTGGCCGACAACCATCGCATCGAACTGAGCCGCAAAACGCTGACCGACTCCGTCCTGGCCGCCGGGGGCTTGTTGCAGCCGGTGGTGGGGGCGCAGAAACGGGAGCTGTTGGCCGGCAGTTATCTGCAAGCCGACGAGACGCCGCTGCCCTGCCAGACGGGGGAAAAGACCGGCCGCAACCACAAGGCGTTCATGTGGGAATACAGTGTGCCAGGGGGAATGGTGGTCTTTGACTTTCAAATGGGCCGCGGCCGGGCCGGGCCGAAAAAGTTTCTGGAGGGTTTCCGGGGCACGATTATGCCGGCTGCCTGGCGCACGCCCGGAGGAAATTTGTGGACGCGGCCAAGGTGGCGCCGCTGGATCCCTTGCCGCCGGAAGTGCTGGCGCAGTTCGGTCAAATCTATGGCGTCGAACAGGAGGCGCGCCAAGCGGGCATGGCTGCGGCCCAACGCCTGACGTTGCGCCAGCAAAAGAGCGTGCCCTTGATGACGGCCCTCAAGGAGCGGTTGGTGACCCTCCGGCAACGGGTGGTGCCGGGCACCACGCTGGCCAAGGCTTGTGATTATACTCTGAACCAATGGAGCCGGCTGGAAGTCTTTCTGCAGGACGGCCGGCTGGAGGCCGATAACAACTGGTGCGAAGGCGCGCTTCGCCCGCTGGTGCTGGGACGCAAAAACTGGCTGCACATTGGCAGTGAGCAAGCCGGACCGAAAGTCGCCGCCATCGCCTCGATCGTGGAGACCTGCCGTCGCCTGGACATTAATTTGCGCCAATACCTCAATCGGGTCGCCGAATTGACGCCCACGGCTTGGAAAGCGACGCAACAGAAAAAATCCTGACATTCCCCGCAGTTTACCCCAGACCCGTCGCCCCTACCATACGGGGTTAGTAACACGGATACGATCAACTTCAGGAGTGATGAATTGGAATCAAATTGATCAAGCCTTGCTTGAACTGCTTGAACTATTTGCGCCAAACCACGCAACTAAGACCTGTTTGCGTGGTGGTGGATCCAATGAGGGAGACCAGCGTTTCATAGGTCTCCAAGGGCTGGCCAGCCCAATGTTTACTGATTTCGCTGAAGCAGCGGTGTTCAATGGGATTCCACTTGGAAGCGCCAGTCGGAAAATGGCAAACGGTCACTTCCAAACCAAACCGGTCAGCGACTTGTTCTTGCAGCGCCCATTTCCACATCCGCACGCGGGCTCCGTTGCTGCCGCCACTGTCCGCCAAAATGAGCAGGTGGGCGGCGGCGGGATAATGCTTGCGTCCGGTCCCTTGCCACCACCGGGCGATGTTCTGGGCCGCAAATTGCGGCGTATCGTGGGAGGTGCCGACAAACACCGAACCGGCGTTGCGCACCGGGTCGTAAACGCCGAAGGGAATGGCCATCCCGAGGCCTTGGGAGCGAAAATCGTGATCGCTGACCGGCGTGGCCTGCTGGCTCCACACTTGGCCCGGGTTTTTGAAGTTCCCAATCAGTTCTTTCTTTTTGGTATCCACGCTGATGATCGGCAAGCCCCGCTGGAGAAATTGCCGTTTCTCCTCGGCCATATAGATGAACTGCTCGTCCCGGCCTGGGCATTGCGCCGACAGCCGCTTGGCATTGGCATGTAATCCGTAGTCTAACTGGCGCAATAATCCTCGCACCGTGTTGGGACAAACCCCGATCCCCAGTTGAGCCAACTCGGCGCTGATCTGCCGCAGTCGTTTGCCCGTCCATAATTTCCGGCGGCCCATCGGGTCGCCCGCGGTGTCCTCCTGCAGCAGGCGGCGCAGCCGTGTCAAGAGATCGGGCGTTTTTTTTCGGCCCGGGGACGCCCCCCACCGGCCCGACGCACCCGCGATCGTTGGACTTGGCCGGCCAGCAACTCTCGCCGCCCACGGGCTACGGTCTCCTCATCCAACCCGAAAAACTCTGCCAGTTGGCGGTCGCCGCCATGGCCTTGCTGTAGGCTTTCCACCCCCGCATAGAGCCGCCGCTGTTGTTCGTCGAGCAGACTGTAGAACAAGACCATCGCCGCTCGCTGTTGGTGGGCTGGGTCCTCGACCCCCTGCCCCAGGACTTGGCGGGCGGCCCGCTGCTCCTGGCGCCGGCTCCGCTCCTTGGCGGTGTAAAGATACAAGCCTTGGAAATCCTCCCGGTGAATCCGACCAGCCAGCGTTAATTGCCGCAAGGCATCTTTGACGGGGACATGCAACACCGTTTCCAACTCCGCCGCCAGATAGCCGGCGGCCGCCTCCTGCACCAAGGCTGGAATCGTGTCCAAAAGCGTGCCATGACGTGAAAACCAAGCACCGCGGCCCAGCCAGATTCCTTGCTCATCGAAACGCGGAATCGAGCGCAAAGTGTAGTAGCTGCCGCGATGAGAATAGCTGGTCAAATGATCCAGCGAGGCAAGTTTTCGAAAGACGGTCATATCGGCCTGGGTGCCCAAGGCCGCCTTCATCTCCGGCATCGTGAGGGCGCGGAGTTGCTTAAACAGATCCAGCAAGGGTTGGAGCAAGCATCGAACGGGTCTCATATTGTTAGAATACCGCCCGATCAGCTTTACGCAAGCGATATTCAAACATTATTAATCCAAGTGGTCGGGAGACCGCAAAACGACTGTGCGACGATGTTTACAGGCGAATCTCTTCATTCAAGCAAACCTGGGGCGTGAAAAACCAAGGCATTTATGTTAGAACTCCGCTTTTTTACTCAGCTTTTGTTTTTGAGCGGGCACTAAGATCACGTGTGACATTGAAAACGCTTTTGTATACTTTTTTGCATACTCCTTCGGGATTTACGAGGCTAAAAGAGTCCACACAGGTCCCATTTCATGAAAATTTTGTTTCGGTAGTCCACTGAAGGCCAATGGGTTCCGTTGGGGTCGCTTTCCACCTGTAAAACCTGAATCTAGCGCGTCTGCCAATTCCTGTAAAACCTGAATCTAGCGCGTCTGCCAATTCCGCCACGTGGGCTTGGTAATCAACCACTTACATTGCCGTTTTGCCGTGTTTTCACGTTTGTTGCTGCCTTTGTATACTCGACGCAAAAAAACTTTCAAAATTTCACGGCATTGCAATGCGTCAACGACCTGAAGATGCCCGAAACCGTTGAACTTGCAAGACTTTTTGAGACTCAAATGGACAGATCGATTGCGGACGGCAGACGCTATAGAGCAAAAATATAGTGCATTTATAACGTAGCTTTTTCGAGCCGAGGGGCCAGCCAGTCAAGCACGCGACTGTTAATGCCTGGCATGAACATCCAACTGACGTGGCCGTGCGGCAGCCGCCAGATTTCCGGCTGCTTCCATGCTTGCCACAATTCCTCGGTTTGTTCTGCCTCCACCAATAAATCGTAGCGTCCCTGAATCAACAAAATATTTTCTTTGGGAATAAACGGCTGGCTCAACGTCAAATTCATCGGCGTCTGGTCCAGCGCTTCGCGCGCTGCTTTTTGTCTTTCCAATGCTTTGCGCATCGTCGTCCAAAGAACGCCTTCACCTCGTGCCGCGCGATAATCCCGGCGCACGCCTGGCACCGCGAGAACAATCGCTTTCACTCGTGATTCGCGCGTTGCCGTCAACCCGGCGTACCATCCGCCAAGCGAAATGCCAAATAAGGCAATGGACGGACAACCCTGGTACAGCAGCCAGCCAGTCAGCGCGCGAATCTCAGCAATCCCTTGTCCAAAAGCTTCAGCTGCCCGCAGATGGTCGAATGCTTCAATACGGAGGGCGCGGCGTTGGAAATGGTAAGGTGCGACCAGTGTCGCGGAGTTAAATCCCGCGCGATGAGTCGCGGAAACCATCAGCGGAAAACGATACCGGTGATTCAAAAAATCGCCACCGCCATGCAACAAAATGACGGTCGGGAATTTCTGCCAATCTTTTGCGCGACGATAAAGGCGTCCGTGAACGACATTGTTTTCCGCAAATTCGCATGGTCGCGGCGATGGGAATGTGAAATGGATGTTCGATTTGAATTCAAGTTCGGCGGGTTTGCTTTCGGCGGGAATGAATTTCGGCCCATTTAGAAACTCAATGGCTTCCGTCAATTTTGAGTTACCCCTGGCACATTTTTGAATAGGCGGGAGCATCGCGGCCACTTGAAGGGCCGACCAGTCAATGAATTTGGCCAAAGGCGCAATCATGCGCTGTTGTTTCGACCGGCTTCCAACCTTGGTGACAGCCAGTGTAGGACGCGGCCGGTTAAACCGAACGACAGGCTCTTGCTGGCGTGACTGTGCGGCAGTCGCCAGATTTCGGGCCGGTCCCAAGCCAGCCAGAGTTCCTCGACATATTCCCGCTCCACGAACAAATCATGGATGGCTTCGATCAACAGGATGTTTTCTCGGGGAATACACGGCCTGAGGGTGGTCAGATTCAACGGCGTCTGATTCAGCGCTTGGCGATCGGGCTGTTGCCGCTCCAATTCCATGCGCACCCGCGGCCATATCATGTGCTTCCCAACGGAGAGGGAAACGTTCAAGTTCACTCCCGGCGCGGTCAGGACGGCGGCCCTCAGACGCGCGTCTCGGCTGGCTATGATCCCCGCCAGTTGGCCGCCATAGGAATTACCCCACAGGGCCACGGCGGGACAGCCTTCCGCCAAGAGCCAGCCTGTCAGAGCGCGGATTTCGGCGACCGCTTGCGCAAAAGTTATCTCTGCCGTTATCTTCCAATTTGGCCAGTTAAATATCCGCTCAATCTGGCGAGGCTGGCGTTGAAATTGGAACGGTGCCATCAGCGTCGCGGCATTGAATCCTGCCCGATTGCTTCGGCGGGCAACCCGCGGAAACCCGTGATGGTAATCGGGGGCGCCGCCTCCGCCGTGGAGCAGAATGATCACCGGTCGCTTCTGCCATTGTCCCGGACAGATATAGAGCCGGCCATAAGCGACGTTGTTCTCCGCGAATTCACAAGGTCGCGGCGTCGGGAAGCGGAATTCCCGAGCGCTGGTGAATTCCAACCGTGCTGGTTGGCTCTCGGCCGAAACGAAATCCGGTCCTTTCAGAAACTGAATCGCTGCTTCGAGCCGCGAATCGGCCAGGTCGTTGCGCCATTTCATCAGAGTGCCGACCCGCCGGCCCCACACGATTTGGATAGCCGACCAGTCCATGAATTTAGCCAACGGTGCGATCATACATTAGACGCTACTCATTTCCCAAACTCAACGGGCGGCGACGGTTGGCTCCGGTAGTTAGGCGGCTGGTTGCAATGCCTCATATGCTAGAGATGAACAATGCGAAGATATGGACAGCGCGATGTCATCAGGTTCCGGCATTTGCCTAATGATGTCCGCCGAAAGAGGATTGTGACAGGTTTTTTGCGCTTCCCATTTGCGCTATGGCTCTGGTTGTTTTTAAGGTTAGGAATGCGTATTGGTGAATCAGCCAAACGTGCTGCCGTTCCAGCCCCAGTTGCCTGAGCACACCTCGGTGAAGTTCAAGTAAATCCGGTTCGGCGGTATGCCGAGCGTCTCGGTCAAGATCTGGCAGACTTGCGCGGAAAGCTTTTGGTTCACCGCATCCGTCAAGCCGCCGATGCTCCGGATGTCCACCAAAGCCGCCTCGCCGTCGCGGCCGGACATGTGCATTGCCGATTGTCCGCAGGTAACCATGACGTACTGCTCGGGCTTGCCGATGGTATCGGCGACGATTTTGCTGAGCGAAGCCAGCAACATTTTCTGTTCATCCCCGGAAAGAGGAACGGTCGTCTCAAGTTTCAGAAGGGGCATGCGCAAATTATACCACGAAACCATTTTCCCAGGCACGAATAAAATCGGGACCACCAGCCGGGAGCCGATCAACCGCCTTCCGGCAATCCCCGAAGAAAATCGCGCCTGGAACCCCTGGACCGGAGCGCGGCCTTTTACGCTGTTTCGATGCGCCAAGGGCTTGTGGCATAGGAAGTTCAAGCGGCCCGAAGAGCCCGTTTGAGAAACGCCGCACCACCCCTCCTCGTCGTCCTCGTTCTCGTCCTTGTCTTTTCCGGCCGCCGATTCGTTACCTTCTGTTCTCCTCGTCGTCGTTCTCGGTCTTCACAGGTTTTCTAAGACGAGTACGACTACGAGAGCGAGGACGAACCTAAACCGTCGTTTTTGACACAGTCTCTGGCCGCTGCGCTCCAGCCGCCGGATTCGTCGGGAAACACGCGTGACGCCGTGCGCTAAAAAAAAGGCCGGGGATTTGAGGCCCCCGGCCTTCGCGATTCCCGAAAGTACACTACTTTTTCACCCGGTAGAACTGCATTGTCGTGGACGTGGTATTTGTGTAGGGCGCAGTCGCCCCGGCAATGGTCGTGTAAGGACCCGTGACACTCGGGGCCGACTGCAAGGCAGCGCCAGCCGGACCCCAGTTAATGATCACGTTCGCCCCGGAATGCTCTATGGCCAAGGTCGGAACAACCGTTCCGATGATCTGAACGCCGTTGAAGGGAGCTTCACCCGAAAAGCCGCTGAGCGGATTCGGATTGGGCACATACATGACGGTGATGGTTCCAAACGGGTCGGTAACCACGTTGGTGAAATCGACGTAGTTGTCGCCAAAAGCAAACGAGCAAACGCCATTGACGATGGCACTTTCTCCAAGCACCAAACCGTTAAGGGTGCTGTTGGTTCCCCCAAACGCGCCCCCGCCGTTGTCTGAGGCCAGTGTGAAGGTCGAACCCCGGTCGCCGTCATAGTTTGCGCCGTACAGATAGACGGTGTAGGAGCCCTGGGGCAAATCGCTCACCGTTAGCTGGCCTTCCGGCGCTGCGGCTGTGCCAATGCCCGGACTGCTCGCGTTCACCGCGTCTTCATAGGAGAGGAGCCACGAAGGCGTTCCGTTGGTGGTATCGGTGTCGGCGCCGTTGTTAAAGCCAAAGATGAACGACGCCGCAACCAGAGTCAGATTGCTCGCGGAGTTGTAAGCCAGACCCGTCGAGGTCCCCGAAGTGCCCGGGACGGCATTCCAATAATTGTTTCCTGGGTCGCTATAGGCGCCCTGACCATAATACACATCCGCGGCTGTGCCGCCCGGCGCCACCGCGAAATTGACCACCAGTCCCGAGGGCGGCGGAACAAATGTCTGGCCAACGACCGTCGCCACGCTGCTCGTGGTCGAACCGTAACTGTTTGTGACCACGACCCAATATAGATTTGTTCCGGCAGCCACCTTAAACGTAAGATTCGTGGCCGTCGCGCCCGCGATGCCAGATGCGCCATGGTACCATTGATAATACAGCGGAGCGGCGCCAATGGCTCCCGCGCTCAAGTTAATCTCATTGCCGGCATAGACGACCGTATTCGAAGCGGGCGGGATGACCACGTCTGGCGAGGGAGTAATTGTGACCGCCGCGACCGTACTGGTAACCGACCCGAAGTTGTTGGCAATCACCACCGTGTAGCTGCCCGCATTGGAAACTTTCGCATTAGCGATAGTCAAGCTGGCCGTGCTTGAGCCGGAGATGTTGCCGGCCGCGTCGCTGATTTTCGAACTCCCCTGGTACCATTGATAAAGAAGTGTTGCACTACCCGCCGCTTTAACGGTCAGCGAGGCGGTTGCGCCCAGACCAATGGCCACCGGTTGGGGTTCCTGGGTGATCAATGGAACCACTTCTCCGGCATTATACAGCGTCTGAACCTGCGTTGGCGTAAGGGAGTTTGTGAAAACGGCCACCTGCGCGACACTTCCCTTGAATAACCGGCTGGGTATATAATCGCCCACTCCGCCAATCACCATGTCAGCAGATGGATCGCCGCTCACACCACTGGCAGCGTTGGTTCCGTCAAGCGCTCCGTCGATATAAACCAGGGTATTGGTGCCATCATAGACTCCGGCAAAGAAATGCCAGAGGCCGTCGTTGACAAACGTCTGACCCACGGCGTCAGGATTGCCGCCATCAGCAAAATGGGCGTAACTGGGATCCAGGTCGGCGCGCCACGAAGTGTCGCTCCGGCCCAGGAACGATTGAAAGCGGTTGTCTGCCGGAGCTCCCTGGAACCACGCCACCACTGCCATCGGCGTGGTGATGTCCAATCCGGAATCAGTCGTGCAATCCACGTACCCGCCGGTCGCGGGAAGGAATTTGCAGGCATAGCTGGTCGGCCCGAATCCCTGGCCGTTGGGTCCGGCCACGGCAGGGATCGTCCCCGGCAGATACGTGCCGTTGACCGCAGCGCCAATGCTACCATAGTTGGTCGCCACCGCCGAGGACGTCACCGTGTTGATCGTCTCGTCGAGGCGATAATAAAATTCCGGTTTTTTCGAGAGCACGAGCGAGTCGTAGGATTGGGGACGATTCGCGTTGGTGCCGTTCTGGTAATCGGCCAAAACTGCGGAGGCTGGCAACGCGTTGGTATAGATGGCTACTTCGTCGATGTCGCCGTTGAAGATAAAGCTGCCGTCACTTCGCGCGCCGATGGTCAAATCCACGTTGGGATTCGGCACATAACCGGTCGCCGCCGTCGGGCCGGCGATCAGCACGCCATCTTGGTATAGGTAGCCGTTCGTACCGTCAAAAACGCCCACCACATGATGCCAGTTGGCATCGATGGTGCCAGCCGTCAGGTTCAACGAGGTGGCGGTGCCGTTCTGGTTGTACAACCGGAAGCTCCAACCCGTGCCGAAGTTGTAGATAAGCCAGCCGGCGCGCGGGCTGCCAAACTGTCCGGAGGACACTGCGCAAGCGGTGGCTGTGCTGCCCTCGGCATTCAGCCACGCTTCCACTGTGAATGGCGCCGAAATGCTCTCGGCCGGGCCATAGGGAATATCCAAATAGCCTGAACTCCCATTGAAGGTCGCGGCCGTATCCGGGTCCCCCACGATGGCGCCAGGAGCACCCAGGGTCACCCCGGTGCCGTAATAACCATCGTAGGCGGGGCCGACCGTGCCCAGATTGGACGCAACATTGCCCGGCAGAGGCGGTTGGGTGGTCTCGTCCAGCGGCCAGTAGGCTATCGGTGCCAGCGACATCACGGCATTGGAATAGGTATTATCGGCCTGGGCCGCGGCAATGGACATCCAGCCCACCAGCGCGGATATTATGAGTTTGAATGTAGGCTTAATCATAATTACATGCGACGATTAGTTTTTTTTTGGTTTTGACTGCCTCCGGTCAGCTTCTGTTATTTTCCCAAGCTTATTCCCGGACCACAAGCGGAATCATCCTGTTTTGAAAACAAACAAGCCAGACGTCCCAGTGATGCCCGCTCCATTCCTTTGCCAGCTTGCACAATATTCCCTGCCATTTCCAATCGACTCCAACCAGCATCCTTCCCGAAGCGTCGCCGGGAATCATTTGGCTAACTTGTTTTGTTTTCAGACAAGAAGATTAGCCTTTGCTCCCCCCTCAAAGTGTGAGACTAATTTCGTGGGCGCTAGTTGGTTAAGGAGTATATGGAGCGTCCCCCCGTATGAGTTGTGAACGGATGCCTGCAGGCGCCCTGCAATGTGTTCGGGCTGCAATTCATGCGTGAGCACGTACAACTGAAGCACACCCTAAACACCCATAAACCAATCAATAAGTAAACTATGAAACGATCGGTCTTGATCAAGCTCGGTCTCCTGTTTGGACTGGCCGCCGGTTCGGCGGCTCATGGACAAGTCTTCAATGTTCATAACATCCAACACGGATACTTCTTTTACGGCGGCTACAACGTGATGGCCTTCGGCCAGGGAGCCGCTGCGGACCCAGGCAACAATATCTGGAACGGCTTCGGCGACGCTGCCGGGCCGGGCAGCACGGCCTCTTTCGGCGGAAATCGTCCCAACGACCTTTTGCTGCTGAACAACCCGGGCAATCCGTACGCTTGGGCCACCGTGTCGGGCGCGCCGTTTTTCGCCCACGGTACCGCGTTATTCTCGCCGACCAACGCCGCCGCCGCCGCCGGCAATGCGACCTCCGCCGGCGGGTTGTCCCCCGTGACGATCCCGGTCCTGACCTATGGGGGCAACAGTGGTGGCACAACCCCACTGGTCGCGGGCAGCTACTCCCTGGACGAGCCGGCTACTTCGCGAACCAATGTCGGCTTGACGATTTTCTCCGAAGCCGCGGTGGTGAATGCCGCCACTCCAGGCGCCGGAACCGCCGCCAATCCACTCGGTTTGATGGTCCTGAGCAACGTGCCAGCGGGCACCTACGATGTCTATCTTTACGGGGCGAATTATGACGGGACACGGGGGGCCGCGTTCGTGGTCGATTCTGGCACGCCGACCAACGGCATCTATGAAACCATCAATCCATACGCGGAAGCAGGCTTTGGCCCGGAAACGAATTTCGTTCTCGGCGTGGACTTCACGGTTTACAACAACGTGACGCCCGACGCCGACAGCACCATCCATATAACGTGGGGTGCGGTGAGCAACATCAATAGCGGATTCACGGGTGAAGGCGATTTCAATGGATTGCAACTCGTGTCGAGCCGTCCCGTTCAGGCCGGGCCGACCGTCGTTGAGCCCCCTGTCAGCGCCATTTTCTCGCAAGGGACGAACGCGACGCTGATTGCGGACGCGCGGGGGAACCCGGCGGTCGCGTTTCAGTGGTACAGCGGCAACCCGCCCGGCACGCCGGTGGTCGGCCAAACCAACCGCTCACTCACTTTCCTCGAGGCTTTGGCCAGCGAGTCAGGAAATTACTTCTTCGTGGCCACCAACATCTACGGGGCGGCCACCAGTTCGGTGGCCACGCTCACAATAGCGGCGGCGCCAGTCATAGTGGGACAATCCCTCACCACCAGCTCCAACGCCGTGGTCTTGTATCGCGGCAATAATCATTTCGGATTGTCGGTGACCGCCTATGGCGCCTCCGGTCAGCCATTATCCTGCTACTGGCAAAGCAACGGCGTCACAACCGCCGTGACGACCAATTCTGCCTCCGACGGAACAGGCGCCTTCGAGTGGGTCAATACCACGGCATCGGCGACTTACTCTTGCATCGTCAGCAACTCTTACGGCACGGCCACCACCGGCAATGCCCTGGCCGTCTCGATTGTGCCCGCGCCGGTCGATCCGTACGTAAACGCCCTGCTGGGGCTCTATCCCTTCGCGTACTGGCCCTTGAATGAAGCGAGCGGCCCGTTCACTTACGATTACATCAGCGGGAATAACGGCGCCCCCACGGCGAACGCCAGCTACGCCTATGCCCAACCCGGTCCAGTGGACGGATTCGGAGCCTCCAGCCTAGCCTACGCGTTCACAGGCAATTCCGCCGTGGATGTCCCCGGGGCAAACCTCAACTTTTCCGGACCGATATCGCTCATCACCTGGGTTCAAGGGGGCTCGGATGCCTTCGCGACGGCGGTCGGCAAAGGAGATTCATCCTACCGCATCGACATCGACGGCACTGGCCTGGCTCACTTCAATGACGACAGTGGCGCCGAAGCAATCGGCGGGCCGTTCCTCGAGAGCGGCGCCTGGCATCAGGTTGTGGGAACCTTCACGGGCACCAACATCTATCTGTACGTGGACGGCGCACTCGTGGCTTCAGGGGGTGATACGTCCAAGCCCGGAAACACCGATGATTTCTACATTGGCGGCGCCCCTGATTACAGCACCCGGTTCCTGGTAGGCTCGCTCGCGCAGGTCGCCATCTTCACCAACGCGCTCACTGCTTCGCAGATTCTGGCCCTGTTCCAGGCCGGCGAGACTCCGCCATTCATTGGCACGCAGCCGACGAACTTTCCCGGTTTCGTGGATGGACAGGCGTCCTTCGCGGTGTCCGCCAACGGAGGCTTGCCGCTGACCTACCAGTGGACCGGCCCGGCCGGCGTCATCGCGGGCGCCACCAATGCCTCGCTGATTCTGTCCAACTTGACCGTCAATACGCCTGCCAACAACGGGCCCGGACTCTATTACTGCACCATCACGAATCCTTACGGCACCACCAATACTGAGAGTAGCGGGGGCGGAACTCTTACGGTCTCCATTAGCGCCCCGTTCTTCGTTCAGGATTTGCCGCAATTTGCCTACGGGATCGTGGGCTCACCACTCGTTCTGTCAGTCGGTGAGGGCGGCAACAATCCAATAACCAACCAGTGGTTCTATGGCGCCAGTTCGCCCCCCACGACCGCGCTGCTTAACGGCGGTCGCATCGGGGGCGCGACCAGCCCAACTTTGACCATCACTAACCTGCAACTCAGCGATCAGGGCTATTACCAGGTGTGGGCAACCAATGGAGTTGCTCCTTATTTCGCCGGCAGCCAAATTGCGCAGGTCATCGTTGAGTCGGAGCCGCTCTTCAACACGAACGGAGCGGGATGGACGATCAACGGAACCGTGGCGAACATCACCCAGAATCTCCTGACGCTGACCGACGGCAACAATGGCGAAGTCAGCAGCTTATTCTTCAACACACCGATGTACGTGGGTGCCTTTGAGGCCTCGTTCACGTACACGGCAACCAACAGTCCGAGCGTCGCCTCAACCACCAGTTTGGCCGACGGCACGACGTTCTGCATCCAGAATTCGCCTGCGGGAACCGCTGCCATCGGAGGCGGCGGCGGCTCGCTGGCCTATTCCGGCATTACCGATAGCGCGGCCCTCGCCATCGACCTGTACAATGCCAATCCGGGCGGAGTTCAATTCGTCTCGGACGGCTTCAACCCGTCGGGTGGGCAATATACACTGTCCACTCCGGTCGTCCTGACCACCGGACATCCGGTCAATGTCACCCTCCATTACAACGGACAGACGCTGGCGGTGAAAATGGCCGATACCGTGGTCACCACGAACATATTCATGACGAATATCGTCATCGGTCCGATCTCGCAGTACGTGGGTAGCGATGTCGCCCTGATCGGCTTTACTGCCGCGACGGGCGGGGTCAACTCCGTTCAAACGGTCCAGAACTTTGTCTATACCCCGCTGGCCATGCTGACCGCCTCCCGCAGCGGCAGCGATGTCGTGATCAGTTGGCCGGTCGGCGTGGGCGGATATTCCCTGCAAGAGTCGTCCAGCCTGACCAACGCCAGTTGGACCACCATCCCTGGTCTGTACAACGCCGTCGGCCCGAACTTTGAGGTGCCGGTGCCGATTGCAAGCGGAAGCCAGTTCTTCCGGCTGCAGATCCAATAGCGCCGGTCCAAAATCGGATCTTTCGTCTCGGGATTTGCCGAGTGCATGGGGCCGGGCAAAACATTCCCCGGCCCCCATTTTTTTTAATGACACCGTGACATATTCAATGTGCTAACCCATGGCAAGAGCCGCCGCCCCATGAATTCGCAAAGAAACAGGGTCAAGTCCTCACTTAAACTCTTCACTTGTTTTTGACTGCACTGCGACGCTGGGCGTTGAATGTTTTAGCCTTCATCCCCCAATGATCATTTTAGATGTCCCCGTGACATGTCACCTTTCCCGGGATCTGCTATGCTGGGGGCCGTGGTGGACAAAAGGACCATCAAAACAGGACGTGACACTCCGTACGCCTCGCGGAGACAGACCCGTCGCGCCGAAACCTCGTGAGGACGGCATCCCTAGCGAAGGCGGGCCTGCCCTCCGTAGCCGTGGCGAAGGAGGGAGCGCCGAGCATTGCTCGGCCCCACGTGGTTTGGCAACCGCAGCCCCAGCGGCTGGCCGACGCGACCGATTTGCCATTTGCCGCTGGCGGCCTGGAATCTGCACGCATCGCCACCGATCTAGACGGATCTATACGCATAATTACACATAAAAATTTCGTGGCGGTTCGCCTGCGGCCTTTCGCCCCCCGCCATTCGGGCACAGCTGGGGACATCCAGGTAAATCCGGCCATGGAAAATTATGACCCCAGCCATCCGCGATTGGTCCCCCCCTTCCCCGTTCCGCGTTCCGCACTCAAAAAGTATAATAATATTGACAATTTGACGAAGGAATCCTGACCATGAAGAACATGAATCAATGTCGTTTGCTGGTACTTTTCGGCGCCTGTCTGGTGGTCGGATTGGCGGGGGGTTGCGCCACCAAAACCGCCGCCCCGAAGGCCTACACCTTCTTCCCGCCCTCGCCGGACGAGCCCCGGATCCAATTCCTGACGGCATTCAATTCCGACACGGACCTTGGACGCGGGCACAGTTTTGCCGATTATATCACCGGCGTGAAGACCACCACCGACCCGCTGACCAAACCCTACGGCCTCGCCGCCTATGGCGGCAAAGTCTTCGTTTGCGACACCGTGGCGGACAAGATCGAGGTCTTCGATTTCCAAAAACATCGCGCTTTCTACTTCGAGCCGCAGGGCGAAGGCAAGTTGCGGCTGCCGATCAACATCACGATCGATCACGACGGCACCCGTTACGTGGCGGACACCGGCCGCGCGCAGGTGCTGATTTACAGCCCGGACGGAACATTTGTGGAAGCGATGGGAAAGAAGGACGAAATTAAGCCGTCCGATGTCGCGCTTTCGGCTGACCGAATCTACATTGCGGATCTGCTGAACCATTGTGTAAAGGTCTATAACAAAGCGGGCCATAATTTCCTTTTTTCCATCCCGGTGGACAGCCAGGGGAAGGAGGGAAAACTGCTTTCGCCCACCAACCTGGCGCTCGACCAGCCGCACAACCGGTTGCTGGTCTCGGACACCGGCGGCAATACGGTGCAAGTCTATGATTTGGAAGGAAAATACCTGCGCAGCATCGGCCACGCGGGCGTGGCGCCAGGCATGTTCGCCCGCCCCAAGGGCGTGGCGGTGGACCGGCAGGGAATCGCCTATGTAGTGGATGCGGCCACCCAGGTCGTGCAACTGTTCGATACGGAGGGCCGGCTGCTCATGTTTTTTGCCGAGCCCGGCGCCAGTACGCAGGGCGAAGTCGTCCTCCCCGCCGTGGTGAAGGTGGACTATGACAACGTCGGTTACTTTCAGAAGTTCGTGGCGCCCGGCCATCAGCTCGACTATCTCATTTTTGTGACCAGCCAGTTCGGCAGCCAGAAGGTCAGCGTATATGGCTTCTTAAAACAACCGCAGCCTTGAGCCAAACAACCCGGGATCGGTGGGCGCTCCTGTTCGCCTTGCGCGGGGCGGCATTTTTGTGCCCCCCCCAGGCCATTCCATTCCTGTGGCCGGCCTGGGCCCGGGCGGTCCGCCCCGGGCTGCCTGCGGGCGCTTACCATTAATAGCCATTGCTGAAGCAAAAAAAGGTTCGCAAAGGCCAAGATGCGTGTAGGCGGAAATTCGGTCGGCTGGCATCGTGGCATCCTGAACATGAATTCTGCAAAGCACCGGCGACCCACCTGCCCGACTAGCCCCGGGGCGGCAAATTATTTCATTCGCGCCTCTGCCATAAAATCTTACGTCAAATCAATTTCTTAGCCCCCAATCCCCGGCCGATGCACAGGCTGCCGCCCAACATCTCTTTCCGCCGTTGGCACCGCTCCCTTGGAGGATTGGCCATTCTGGCCCTGGCTGTGCTGGTCCTCGCTGGTTGCCGCTCTGATACCAAGCAGAAGTGGCTGACGTTTTTCTTCGACGGCGTGCCGCAACCGGGCGCGACGAACCGGGTGGCGTTCGCCGGTGCGCCGGTCACCTCCACCAATGGTGCCAGCCAAACTGGTTCCACCACCAATGCTCCGCCGCCGAGACTCAAACTGGACGTTCATCCGCCCTACGCGGACCGCAATTGCACCGCCTGCCATGAATCCGAATTTTCGCAAAAGATGCGCGGCAAGCCCGGCGACATCTGCTTCAGTTGTCACACGGACCTGAAACAGAGTTTTGTCGCCGGCAAAGTGAAGCATCAGCCGGTGGAGGAAGGCGACTGCGTCAGTTGCCACAATCCGCATCAATCGGTCAATCGCAAGCTGCTGGTAAAAACCGGTCCGGCGCTTTGCCTCACCTGCCATGACGATCCCCTGGCCGCCGGCAAGGTGAAGCATCAGGCGGTGGAAAGCGGCGACTGCCTCGACTGCCATGCACCGCACTCAACAAACTTCAAGGGTTTGCTGAGAAAGTCCGTCAAGGATACCTGCGCCGACTGCCACGACGATCTCACCGCGCAGAAGCCGGTCGTTCATCAACCGGTGGGGGACGGCGACTGCCTGGAATGCCACACGCCGCACGCGGGCAAGATCAAAGGCCTGTTGAAAAAGTCGGTCAAAGAGACCTGCCTCGACTGCCACGACGATCTCATCGGCAAGAAAAAAGTGGTTCATCAGCCGGTGGATGACGGCGACTGTATGGCCTGCCACAATCCGCACGCCACCAAGATCCAGGGCTTGCTGAAAAAGCCGGTCGGGGAAATCTGCGCGGACTGCCATGACGACAAAGACATGAAGGCGGTCAAGGCGCACGCAGGGAACGAGGGCAAGTCGTGCGTGGTCTGCCATGACCCGCACTCGGGGAACGACAAGTTTCTGCTCAAGCCAGGTGTTGCGGGGAAGGGAGCGGGGGCTGCGAAATGAACCTGGTCGGGTACTATCGCTGGCGCTGGCTCGCGGGCCTGCTTATTTTGGGCGTCATGCAACGGCTGGCTCCCTGGGTGCGCGCCGATGAACCGACCTGGTTCCGGCTGGACGGCCTGCCCGAACCCAGCGTGGGCCTGGAAGTGGACGGCTCGCAGGAAACCACCCGCATCGGCGGAGTGAATTCCGTGTACGACACCTTGTTCATCACTCCCACCGTGGGATTGAAGGGTTCCGGCTCCGTTTACCATCCCAATTTGCTGGCCTTCGACTTTGACGGCAGCCTGGGCTGGGGCTTGAACCAAATGACGACCACCAGTCCCGGCTACCGTCAGTCCATCAACGAATACGATCTGCTGGACCGCTACCTGGTGGAAATCAGTCTGCTCCAGGAAAAGCCGTATAACGCCTCTTTCTTCGCGTCCCAGGACCATACTTTCCGCGATTATGGTTCCTTTGACACTTTTACGGTGGACAGTTCCCGGTATGGCGGCCGCATGAACTGGAACTCCGGGAACTTCAGCATCAACACGGACTTCGGCTACCAGGATGAAACGGACACGGGCTTGATCGATTCGTCGGAGGTGCGGGAAACCTATTTCAATTTTCTGGGCATCAACAAACGGGATTCCGGGCAGACCACCGTGACGGCCAACTGGGAACTGTTCGACAACATCCTGAATTTCGGCTCCCTGACCAGCCAGACCGAGTCCGTGGGGATATCGGATTCCGAGACTTTTGGCAGCCGCAAGCAGATTACGGTCGCCACCGGCGTCTCCTACAGCCATGCCGATTATGCGGGCCAGGCAACGGATACCATCAACGCCACGGAGCACGTCAACATCAACCATACTCCCAATCTCGAAAGTTTTCTCCTCTTTGATTTTCAAGCGGACGAACTGCATCCCTCTTCCGACACTTACGTGCAAGGGTCGTACGGCGTGCGCCACCAGCTTTACGACAGCCTGACTTCCACGGCCGATGTCCATGGCAGCTACCAGGATAATTCAGTCGCCGGCGACTCCAGCACCGCCGACCTGTATGGGATTGGGTTGTCGGAAAACTATATAAAACGGCTGCAATCCTGGGGACATCTGACCATCAGCGGCGGCGTCGTGGCGGACCACCTGGACGACAGCTCAGCAGGCGGCACGGTCGGCACCATCGACGAGTCGCATCAGGTGTACCTGCCCACCAGCGCCCAATATCGGCCGGTTTATCTGGCTCGGCCCGAGGTTATTGCCGGGTCCATCCAAGTGACGGCTGGCGGCCAGCTTTTGGTGGAGGGAACCGACTACGAGGTGATCGCCTCGGGTCAGTTGACGGAAATCCGGCTCATCGTCCCAGCCAGCAGCCACCTGCAGACCCTGTTGGGAACGAGCGACAATCTGGCCATCGCTGTGAGCTACCAGAGCAATTCGGCCATTAACGCTTCTTACGAGGCGCTGACTTCAAATTTTCAAATCCGACTGGATTTGTTCGGCCGTTTTGGCATTTATGGCCGTATGAACTGGCTGGACAACAATGCGCCGCCTGCCGTGCTGACCCAGACGCTGACCGATCTCGTCGGCGGAGTGGATTTCAACTGGCACTGGTTTCGCACCGGAGCCGAATATGAAGATTACGATTCGAATTACAGCCAGTACAATGCCCTGCGGTTTTACCAGAACCTGGCTTTCAGCCTGAACCGCCGCTCGACCTTGAGCCTGAATTTAGACGAAACGTTCTATCATTACACCGAGAACGGCAACCAGACGATGTATCAGTTCATGACCCGCTACAGCGTTCAGCTCTGGTCGTCGCTTTCGTGTTATGTACAGGGCGGCGCGTCGTACCAAAACGTGTTCGGCTCGGAGCAAATACAGGGCTCCGCACAGACGGGATTCAATTGGTCGTACGGCCGGCTGAGCGTGCGCGCCGGGTACGAATACAATACTTTGTCCACCCAGGCGGGCACCTTCACCGAAAAAGAGGAGAAAGACCGCCTCTTTCTGTATCTTAAGCGGACATTCTAGCCATGCCGCAATATTTTACCATCCGCCGGGTTTGTCTGGCGCTGGCCGCCTCCCTGTGGTGGCTGTCCGGGGCGCTGGCCGGCGGCAGCCAGCCGGCGATGACGCCCGCGTGGCCGCCCCCGCCGGCAGAGCCCTATATCGTCTATCTGCACGACATTGTCGCGCCTAAAGACATTGGCGCCAAAGCGCCCTTTTTCACCCGGCTGGCCAACCGGATCACGGGCGTGACGGTCGATGCCAAAGGATTAAGCCGGCCCTTTGGATTGTGGCTGGATGCCGCCGGCAACCTGGTGGTGACCGACACCGGGGCCAACGCGGTTTGCTATCTCGATCTTGCCCATAAGAAATGGCAGCGCTGGACGGGGGCGGGCGATCAGAGGTTTGTTTCGCCCGTGGCCGCCGTGCACGAGGGGCGGATTTTTTATGTGGCGGACACCGGGCTGGGCGAGGTGGTGGCCTTTGACGAAAAGGGGCGCCGACAGTTCGCCATGACGAACGAGCTGGCGCGTCCCTCCGGACTCGCCCTGCTGGGCGACCATCTGCTGGTGGTCGATTCGGAGCTGCATCAGGTGGTGGTGTGCGGCCTCCATGGCGAGTTTATCTCCAAATTCGGCCGGCGCGGACAGGAAGTCGGCGAATTCAACTTTCCGACCCACATTGCCGTGGATGGCCGCGATCAAATTTACGTGACCGATTCCTTGAATTATCGCATCCAGGTGTTCACAGCGGACGGGCGGTTCGTGCGGGCCTTCGGCAGCGCGGGCGACGGCCCGGGCCATTTCAGCCGCCCCAAGGGCGTGGCGGTTGACCAGGCCGGCCATGTGTATGTGGTGGACGCCATGTTCGGAAATGTGCAGATCTTTGATGAGTCAGGCCGGTTGCTGCTGGATTTCGGCCAGAGTGGCTCCGGGCCGGGCGAGTTCTCGCTGCCCAATGCCATCTCCATCTCGCCCGGCAACGAGATTTACGTGGCCGACGCCTACAACCACCGATTGCAAATGTTCCGCTACACCGGGAGAGAATGAATTTGCTGTCCTACCATCGAATCGAGCCGGCTTCGGGAGCGGCGTCCCCTGGGGCGCCGGCGCCGGTGTTGCGCGCACCCCAGCGTTGCCGCGGGCGGCTTGTGAAGTTCGCGTCGCTTGTGGCCCTGGTCGTTTACTGGTTCCCGCTGGCGCGGTTGTCTGGCCAAACCCCGGTCAGCATCGTCAACTCCAAACACAATCTCTCGGTAAGCAGCCCCGGGGGCATGCATGCATCCGCTGAGACGGAGATCTGCATTTTTTGTCATACACCGCATTTTGCCACGGGCGACGGGCCTTTGTGGAACCATCGAATGTCGGGCGCGATCTACCAGCCCTATACGAGCACCACGCTGAAGGCGACAGTCGGGCAGCCCAATGGTTCGTCCCGCCTATGCCTGGGCTGTCACGACGGAACGGTGGCCTTGGGCATGGTGAACAGTCGCAGCGGAGGCATCGCCATGAACACCACGACGATGACCGGGCAAAACAACCTGGGCACCGTGCTCAGCTATGATCATCCCGTGTCGTTTGTTTATGACAACGCCCTGGTCACGGCGGACGGCAGCTTAAATGCCCCCAGCACCCTGCCCCAGGATGTCCGCCTGGATCGCAGCAGCCAGCTCCAGTGCACTTCCTGCCATGATCCGCACAATGACGAATACGGTGATTTTCTGGTGATGGACAACACCGGCTCGGCCCTGTGCCTGACCTGCCACAATATCGCCCGGTGGAACACATCGGGTCATGCGCTGTCCGGACAACCGCTGCCCACGGCAATGGTCAATTTGCTGGAGAATCAGAATAACAGCGCCAAAAACAAGTCGCTCAAATCCCGGACCGTGTCCGAGGCGGCCTGTGCGAGCTGCCACGTGCCGCACGCGGCCGGTTCCAAAGAGGAGCTGACGCGTTTTCAAGAGCCGGAACAGAACTGCGTGTTTTGTCACGGCACCCAAGGTCCGGGCCAGAGCGTGATGGTCGATTTCAACAAGATGAGCGTTCACCCCATTTATGTGAATGCCACTTCACACAGCCCGGCGGAGAACCCCATCAACCCGCCGGTGCGCCACGTGACGTGCGTGGACTGCCATAATCCTCACGCCGCCAACAAGACCCCGGGCAACAAGACGGTCCTGGCCGGCGCGCTGGCGGGCGTTACGGGCGTGAGCGCGGGCGGCGCCGTGCTGCGCAATGTGCAGCATGAATACGAATTGTGTTTCCGCTGCCACGGGGACAGCGCCGCGCGCGGGCCGGCCACGGTGCCCCGCCAGGTGGTGGAATCCGACACGCGGCGGCAATTCAATCCTGGCAATATTTCGTTCCATCCGGTCGAGGCGATCGGCAAGAACCCGGCCTCGCCCAGCTTGCTCAAGCCGTTGACGGCTTCGAGCCTGGTGGCTTGCACCGATTGCCATAATAGTGACACCGGGCCGGCAAACGGCGGCAACGGGGCGAACGGGCCGCATGGCTCAACCTACGCGCCCTTGCTGGAGCGCATGCTGCTGGTGACCGACGGCAGGCCGTATAATGCAAATAGTTTTGCGCTCTGCTACAAATGCCACAGCAATGTGGCGGTGGACAGCAACCAGAACAACAGTTGGGCCTATCATCGGCAGCATATCGAGGATTACCGCGCGGCGTGCACCACCTGCCATGATTCACACGGCGCCACCCAGCCGCACCTGATCAATTTCAACACCGCCTACGTGATGCCCTACAACGGCGTGATACGCTATACGTCCACGGGGGTCAACCATGGCACATGCACGCTGACCTGCCACGACGGAACCGGCCAGAACCATGCGCATAACGCGCTGACGTATTAAGCCGGGCCGGAATCACCGGCCGATCAATTGCCCTGGCGGAGCATTCGGCGGAGACGCAGCAACATCTTCTGCGCCATGCGTTCGTAGGGCAGCAGCGGGCGCCCGTGAAGTTTGATTTCTTCGATCGTCGCCAGCGGCATGCCAAAGTCGAAGTCATGGAAGGCCCGGTCGTGCCGCACGCGCCGGACCCAGCGCTTCAGATCCGTTATTTCCTCAATGTCGCCGGCGTGGCCGGGGCGAAAGGAGATTTTCCAGTCATCGCGCCGCTCAAAGCCATCGCGTGCAGTTTTTTCTTCAAACCAGGCATCGCAGAGCAGGATGCAGACCGATCGAAGTTGCGCGGAGCCCAGCCGGTAAAAGACGATGCGCGCGTCCGTATCCGCGAAGTGATCGTAGGCCATGTCCAGCGCATCGTCATCCGGCGGAGTAAACCGGGTCTGGAACCCGAAGCGCAGGCTGCCCGGCACCAGGGGCGAACGCTCGATGCACACATTCTCGGAGAAGATCCAGGTTGTTTCAGCGGGCAGGCCGTGGCGGGAGAGGCAGTCTTGCCAGGCGGCCGTCGCTTCATCCAGCGCCGGCCGGTTATAATTGGGTACGCTCATGAGGATCTGCGCCGTATTAGTGCCCGTTTTTGCGGAACCAATCAACAAAAAGTTGGATTCCTTCCTCAACCCTGACCTGAGGATCATAGCCGAGTATCGCCCGGGCTTTGGAGATGTCGGCATATGTGAGCGGAACGTCTCCGGGCTGAAGCGGCTGCCGGTCAATGACGGCCTTTTTCCCCAGGGCCGTTTCGAGGAGGGCGATCAAGTCGCCCAATTTCACCGTGCGCGATTCACCCAGGTTGAAAATTTCAAAACCGAACTCGCGCTGAGTGCACGCCATGACCCCTTCGAGAATGTCCGTAATATGCGTGTGGTCGCGCGCCGTGCTGCCATCGCCGAAAACCGGAATGGGACGTCCCGCCTCAATCAGCCGGGTGAACTTGTGAATCGCCAAGTCGGGGCGCTGGCGGGGTCCGTACACGGTAAAGAAGCGCAGCATGACCACGTCCATTCCGTAGAGGTGATGCCAGGTGTGGCCCAGGGCCTCGCACGCAAGCTTGCTGGCGGCGTAGGGCGAAACGGCGGAAAAAATCGGATCGCTTTCGCTGAAGGGCACCTTGGCGTTCACGCCATAAACGGAGGACGATGAGGCAATCGTGATTTTTTGGACGCCGGACTTTCGGGCGGCCTCCAGAACATTCACCGTGCCCTCGACATTGACGCGCTGGTAGAGGGCGGGTTGTTCCAGGCTCGGCCTGACGCCCGCGCGGGCGGCGAGATGAATCACCTGATCGAACCGGACCGAGGAAAACAGCGTGGCCAGGGCGGCGATATCACCCAGATCGCCCGGCACATATTCGAACGGTTTGCCACCCGCCTGGATTTCGGCCAGGTTGCGGCGTTTGATCCGCGGATCGTAAAAATCGTTCAAATCATCAAAGGCCCACACCCGGTGGCCGTCGCGAAGGAGTCGTTCGCAGACATGGGAGCCGATGAATCCGGCGCCGCCGGTGACGAGAAAGTTCATTCGAAAAAATTAAACGGCACTGGGCTCGGTGTCGAGCATCGAGGGTCGCTCACGACCGGCCTGCCCGCGCTTGGAAGATCGCGTATAAGATCTCATTTGCGGGCGAGCAACAGTCGAAATCCAAAGAAAACGAGGGCCGCGCCGAACGCGCGTTCCAGCCAGGCCACCCATGGCGATGAGCGAAACGATCGCAGGCTGCGCTGGGCCAGGAATGCGTACGATGTCAGTACGACCAAGTCGATCACGATGGTGGCGAGCGCGAAAACGACCAACTGCGGGAGGATGGGCCGCTGCGGCTCAATGAACTGCGGCAGCAATGCCGAAACAAACAACAATGCCTTGGGATTCGTGATCTGAATCAGCAAACCCTGAAGAAAAAGGCTGCGCTGTGCCCGGGGCGCGACCTTTGCCGGGGCGGCCGGAGCCGCCCGCCACCTGAAACTTGAGAACAGAATGCGGAGCCCAAGATAAAGGAGATAAATCGCGCCAGCCACCCGCAGAACGGTAAAAGCGATCGTGGCCGTTGCCAGCAATCCGCCCAAACCGGAAGCAATGCAAATGAAGAAGAGGACGTTTCCAAACTGGATTCCGGAAATCCCGGCCAGGCTCGATCGAAATCCGTGGCGCGCGGACTGTGCCATTGAGCACATCACCGCCGGACCGGGCGTTAATGCGGCCAGCGACCAAGCCGCAACATAAAGCAGAAAGGTTTGAAGGCTCATTTTTGAAGGTCGCTCGATGCTTTACGGTTTGCTTCACCTACAATCATGGCAATTGCGTGTTGCTGACAAATGCCAGGTGGCGGCTGTCCGGGGACCAGGACGGAACATTCATGGTGCCCTGGCCGCCAAAGACATAGGCGATGACTTTCGCCTCGCCGCCTTCCGCCGGCATCAGCCGCAGATAAACGGTTTTATAGTACGGATGATCGTCCGGCTTGACGTCGTCGCCAAAGCTCAGGAATGCAATCCATTTTCCGTCCGGCGAGACGTGGGGAAACCAATCGTTGAGGTCGTCGTTCGTGACGCGCTCCTGGGCCGAGCCGTCGGGTCTCATGCGCCAGATCTGCATCTTGCCGGTGCGGCTGGAATTGAAATAGATGTACTTGCCGTCGGGCGAATATTCCGGACCGTCATTCAAGCCCGGGGCATCCGTCAGCCGGATTTCCTCCCCGCCGCCGGCCGGGATCTTGTAGATGTCCAACTTGTTGCTGCGGCCGCCCGTGAAAACCAGCCATTGCCCATCCGGTGACCAGCCGTGAAGATACGACGGGGCTTGCGGCGTGATGAGCGTCGGCTCGCCGCCGGCCGACGGCAGCGTCCACACCTGGGATTGACCGCCGGAGTGGGCGCCAGCTCCGCTGAATCCGAGCCTCGTGCCGTCGAAAGACAATACGTGGTCGTTGTTGTTGTTTGTGGCGGAGCCGCTGGGCAGAAAGGAGGTCTCCTTGGTGGCCAGATCAAACCGGATCAGCCGGCCATGGTCCGGAACGCGCCCGCTGAGATTGTAAATGAGCGCCTTCCCGTCGCGCGTCCAATTAGGCGCTTCGAACGGCCGGGGGGACGAATAAATCTTCTGCAGGCGGCCGGATTGAACGTCGAGAATCTCCAAAACGCTGCCCAAATAATCCCTGTAGGGCGTGAAGTCCGGTCGCGGCGGAACCACTATTCGCACATCGCGGAAGACCGCCTGCTCCACCACTTCCGCGGAATGTGAGCAGATGAAAAGGCCGGCCAGGACCTCTGCGCCCAGGTCCAAGTCGCCCAATTGGACATTCACAAACGGCTCGCCATAGTGCGCTGCCGAGAAGATGAAGGTGGTGCCCCGGCGCTCGAATTGCAGCACGTCGGCGTTGGTGACAGACAACGCCAACTCCTCCGTGTTGGCGCCCCTGGCCCGGCGAAACTGAAGCGACGTCAGGCCGCTGCCGTGCTCGGCGCAATCGGCATATGGCGCATCCGGATCCAGGCTCGGGCGCACCAGCCAGCCGATTTTGCGATGTTCCACCGCCCCCTTGCCGATGAATTCCACCCGCGTGCGCAGGATGAAGTCGCCGCTCATTTTCTTCCACGCAAATTGAAACTGGTCCGCGCCCAGCCACATGTTGGTTCCGGCGCCGGACAGGGTGTATTCCTGGTTGACGGGGTCGTAGCTGGCCGTGCCGGGAAGCTGCGGCGCGCCGATATCGCCATGGTCATCAAATTCCCCAACGGGAGCGGCCGGTGAAAGTCCGGCGAAAAACAAGGCGGATAGTACCGTGAAGATCGAGCAGCGGTGGTTCATGAGAATATTAAGCCATAAAAAAGGGAAATTGCGCCACCACTTTTTTGTGTAGGCGAGCGGACGGCGCGTCTAAACGCACACGGATTGCGGGCGCCGCCAGCCGGGCGGATGGTCCCGATTAGTTCAATCATTATCCAGTTTTGCATGAGCGAACACGAAGGCCGCGCGCGTGGGCGCCGGCATGCCGCTGTCGCTGCCACGGACAGACCGCCAGACCATTTCGTTCAATAACGCGTCATCCACTGCGTCCTCCTTGGCGAAGTTCAAATGCTTTATCTGCGCGCCCCAGGCGGTGGGGGAATTCCTTTCGTTCCAATCCACCTTGAGGTTCGCAGCTTCGTAAGGACGCGGATCCGGCATCGGCTGGAAGGAGTTGTACATGGGGCGCGCCGCGGCATCAAATTGCGACATGGGTTGGAGGCCCAGGATCAATTCCATCGTGCGCAACATGCTGCAGGTGGAATACATCGTCGAATCCACGGCCGCGCGCTTCGTGTAAGGGCTGATGACGAACGCCACCGTGCGGTGAGCGTCCACATGGTCCGGCCCGTCTTGTGAATCGTCTTCCACCACGAAGATGGCCGTCCGCGGCCAGAACTTCGAATGGCTCACCCCCTCCACAAGGCGGCCCAAGGCAAGGTCGTTGTCGGCCAGATAGGTCATCGGCTTCGGCAATCCGACCGTGCTGCCATGAGTATGGTCGTTGCCCAACCGGACAATTTGGAGCCGCGGCATGTCGCCGGCTTGCTCAAAGCCTTTGAGGTCCTCAAGAAAGCGCTTGGCGCGCGCAGTATCCGGGTATCCCAGGTCAAAGGCGCGGTAGCCTTCGTCAATATGACCCTTGAGCGCTTTGACGGTGGTGTATACAGGTTGGTTGGTAGTGTCGGGATTGGCTGCAAATTCGCCGTAACTGCGATAGGTCACGCCCGCGGCTTGGGCGCGGTCCCACAGATAGCCGGCCGACGGAAAGGCCGCGGGAAATTTGCCTTCGGCGGGATAAGGGAATTTTCCGGACCTGTTATGACCATAATCCAGCGGCCACATCTTTTCCACGAAATCGCTCGAATACGCGCCCATGCTCCATTCGTGGCCCTGCGCGCTGACTTCGGCCTCGGCATAAAAATTGTCCAACAAAACGAAGTCGCCCGCGAGTTTATGGTGATTGGGCGTGGCCGCCTGCGGGAAGAGGCAGAGATTGGAATCGCCATTGCCCTGAGGCAGGTCGCCGAGCACCTGATCGTAAGTCCGATTCTCCTTGATGATGTAGATGACGTATTCGAGGGGGCTTCCGCCACCCGGCTGCTGGGGAATGGGATTGTCCGGCGGTCGGTGCGCCGACACCCCGGCAGCGGGGGTTAACGGGCTGCACTGGTATGCTTGCGCGGTATAGCCGCGCAGGTTGCGCCCAATATCCTTGAGGCTGATGAGGCTCAACGTGCCGCGAAACAGCCGGCCGATGTATTGCACCTTCGTCTGGTCTTCCGAGCGCACGCCCGGTTGGGGACCGTTGGGATTGGCTTCGGACATGAGGCCTTTGCGGTTGGCGACGAGCAGAGTCGCGCCGTCGGGCGTTACGCGTACCGAGGTGGGATACCAGCCGACGGGAATGAAACCAAGGGAACGGCTTTCCCCCGGCGCGCTGACATCGAAAACGGCGACGGTATTGTTGTTGGCGTTGGCCACAAACAACATTTTGTCGTCCGGCGACAGGGCCAGACTGTTCGGGGTGGAACCGGCCGGCGATTGCGCATACAACGCCGTCCAGATGTTTTCGACAGTCCGGCCCGAATCCGTGGCAATGACGGTCACCGTGTTGCGATTGGCATTGGCCACGAACAGGTATCGGCCCGACTTCGTCAGTGCCATTTCGCACGGGTGTTCCTGCGTGGACCAGCGCTCCACGACCCGGTTGGAGTCCAAATTCACCACGGCCAAGGACGATTGCGCCCACAGGCTCACATACATCCGGCCGCGTTTTTCATCCAATACGCACGCATAGGGCAGCGGATCGTCGGGACGGGATTGGAAGAGTTCCGCCTTTTTCCGTTTGGTGGCTGCGGCGGTGTCAAAATCCGGAGCCGCGGCTGCCGCGGGCTGGGCCAGTTCCACGGCGTTGGTCGTCAGTGGAATTTCGACAATCTTGGAAATATCATTGGCATCGACGCGGCTGACGCTTTGGGCCCAGAGATTGGCAGCGAAAACACATTGCCTTTTTTGGTCCACGGCCAGGCCGGTCGGCACGCCGCATTCCCGGGAATCGCGCAGCCGAATTTGACGATGATTGGCCAACTTCCCGTCGGCAAACGTGAAGTCGTGGATGACTTCATCGCTGGCGCCGCTGCAATAAAGGTGCTTCCCATCCCCGGAGAATTGGAGGCCGTAAAACGCCTCGTGGAGGGGCGTTCGCGAAACGACCTGCTGACGGGGCAAATCCACGACGATAATTTCATGCCGACTATAGCCCGCATGGAGCACGGCGGCAAACAATCCGCCGGGATGCACGGCGATGTTGACCGGACAATCGCCCAGTTCCACTTGCGCGCCCACGGGCCACAGCGACCATTGATTCGGGAGCAATACTGAGCCGTCCGGCTGCCGGCCCGGAAGCCGCACCGATTCGGTTTTGCCGGCTTCCGTGGAAACGCACCCGTCGCTCGCGACCATCCCCACCAAGATTAAGATCAGGAATAGATTTCGCATAATTGTCGCCCGCCGCCGGCCACTCTTTTACCTAAAAATCACGCCCGATTCAAGGCGCTCAACACGGCGCGGACGGAAGCCAGCTCGATGTTCGTATCCACGCCGGCGCCCCAGCGGATCTTGCTGTCGGCCGTTTTGACTTGGATGTACGCAATGGCGGCGGCGGCTTCGCCGGCGCTCAACGCGTGTTCGCTGTAAGCGGTGATCTCAAACCTCGGCACGCCGACGGTGGTAAAGCCGTGGACGAGCGCCGCCAGCGGGCCGTTGCCTTCGCCTTTGAATTCGACGGGCTTGCCGTCGCGAGCCATTTTTGCGCGGCATTTTACGACCCCATTCTTGCTTTCCGTTTCGAAGCGGGTGAGCGACCAGGGGCGGCTGCGCTCGATGTATTCCCGAAAGAACATGGCTTTCAATTCGGCGCCGCTGACTTCGCGGCCGAGCCGGTCCACCTCGTCGTTGGCAATGGGCCCGAATTCGCGCTGCATGTCCTTGGGCAGCTGGATGCCGAACTCGCTTTCCAGCAGGTAGGCCACGCCGCCCTTGCCGGACTGGGAGTTGACGCGGATGACCTCGCGGTATTCGCGGCCGATGTCCTTGGGGTCGATGGTCAGATAGGGCACGTCCCAGTGGGGCTGTTTTTGGTCGTCCCATTCGGCCAGGCCTTTCTTGATGGCGTCCTGATGGGAACCGCTGAAAGCGGTGAAGACCAGTTCGCCGGCGTAGGGCTGGCGCGGCGGCACGGTCATGCCCGTGCAGCGTTCGTACACGTCGATGATTCCATTGAGGTTTGAAAAATCGAGCCGGGGGTCGATGCCGTGCATGTAGAGATTCAAGGCCACGGTGACGAGGTCCAGGTTGCCCGTCCGTTCGCCGTTGCCGAACAGCGTGCCTTCGACGCGATCCGCCCCGGCCAGCAGGCCAAGCTCGGTGGCGGCCACGCCGGTGTAGCGGTCGTTGTGAGTGTGCAAACTGATGATCAGGGATTCACGGTCCCGAAGGTTCCGGCACATCCATTCGATCTGGTCCGCATAAACGTTCGGCATGGCTACTTCCACGGTGTCCGGGAGATTCAGAATCATCTTGTGTTCCGGTGTGGGGTGCCAGACATCCATGACGGCCTCCGAAATTTCCCTGGCGAACTCCACCTCCGTGGCCGAAAAACTTTCCGGCGAATATTGCAGCATGATTTCGGTGCCTTTGAGCCGGGACAAACGGTCTTTGATCATCTGCGCGCCCTTGACGGCGATGGCCTTGATCTCGTCCTTTGACTTGCGGAAGACCACCCGCCGCTGCGCCGGAGAGGTGGAATTGTACATGTGAATAATGGCCTTTTTCGCGCCGACCAGCGACTCCACGGTGCGGTCGATTAATTCCTCGCGCGCCTGCACCAGCACCTGCAACCAGACGTCATCGGGCGCCCGCTGTTCTTCGATCAACCGGCGGTTGAACGCGAACTCGGTGTTGGACGCGGAGGGAAAGCCGACCTCAATCTCCTTGAAGCCAATCCGCACCAGCGTCTGGAACAGCTCCAGTTTCTGCGAGACGTTCATGGGCACCGCCAGGGCCTGATTGCCGTCGCGCAAATCCACGCTGCACCAGTGCGGTGCGCGGGTCAGCGTGCGACCCGGCCACTGTCGGTCCGGAAGCGGCACCGGCGGGAACGGGCGGTATTTTTTGGAGGGATCTTTTTGCATAAGGCGTCAAGGATTGCGGAATTGAACCACGAATGGGCACGAATGGGCACGAAAAAATGCGGAAGGCTGGGCAAGGGAACAAGCAGCGGCCTTGCGCCGGCCGAGGCCGTGCATCCATGTTGATTCGTGTTGATTCGTGCGCATTCGCGGTTAAAGCAAAAAACCCACCGCCGCGTGGCAGTGGGTTTGGTCAAATCGCGCGAGAACTCAAAACCCGACTGCCACGCTGGTTAGCAGCGCGTTCGCAAGCAGCAGGTTCAAGTTAAAACTCACGCCGGGACACTAGCGTGGTTTTTCACCGGGGTCAATCCTTTTCCCCGCGGGACATTTTGAAAATGCCGCGTTTGCGGAAATCTATTGCTGCCCGCAGCGTTTTCAGCCTAGCCTCAGCCGCTCAAAATGAAAAAGCTTCTCCCATGGAATGAGAATGGCCTTCTTCTGCTGGCTTTGGCTCTGGCTCTCCCGGTGGCTGTTTTCCTGCGTTCCTATCTGTTGGGGCAGCAGGTGCTCATCGACGATGAGTGGCATGGCGTTTATTACACCATTGGCAAATCGCCCGGCTGGCTGTTGACTCATTTTTCGATTCCAGGCGCGACGTGCATTCCGCTGAACTTTTATACCTGGGCGCTGGGCGCCAGCGTGGGCTGGACGGAAACTCTGTTGCGCCTGCCGTCGTGGGTTTTCGGAATCTTAAGCGTCGTGGTGTGCCCGCTGCTGGCCCGTAGAATTGTGGGGCCGTCGCGCGCCGCCTGGCTGGCGTTGCTGCTTGCAACCTCACCGCTTTTGATCTTCTACAGTCGCATTTGCCGCCCCTACAGCGCCGTGGCGTTTTTCGGTTTTGCGGCTTTGCTCCTGGCGGCGCGCTGGATGCAGAGCGGCGGCCGACGGCCAGGGATGTGGTTTGCCATGGCGGGCGTACTGGCCATTTATTTTCATCTTTTTGCCGCGGTCACGGTGGCCGCCCCCATTCTGGCCGCAATCATTTCTGGCTGCTATCGGAAGTTCTGGCGCAAGCAACCAACGGCGGAGCCGACGCCGTGCCTGCGACAATGGCTGCTCGTGGCGGGCGGCATGGCGATCGCGGGTGCCATCCTGATTTTGCCGGCCCTGATCCACTCGCTGCAAGGCACTTTTTTCAACATTGCGCTGGCGGGTTCATTGAAGCTGCAGTCGCTGCCGCGTGTCGCCATGCTGATGAGCGGGACCGGTCAGCCGTGGTTGGTCGGATTGTTCTGGCTGTTGCTGGCCATCGGGGCAGCGGAACAATATCGCCGCAATGCCTGGTTTGGCGGCATGTTGATCTGCCTTTATCCGTTGCATGCCGCCGCGTTGATGGTTTCCCGGCCAGACTCGGCGCAGGCCGCCATTGTTTTGGTTCGCTATTGTATTCCGTTGGTGCCGGTCAGCCTGTTGTTTGTGGCGTGCGGCCTGCAGGCCGTTCTGGAGTTCATGGCTGCGCGGTTGGCCCTGCGGACCGCCGTGCAGGTTGTGGCGGGGCTCTCGTTGATTACCGTACTGGTTTCGGCCGGGCCGTTGCTGCCCTGCTATGCGGCGCCAAACAATTTCACCAGCCACGGGGCCTATCAGCATGCTTATGGCCCTATTGACTGGCACCGTTCCTTTTACAGCGACCTGACCCCGCCAGGTTCCACCCTGGTGACGACCATTCGGGTTGACGAGGTCTCTCCTTTTTACGGCGAACTGGCAAAATCGCGGAATGGGCGGCCGATCGTTGAATATCCGATGATGATTGGCGATCACTTCGACCCTTTTTATTACTATCAACATTTCCACCGGCGGCCGGTGATTGTGGGTTACGCGTCCGACGTATTCCTCAACCGCGGACTGGCAGCCGGGAATATTTACGGCAACTCATATATTGACCAGGTGCTGAGCCTGGTCAAAGAGCCGGCCACGCTGCGGTTTTGCAATCTCGTTTCCATGGATGATTTGGCGGCAATGCGGGCGCGAAAAGTGGAATATGTCATTCTGCACAAAAAGTTCGAGGCCGGGCTGCCGCAAGTGACGCTGCCGTTGCCTGACTTGGACCGGCTAAATCGGGTCTATCGCTCGGAGCTGGGGGCGCCGGCCTATGAAGACGCAAACATCGAGGTGTTCCATTTGTAAAAAGCTCCGGCGATCAGAATATCATCAGGGCAATTTTCCCGCGGGCCGGGCCGCCGGTTCCGGCAAGTCGGAACACGCGGCGTCAAGGTCGGACATTTCCTGGCGCACGTTCGCCGGCATCGGTCGGTTCCGATAGTCGAGCTGGAGGTATTGGGCGAAGCGGTCCCGGGCGGCGCGCAGATCCTCGGCGCGCTGGGTGGCATCGGTGGCGGCGGCGGCAAGTTTGCGATAAAGACGGGACAAATTGAGATCCGTCGAATCGAATCCGGGGTGAAGCCGGTCGGCCATGAGCAGGCTTGCCAGCGCGTCGTCGGGTTTTCCTTCCACTTCTTCGATGAGCGATCGCAGAAAAAACAGAAAGGAAGTCTGTGCCGGCGGCGATTGCTGGCGATCCGGCCAGAAATCGGCCAAGCCGGCTTCCACAACCACTTTCATTTTGTTCAACGAGGTGGCAGCTCGCAGTTGATCTTGCCCGGCGATCGCGTCGCCGAAATCGGCATAATAATAGGCAGCCAGGTTGTCGTAGTCGCGAGCCACGTGGCCAGGCAGGGCAATGTGGTATTGCCAGAGGGTTTCACCGTTGCGCCAGGCAGTTTCGTATGCGAGCGATTGATAGAGATTATTCGCCAGCAACCCGGTGCAGAACAAAAATAAAACGACGCGCAGCGGCCCGCGCAGGCGCTGCCAGACCACGCCGGCTACCGAGCTGGCGAGGGCGAGGACGCAAAAAACGGAAAAATAGAGGTAACGATCGGCCACCCAGATGCCGATGTACAGCAGGTTCAAATAGGGGATCATTAATACAAAAAAGGCGGCAAAATAAAAAAAGAGATCCTTGCGGCGCAGGAACAGCGCAATACCGGCGGCCAGGATGCCGGCCACCGTGGCGAGCGCCACAAAGACCTGCCAAAGCGGGTAGGCGGTTTTTTCGACCGGCCATGAATATCCGACGGCGAGATGGCAGGGCAGAAATATTTGGCGCAGATAAAACCAAAAGCCAAGCGGATTGGTCATCAATAAATTCCACAGGTGCGCGACTCCGTGGGCGGAATAACCGCGCTCAAGAAGGCCCATCTGCTGAAGCGTGCGTTGATACCACAGATAGACGGCGCCGCTCAATGCCAGGGCGGGAACGAGCAGGGCCGTCTCCCGCAGCAGCGCCCGGCGTTGACGGAACGGTTGGCCCGGCGGAAGCCCGCCGTTCAGGTACGGCAGCAATACGGCGTGCAACCAGAGGACGGCGGGAAACGTCAGCACGCTGATTTTAGACAACAGGCCGGCAGCAAAGCAAACCAGTGTGGCGGCAAACCAGAGGCACTGAGCGGCCAATTTGGGGGCGGCCAACCGCTGCGCCTGGGCGAGCAAGGCCAGCAGCATGAAGAGGGCGGACAAAAGGTCTTTTCGCCCCATGATCCAGGCGACGGGTTCCATGTGCACCGCCAGCACCAGGTAGGCCCCGGTCACGGCCAGCGCAAAGCCATAACGCCGCGTCGTCCGCAGCAAGAAAGCGAACAGCAGCGCCACCACCACACCGTGGAGAACGACGTTACCCAGGTGGTAGCCAAACGGATTTCCAAAACCAAACAGGCGACTGTCAACGGCCCAGGACACATCGCGAACCAACAGCGGTTCTTCCCGGGGGAATTCGGTTACGAAGATGGCGCGGAGATCCGAGCCCAAAGCCGCCTGTCCGTATAATTCGGGATGGTCCTTGAGGATTCGAACATCGTCATAATAGATGAAGTCGTACTTTAGCGTGGGCAGGTAGAGCAGCCACGACATGACCATGAGCAGGATCGCAGTCAGCCAGTTGCGGCGACGTGAGAAAGAAACCTCTTGGTTGGGGCCGTCGGCCAAAGCGGTTGGGGAACGGGCGGTCGAGGTCATCGAACGGCGGTGATCAGCATTTGTTTGCCGAGCGGCTTAACGGGGCTGGCCAGGTAAAGCCGGATCAGCCAGGGCTGTACGGGCGCGCGGGATTTGATGGTCAGCGGCAGGAAACGCGGGACGCAGCGCTCAATCCTGAAGTTCTGCGACTCGAGCAAATCACATAGGCTGCGGTGGGTATAGATGGAAACGTGAGTGTAGTCGTCGAAATACTCGTGCACGCAGTATTTGAAATTGGGCTGGACAATGGTAAGCTTGGCGCCCGGCTTCATCTTCTGCCGAAGCTGCCCGAGGCAGGCCAAAAATTCCGCGCGGGTCAGATGTTCAAAACAATTGCTGGCAAAGACGTAGTCCACGGAATTATCCGCGACGCCGCCGAGATGGGCGGCGTTGGTAATGAGCGCTTCCACGCCGGGCGCAAGGTGGGCGGTCATTCCGGCCCAGCAGTCCACGGCGATGCGGCGCCGGGCTTTCACGGCATTGATGAATTCGCCGTAGCCGGCACCCAATTCCAGCACCACGGCGTCCGGCGGAATCTGCTTTTGAAACACATGGTCCACCAAGGTCTGCCAGAGGACGCCGCGGCGCGGGTCTGATTGGAACCGCGTCTGGTGATAGACTTCGTCAGGCATGGCCAAATCCTTTCCAGTCCACGAAGATCCCGTAGAGCATTCGCAATCCGAGGCGGGTGGCAATGCGATTATTCACGTTGCCCCCCTTGCTGGCACCCACCCGGGGATGAAACGAAATGGGGCACTCGAGGATACTCAGACCGGCTTTCAGCGCCGAGTCCAAGAAGTAGGCGTTAAATTCGAGATTGATGGCGGGATTCAAGCCGGCCACCAGGGCGCGCAGGGTCGAGTTGCGGCAGAGCTTGTACGTGGTGCCCACGTCGGTGAGTGAAACCATGCCCAGATGCTTCAATTCGAGAACCTTTCCCGCGAAAAGGTTGCCGTAGTGCATGTAAAGAGACAACTGGGTGTCGCGATCCTGAAGCTGTTCGACAATGCGGCTGCCGTTCACGATGTCTGCATGCGGAATATAGGCCATAAACTTTTCGATGTCCGATGCCCGGAAAGTCAGGTCGCCTTCGCACAAGAGCGTCAGCTCCGTGTCGCCAAGTTTCAGCGCCTCGCGCAGGGCGCGATGCACGCAGGCGCCGTAGCCCTGCCGCTCCTCGTTGAAGACCGTGGCCCCCGCCTGCACCGCGCATTCCATCGTCCTGTCCCGACTGTTATTGCTGATTACAATCACCCGCTCCACCAGCGGGTGGGCCGCGAAATCCCGGACCGCGCCGCCGATGCTGCGCTCGTCGTTGTAGGCGGTGAGCACCACCGTCAGACGCGGGTTGGCCGGCGGATCGCAGCGGACGGATTTCCAGTGGCGGGACTGCCGCACGTAGCCAAAAAGATCCCAGCAGACCAGCAATGTGCCGGCGACCAGCGGGATACCGCTGTACCAGACGATGGCTGCATTAAGTTCACGCAGCCAGCCGGGGTTAAGGAGCAGCCAACGAATGGGACCCAGCGCCACGCCAAAAACATAGGCCGCCAGTGCCAGGGTAAGCAGGAGGAAGCCATAGAGAGCGCACCAAGTCGTCCGGGCGACGGGAGGAATTTCGGCGCGGATTTTTTCTGCCGCCGCGGGCACGACGGACTGGTGTTCGTCAACCATTTTGCGAGGACATTATGCCATGACCATGCACGGTCAAGCCGAATTGGCGGCGAAGCCGCGTTCCCGCCCAAGTTAACCAATAAACGCCGCATGCACGGCTTTGACGGCCTGATCGCCCTTGGCCAGGTCGATGACCACGGAGATCTTGATTTCGCTCGTGGAAATCATGTCAATGTTGATGCCTTCCTTGGCCAGGGTCTCGAACAACTTGCCCGCCACGCCGGTGTGCGACTTCATGCCCACGCCCACGATGGACAGCTTGCCGACCTTTTCCTTGGTGATGACCTCGCGATAGCCGACATCCTGCTTCAAACCGGCGATGACTTTTTGCGCTTTGAGCAGATCGGGTTTGTCGGCCGTAAACGAGATGTCGGTGGCTGGCGTGCCGGTGCCGTGGCTGATGTTTTGAATGATCATGTCCACGTTCACGGCGGCGTCGCCGAGCGCCTTGAAAATTCGCGCGGCCACGCCGGGCTTGTCCGGCACCCGGACGAGGGTGACTTTGGCCTGGTTTTTGTCGAGGGCGACGCCGCGCACGACGATGCCTTCCATATTTTTGGTTTCTTCTTTCACAATGGTGCCTGGGTTGTCATTGAGGCTGGAGCGGACCTCGAATACGACTCCAAATTTCTTGGCGAATTCCACGGAGCGGCTTTGCATCACCTTGGCCCCGAGGCCGGCGAGTTCGAGCATCTCGTCGTAGGAGATTTCCGGCAGTTTGTTGGCGCCGGGCACGATGCGCGGATCGGTGGTGTAAACGCCATCGACGTCCGTGTAAATCTGGCACAAGTCGGCCTTGAGGGCCGCGGCCAGCGCGATGGCGGTCAGATCCGAACCGCCGCGGCCGAGGGTCGTGATCTGGCCGTCGGTCGTTTCGCCTTGGAAACCCGCGACGATGACGACGGTGCCGGCCTTCAACCGGTCATGGACCTGGCGCGGAGTGATGTTGTTGATTTTGGCCTTGGTATGAACGCCGTCGGTGACGATGCCCGCCTGTGCGCCGGTCATCGAAATGGCCGGCACGCCGAGGGTTTGCAAGGCGATGGCGGTCAAGGCGATGGTCTGCTGCTCGCCGGTGGCAAGCAACATGTCCATTTCGCGCTCGCTGGGCAGGGGCGCGAGGTCTTTGGCCAGTTTGATGAGGCCGTCGGTCACGCCGCTCATGGCGGAGACCACGACCACGACCTTATCACCTTGGGCGTGGTATTTGGCCACGCGCGCCGCGACATTTTTAATGCGGTCGGTGTTGGCCACCGAAGTGCCGCCGTATTTTTGAACAATCAATGCCATACAAAATCCTGAATCCACAACGGACGGGGCCGGTGGAACCCAAATCGGGGGCCGAAGCATAGTCAGAACCGCGGGGCTTGAAAAGATGGAAGTGCGTTCTCAAATTTACGACTTGATCATTTTCAGGGGCAGAATTTATCCGTAATTATTCGTATTCATCCATATTCTAACACCGACCGGGCAATTGTGGCGCCTGGGCTCCGCGCGGGCGCGGCAAGGAATGCAACTTCTTGAGTGCAGAATGCGAAACGCGCGGAGTTGCGGATGCGTGGATGGCTGTTCATGGATAGTTGGGGGGAAAAGCCGGTCGCAACGGCGCGGGGTGGGAAACTTCAAAGGTCTGACTTGCTCTGATTGGGTCTGACCCAATGTGGCGGCGGTTCCAAGCGAGAGATGGGATGCACCGGCGCATGGGGACAAGCTGTCCCCACCACAGCCGCGGCGAGTCAGTGCGGCCGCCATATGGACTGTATATGTCCACCACAAGCTCAATCTAACCACAAGCTTTGGAAATGTAAAGTCTATTTGTGACGTAAAGATGATTTTCTTTTAGTACTTCATAACACTATGTATGCAAATATTTTACAATGTTACAACGACAAACTGCGAGGAAATTAAGGTCAGATTAAAAGAATAATGGTCTAAACACGACAGGCGGGAGCGCCTCTGCAGTGGGACGTGTTTGCGGGCCTTTGCCAGGAGTCCATGGATGATCTCGCCCGCCTCCATTTCATTTTGGGAAGGTGTCGTATTGAGCGGTTCCCAGTTCAGCGAGCCGATGATCTGAGCTTTGAGTGCTTTGAAGTGGTCGCTGAATTGGCTGCGGGTGCCGGCAGGGACGGATTTTATCAATTGACCGCACGGTGTCAGCATTTCGCCATAACATCATCGAGTTTGGTGGCTTTGACGAAGCGAGCTGGGTTTTCGCCGGTTGCGAGGGCGCCGAAATGGGCCTCACCGCATTTGATTTTGGCGCTTTCCCGGTCGCGAATGTCGTCCGCAAACAGACCACTCTTGGTTTCGACCACGAAATAGACGCGTTCGGCTCCATCCTTTTCCACCAGTAACGCCCAATCCGGGTTATAGGTGCCTAACGGTGTGGGGACTTTAAACCACGCAGGCAGCTTGGCGTAGATTTTGATCGCCTCGCTTTTCTCCAACTGTTCCGCGAACGATTTCTCGGTGTCGGATTGATAAACGACTTGCTCGTAAACGCTTCGCTGGCCAACTTTGAGCATATTTTTCAGATACCCAGCCAGTTATTCCTGCGCGAACAATTCTTGCGCGTAGTATTCGTCATCGCCAAGTCGCTGGTATTTGATGCCGTCAACGATGGCGAGCCGCTTGGCCCGGTTGATGGCCTCGGCGGTGATTTCAATATACTCCTGAGGATTCCGGATGAAATCGTTCAACCGGCCGCTGCCGACGAGAATGCGGTGTATGCTCCGTCGGGTGAGTTGGGTTTTGTCCTGCAAATCCGTGAGAACATCCGGCAACTCAACGTCGCGTTCCTCCAGAACAACCGGGTCCGAGGTTGAGGTTTCGGTAACCTCGACGCCCGCTTTGCCGATGGAAAGATCGGCTTTGCGCCATTCCAACCGGGTCTTGGTGATCGGCGGGCCGTTTTTGATGGCTTCGGCGCATTTTTGAACCAGCAGTTCGTTGTCGAACTGCACTCGGTACGTTGCCTTGTGCTTGATCCGATCCCACAACGCCTTGAACTCGGCACTCTGAAGCACGGCCTGCCGGGTCTTGACGATCTGCCGCTCGTCGGCGTTTTTGATTTCCAGTTTGCCGGCGAGTTTGCGCAGCACTTCTGTGATCTGTGGAAGTTGAGCTGCAAACGGCTCAGGCAAAGTCAGTGTTTTATCTTTGAGGTGCTTGCGCAGGGCGTCTTGAACCTTGCCTTGGGCGTTCACCAGCCCCGCGTTTTTCAGGTGTTCCCATAGCTGTTTGGATTTATCAAAGCCCAAAGGCGCGGATTTTCCATAGGCACCGATGACGGTAATCCCGGCGAACTGGTAATGCTCCACGATACCAAAACGGATGCCTGTATCATCCTCGATCTCCTTCTGCAAATTTTCGGCAAAATGCTCGTAGCTCTCAGTGGCGACGACAGTCAAGGTGTTGATTTCGAAACCATGCAGGCGTTCGCCCTGCTGATTGACGCATAGGCGGAGGCCTCGGCCAATCGTCTGGCGGCGTTGCCGCTCGGTGCCCATGTCGCGAAGCGCACAAATCTGGAACACGTTCGGATTATCCCAGCCTTCCTTCAGGGCGGAATGGGAGAAGATGAATTTGAGCGGCGTCTCGAAGCCCAACAACTTCTCCTTGTCGCGCATGATCAGGCTGTACGTGTCGTCATCCGCCTTGGTGTCGCCGCGTGTGTCTTTGAAGACCTCGACAGTCTTGCCGCCGACTTTTTTCTTATCGATGGAAAAGTAGCCGTTGTGGACCTCCTCGGCGGCAGTGCGCATGTCCACCTCTTTGAACAGGCTTTGGTATTCAGGGTACTTGGCCAGCCGGCGGTATTCTTCCTCAAAAATTTTGGCGTAGTCGCCTTTGACCTGATTACCGTCGGCGTCGTATTTCCGATAGCGCTCCACGGAATCAATAAAGAACAGTGACAGGACTTTGATGCCTTGCGGCGCGAGCCGCAGCTCCTTGGTCAGATGCTCTTTGATGGTGCGGCTGATCATTTCGCGCTGCACCGCCAACGCATCAAGGTCACCGTAGGTCTGACCGGGTTTGAGAAAATGCTCGCCGCCGGGGACACGCAACTCCATGAACTCATTACCCATTTCCACCCGAATTTCGCCAACGCGGCAATCGTGGTAAACGGCGCGGTTGGTGGTCATTTCCAGATTGTCGCCATCCTGCACGGAGATTTCCTGCCGTTGGACCCCAGTGCGGGTCTGCACGTCCAATTCCGCCTTGGCTATGATGACACCACGACGGTTGCTCACCGCCAATAATTTTACGTACGGTTTGTTGTGGCCACCCGAGATTTTGGCCTCCGCGATTTCGATCTGCTTGACCAACTTGCGCTCGTAAGCGTCCACCGCATCCAGCCGGAAAACCATGTGATGCTTTTCAACGTGAGTGGCTGAATAACGCAACGTGCACAGCGGATTCATCATGCCGAGGGCCTCCTTGCCCCGGCCTTCGAGGCCACCGTCCACGCTCTGCGGCTCGTCCACGATGATAATTGGACGCGTAGCCTTGATCAAATCGATGGGCTTTTCACCACCGGTTTTCTCACTATCCTTGTACAGATTGTTGACGTCCTTCTTGTTGATCGCGCCCACGGTCACAACCATGACTTGAATGTTCGCGCTGGTGGCGAAGTTGCGAACCTGGCCCAATTTGCTGGAATCGTATAGAAAATACTCGAATGGCACGTTGGCGTAGAGTGAACGGAAATGGTCTTCCATCATCTGGAGCGATTTGTACACACCCTCCTTGATGGCCACTGACGGCACAACAACGACGAATTTGTTAAAGCCATAACGCTGGTTCAACTCGAAAACCGTGCGCAAATAAACGTAGGTCTTGCCCGTGCCGGTTTCCATCTCAACGGTGAAATCACCGGAGGCTAGCGATGTGGATGGCGGCAGACCATTGCGGAGCTGGATGTCATTGAGATTTTTGAGCAGCTCATCGTCGAGCAACGTCAGACGGTTGCCGATGCCGAGGTCATTTTCGGCAAATCCCATGCGCTGCTGGGCATCATTGGCATCCCGCGTCACCGTAAAGACACTGCGACAGATTTCCTGACCCTTGAACAGGTCACAAACAGCTTCGATAGCCGCGTGCTGGTAATCAAGATTAGGCTCAAAATGGAGTTTCATTATCAATCTTCCGGCGGCCCTTGGGGATCGCACTCCTCGGGAAGCTCCTTGGCCGCATCTTCCAGTTCCGTCATCATTTCCCGCTCGGCTTCCGCCTCAACGTAGGCCCGGCGTACCTTTTCAAATTGTGCATATTCCGATTCGGCCCTGGCGTCCGCCTTTTCCTTGCTGATCGTGCCGGCGTTGGGCAGCACGCGACGTTCGTTAAAGCGCAAAAATTCACCCAGTTTCGCTTCCCAATCCCGCAGAAAAACCTGCTTCCGGCGTTTTGCCTGATCTTCGGCGTAATCCAGCCACATGACGACGATGCGATTCAATTCGTCAATTTCTTGCTTGTTCAGATAATTCTTGGCGACTCTCACGTCGGCTTTCCTCACCACTTCGCCTTTCCACGATGTCAGGCCCATGTTGGGTTTATCGTGGTTGGCGCGGGCAGAAATCAGCTCCGCCGCTGTCTTGCCGGTGGCAGCAAAATGCAGCTTGTTCTGCATGGTCTGGAAAAACTTAACACTGTCCTTGGTGGACGGTTTGTAATCAGCGGCGAGGGCAAAAAGCTCCTTCACGCGCAGGTACATCCGGCGTTCGCTGGCCCGGATGTCCCGGATGCGTTCCAGCAATTCATCAAAATAATCTGGGATGCCAGAACCTTCGACAGGCGGGTTTTTCAGCCGCTCATCATCCATGGTGAAGCCCTTTACCAAATATTCGCGCAGACGTTCCGTAGCCCAGCGACGGAACTGCGCGCCTCGGGGGGAGCGAACCCGGTAGCCGACAGCCAAAATTGCATCGAGACTGTAATGGTCGAGGTTGCGCGCCACCTCGCGTTCGCCTTCCATTCGAACTATTCGGAATTTCCGAATAGTTGCCTCGGGATCAAGTTCCCGGTCCTCATAAATGCCTTTTAAATGCTCATTTACCGTAGGGATGCTGATGTCAAAAAGTTCCGCCATGAGCGCCTGAGTCAGCCAGACGGTTTCCCCGGCGAAACGGCATTCCACGCGGGTGCGACCGTCCGGCGTGGGGTAAAGGACGATTTCCCCGGTGGGCGGCAATGGTTTTGGTGGCATAGGCGTATTGCTTTACAGGCTCCGCACGTTATCCAAGCCGTGCTGCTGGAGAATGGCCGTGAGATTGGTTTTGGCCACGTCATCGGCAAAGGCGCTATCGCGGAATACGATGGTGCTTTCCCCGGCGGGGGCTTGGGTTTTGTGCCACGCCGCAATGCCAAGGGCAAGTGGTTCGACTTGGTTGGCCGCGAGGGATTTGGACAGGCACACGAGCAACGTGCCCGCGCCGATGCTGTGGACTTGCTGGCCAGCGATTGTACGCGACTCAATGGGCACGGTGAGGTCAAGGCCGAGTTTCAACAGCAACTCGAACAGGATGTCGGACTCCGTGCGGTCGGTTTTGAGATGATCCACCGAGGCTTCGAGCGTTTCGGCCAGACGTTCGCGGTTTGGCTCCCATGCTTGGATGTTGCTGCTGGCGAGTTTGAAAACGCGGAAGCCGAGGTCGGGTAATTGCGGAGCGGGGTTTGCGGATTGCGCATTGGGCAATTCCGGTTCCTGCGTTGCCGCTGCTTGCGTTGTTTCCCACTCCGCACGAACCTTTTTCCCGGCCCGACGCAAGCGTTCTTTTGTCAGTTCGGCGATCGTCGGTCGCTTCGGATCACCAGTGGGTTCAGGAAGCTGAACGAGAATGTAGCGTCTGTTGCCATTGTCCCTTGCATTTGCACTCAAGGCCGCATGGCCCGTCGTTCCAGAACCACCGAAGAAATCGAGCACTATGTCGTTCTCTGCCGACTCAGTCCCAATCTGAAGCATCCTTTCCACTAGTTTCGTCGGCTTTGGGGTGATGAACAAGTCTTCCCCTGCTTCGGCCCCCATGACTTGACTCAATTCCTGTTTTGCGTTTCGGGTGCTTCCGACATCTTTCCAAGACCAATAGGTCTGGGGCACGACGCCTTGTCGCACTTCGGATAGG
>JBEKZM010000052.1:0-40591 GCA_049509875.1 Verrucomicrobiota bacterium | reverse complement strand
TTCGTTTGGACGCTGACCGAGGAGGGCGCTCCCATGCAAAAAGTCACCCGGGGCGTGGGCCGGGTGGCCATCGTGGCTGTTTTCGCCGCGTTTGTCGCCATCCAAACCGTGCTCGCCCTGGTCGGAACTGAAATCCAAGGGGTCGCCGGCACGGCCCAAGACACGGATACGAAGGTGGCGCAATGGGATTGGGCCACCCAATGGAGTTTGCCAAAAGTCGAAACGCTCGGACTGGCGGTGCCCGGCCTGTTCGGCTACAAGCTGGACACGCCCAAGGACATGATGCCGTCACTTCAGGGTGCGTATCAAAACGGCGCCTATTGGGGGGGCGTGGGTCGGGCGCCGGAGCTGGATCGCTACTTTGATTCCGGCAGCAAGGGGCCGCAGCCGTCAAATGGCAATGACTACATGCGCTTTACGGGCGGCGGAAATTATTGCGGCATCCTGGTTTTGCTGGTGGCCGGGTGGGCCCTCGCCCAGTCGTCGCGAAGGCAGAATTCAATCTTCTCCGTCCGGCAGAAGCGGATGATTTGGTTTTTGGGCGTGGTGATGTTCCTTTGCCTCCTGCTTGCCTGGGGGCGTTTCGCGCCGTTCTATGCCATTCTATACCGGCTGCCCTATTTCTCCACCATTCGCAATCCCGCGAAATTCATCATTTTCTTCAGTTGGGTTTTGGTGATGATTTTTGCCTACGGGGTGGACGGATTGAGCCGGGTCTGTCTCGTTAGCGCGAAGGCGAAAGGGCCGGGTCTGTACCAGCAATTGCGGGGTTGGTGGGCAAAAATCAGTTCGTTCGACCGCGGCTGGACTTTTGTCAGCATCGGCCTGGTCGTTGCCAGTGTGCTGGGGTGGTTGGTGTACGTGGCGCAAAAGCCGGCCTTGGTTGCTTATCTGCAAAAGGTCGGCTTTCCGGATGGTGATCCGACGCACGACAATTCCGCGCCGGCCCTCCTGGCTTTCAGCTTCGGGCAGGTGGCGTGGTTTGTGGTGCTGCTGGCCATCGCGGTAGGCTTGCTGCTGGCGGTGATCAGCGGCTATTTCAGCGGCCCACGGGCCAAGCTGGGCGCGATTCTCCTGGGCAGCTTTTTGATCTTCGACATGGGCCGGGCCAATCTGCCCTGGGTCGTTCACTGGAACTATAAGAACAAGTACGAAGTGGGCACGCTCAATCCCATTTTGAGCTTCCTGGAGAAGAGGACGTACGAAAATCGCGTGGCTGATCTGCCGTTTAACACGCCGCCGCAATTGGGAATCTGGGAGGAACTGTATCGCATTGAATGGCTGCAGCACCAGTTCCCATATTACAACATTCAGAGTTTTGACATCGTCCAAATGCCGCGCATGCCGGAGGACATGATGGCCTACAAGATGGCGTTGGCTCCGCGGGGCGATGCGGCCACCGCACCGCTCATCACCCGCGAATGGCAGCTCACCAGCACCCGCTATTTGTTGGGTCCAGCCCTTTATCTCGACCCCATGAACCAGCAGCTTGACCCCGGGCAGCACCGTTTCCGCATCCTTCAGCGTTTTGACATCCTGCCCAAACCGGGAGTGACGAACGCCGACGGAACCCCTTTGAAGCAGCTTGCGTATTACACTCCGCTCGAAAGCGACACGGCGGTGCCCACGAACAATGGCGATTTTGCGCTCTTTGAATTCACCGGCGCCCTGCCGCGCGCCAAGGTTTATCCCAACTGGCAGGTGAATACGAATGATTCGGCGGTTTTGAAAACGTTGGGCGACTTAAGCTTCGACCCGCTCAAAACGGTGCTGGTTTCCACGGCTGAAAACGGCTTGCCGTCCGCGGGTACCAATGAAGGTTCCGGCAGCGTGGAATACCAAAGTTACAACAGCAAACACATCGTGCTTTCCGCGAAGAGCGCCGCGCCGTCCGTCCTGTTGCTTAACGACAAATTTGATCCGCATTGGAGTGTGACGGTGGACGGCCAGCCGGGGGAGTTGTTGCGGTGCAACTTCATCATGCGGGGGGTCTACTTGCCCACGCCGGGCGACCATATCGTGATTTTTGATTTCAGCCTGCCGCATCGTCCGCTGTACGTCACGCTGGCAGCCATTATCGTTGGCATAGGACTGGGCGGCTTCCTGTTTTACGCCCGCCGGCGGAACGGCGTGCCGGTCACTTAAAGGGAGCGGCTAGGAGTGCGGCGGGAGCCCGGCTTTGGCTTGGGCGCGGGCCTGTAGCCAGGTTCGGCTGACCGGTTCGTAGACGGTGCAGCCGCGGCAGGTCTCGGGCCGCTGGCCGGAGTAAAAGCCCTTGATGATGTTCCAGGCCCGATCGCTCTCCGCAATTTCTTTCATCGAGTTGTCACGGATGTTGCCCACCACCAAGTCGTCCAGATCGCTGCGGACCAGCCGACAGCCGCACAACCGCACGGCGCCATCATGCCGGACCACGACGCCGAACAGCGAGGCGCACGGAACGTTCAACTGCCGGGGCAACTGCCGCATCCGCATGTTGCCCTTAAGATCCCCGGCTTTGATGGTGCCGCCCCAATTATCGAAATCCACGGTGAAATTGACCCGCACTTGCTCCGAGAAATAGGGTTTCAGATACTTCTTAAATTCGGGCGAGCGCGTGATTTCACTCGGTTTCTCGGCGTTCCGGAAGCGGATGGCAACCTTGATCGGTTCGCCGCGGCTCCGGTTGTATTCCAAAAGGTGGCGGATGCCGGACAGGGCTTCGTCGAAATGATTCACTCCATAAACTTGCTCGTACATCGCCTTGCTGGTTCCCTGGGTGCTGATGTAAACCTCGCGAATGCCCCGGTCAATGAGCTGACGGTAGTTGTCGTTTTTGTCGAGCAGAATGGCGTTGGTGGTGAGTGAAACCCGCAGGCCCTTTTTGACCGCGTAATCGAGCTTATCGAGCAAGCCCGGATCGACGAGCGGGTCGCCCACGACGGGCGTGAGGTCCAGGCGAGTGCCGCCCAGACTGGCCCATTCGTCCACGGCCTTTTGAAAGATGGCGAAGGCCATGACACCGGTCTGCAGCGTTTTGTTGGCCACGACCTTGGGGTAGGCGCAAAAGGAGCATTTGGCGTTGCAGATGTTGGTGATGCCGGTGATGAGTCCGCCGGCCAGCTCGAACTGGCGATGCGCCCACAATTCCTCGGGCGTGACCGTGTCGCGGGAAACGGAACGATACCGCAAGAAGCGGAGGAGCCGCTGCACATGGAAGGCGCTGCGATAGACCACATCGGCAATCAACCCGTTTGAATGCACGAAGTGATAGGTGCGCCATACCATTTTTTGCGACAAGCTGCTCATTTCTTGTTATTGATCAACGTTGATTCTAAGGATCTCATAAACTGCTGTCAAATCGCCGGGAAGTCAAATCTCAAAAACGGCGGTCGTTTTGAACCAATTGCCGTTCAGAACATTCGGAGAGCCGGTTTGGCCCGTCCTGTTCAGGCGGGGGCCGGTTCGGCAAGGGGGTCTTTTTCAAGGCCACATTCACAACCACCGTTTTCCTGATCGCTAAAGCCGTGGCTTTCCCACTTGGGGTCCAGCCCGAGGTCCTTGAGCATCTGCAAATCCTTTTCCACCGGCTGGTTAAGCGTGGTCAGATAATTGCCCACCATCAGCGCACTGGCGCCGGCCATGAAAATCATGCTTTGCGCGTCGCGCAGGTTGATGGTGCGCCCGCCCGCCACCATGATTTCCTGGCGGGGCAGGATGAATCGGAAACAGGCGATGGTTTTTAAGATCTCCCAGACGGGCAGGGGAGGGTTGTTGGCGAAGGGGGTGCCTGGGATGGGATTGAGGATGTTCACCGGCACTACGTTGGCTCCGACGGCCTTCAATTCAAAGGCCAGATCACAGCGGTCTTCGCGGGATTCGCCCATGCCAATAATGCCGCCGGAGCAGATCTTGATGCCGGCCCGCTTGAGATGGCCGATGGTTTGCAGGCGGTCGTCAAAATTGTGAGTGGTGCAGGTTTGCGGAAAAAAGCGGCGTGAACTTTCGAGGTTGTGGCCATAGCACTCCACCCCGGCGTCCTTTAGGCGGTCGGCCACGCGCTGGCTTTTGATGATGCCCAGGGAGACGTCGGGCCGGGTTTTGCCGGCCGCCTTCATCTCCCGGACCCGGGCGCACACCTCGTCCAGCATGGGGCCTTCGTTCAAACCCTTCCAGGCGGCGACAATGCCCACGGCGGTCACCCCGTTGCGATTGGCCTCCGCGGCGGCCTCGGCAACGGGCTCGGGATCCACAAAGCCGTATTTGGGTGAGCTGGTTTGGTAAAAGGCCGACTGGGCGCAAAAACTGCAATTCTCCGAGCAGGCTCCGGCCTTGGCGTTGACGATCGAGCAAAGATGGATCTTGTTGCCTTTGAATTTCTCACGGACGCGATTGGCCCACGACAGCAGATCCAGAATGTCCGCGGAGGATTCGAGCTGGATCAGCCAGAGGGCCTCCTCGCGGGAAATCTGCCCGCCGCCCAAGACCCGCTGGCCCAGTTCGGAAATCCGGCCGTGATTGGTTGCGTCAACCTGTTGTTCGGTCATGGTTGACATCATAGTCGGACCCGGAAAAATCGCAAGCGTACTTCGCGGGGGGCCGCCTATTTGGCCGCCTGGACCGGCCGGCGCGGCGGAATGGCCTGGTTCAGATAGGCCGCCAGCGAGGCGACCTGGAAGTCGGTGAGCGGGCCGCCCTGGGAGGCGGCGAAGGCGGGCATGAGGGTGCCGGCCTTGCCGGCGGTGATCCAGGTGCGCCAGAATTCCTCGCTGGTGGGGTCCTTGAGATTGTGCAGGTCGGGCACCATAGTGGCGCGGGGGTTGGCCTCATGGCAAACGCCGCAGGCGGCGGCAAAGAGTTGCTGGCCGTATTTGCCCTGGAGATTTTTGGCATGGCAGCTCGCGCATTCGCCCCGGAAGACCGCCTGGCGGTCAACCTTCGAGGCGGCGATGCCCTGGGCACGTTCGGCCTCGGTCATTTGCCGGGGCGGCGGTTCGGGCGCGATGTTGATTTGAAGTGTGAGGGGCATCGAGCCGTGGTCGGTGGTGATGGCGACCGATTTGAAGACGCTGCCGCTTTTGCCCGCGAGGTTCACATTGACGCGGAGGAGGCTGTTGGTGCCGGGGGGCAGCAACCACGGCATGGGCGGCACCTCCGCCGTGGTGCAACCGCAGGACGGTTTCACGTTCAAAATCACCACGGCGGCGGGAGTTATGGAATTGGTGACATTGGTGATGATTTTGTTGGTGATCACCCGGGCGACGTCCGAGTATTTCCGGCCGGAAATGACATTCCAGAAACCGGTATTGGTGATCACCGTGAAATTGGTGATCACCGTGAAATTGGTCGCCCGGCCGAGATCGATTTGGGTGGCGATATTGGTAAAGGCAAACACGAAGTGGGCGAAATCCTGCCCATTGGTTGCGGCCACGGTTTTTTGGGTTTGGTCCCAGGCAAGCACGCCCGGCGGCAGCGGATCCCCGGCGTGCGCGGCATTGGGCACGAAGACGGGGGCTGAAGCCACGCCGACGGGCGGCCGCACGGGGGCGGAAAAAACGGGGGGGCCGGAAAACGCGGCCGGGGCAAGGAGCCAGAACACCACCGCCGCCTTTAAGAAATCGCAGGACGCTCTCATATTGGGAAGTAATTTATGGGTCTTTGCTGATTTTGACGAGTGCTGATTTCAAAAATCAAGCACAAAGTGGGACGGGTGCCAATCCGGGATGCTGGATGCTGGGCGAGGGAGAGATCGCGACGCGACCGATGCCACCTGGGTCGATGAATTTAAGGCTGGATTAGGCACGATCAGCCTGGATTTTTGCGAATTCATCGGGTTTTTCCTAGGTTTGTGATATATCCGCCCTCGCATGGCTTCGGCGCGACCAGCGAGTTGGTGGGCGTGCGGGAGAAAAGTCGGTGGCGGGAATTGGACGCGAATGGACGCAAAATTGCGCGAAATGAGGCACATGGGCGGGGCTCTTGCAATGGTCTGGAAATGGTTTTTGGTTTAATTTGGTTTAATTTGGTTAAAGTTCTTCGAGTGCGATCGTGTGCGCGGGCTACGGCGGGGCAAGGAGCGCGAGAAGCGGGGGCTGGGAATGATGGATTGTTGGACTCATTGCGGAATGCGGGATGGTGCGGGAATTTTTTTATGTGTAATTATCCGTCTAGATCTGTATCGCTGCGTGCCGATTCCGGGCAGAAAGCGGCAGATTGTAAACCTGTCAACTCGGCAAGCCGCTGGGGCAGCGGTTCCAAGACCACGTCGTGCCGAGCGATGCTTGGCGAGTCCTCCTTCGCCGAGGCTTCCGTCCTCGCAAGGTTTCCGCCTTCGCAACGCTCCGGCGCGAGCAGCCGGTGGGCAGGCTGGCGCGGCAAGATGGCTGTTTTGTCCATCACGACAGCCATTCTACAATAGCCCCGAGAAATGTCTAGTCTAGAAATGACAAAAAGCACTTTTAATATTTATTTTATAACATACTTATTATATGTATGTTATATAAATAACGTGATTGAACTCGTGAAAAACGAGTCAAATTTTTCGGCGAATGCTGTCTGTATATGACGATTGCAAGCGCTTTCGTGTTCTGCTCGTTGTCACTGGGACACCCCCCAGACGTTTACCGGCGGCTCGCTTGACCTTCAGGTGGATTTGTCGTAAGAACAAGGACGTGCCAAAAGGACCTTGGTTCTTAGGTGGAGCAAAACATGGAAGTCAAAGCTGCGACCTTTTTGTACACATTGGCTGGCCTGATGATCACGTTCGCGGGGTTCTCGGCGCTCTTGTTAGCCCTCCGACCGGCCGCTGGAGCGAGGTTGTCACTGCTTGACAGATACCTTGCAAAAACGGTCATGACGCACATTTTCGTTTTGACGGCGGCAGCGCTGCTGCCGGCGCTATTTGAGCTCTACGACCTTCAGGAAAAGTGGATTTGGCGAGTTTCTGGCGTGCTTTTCGCATTGCCAATGCTGTATCTTCAGGTCACCTATCCGCGCCGACGCCGGAAGGTGGTCGGCAATGGGCCGCCGCCCGCAGTATTCGCGGTCTTTGTTGTATTCGGCTCCGCTGTGACACTGGCGATGCTTGGCTATGTCTTAGACGGCCTCCAATACAGCGCCGCAGCCTACATCACGGCGTTGACAATCGACTTTTTTACGGTCGCTTTCGCCTTCGTGATCGCGCTTGAAGTCATTATGCAACAACCAATGGAAGTGTCGGAGCGGCCGAAGACGCAATAGCTCCGAGTTCCAGGGCGTGAACTCATGGACGCCCTTCTCAGCGGCTTACCAACGTCCACTTTGGGTTTTTTCACACGGTCGAGACGCCCTGCGCCGTAAGCCTCAAATACTCGTTTGATTTCATCACGCGTGCGACGAAACGCCGCCAGCTTTTCATCGTGCGTGCCGATGGCTAGGATTGGGTCATTAAACCCCCAATTATGGCGGTTTAACAGGCCGGAATATACCGGACATGCTTGATCAGCATTGCCGCAAACTGTGATGACTGTTAGTTTCGCCGTTGCCTCGACCTCGGGTTGGGCTGTCAAACCCCTCGCCGCTCAGTGACCTCCACATCCATCACATCCCCACCATGATTCAGGCATTGGCTCTGAGCCGGCGCCAGTTCTGGTCACGGGAGATCCCCCGCGACGTTGAGAAGCGTTGTCTCATAGGCATCGGGCCACGCTTAAGCACTGCTCGCCTGCTCTCGTTTTTAGCCACGGGGCGCGGTTTGAGGCAATAGTGGCGGCGAGCAGATCGACTGATGTTTCCGTGCCCGGTCGTACTCCGCCAGCAGTTGTCGGGTGCTTTCAAGGCAACTGACCTGACATTTCATCATACCGTCACTTTGGAACACTGTTAGCACTTCGCGCCCGGCTGGAGTTGCATTCATGCTCAGAATGGCCGATTCCAGGCGATCCCGCATCTGCGGAATGTAGCTTGGGCGAAAGAAAAACAAAGTGGGAACGACTGCCGGAGAAACTGCCAGAACCTTTAGCTCCTTTCGCCAGGAAAGATTTCACGTGGTGCCTCGTTTTCGTGATCTGCTGAAAACGATTTGATGGCCAAAGAGCGAAGCCCATTCTCGGGCGTTCGCCAAATCGTCATTGCTGCCACCCACCAGTCTGAATTGACGGTTGGCCATCTGGATTAGCCAAGCATTGCCAAAACGGTTGATGATTTGGTTGCCGTTGATGAAACCGTAACAAATCGTCTTGAATTTCATATTGTTGGGCCGACTGGCGCGTCCACATAGGTATCGGTCAGAACGCAAACGACATTAGTTAAAACGCATGCCGCAATTCGACAGGATGACTTTTGTCATGACCCAGGAGCAGAGATTAAAGGGACTTCCTTGTTTGCAGAATACGAGCGAGCGACGGGAGATCAACGACTGGGACCTGGCCATCTTTTGTGGTGCCGAAGGTTCCGTCCCAGGAATTGATAATTCAGGGCGTGGTTAAGGCGCTGATCCGCCGGGCAAAGGAGTAGCGGGCTTTGACAGCGAATTCTCCAGAGTCCAAACCGGGATATGAAAGAAGGCCCGGCCCACCCTGAGTCGACGACTCTGAACCGCTATCCGGGTCCTGACCGTGAGTTGGTGTTTCATTTTGTATGTATATGGCGAACATGGTGCTAAGCGAGGGAAGAAAAAGGCGCGGGCCCGCCGCGTCCGGCTAGAGGCATCGCGAAGCGCCTTGTCCAGAACCACGCCGAGCCGCGCCCGATGGGCGCGGTCAGACGGTTCTGGACGTTGGGAAAGTTCGCGGTTTTCCAGCTGTCCAATCCGGCTACGTTAAAATGTCAGGTCAATGAAACACCTTGCAGGGGGATTCGTCATTTGGGATTGTGCCTGGCGTTGGGCTGCCTCACGGCGGCAGGCAGCGGCGGGTGTTGCCGGGGCACGGGCTAGGACCAGTAGAAGCAAGTCCCCCGGAGACGGCACCATGAAATCCTGTCGTTTGGTACCGTGACATTTTCAGCACTGGTGCTATGGTAAATCGGTTATGAAAGAGAGTGCCCACACCCAGCCGCAGATTGAAGTCACCAAGGACGGCCCGTATCTCGTCAGCGGCGGCCTGCCTTTGAGCGAACAGCGGATTGTCACGAATGCCGATGGCGATTCGCTGGATTATCGGGAAGGGAAAAAATACCCAGCCGCGCCGCAATATGCCCTCTGCCGGTGCGGCCAGTCCGCCAACAAACCCTTCTGCGACGGTTCCCACGCGAAGGTCGGCTTTGACGATACGGAAACGGCCAGCCATGAGCCTTATTTGCAGCAGGCCGGGACGATTGAGGGTCCCACGCTGCGGCTCACCGACCAGGAGAACCTGTGCGCGTTTGCCCGATTCTGCGATCCGAAGGGCAAGATTTGGAATCTGGTCATGCAGGACAATGCCGAGGCCGGGGAAATTGTAATGCACGAGGCCGCACATTGTCCCGCTGGAAGGTTGGTGATTTGGGATAAAGCGACCGGCAAAGCCATCGAGCCAAAGTTTGCGCCGTCGCTAGGGCTGATTGAGGATACGGAGAAAAAGGTCGGCGGCCCGATCTGGGTGCGTGGGGGAGTTCCAGTCATTTCCGCCAAGGGGAAGGCCTATGAGATTCGGAACCGGCTGACGTTGTGCCGGTGCGGGAGTTCTGCCAACAAGCCGTTCTGTGATGGCTCGCACGCAGCCTGAGCTTGCCGGCCACCAAATCTGTCAACGGTGGCGTTTGGGAACAACGGCACCACCATGAGCGTGGTGGCACCGCCTTGCAAAGTGGTGGGGATGGCCCAAGTCCCCAAACCACTTTGAATTTTCATTTCGATGCCTTGCACTTGACCATACAACAATGGAGAATGAAATATGACGACGAAGCAAGTGTGGCTTATCACTGGTGCGGGTCGCGGCATGGGCCTGTATATCGCTAAGGCGGCGCTTGCCGCTGGCAATTACGTTGTAGCTACTGGCCGAAACACCGACAAGGTGTCAGAGGCAATCGGGGAATCTGCAAACCTGTTGGTCGTGAAGCTGGACGTTACCAATGCTGCTGATGCTGAATCTGCTGTAAAGGCTGTAATCGAACGATTTGGACGCATTGATGTGCTTGTGAATAATGCCGCGAGTTTTTACGCTGGCTTTTTTGAGGAACTGACGCCGAAGCAGATGGAACTGCAACTAGCAACCAGTCTGATCGGCCCCATGAACGTCACCCGTGCTTTCTTGCCCGTTATGCGCAAGCAGCGTTCAGGAAAAATCATCTTGATCTCGTCAAGTGCGGGCCTCACTGGGTTCGAATACTGCACGGCCTATTCCGCATCGAAGTTCGGCCTTGAGGGGTGGATGGAAGCTTTGCAGGCAGAGGTCGAGCCGTTTGGCATACATACCATGACGGTCAACCCCGGATTCTTCCGCACCGAGCTACTCACTGAGGAGTCAACGAATTACGCCAAGACAACCATTGAAGACTACAAAGACCGGAACGCACAACAACATGAGTTTTGGAAGTCACAGAATGGTAAGCAGTCCGGCGATCCGGCCAAGCTCGCTCAAGCACTTCTTAAGCTTGCGGGTCAGAATGAGCTGCCACGTCGCTTTATTGCAGGCGCAGATGCCATTGGCACCGCAGAGCAAAAGGTCGCGTTGCTTCAGCAGCAGATTAACGCCCATCGGGATTTGTCGAGTTCGCTTGCATTTGAGGGCGCGCAATGAAGTCGAGAGGCTAATAAAAGTCCCGCTGCTTGGGGTTCTGCTTCCGCATGACGATGGCGGCATGTTCTGCCCCAGAGATCGCCCGCTTCACCTTGAAGACCAGAAGGGCCATTGCAGCCCCAGGGCGACCGACTTGAGCAGCCATTCCATTCCCAAGACGTGACGGCTGCTGGTTCTGCCGCCGATGAGTTCCAAGCGCCGTCGAGGTGTTTGACGGGGTGGGCCTTGTGGCACGAGAGCAACCACGGTGGACCACAAAATAAAAAGGCTGAATCTTGCATTCGCCAGACGCAGCCATGAAATCCAAAATCAGTACCCTTCGCGGCGACCGCCACCGCCGCCGCAGCCCCGACCACTACCGCCGCCAGAAGGGCGTTGTTCACGAGGCTTGGACACATTGACCGTCAGGGCGCGACCATCCAAGTGACTGCCATTAAGGGCTGCAATGGCTTTCTGCGCTTCCTCAGCTGAACTCATGGTTACAAAAGCAAAGCCACGGGGGCGGCCAGTTTCACGATCCATCATCAGGTTGGTTTCGGTGAAGATGCTGAACTTGGAGCAGCCGAGCACCTCTTGCGCGACGTGCCAGTTCAACAAACACAGGTCCGGCCCGCGTTCAAAATTAAAACCAAGGCATCTCCGAGCAGCGGCAAGGAATACCCCAGTCGCGGCAGAACCGAAAGCAACGTAAACAGACTCATACAATCAAACTTGCAACCAACCTCTGGCCGCAATGAAAATGCCTTGGGTGCGCCTTTGCGGTTGAAGGCACGTGCAAGAATGCTGGGGGGAATCTTGTTTTTTGCGCTACTCTTCCACTCCGTCCATGCTTTCTGCGCCACCATTCCAGCCGGACCAAGCGTCACGCTGATCTGGAATCCAAGCCCGGACGCCAATGTGGTCGGCTATGACATTTACCATGGCGGGGCGAGCGGAGACTACACCAACATGATCAATGTCGGTAATGTGACGAACGCAACCATTGGCGGCCTGACAGCCGGTGTGACGTATTATTTCGCCGCCACGTCGTATGATTCCCTTGGTGACCAAAGCGGCTTCTCAAGCGAAATCATCTATACGGTGCCAGCGATACTTCCCGGCCTGCAAATTCGTGCCGCGCCCGCCGGAATGTTCACCGTGACCGTGACCGGCCCAATCGGCCAGACTTATGAAATTCAGGCGACGCAGGATTTTACGGGATGGACCGTCATCGGCACGGGGACGGTGGGGGCGGGCGGCTCGTTGGATTTCACCGACACCAACGCGGCGAATTTCCCGCAGCGTTTTTATCGCACACAGGAAACACCCTGAAAGAATTCACCAAGATCCTCCGGTTTGCCGCCGACCAACTCGTGTGGACCGGCGAAGTGCCTGACGAGATGGGCGGCACCGAACTGGGCGATGGTCGCGGGTGGATGATTGAGGGTGTGGAGCGGGAGTCAACACGTTCTTTCAATATTCATCCGCCAGCATTCTAGCCCTGGCTGGACACTGGCTGTCAGTGTCAAAATTGGATCGCGCCGCAAACGATGCTTGTCAGCCGCCACTTTCGGAGATGATTGTCCGGCGACAGCCGCCAAGGAGGTCGGACAGGAGATGTCCATTCAGTTGAATCCACCGAGGCAAGGCCGCTGCCAAATGTATCCAACTGCCGCGCCCGGCTGGTTGGCGACCCCAAGATGATTTATTGTCTGGCGGCTGATCCATACGATTGTGCCCATGCCTTGATGTTCAGTTCCGGCATTTTCTGTCTGCACCCGGAGGGCGAGGTGTTTGTCGCCCGGACGAAAGCTGCGGACCGACATTGATAGGCGGCATCCCGAGCCCGGCAAACGTGATAGCCGCCAACAAGGACGATTTATACCGTTTTTTAATTGAAATTATTTTCAGACAAAGGTAAAAGAGGTTTTTGCAGGTTTCACCGGCGGTCATGAAAGGCCTTTTCCATGAGTTCCTATGATGAACGTGAAAAACTGAGAAACGAGCAAGTGGCGCGACTGGAGGAGGAGGCGCTGCGGCGGAGGGAACGGGAAGACGAAAAATTGTTGCAGGAGGAAGCCAAAGCCCGCTATGACCAGCAATTTGAAAAGGTCAATCGCCGTGAGTTGGCCGGTTGGCCGGATGAGAAGCTGGCGGCCTGGCAGGCCAAATTTCCGTCCGAAAGCCCGCAGTTCATTCTGGCGCAGTTCGAGTGGAACCGCCGACTGACGGCGGACCAGGTCAAGGCGGCGCGATGGGCATCATGGATTGGATTAGCCGGGGTCATTGTGGGCGCTTTGCTTACACGAATCTTGGAAAAATTATAAGCATTTCGGCATGAGGAAGTCGGGGTCGCAGAGATGCAATCGACATAGACGATGGAGTTGTCGAGGGTCCCCGCCTCGTTGCGGATTTTCCCGCCACTCTTTTTCCCAAGCCGCCAACGACTTCGGCGTGTTTCGCATATGCCCGAGGCACGGCCTGGGAATTATGTCGAAGCCCCTGTTGCGCAAATCGTTCTTGGAATCCGCAATTAAACGCCCGCTATGGTTCGGACATTCAATGGTCCGCCTCCGCTCAGAATCTTCGGCCCGCAAAGCCGGGACTGTTTCCACGCCGTTGAAGTTATCGCGGAGGGATTGGGCGAAGTCGATGGCCTCCCGGCTTTGCGGGAGGTGCCAGCAGCGGTTGTACCCGACGTAAGCCGCACTTAACTCGTTCAGAGAGAGCATCCCTGGAAAATCAGCCACGTGGTAAACACCCCATATCGCAGGGACCTTTTCGATGCTATATTGTGTGGGAAGGTAATAATGAAGAGTCCCGATTGCGCTTCGTCCGCCGAAAGGCGAACCGATTCATCAAAACGTATCCTCGTTGTTGATGATGAAATCTTCATACGCGAACTCCTGCTCAAAACTCTGCGCCATTTGGGTTATGAAAACGTTGATGCCGCCAGTGATGGTGTCGATGCCTGGAAGGCGCTTAATGAAGTCAGCTACGGTCTGGTAATCACCGATCATTTAATGCCGAGGCTCAATGGGTTGGAGTTGATCGAACGAATGCGTTCCGAAGGCATGCTGCAACCAGTGATTCTAATATCAGGAACGATGCCAACGGACGAGTTAAACAAAAACCCCGGATTGCGTGTTGACGCGACGTTGTCCAAACCTTTTACCATCGGCGAGCTGGCGGCCACAGTCGATAAATTCCAGCGATCAACTGAGAGCCAGTCCCTTCCGAATGGGGACCAAATTTCAAAAGCTACACAGCCATCCATCGCACCACCTCAATTCCAAAAGCATTCATCAATCCGCATCCTTGTCGTGGACGACGACCGCGAATCAAGGCAGATCATGATTGATCTGCTGACATCCTCTGGCTACCAGGTCGAGGCCGCCAATGATGGTGCCGCCGGTTGGGAGGCGCTTCGGACTTACGATTACGATCTGGTAATTACTGACAACCACATGCCGAGAATGACCGGCCTTGAAATGATCGAGAATCTGAATCTCTCGTACATGACAGTCCCGGTCATCATGGCCACGGGAAACCTGCCCACGGCTGAATTTGCCCGCAATCCTTCGCTGAAACCTGAGGCCGCACTGCAAAAACCATTTGCTAACAAGGATTTACTTGACGCGATACGCAACGTCCTGGACGAAGGCGTATAAACCCTGTCATCGGAGCGTCGGACGCAAGTCCGGCTCTTTTTCCACTCCTCGGTGATCGGCGTATTTTGGCGAGTCCTTGTCACTCGCGCATGGCACTAATTTGCTTGCGCGGCGCAATTCACAAGTGACCCGCAATTCGCCACCAGCAGCCTCGGTTGCCCGCTGCGTTGCGGCCTCTCCTGCCAATCCTTTTCCCAATCGTCCAGCGACGGCACCGTCACTTCCGCTTGCTTGGCATACGCCCGGTGCACGGCTTGAGAATTGTGACCCAGCGCCTGTTGGGCGAACCGCTCCGGGAAACCGCACTTCGCGCCCGCTCAGCCCACTCAGATTGGCACGAATGCAGCGACATCCCAAAAATGCTCGGGCCGACGCCCGGTTGCTTGAACTCCGTGGCAGGTCACCAGCCGGTACCGCACGCCGCCCGCCTCAATCCTTCAGCCAGCTTCTGCGCTCGCCGAGGATCTGATGGGATCTGGTCTTGGTACCAGAGGCAGGGCAGCCGTTCGGCGGTTTGTTCGGGGGGTTCGCTGGGGGATTGGACGCGCAGTCGTGGCCCACGATCTTTAGGGACACTTGCTGGCCGGGCAGGAAGCCGGCGCGTTGGAGCCATTTGCCTTTGAGGCGGACGGCGCTGGCGGTGAGGGATTGGCGGCATCATGGAAGACCCTAGGCCCTCGTGGAAAGTGGGCCTTCCCATGCATCGGCGGCACAACGTCTGTCCCCGCTGGAGTGATACCTGAAAACTGCGGTCGTTGTAAAAGTTGATTATACGTTGGTGCCGTCGCAACGAAACGTGCAACCAAAACTTCAGCCTGTGGATTTTCCGTCGGCGTTAGTGCCAACGCGGAATCGAACTAACCGGCGGGGTCAGGCCGGTTGCAATTCCCGCGCGTGGGTGATTTCCCGTTTGTGAACGGCGCGGGCTTGGGTGGCTTCCACTGTCACCACTGCTGCCGTATTGCCTTCCAGCGTGGTGAATTCCACTTCATAGGCCGCGCCATCGGCGTAAATATGCACCACCGTCCCCACGTCGCCCGCTTCCAGCCGTTCGGCGGGAATGGCGGCTTTCAAAACGATGCGGTCATGTTCTTTGATCATATTGGCTTTCATGCTTTGCGCGGATAGGCCGTCACCAATCTAGCCGTGTCCCGGTTTTTGTCCACTATCCAGATGGTTTGCACCAGCGGCGATTTGCCGCCGGGCGTTTGCATCCGGCCCACAATAACATATTTTTTGCCGTGTGGCGACTCGCTGGCAATCGTCACTTCCGATTCAACGGCCAACTTCGTTAACGCCGCTGCCAGCACTTCCCAGCGTTCGCAGTGTTCGTTAACGCCGCTGCCAGCACTTCCCAGCGTTCGCAGTGGAAGCCAAGCTGCGTGAAGAAATCCGCCTTGCCGCCGTTGTCAGGGTGGACGGGATTAAGCAAATAATCCGCGATTTTCTCGCGGGTAACTGCGGCTTGGTTTGCGTTCGTCAACGTCGGGGGAATGGACGCTGGCGAAGCGGATGAATTTCCGCTCGGGGCGGGGCACAATGGGACTTCGGACCACGGACGACTGGAAAACGGGACTGGGGACCCCGTTTGATTCAAGCGCAACTAGTGGAACATGGAGACGAGCCGGGTCGGAGACCGGCGCTGCGTTAAAGTGTTCACAGAAAGCTTTGGCCCAGGCGACGGTGGCATCGGTTTGCCGGGCGTACCAGCATTTGGATTTGCCGGTGTATCTCCACGCGCGATCGGCGCGCAGGGGCGCGAGCGTGGCATCGTCGGGGCGGCGGGTGAAGTGGATTTCCACGCCGCGCAGTCTTTCGTTCAAGCGCCAGGCGGCAGTAACTGCGGTAACTGCGTTACAGCCACTGTCGTGACGGCCGTTGCTGAAGGGGGATTCGACGGTGGGATCGCCGTAATGTAGCCAAAACGCATGTCCCGGGTGCAAAGACCTCGGGAGAGGTTGCGCTTCGCGACTCGGAACGGAGGTACCGACGGCTTTTCGAGGCGGCTAGGGACGGCATTCTCATTCTGGAAGCCGAAACGGGACGAATCAACGATGTGAACCCCTTCCTGATTGAACTGCTGGGGTTTTCCCGGAGCGAAATGATTGGCAGAACGGTAGGCGAACTGAGTCCATTCAAGGACATCGAGCCGAACAAGGTCATGCTTGAGCGACTGCAAAAAGAGGGGTATGTCCGTTACGAAAATCTGCCGCTGGAAACGACCGATGGACGCCATATTCCTGTTGAATTTGTCAGCAATGTGTACCGAGAGGGTGATCGCCAGGTCATCCAATGCAATATCCGCGACATTACCGCCCACAAAGTGGCTGGGGACCAAATTCGCCGCGCGAACGCAGAGCTAGAGGAACGCGTCATGGAACGTACGGCGCAACTTCATGCCACCAATATAGAACTGGAGGCATTCAGCAACTCGGTTTCCCATGATTTGCGGGCGCCGTTGCACGGGGCCAAGGGCTTAGTGGAACAAATGCAACGGGACACCGGGCCAGCGGGTTCAAAAAACAATCTAGATCGGCTGGCCGCTATTCATAAAGAGCTGGATCGGATGGAAAATTTAATAGTGGATCTCCTAGCCTTCGCTCATAGCGGGCGGTTGCCCTTGACGAAGAAAGACGTCAATCTGGACGCACTAGTCCGGGATACATTGGGTGATTTTGACACGGAGACAAAAGCACGGAGTATAGTCTGGACCGTCCAACCGCTGCCGACGGTACAGGCTGACCGGGACTTGTTACGGATGGTGCTGGTCAATCTGATGTCAAACGCTGTAAAGTTCACTGGCAGACGCGCTGAACCAAAAATCACCATTGGGTCCTCCGCCAATGAAAAGAACGAAACCGTGGTTTTCATCAAGGACAACGGGGCCGGCTTCGATCCAAACTACACCCACAAATTGTTCGGGGTGTTCCAACGCCTGCACAACATTGATGAATTTGAGGGGACCGGTATTGGGTTGGCCAATGTCCGAGGCATCATTCTTCGCCATGGTGGACGAGTATGGGCCGAAGGGGCCGTAAATAAAGGCGCGACATTTTATTTTTCACTTCCAAGAGCAACCAATGGGGAAAAAGATGAAGAACACGTTGCTTTAAACCAATTATCGAATCCACGTGCAACGCTGACCTCATCAGTCCCGTTGTAGAAAATTTCGCTGTTCGTTTAGGGTTGGCAGAAGTTGCAGGCGGGCGGCGGACGTGACTGATTGCTTCTTTAGCATGGCGACATAGGAATCGGCCTGGTTTTGTCTGGCGAAATACTTGCGCCGTATCCGGCCTGATTCATGCCAGCGCACCATCAACCTGCGCGTGCCCCGAACTGACGTCTGGGTGATCGTGGGATTGATTTTCATGTTTTTTCGAGCGTCGCGACAGTGTCGCGACAAGGCCATAAACCGGCAAGGCGGTTCGGGCGGGTTGGGGCCAGTTGGCCGCGAGTTCGGAATCTACCGGAATTGAAATCCCCTTTATTATACGGGGATTTTGTGAGTTTTGCCCGGCGACGATTGAGTGGCGACCCTACCGGGAATCGAACCCGGGCTACATCCGTGAAAGGGATGTGTCCTAACCGCTAGACCATAGGGTCGTCAAAGGGCGTGCAATATATCAGCCAAATCGGCCGTGTCACGTGGAAATTCACGTTTGCGTCGACGATTATTTTCGCGTATTTTGACAATCTTTGCATGAAAATTTTTATTGATGGCAGGTTCTGCAGCGAACGCGACGCCAAGGTGTCGGTGTTTGACCATGGCTTCCTGTACGGCGACGGCGTGTTTGAGGGCATTCGCGCCTACAACGGCCGGGTTTTCAAGCTTCAGGAGCACATCGACCGCCTGTTTTGTTCGGCCCACGCGCTGCTGCTGGAGATTCCGCTGTCGCCGGCGGAAATCGGCCGCGCGGTGGCGGATACCATCCGCGCCAACAAGCTGAAGGATTCCTATGTGCGCCTGATCGTCACGCGCGGCGTGGGGACGCTGGGCTTGAATCCGCGCAGTTGCAAAAAGCCATCGGTGATCGTCATCGCCGGCAAGATCCAGGTGTATCCGCCGGAGCTATACGCCCGAGGGATGGAAATGGTGACGGTGCCGACGGTGCGCAACCTGCACAGCGCGGTGAACCCGGCCATCAAATCGCTGAATTATTTGAACAATATTCTCGCCAAGATTGAGGCGAACAATGCGGGGGTGGAGGAGGCGGTGATGTTGAACGCGGAAGGCTACGTGGCCGAGGGCACGGCCGACAATATATTCATCGTGAAAAAAGGCGCGCTCTTCACGCCGCCATTGTCGGCGGGAGCGCTGTACGGGGTCACCCGGGGGACGGTCATCGAGCTGGCGGAGCAACTGGGCGTAAAGGTCTCCGAACCAAACCTCACCCGCTACGATTTGTTCAACGCGGACGAATGTTTTGTGACCGGCACGGGGGCGGAAATCATGCCGGTGGTGAAGATTGACGGGCGGACGATTGGCACGGGCAAACCGGGGCCATTGACGGGCACATTGGTGAAGGAATATCATGCCTTGACACGAGTGTCCGGGGAGCCGATTTATAAGTAGGTTGGCCTGAAATTTTTATGCAATGCTGTGTGTGCAAAGAGAAGCCGGCGACGGTGCATCTGACCCAGATTGTGGGCGACAAGATGCAGAAACTTGATTTGTGCGAGGAGTGCGCGAAAGCCAAGGGCGTCAACGATCCCACGAGCTTCGCGATGGCGGATTTGATGCTGGGCCTGGGCGCTTCCCAGGAGATCGAGGCGGCGTCGGCGGGCGTGGAGTTGAAGTGCCCGCGCTGCGGTTTTTCGCAGGCGGATTTCAAGAAGTCCGGCCGGCTGGGCTGTCCGGATTGCTACCGGACGTTTGCCGAAGGGTTGTCGGGCCTGCTCAAGAGCATGCACAAGGGCACGCGGCATGTGGGCAAGGCGCCGGAGGCCTTGCGCCAATCCCGGGACAACATCGACCGCTTGAAGACGCTCCAGAAAAAGCTGGCCAAGGCAGTGGAAGAGGAGAATTACGAATCGGCGGCGGCGTTGCGCGATGAAATCAAATTGCTGGGCGGACCGGCGGCCAAATCGCGATGAAAGACATTCATGTATTTCTTTGTTCGCCAGCCGAGTCCACGCACCGGCACGGACCGCACGACCGGATCGTGATGTCCAGCCGCGTGCGGCTGGCGCGCAATCTGCGGGATTTTTCATTTCCGGGCTGGGCCAAGAAGCCGGAGCGGGTCAAGGTCCTGGAAACGGTCCTGCCAGCGGTCAGCGCCCTGCCGGAGATGGCCGATTCCTTCGCCGAGGCGATGGATAATCTGGTGGCGCTGGACAAGCAACTGCTGGTCGAGCGGCATCTGATCAGCCGGGAGCATGCGGCCAAGAATGTGGGCAGCGGCCTGGTGGTCAACCGGGCGGAGACGTTTTCGGTGATGATCAACGAGGAGGACCATCTGCGCATGCAGGCGCTGCGGCCCGGTTTTCAAACGCGCGAGGCGTGGCAGGCCATTGACAAGCTGGATTCCGCGTTGGAGAAGAAGCTGGATTTTGCGTTCGACAACGAACTGGGTTATCTGACCGCCTGCCCGACCAATCTCGGCACGGGCATCCGCGTGAGCGCCATGCTGCATCTGCCCGGTTTGGTGTTGTCGGAACAAATCAATCCCATCATCCAATCGGTCAATAAACTCGGCCTGGCGGTGCGGGGTTTGTACGGCGAGGGCACCGAGGCGCTGGGCAACGTGTTCCAAGTATCGAACCAGATGACGCTGGGGGAAAGCGAGAGCGTGATCGTGGAACGGCTGGAAAAAGTATTGGCGCAAATCATCGAGCACGAGGAGAACGCCCGCCAGACGCTAATGGAGAAGAAGCCCAAGGTGGTATTCAACCACATTGGCCGCGCCTACGGCATCCTGGCCAACGCGCACAGCATTTCCTCCAAGGAGACGATGAATCTGCTTTCCTTCCTGCGTCTGGGCGTGGACATGGAGCTGTTCCCCGGCACCGAACGGTCGCTGGTGGATGAACTTTTCCTGATCACGCAACCGGCGCATTTGCAGAAGCAGGTTTCCGACAAGCTTTCCGCGGAGGAGCGCGACCTAATCCGGGCGGACATGGTCCGTGACCGCCTGAAGCACGTGAGCCGGCCGGTGGTGAAACCTGCGCCGCCAGCGGCGGCCAATTGAGATTTAGGAGCGAGAGAGGCCTCGTGTAGTTCGTAAACTTCCTGACGGGCGAGGTTGCTGCGGGTCGCAGACCCGCGCTCCGGGCGCATTTCGAAAACACGCGCCTTGGGGTGTCTTCAAAGTCCACTTCCGGACTGCGCCACGAATTCATGCGGCGCGGCGCATTGCCTTTTGCAATTCCCCGGCTATTCTCTGATCCCTGAAGAATTATGAAACGAATTGAAAAGGCGCCCGCGGATCCCCAGTTGCGGGCGAAGATTGACGAACTCATCAAGTTCAAGGGCGGCGGCCATAATGAGGCGGAGGTGGCCGACATCATTGAAAACGCGCTGAAAATCCTCAAGGATGTGAAGGACACCGGCGATGTGCGCGTGATCCAGACGACCGTGCGGGAATTGCGCTACGCTTTTCGCATCTTTGCGCCCTACGCGCACAAGCGAAAGGTGACCATTTTTGGGTCCGCGCGCACTGCGGCGACCAAACCCGAGTACCAGCAGGCCGTGGAGTTTGGCAAAAAAATCTCGGCGGCCGGCTTCATGGTCATCACCGGGGCCGGGTCGGGCATCATGCAGGCAGGCCATGAAGGGGCAGGGCAGGAGAACAGCTTCGGCGCGAACATCCGGCTGCCATGGGAGCAGAGCGCCAACCCCGTAATTGCCGAGGACAAAAAGCTGATCACGTTCAAATACTTCTTCACGCGCAAGCTGATTTTCATCCGGCACTCGGACGCGATCGCCCTGTTCCCTGGCGGATTTGGGACCATGGATGAAGGTTATGAGGCCATCACGCTGATGCAGACGGGCAAAAGCCAGCTCATGCCGCTGGTGCTGGTGGACCGGCCGGGCGGGAATTATTGGAAAACGTGGGATAAAAACATCCGCGAACATCTCTTGCGCGACAAATTGATTTCACCTGACGATCTCAATTTATACCAAATCACCGACAGCGCCGACGAAGCCGTGAAGATTGTTTCGCGCTTTTATCGCAATTTTGATTCAACCCGGTTTGTGAAGGATCAACTTGTGGTGCGGTTGAAACATGCGCCCAGCGAGTCGGCCCTGGAGGGATTGAACGAAGATTTCGGGGAAATCCTGACCGCGGGCAAAATCGAAGTCATTAAACCCATGCCCGAGGAAGTGGAGGACAACGACCGGCTCGATCTGGCGCGGATCGCGTTTAATTTTAACCGGCGCGATTATGGCCGGTTGCGGCAAATGATTGACGTGTTGAATTCCTTCTGACGTCCAAAAAATAGACAGTGACAATAAATTCCGAGACACATTTGCCGAGTGGACGCGGTCCTTCCAAGTCGGCCGGATGTCGGAGAGTGCTTACCTGAGTGGTAACTGATTGTCCAGACGAACGGGTTCGGCCCCAAAGTGGAAGCCGTTTTCGTCTTGATAGCCCGTGGGAATCTCCGCGATATGCTTGAAGCTGGCCACAATTTCACGCAAATGAGACAGGAGAGAGCCCGCTGGCGGCCAGGGTTTGGCCATCGTCATTGCATCTTGCTTTTGTGTCATGGTTTTGATGATAGCAAGCTCCATGCCAAGTTGAAACATGCCTGCAGGCTGTACAACCAAGGCGGGAGTTGCAAATTGTCGGGAACCGGTGAACCGATATCCAGACATTATCAGCATTGAAATGTTAAAAATCGCGAACTAAATGCTGTTCGGGCGTTTTTCTTTCTGGCAATTTTCCCGGACCGAGACGTCCGCAAAACGCTGGCGGGGGCGCGTGATGAATGCGCGAAGATGCGTGTTTCACGTGCCGGCCGCCACGGTGAGGTAGTTTTGCAACGGTCAACGAAACATTAACCAAATCAACTATGGCACACGTCAAACTCCACATTCCCGGCCCGGTCGAAGTCAGCGAGAAGACCTTCAAGGCTTTCTGCTCGCCGATGATCGGCCATCGCGGCCAGGGATTCAAAGACCTCTACGCAAAAATCCAGCCGCAGCTCCAGACGCTGCTGTCCACCAAACAACTGGTTTATTTGAGCACGTCCTCCGCGTGGGGCGTGATGGAAGGCGCGATCCGCAACCTGGTGCAGAAAAAGGTCCTCAACTGCATGTGCGGCGCGTTTTCGGACAAATGGCTGGATGTCTCCAAGCGGTGCGGCAAACCGGCCGAAGCGTTGCAGGTGGACTGGGGATCGCCCGTCCGGGCCGAGGCCGTGGACCGGAAACTGGCCACCGGCGAATTTGACGCGCTGACGGTCATTCACAACGAGACTTCCACCGGCGTCATGAGCCCGATCGCGGAAATCGCGGCCCTGAAGAAGAAATATCCCGACGTGATGTTCATCGTGGACGCGGTCAGTTCCATGACCGCCGTGCCGCTGAAGTTCGATGAGCTGGGCATTGACGTGCTGCTGGCCGGCACGCAAAAGGCGTTCGCGCTGCCCCCGGGAACGGCGGTCTTCGTGGCCTCGCCCGCCGCGCTGGCCAAGGCAGCCACGGCGAAGGACCGCGGCTATTACTTCGACTTCGTCGAATTTCAAAAGAACGCCGAGCAAAGCATGACTCCGAGCACGCCCAGCATCGGGCATATTTTTGCGCTGTCGTCCAAACTGGACGAATTTTTCGCCGAAGGACTGGAGAATCGGTATGCCCGCCATCGCAAGACCAACCAGATGGTTCATGACTGGGTGGCCAGGCACGGCTTCACGCTGTTTCCCGAAAAAGGCTTTGAATCTCGCACGCTGACGTGCGTCAACAATGGCGCCAAGCCCGGCGGCCGCGCGGTGGATGTGCCGAAGCTGCAGAAGTTGGTCAAGGACCGCGGATTCCTGATCGACGGCGGCTATGGCAAGATCAAAGGGACGACCTTCCGGATCTCGAACATGGGCGACGAAACCGAGGCGAGCATGACGCCGCTGATCGGCGCGTTGGATGAGGCCATCAAGCAGCTCTGATGCGGCTGGATTTGCATTGAACCGGCCGCCGCGAACGCGGTTGCCGGTTTTTTCTCTCACATGAATGCTCCCAGCCCTTCAACGATCACGCTGCTGGTGCTCATTCCGCTGTTCGCGTGGCGCATCTGGCGTCGTTTTCGTCGCCTGGTAGGGCGGCAGCGATTGTCCCGGGTTCGCCTGCGAATCACGCTGGCCGTCTATGCCATGTTGGTTGTCCTGCTGTGTTTCGCCGCGCGCACGCATCGAGAGCAACTCTGGTGGCTGGCTGGCGGTCTGGCCCTTGGTTCTTTGCTCGGCATCTTTGGGCTGAAAAAGACGCGCTTCGAACCAACGCCGAAAGGTCTGTTCTACACGCCACATGCTCACTTGGGCATCGCGCTCTCGCTGCTGTTCGTCGCGCGCATCGTCTATCGTCTCGTCGAGGTTGAGGCCATGGAACCGACGTCGCCGCACGGAACGGACGGCTTCGCACGCAGTCCAGTTACGCTGGCTGTGTTTGGGCTGCTCGCGGGCTACTACCTCACCTACGCCATCGGCCTGCTTCGCTGGCGACATCGTCTCCTGCGCGCCAAGCGGGAGCGCGAGGCGTTGGTATCGGAAAGAAGCGGGGCGGGGCCAGGCGAGCCACCTGAGCCATGAGACTGCTGGCGGCGGCTGATAACTTGCATTCTCATCGGTATCCCTTGGTGCTAATTCGTGGGTGATCTGTTTCGACGATGTCCAATGACTATCAAATTGTGCCGCTGGCCAATGGCGAGAAAACGCTGTTTTCGGCCGGCTATGGCGAGAAGATGCATCCCGGTCTGGGCCCGGCGGCAGAGGCCGATTTGCTCTATGTGCGCCAGCTCAAGATCCGTGAACGGTTGGCGGCGCAGGACGGCGAATTCGTCATCTGGGACGTTGGCCTGGGGGCGGCGGCGAATGCGATTGCCGCGCTGCACGCGACCCGTGACCTGACCGGCCAACTGCGGCTGGTGAGTTTCGACAACACCACGGAGCCGCTCGCCTTTGCCTTGGAAAACGCCGGTACGCTCGGCTATCTGGCCGGGTATGGGGATCAGACGGCAGCGCTGCTGCGAGACCGGCGCGTGGAATTTGCCAACGGCAAGTTGAACGTGCGCTGGGAATTTTGCATTGGCGATTTTCCCGGCTGGCTGGAACGCCGGTCTCCGACCCGGCTCGATTCCATGCCACCGCTGGTACGCGCCGGGTCGGAGACCGGCGCTCCGGACGCCATTTTCTACGACGCCTTTTCGCCGGCGAAAAATCCGGCCATGTGGACCTTGCCCGTCTTTGAAGATCTCTTTCGCGCCCTGGATCCGAAGCGTCCGTGCGCGCTGACCACCTACTCGCGCAGCACAATGATTCGCGCCACGCTGCTGCTGGCAGGTTTTCACGTGGGCGTCGGGCACGCCGCCGGCTTGAAGGAGGAGACGACGATCGCCGCCAACACGGAGGAGTTGATAGCGGAGCCGCTTGGCGCGCGCTGGCTGGCGCGGGCGGAGCGATCCGACAGCGCCGAGCCGCTGCGCGGGCCGGTTTATTCACGCGGGCGGCTAACGCCGGGGACCCAGGCCATTTTGCGGAACCTTCCGCAGTTCGATTAACAAATTGGGCATTGACAGCAAGGGAGAGCCCTGCGACAAAGGTGTTGCTTTCAACAGTCGTTGAAGGTGTTCCAAGAACCTTAACAACCAATCAAAGACCCATATGTTTGACCATAATAATCCGGCCGCCGGCATCGGCATCGTACTCTTGATTTGCGCCCTGATTGGCGCCCTGATCGGTTTGGTCGTGATGATCTTTTACATCTTGACGCTGCAGAAAGCGTTAAATAAATGCGCGCCGGAGAATCGGGCGATGGAGCCGGCCATGACCTGGTTGATGTTGATTCCGTGTTTTAGCCTGATCTGGCATTTCTTTGTGGTGTTCAGGGTGGCCAAGACTTTGGGGGCGGAATTCCAAAAGCGCGGCATTGCAGAAGAGACGGAGCCGGGCAAAACGCTGGGCCTGGTCATGTGCATTTTGGGTTGTTGCGCCTGCGTACCGTTTGTGAATTATTTGTGTGGTCCGGCCGCGCTGGTTTGCTGGATCGTCTATTGGGTGAAGATTGCCGGCTTTTCGCAAAAACTGGGAGCCTGAGGAAATTTGCTTCGCCGAGGCCCGGAGGCTGCATGCAGCCGGCCCTTTTCAGGCGGACCTGTATCCAACTGGACGGGACAAACTGAAAGCGCTCAGACCGGGGCAGCGATTCCGCGCCCCGGCGGCCGGGTCTGGCACATTTTGAACTTTTGCCGGCCGGTAAAGAACTTATACTGTTCGCATGAACGTTTTTGTCACCGGCGGCGCCGGATATATCGGCTCGGTCTGCACCGAGGAACTGCTGAACGCCGGCCATCAGGTCACCGTTTATGATAATCTCTCCGAGGGCCATCGCTCCGCCGTGGATCCGCGGGCGAAATTCGTTCTGGGCAAGCCGGAGTTGAAAGGGAACATCCTGGCCGCCGTCAAATCCGCGAAGCCGGATGCGATCCTGCATTTCGCGGCCTTCGCGCTGGTGGGCGAATCCATGACGAACCCGAAGAAATATTTTCACAATAATTTCGTCAATGCGCTGAAGCTGGCGGATGCGGCGGTGGAATGCGGCGTGAAAAAATTCGTGTTCAGTTCCACGTGCGCCACGTACGGCCCGCCGGAGCTTGTGCCCATGACGGAGGACCTGCCGCAGCGGCCGATCAATCCTTACGGCGAGTCCAAGCTGATGTTTGAAAAGGCGCTGCTGTGGTACCGGGAGATTTACAAGCTCGACTTCATCGCCTTCCGCTATTTTAACGCGGCCGGCGCCAGCGAGCGGTTTGGCGAGCATCACCGCATCGAGACCCATCTGATTCCCAACGTGCTCTTCGTGGCGCTCGGCCAAAAGCCGCAGGTGGAAATCTACGGCACGGACTACCCGACGCCGGATGGCACGTGCATCCGCGACTACATCCACATCAAGGATCTGGCGCAGGCGCACATTCTGGGTCTGGCCCCCGGCAAGAGCGGCTTTTTTAACCTTGGCAACGGCGACGGCTATTCGGTAAAAGAAGTCATCCAGACGTGCCAGAGCATCACCGGCAGGAAAATCGCGGCGGTGGAAAAGCCACGCCGACCGGGCGATCCGCCCAAGCTCGTGGCCGCCGCACACAAGGCATTTAACGAACTTGGCTGGAAACCGCAGTACCCCAAGCTCGACGACATCGTGAGGACGGCCTGGGCCTGGCACCAGCAGCATCCCAACGGCTATGCCGATTAGTCTCCAAGCCGCGCCGCCGGGGCATCCATATAGGACTTACCATGAAAACCTTGATGATTGTCGAAGACGATCCGGTCATTGTGCAGGTTTATCGCGACGCCTTGCAAAGGCGGGGCTTCGCCGTGGAGGTGGCGGAAGACGGGCTGGTGGCCATGAGGAACCTTTTGCAATTGCGTCCGGATCTGGTAGTGCTGGACGTGATGATGCCGAAGGTGGACGGCGTCTATGTCTTGAAGTTCATACGGTCCCGGCCGGAATTGAAGCATACCCGCGTCGTCGTCCTGTCCAACGCGACGATTGCGGACGTCGGCAGCCCGGTGCTGGCGCAAAATCCGGACGGCGTTTTTCTGAAATCGCAATGCACGCCCAGTCTGCTGGCGGCCAAAATCAATGAGTTGCTGGGCATTGCCGAGCCTCCCGCGCCTACGGAGCCGCCGGCGCCCCAGGCGCCTCAATAGGCCGCCGCCGGCTACGACGGCAGATCCTTGCCCGTGGTCGTGACCGTGAGCTTGCCGTGTTTCACTCCTTTGGCCGCGATGAGTTCATCGGCGATCTTTCGGATGACGCTGGCCTTGCCGCGCACGATCAGGACTTCCAGACAGTTGTGATGGTCCAGATGGACGTGGACGGTGGACAGAATCGTGTCGTGATGGTCGTGCTGGATGTCGGTCAGGGTGGCCTGTAAATGCGGCTTGTGATGGTCGTAAACCAGGGTGATGGTGCCGGCGATTTCCCCGGTGTCCGACCGCTGCTGGTGCTCCACCAACTGTGCTCGGATCATGTCGGCAATGGCCAGTGAGCGGTTATCGTAACCCCTCTCGGCGCTCATGGTGTCGAGCTGCTTCAGGAGCGCGGGCGGCAGGGAAACGCTAAAGCGCGTGGCGGTTTCTTTTTTCATGTGGTTCAAGCTTGATCCTTCTTGATGGGAACGGGGGTCGAGGCCCTGGCGTCGGTCTGCCTGTCGTCTTTGACGAGCACGCGCCCGACAGCCCAGGCCAAACCAAACATCAGCGTGACGCCGAGCGCGCCCGCCAGCCCCGTTGCCAGCGCCGTTGAACCCAGGCCGGGGATTTTGTAATCCGGGAACCAGGTTTTCACGGTGAGCGCGGCCCGGCCCGCAAAGCCGAACTTCTCCGCGACGCGGTCCAAGCCATCCGGCCAGGAACAGGCATACGGGGAGACAAAGATGGCCAGACCCAGGGCGACAATCAGCCCCAAGAGGATGAATTCAAAGCCGGATGGCCGCGTTGCCGGGCCCGCCTCGGCCTCGATCAAATCCGGCCGCACGCGGGCGATGGCCAGGATTACGAGCGCGGTGATCAAGCCTTCGCCGAGGCCGATCAAGGCGTGGACGCCGGCCATCGCGGGAAACACGATGCCGGGCGGAAGCGTGCCGGAACACGCGAGCTCACCGGCGCAGACCAGCGCGGCCAGCAGAGTGGAACACCAGGCGGCAAAGAAAATCGCCGTGATCCGCCCGCGCAAGCCGGTCAAAAAGTGAAAAATGAGTCGATAAATCGCCCAGCCGCCGACCGCTCCCACGAAGGACATGTTGAAAATGTTTGCGCCCAGGGCCAGGAGGCCGCCGTCGTTGAACAGCAGCGCCTGCATCGTCAACACGCAGGCCAGCACGATGGCTGCGGCGCCGGGCCCCAGCAGCGCGGCGGCCAGGACGCCGCCGAGGAGATGGCCGGAGGTGCCGCCGGCGACGGGGAAGTTCAGCATTTGGGCCGCAAAAACGAAGGCCGCGCTCAGGCCCATCAGCGGAATCTTGTTCCGGGGCAGGGTGCGGTTGACCTGGCGCACGGCCACCGCGAGTCCCCCGGCGGAGAGCGCGCCAGCCACCACGCAGGTCCGGGCATCCAGAAAACCATCAGGGATGTGCATAAATTCTTGCCTCGTCCACCCGATTGCCTTAAGTGTTACGAATTAACTGTAGTGTAATACACGGAATGTTACGGTCAAATAGAATGGTAATACGCCCGGCATGAGCGCGAACCTCTTGGGACCGCCGCCGTCCGGCCGCGGGCCGCTGCACCGGCTGCCGGCGGCCGCCAAGCTGGCGGCCGCCGTGGCGCTCGTTCTGGCGGTGGTGCTGCTCCCGGGGGCGCACTGGCGCTGGCTGCTGGCGGTGGCCGCCGCGCTGGCGCTGCTGGCGTGGTTGAGCCGCCTGCCGTGGTTTTTTTTGCTCAAGCGGCTGCTGTTGCTGGAACCATTTGTCTTCGGCGTCGCGGGACTGATGCTCTTTCAACCAGACGGGGCCTGGAAGTTTGCCCTGGCACTCTTCAAAACGAACCTTTGCCTGCTGACGACGCTGTTGCTGTCCAATACCACGCCGTTTACCGGCCTGCTGTCGGTTTTGCAGCGCCTGCGCGTCCCGTGGCTGTTCGTCACCACGCTGACCCTCATGCACCGCTATCTTTTCGTGCTGGCCGACGAAAGCGAACGGATGCGCCGGGCGCGCGCCAGCCGGACCATCGCGCGCAGCCGGGGATTCCAATGGCGGACGCTGTCCTCGGTGGTGGGGCTGCTTTTCGTGCGCGCCTCAGAGCGCGCGGAAAGAATCTACGACGCCATGTGCGCGCGGGGCTGGAAATGAACATCATAGAAATTGCCGATCTAAGATATCGCTATCGAGACGGCACCGAGGCGCTTCGCGGCATCAGTTTTCAAGTATGCACGGGCGAGTGTGTGGCGCTGCTGGGGCCGAATGGCTCCGGCAAATCGACGCTGCTGCTGCACCTGAACGGGATTCTGCCGGAGAAAGGCCTGGCGGACAGCGCGGTGAAAATTGGCGGCGAATCCATCTCGCCCGAAAACCTCGCTTCCATCCGCCGCGACGTGGGGCTGGTGTTCCAGGATCCCGACGACCAACTGTTTTGTCCGACGGTGGCGGAGGACGTGGCCTTTGGGCCGCGGCAACTGGGCATTGCGGAAGACGAGGTTGCCTGGCGGGTCAGCCGGGCGCTGGCCCAGGTGGGGCTGACCGGCTTCGAACAGCGCGCCACGCACCATTTGAGCCACGGCGAAAAGCGCCGCGCCTGCCTCGCGGGCGTGCTCGTCAGCGAGCCAAAAATTCTCGCGCTGGACGAGCCGACCAGCGACCTTGATCCGCGCGGCCGGCGGGAGTTCAAGGCGCTGTTGCGGGAAATCCCGGCCACGAAGCTGGTCGCCACGCACGATCTGGAGCTGGCGGTGGAGCTTTGTGCGCGGGCCATCATTCTGGATCGCGGCGCGGTGGTGGCGGACGGGCCCACGGCCGTGTTGCTGGCGGACGAGGCCCTGATGCTGGCGCACGGCCTGGAAAAGCCACACATCCTGCATCACCGTCATCCGCATGTCTGACAATTCTTTTACAAACCTTTGACTGCCGGCTGACAACTCCCCGGCTTGGCGGCGGCAGGATGAGGGCATGAAATTAAATCTGCTTGCGCTTGGTCTGGCGACGGTTTTCAGCGCGAACCTGTTGGCCGGAGAGACATTGAACCTTAAACTGGTGCCGGAGCGCGACCGCTGGCTCCGGAATTCCTCCGACGAGGTGGTGGTGAAAATCGACCTCTCCGCCATCGCCGACCGGAAGAAAACACGGCGCACGCCGCTGAACCTGGCCGTGGTTCTGGACCGCTCGGGATCGATGGCCGGCGCCAAAATTGAAAAGGCCAGGCAGGCGGCCAGGCAACTGGTGGATCACCTGCGTCCCGACGATGTTTTTTCGTTCGTGATTTTCAGCGACGTCGCCCAGGTCGTCATCCCGGCGCAACACGTCGAGGACAAGGACTCACTCAAGGAGAAGATCGAGAGCGTGGAAGCCGGCGGCAGCACCGCCCTCTATGCCGGCGTGAGGCTGGGCGCGGACCAGCTCGATGAATTTCTTTCCAGCAAGCGGATCAACCGCGTCATTTTGCTCTCGGACGGCCTGGCCAACGTGGGGCCAAGCACGCCGCGCGACCTGCGGCGGCTCGGCGGCCAGTTGGCGGAGCGCGGCATTTCGGTGACGACCATGGGCGTGGGTGATGATTACAACGAAGACTTGATGGCCGGCCTCGCGGAGGCCAGCGACGCCAATTACTATTACGTGCAGGACACGGAGAAACTGCCTGAAATTTTCGCCAAGGAACTCGGCGAACTGCTGACGGTGGCCGTGCGCGATGTGCGGATTGAGATTGTTTGTCCCGACGGCGTGACGCCGCTCGGCTTCATTGGGCGCGGCGACAAATTCGAAAACCAGAAAGCGGTGGTGAAGCTGAGTCAATTCACGCCCGGTCAGGACCGATATCTGTTCCTGCGCTGCCGGGTGAAGGGGGAGCAGCCGGAGGTGGCCAGGGTCAACGTCAGCTACACGGATGAATTCGACGGCGGCAGCGTCCAAACGGCAGCCGGGACGGTGAAAATCAGTTACACCGACGACCCGGCTGCCGCCGAGCAGTCCCTGAACCGAGCCGTTTATGCTGAAAAGGAGCTGAGGTTGACAGCGGTGGCCAAGGACGAGGCGCTGGAGCAGGCGGATGCCGGGAATTACAAGGTGGCGGCGAGGATCTTGACGGCCCAGAACGCCGCGCTCAACGCGGCCTCCGCGGTCGCGCCGGCGGGTGTGCAAGGCCAGCTTCGCGCCGAAACGAATTATCTGCAGAATTTTAGCGATCAGCTTAACGACGGCTCCTACAGCGGCGCGGTGCGCAAAGTGATGCAGTCACAATCTTACAATGAACGAAATTCGAAGTGAGATTGATCTTGGATATGACCGCGAAATTGGGATATTGCAGAACCAACAGCCATGAAAAAAGTCGCGCTGGTCTTTTTGGTCGCCGTGCTGGCGCCGAGCCTGGTCCTCGCGTGGCTGGCCGTGCGTTCGCTGCGGGACCAGCAGTTCTTGCTCGAACGGCAGCAGTCGTTGCTGGACCAGGGCGTGACCGACTCGGTGGCGCAGGGCATCGCCGACTACCTCGCGCGACAACAGCAGGATTTCAGCGCGCAGGTGGAGAGTCTTGGTGCTGGCGGCGATCCGAATACCCTGGCAACGCACTTTGACGATGAGCTCCGCCAGCGCTGGCCGCTCGCGGAAGTCGGATTTTGCGTGACGGCTGCCGGCAAGGTCCTGTCGCCGCCCCCCAATGGGCGGGCGGCGGCCCAGATGTTCCGTTTGGACAACAGCGGATTTCTCGGCAATCGCGAGCCGGTGGAGGTTTATCTCACGGCGAACAACAGCCGAAACGTGGGCGCGGGCAACACTGGCTTGGAAAATGGCTGGAGTTCCAGCCGCAGCCAGGTCGGCCAGCCGTCGCTGACGCTTAACGATGCGCCGGCCAGCTCCGCGGCGCAATCAGCGGCCCAGCAGCGGCGGGTGCCGGGCGCGCTTGACGGGATCGAGCCCGCCGCCGCCACGGACTCTTTAAAAGCATCTTCTCCGGCTGCGGAAAAACTGGCGGGCGCCCCTCGTGCCGGCGGACCGCCTGAAGATGCATTCGGCGGCAGAGCGGACCCATCTCTCAGCGGGCGAAATGCGTTTTACATTCCTTCCGCCAACCAGGCGCCGGCGGGGCAGGGACAACCGGCCAATGCCCGGGCGAAATCGGACAGCCAGGCGCCGTACCAGAACGCCCTCAATTACAAAGCGGCGCAATCCCGCAATGTGAGCCCTCAAAGTCAGGTTTATCAAAACGCCGCTAAATTCAAGGACGAGACCGCGGCTAACAATGCGGAAGACAATTTGTCCAAGGTCATTCCGGCGGAGGCGGAATTCCGACAGCTCATCGGAGACCAAAGCGACGGCATGTTGGCGCGCTTTCTTCAAAACAAACTCAAACTCATGTGCTGGCACCGGCTGAGTTCAGATCCGGACCTGATCTTCGGCGCACAATTAAACCTGGACCGCGTGGTGAACGGATTGCGCGGTCTGGTGCGGAACGAGGGTTCGCGGGACAATGACCTTTGCCTGGCTGTGCTGGACGACAATGCGAAGCCTGTGGTGATGTCGCAGGACAAATTTCAGGCCAATTGGAAACGGCCGTTCGTGGCCACCGAGGTGGGGGACGCCCTGCCGCACTGGGAGATCGCGGCGTACCTGGTCAATCCTGCCCAACTCACCCGGGCCGCGCACGTGGCCAGGCTCACCCTCGGCCTGCTGATCGCCGTGCTGGTCGTGGCCATTGGCATCGGCAGTTTGCTGATTGTCCGCAGTCTCAATGCCGAATTGAAACTGGCGCGGCAGAAGACCGATTTTGTCAGCAACGTATCGCATGAATTGAAGACGCCGCTGACGTCCATCCGCATGTTTTCCGAACTGCTGGCCGAAGGCCGCGTGGCCGATCCCGCCAAACATCGTTCCTACCTGCACATCATCACCGCTGAAACGGCGCGGCTGACCCGCCTCATCAACAATGTGCTCGACTTCTCGCGCATGGAACGCGGCGAGAAGAAGTACAGTTTTCAGGCCTGCGATTTGACGGAGATTGTGCGCGCCGCGGCCGACACATTTCGGCCGCATTTGGAATCGGCGGGGTTTCTGTTGGCCTGCGAATTGCCGCCCAAAGGGATTTCGATCCGCGCCGACGCCGACGCGGTCTCGCAAGTGATTGTGAATTTATTGTCCAATGCGGAAAAATATTCCGCCCTGCCGGAGCGCCGGTCTTCGATCCGGCCCGGTTCCACGGCCGCGGCCGCGCGCGAGTCGGATCCGACAGCGGCGCCCCGGCAAAATGAAATTTCAATAGAATTGGCCGAAAAGCAGTCGCCCGTGCCTTATGCCGAAGTCAGGGTTTTGGATCGCGGTCCAGGCGTGCCGCCCGGTTGCGAGGAAAAGGTTTTTGAAAAGTTCTATCGCGCGCATGATTCGCTGAGCAGCGGCATTCAAGGGTCCGGGCTGGGTTTGACGATTGCCCGCCAGATCGCCCGCGCGCACGGCGGCGACGTCGTGTACGAACCGCGCGAGGGCGGCGGAAGCTGCTTCAGCCTGCGCTTACCGGTCCAGAAAGGTTGAGCCATGAAAACAAAAGTTCTGATTGTGGAGGATGACCCGCATATTTTGCTGGGTTTGGAGGAGATTCTAGTCGGCGAAGGCTACGAAACGGCCGCTTGCACGCGCGGGGACGAGGCGCTGGCAGCCGTCAGCAAGTTTCAGCCGACGCTCATCGTGCTGGACGTGATGCTTCCCGGCGCGAGCGGTTACGATATCTGCAAGGAACTGCGCGCGAAAAAAGTGACCACGCCGATCCTCATGCTCACCGCCAAGGGGCAGGAAATCGACAAGGTGATCGGATTGGACCTGGGCGCTGATGATTACGTGACCAAGCCGTTCGGCGTGCGGGAATTGCTGGCGCGCATCCAGGCGCTGTTGCGCCGGAGCGGAGGCAACGGGCTCGCGCATCCGGCGGAGGATGTGGCGTTTGAAATTGGTTCGGCGACGATTGATCCCAAGACGTTTCAGCTCAGGCGGGGCAGGGCGGTGACGGAACTGACGGCCAAGGAAGTGAAACTGCTGCAAGTCTTCCATGCGCACGCCGGGGAGGTGCTCTCGCGGGACAAATTATTGAACGAGGTCTGGGGCTACAATTACTACGGCACGACGCGGACGTTGGACCAGGTGGTCGTGCAACTGCGCAAGAAACTCGGCGACAATGGCGGCGAGCCGAAGCACCTAGTCACCGTACATGGGGTGGGCTACAAGCTGGTGGCGTGAGCCCCTTGAGGTTGAAAACGATTTGCGAATTCCACCCAGGGTGGCTCGTTCCTCGCGACCTTGGGCTTTGAGGCGGAATCCCTTTGGGATTCGGGAGGGGAATTTCCGCCGGAAGCAACGGGCCGGGTCAGGAGACCGGCGCTCCGAAACTGGAGCCTCCTACCTCGTGATGGTATATAACTTGCCGTCCAAATCGACCTTCGCACTTCGTTTCAGGTCAATCGCGGTTCCGGAACCATTATATTCGACCTGGCAACGGCTCCCCGTCTTCGAGTGAATTGTGGCCGTTCGCAATTGTCCATCCTGCCAGGCCAGGTCCACGACGAAGCCGCCGCGGGCGCATAGGCCGGTAACGGAGCCATTCTTCCAGGCCTCCGGCAGGGCGGGCAGCAGGTAGAGGGTCCCGTTCCGGCTTTGCAACAGCATTTCCGCGATGGCGGCCGTCACGCCAAAGTTGGCGTCGATTTGAAATGGCGGACACGCGTCAAACAGATTGGGATAAACGCCGCCGCCATTGTCATAGTGAATTTCCTGCGTCGTGACCGGATTGAGCGCGCCCCGCACGAGCAACCACGCGTGGTCGCCGTCGCCCAGGCGGGCCCACGAGGCGGCCTTGTAGGCATAGCTCCAGCCGACGCTGGCGTCGCCGCGGGCTTCCAGCGTACGGCGCGACGCTTGCGCCAGCGCGGGCGTGCGTTCGGGAGTGATTTCATCGCCGGGATACAGACCCCATAGATGCGAGATGTGGCGGTGATGGGGTTCGGCTTCCTGGTATTCCTCGGGCCATTCCATCACCCGGTCGTTGGAGCCGATTTGCGTGGGCGCCAGCCGCGCGCGTTTAGCCTCCAGTTCGTTCCGAAAGTCTGGGTCCACGCCGAGAATTCCCGACGCGTCGATGCAGGCGCCAAAAAGATAGCGCAACATCTGCGCATGAACGGACGTGCCCAGGGAAATCGACGTATCATGGCCGTCGGGCAGATAGAAGTGATTTTCGGGGGAATTGGCGGGAGCCACGACGAGGTAGTGGTGTCTGGGTTCCTCGATGAGCAGGTCGGAATAAAATTGCGCCGACCCCTTCATGATCGGATATGCCCACGCCAGAAAGTTGGTGTCGCCGGTGAACAGCCAGTGATCCCACAGATGTTGGCAGAGCCAGGCCGAACCGCCGGTCGTGGCGCCCCAAGAAGCGCTTTCGCCGGGCGAGGTGAAACCCCATGGGTTGGCGATGACATGAGCCACCCAACCGTGGGCGTGGTAGTAGGCCTGCGCGGTCTTCGCTCCCGGCTCTTGCAGCGAGGCAATGAGGGCGAACAGCGGCTGCGTCAGATCCGACAAGTTACACACCTCGGCCGGCCAATAATTCATCTGCACGTTCACGTCCAGATGCCAGTCGCCGTTCCAGGGGGTGCGAAGTTCCTCGGCCCAGATGCCTTGCAGATTTGGCGGAAAGCCCCCGGGACGGGAGGATGAAATCAGGAGATAACGGCCAAAATTGAAATACAACGCCGCCAAGCTCGGATCGCCCGGGCCGCCCTTTGCATTCTGGATTCGTTGCGGGGTCGGCTTCAGCGCATCTTCCCGGTTGAGCGGATCCAGCCGCAAAGAAACCCGGTTGAAATATTTTTGATAATCCGCAAGGTGCGCCTGGCGGAGCGATTTGAAGGATTTCTTGGCGGCGCGGTTCAGGTCGTCCAAGGTGGCGGCCTCCGGGTCCCTGGTTTGCCGGCCGGCAAATCCCAGGTAATCGGTCCCGGCGGCAATCAGCACCGTTACGGCGTCGGCGTTGGTGACGCTCAGCACATTATCATGGGTGAAGATGCTGCCACCCTGCGGCAAGACGCGAACACGGGCAACGTAACGAAGGCCCTTTCCATCAGTGCCGTTGTCCAACTGGCCGGTCATCAACAGACCCGTGCCGCCGTCAGCCACGGTTTCAAATCGTTCCGGCCGGTCCAGGCGCAGGTCGAAGGCGATTTGTTTGGCCCGGCTTGCGCTCAAACGCAGGACCATCACTTCATCGGGCTTGCTGACGAACATCTCGCGCTGGAACGAAATGCCGCCACGGTTATAGTGCATCGTGGTGACGGCATCGTTCAAATCCAACTCGCGTCGGTAGCCGGTCACAACCGCGTTGGTGTCGTCATGGAACCGCAGATGCAGATTGCCGAGCACTTGATAGCAGCCGTACTGGGCGCCGGCGGAGCCGGGGCCCTGGCAGGTGAAATTCGCGTTTACCAGCGCTTCGGCCTCCGCATTTTTCCCGGCGAGCAGTAGCCGCTGAATTTCCGGCAGGACTTTGTAAGCTTCTGGGCGATCGGCGTCCTGGACGGAGCCGGACCACACCGAACTTTCGTTCAGGACGATGCGCTCGTCATCCACTCCGCCGAACGGCATCGCCCCGAGGCGTCCGTTGCCCATGGGTGACGATTCCGTGAAATGGGTGGCCGGCGAATCGAACCAGATTTCGGTTTCACAGGGCAGGGACGGCGTGGTGGCGGCACCAAGGCGGAGGCTGAGCAAAGCCGCCAGCGCGAAGATGGCGGGTCCGAGTCGGGAGCGAAAGATCATAAGCCGGTTATTGGTCCAGGCGCAGAATGAAGCCGCCGCGCGAGGGGAGGTCATGCTGCCAGGTTGGGGTATTGTCCAGGGCCGCGACGGCGACCTGCATTTGGGCGTCGGCGCCTTCGGTAATCGCCAGGCGGTGACGATATTTCTTGTAGGGCGACAGGTCCAGGGTCACCGGCAGCGAATTGGTGGTGCCACTGAGGCCGGCGATGAACCAACTGTGGCCCGAGCGCCGGGCGAACACGGCCACCTGGCCTGGATCGGCCAGGAGACAGCGGGTCTCGTCCCACCGCGCGGGCGCATCGCGGAAAACCCGCTGTGCCTCGGGCGGCAAGGACTCGAAGAACTCCGGCTTGTCCGCGTAGTGGATGATGCCGCACGTGAAAACGAGCGCGGTGGCCAGTTCGTGCGCGGCCGTGGTGGCGCGCGCATATTTCTTGGGCGAACAGGCCACCGGCGTGAGGTCCATCGGTCCCACGGCATTGCGGGTGAATGGCAGCACGGTATCCAGTTCCGCTGCTTTTTCCGTATAGCGCGATTCGTAAAAGTAGGATTCGTCGCCCAAGACGGCTTCGCAGCTCAGGAAATTTGGCCAGGTTCGTTGCACGCCCCTGGGAATGGTGCAGCCGTGCAGGTTCACGACCATTTTGCGCCCGGCCGCGGCTTGCATCAGGGACTGCTGGGCCGCGATGGCTTCCTGGCGATCCGAACACCAGAAGTCCACCTTCACGCCGCGCACACCGGCGGCAGACATTTTATCGAGTTGTTCCGCGGTTTTACGCGGATCATAAAAATCGCTGGCGAACATCCACGCCAAAGGCGTTACGCCCTTGGTTAGGGCGTGGCGCGCAATCGGTTCGATTCCCGGATTCCACCAGCCGGCGTCGAATAACGTATATTCCCAGCCCATCCTGGCTGCGAAATCGCTGAACTGGTCGAACATTTTCTCGTCGGCCGGACCCTCGGGATAAGACCACCATCCCCAGGAGGCGCGCCCGGGACGAATCCAGGAGGTGTCCGCGATTCGCGAAGGGGCGGATAAGTCGGTAACGAGGGAGGCGGTGGCGATGTCGCCGGCCGTACGACCCATGACGATGACCCGCCAGGGCAGGGTCCAGGGCAATGAGAAGCGGGGTTCAGGGCCGAATTTGTTCGTGTAGCCGCGCGTGGTCTCGTCGGCGAGCGGAAAGGCGATTTGATAAATGCCGCCGCCGCAGTCCGGCTTCAAATGGCACGCGCAATACGATTCGTCCGTGCCGGCTTCGGTGAGCAACAGCCAGGTGTTTGCGGCGGGAACATTGAACAGGGCGGGGAAGGCCCAACCGACGGCTTTTTGCCGCGAGTCCGGGGGCGGATCGCCGGGGGCAACGCGGAAGAAGAAATCCTCGTAAGCCGGCGTGTAGGGTCCGGCGGCATGATACGGTTGCATCCAGCCGCCCGCATTCGGCGGCACCGCGAAACTGGTCCGCTCCGACTCGACGGTGCGAATGCCGTTGGCATGGCGGGGGAACCGGTATCGAAACGCAACGCCTTCGTCACTCGCGGCCAGGTCAATTTCAATCGCGGCGCGGCTTGCGTTGTGAAAGGTCAGCGGGCGGTATTTTAGGAGGTGGTTGACGCGTGGTTGCGTGCCGGCGAACAATTCATACTGCTCGCGGTGGTTTTGGATTTTCCCAGCGTCATCCAAGATGAGGCCGCTTTCAAAACCTTGATCGTCCCGTTGCAAGCCGAGGGCAGATTTTCGAATCACAGTCTGGCCGTCGTGTGACGCCTCGTAACTCAAGGTTCCGTCGCTTTGCAGGAAGACGGAGATGACACACTGACCGTTGGGGGAGGCGATTTTCCAAGACCGGGAGCCGCTGTCGGCGGCCTGGGAGAATTCGGACAAGGCGAGGAGAAAGAGCAGGGGCAGGCAACTGCGGAGCAAGGCATTTATCCCGCTTGAGCGTGGCTTTGCAAATAAACGTTGGAGCGGGCCAAAGCCCGCGCTTCTAACGCGAATCAAGGCAGTGCAGGGTTTTGACATCATTTCATATTAATCGAAATTTGGTCTTCTGGTCCATGGATTAGGCTAGAGGCTCAGCCCAATCACGCTGGCTTCGGTGGCGCGGGAACACGAAGGGATGAGGCCGTCACGCATGATTTCCGCGCCGGTCAACGATTTACCTTCCTGCGGGATCGCCACCCGGCCGGGGGCGGGATTCAATTCATGGAGCGTGTAAAGTTTCGCGGGATCGAGCCCTTCCGGATGCACGGCGGATTGCGGGCCGTCCTGCAACTGAAAGGCGAACACCACCGCCCGCGACTGGTCGGGGGATACAAAATTGACCGCGCCGCGATAATTGCCGTGCGGATCTTCAAGCCGGTACAAGTCGCCGAGCGCGATGACGTCGCGGATTTGCTTGTAGGCGCTGATGGCGCCGGTGCAGACGGCCTTGTCGGCGGCCGGCAATTTCGTAAGGTCGAGGTCCATCCCAAAGCGGGCGCTCATGGCGACGCTGCAGGCGAAATGCATCGGGCGGTTGCCCCAATGCGTGACGTGGCTGGCGATGGCCAGCGGCGGGAAAAAGTAGGAGTAATCCCACTGCATCGGGACACGAATGGTGGGGTCGGTATTGTCGCTCGGCCAGAACTCGTGGAAGTACTTCAGCGCGCCGTAGTCCGCCCGTCCGCCGCCGCCGGAACACAGCATCAGCTCCGTGTCGGGAAAGGTGGTGGCCGTCTTTTCCATGAGCTGGTAGAGCGCCTGGACGTAATCAATCCACAATTCGGATTGCCGGCCGGCGGGCAGGCAGGGCGAGCCGGGCTGGGTCAAATAGCGGTTGCAGTCCCATTTGGCGTAAGTGACGCCGGGCACGCTCAAGATGCCCCGGATGGTGTTCCACTCAAACTCCTGCACCGCCGGCCGCGTCAGGTCGAGCACGAGCTGGTGGCGTTGCAGCTCCAATTCGCGTTTCGGCTGGCGGATGACCCAGTCCGGATGCTGCTCAAACAGTTCGCTCTTCGGGTTAACCATTTCCGGCTCCATCCAGATGCCGAACCGCAGTCCGTCTTTGACCGCTTCGGCAGCCAGCGGCGCCAGGCCGTCGGGCAGACGTTTGCGGTTGGGCTGCCAGTCGCCGAGGCCGGCGTCGTCGTTGATGCGCGGATATTTATTGCCGAACCAGCCGTCGTCGAGCAGGAACAATTCGGTGCCGATGTCCTTCGCCGGTGGAAACAGGGCGGCGATGCGGTTGAAATCGAAATCAAACCCGGTGGCCTCCCAGTTGTTGAGCAGAACGGCGCGGGCTTTATGGCCGTCGCGCACGCCAAAATCGCGCGCCCAAGCATGCAACTTGCGGCTCATTTCGCCCAGGCCACGGCTGCTCCAGACCCAGATCATTGTGGGCGTGGTGAAGGTCCTGGCCGGCTGAAGGTGATAGGCCGAAGCGAAGGAATTGACCCCGCACAAGGCCCGGACGCCTTCGGCATTGTCGTCAAATTCGCATTGAAAACTGCCTGACCAGGCAAGTGAACCGGCGAGGACGTGGCCGTTCGTCTCACTGGCGCGGCCATCCAACGAGAGAATAAACGACGGGTTTTGGAATTGTTCCGCGCGCACGCCCAGCTTGGAATCCAGCACCTT
>JBEKZM010000051.1:0-41005 GCA_049509875.1 Verrucomicrobiota bacterium | reverse complement strand
GGGCGGGTCTATGTGCAAGCCGACACCTCCAACGGGGCCATCAAACCGGGCGACTTGCTGACAACCTCGGGCACGCCGGGCCACGCGATGAAAGTCAGCGATCACGCGCGGGCGGCCGGCGCAATTCTGGGCAAGGCCATGACGGGCTTGAGCGAGGGCAACGGCATGGTGCTGGTGCTGGTGACGTTGCAGTGAACAACGGGAACTTGTTTCACATTTCACGGAGAGATAGATACCATGAAACCCACTCTGCAAAACCTGGTCTCGCTGCTGAGGATCCAGATGATTGTCCTTCTATTGGCAGCCACTGGAAGCATCGCCCCGTGGAAGGCTACGGCAGGCTCTATTAACGAGATGACCACTGTGCTGCCTGCTAATTTCAGTCCCGGTCATATGCTGCTCCTGTCCGACGGACGGGTCATGGTTCAAGACTCAGGTGGCAGCAATTGGTGCATTCTATCGCCTGATGATCAAGGCCATTACATAGATGGAAATTGGAACACCAATTGCCCACCCATGCACGACACCCGCTTGTATGGCGCATCAGATGTTCTGACCGATGGCCGGGTGTTTATTGCAGGTGCTGAATATGGCACTGGTGGTGCGACGGCGGAAGTATTTAATCCGCAGGCCAATGGTGGAATCGGTTTCTGGACCTATGTCAATCCACCAGCTTCCCTCCTGAATCCCACCGAGCTTGACTGGAACAGCACAGGTGCCTTCCAAGCCTTTCTGGACTCCGTGAGCGTGGTGCTGCCGGACGGAAACGTGCTAATAGCTCCGGTTAATCCGAGCTACGGAGGGGAAACCTTGATTTACAATCCCTTTACCAATGGCTGGTCAGCAGGGGGAAGCGTCCTTTCCTGTTCCGGGAACCAGGACGAGTGCAATTGGGTAAAGTTGCCCGACGACAGCATCCTTACCATTGACAACTGTTCCGATCGAGCCACTTACGCAACCTCGGAACGCTACGTTCCCGCCTCAAACACCTGGGTACCGGTTGAAAATGCGGCAGGCTATATGTGGTCCAGCAACTGGGAAATCGGAGCGGGGTTTCTGCTGATCAACGGGACGGTTTTGTTCTTCGGCGGAAACAATGAAACCGAAATATACACCCCGTCGCCGCTCGGAGGAACCAACTCGGGATCGTGGACCCCAGGGCCAAATATGCCGTCCCATTCCGGACAGCCTTTAGGGATGCGGGATTGCCCGGGCTGCACGCTGAACAATGGCAAATTGCTTCTGTCCTTTAACGCTAACGCGCCGAATGGTGATCAACCATCCTACCTTTACGAATTCGATCCAGGCACCCGGGAATTTAATCTGGTGTTTACCAACAACACCACGATTTCTGATGAAACCTCCATGCTTCAGTTGCCGGATGGAAATGTGCTTTTCAGTGATACCGCTCACATTTATGTGTACCAGCCAGATCCATCGCCTATATCAGCCGGCCAACCCTCCATCCAGAGTGTTTCGTGGAACACGGATGGGAGTTTGCACCTGACCGGCACCTTGTTCAATGGCATTTCTCAAGGCGCGATGTATGGGGATGAATACCAGCAGGACAGTAATTACCCACTGGTGCGCTTCACTGACGGCAGCGGCAACGTCACTTATGGACGCACTTATAATTGGAGCAGCTCCAGTGTCCAGACCGGCGGAAAAGTCGTGACCACGGAAACGACCGTTCCGTCCGCGGTTTTGGATTTTCCAGGACAATGGTCATTGCAGGTGGTTGCCAACGGGAACGCTTCGCTCGGGGTGACCTTTTACAGCCCGGTCTGGGTGGACTTTAACTTGGACAGCGTCATTCAGATTGGATGGTATTCATTTCCTTACTACACGCTTCCCCAGGGAGTTTCCGACATCGCCGGTTCCTACCCCGGCGGTACCATTGCCATCCGTGGCGATGTCCAGCCCAGCCTCGGGCATGAAACAGTGCCCTACACAATCTCCACCCCCATGACCATCATTTCCGTGTACGGCCCTTCGACCATAGGCAATTGATGCGTGGGATTTAAATCACCTGACTACTAAAACAAGGATTTCGATGGAAACTTATTTCTCCATAATCGCAGTTGCGGCCGCACTGCTTCTGCCGCCGGGAGCGCGGGCACAAGATTACAACATTAATTGGCACAAAGTTTCCGGAGGTGGCGGCACCAGCACCGGCGGGGCTTACCAAGTCAGCGGCACCACTGGCCAGCCGGATGCCAGTGGCGCGCTGACCGGCGGCAACTATTCGCTGACTGGTGGCTTCTGGGCATTTTACGCAGTGCAAACGCCCGGCGCACCATTGCTCACCATCACCTACGCCGAGGGCCAAGCCATCGTCTCGTGGCCGACCTCGGTCACAGGCTGGACGCTGCAAACAAATGCCGATCCTGCAACGCTGTCCTGGGGCAATTATCCAGGCGCAATTCTCAACAACCGCGCGACCATTTCCCCACCCAAGGGGAACGTGCTCTTCCGGCTCAAGCAATGAAAGCCCTTTGTGATCTTGTAGCTGCCCTGAGAAGTGTTGCCAGCCATGCCACCAGGCACCCGCACAAAGTAAAAAGACTGAGAGTTCCCGGCTCCGGCACGGTGTCAATGTTCACGCTCCAGTTGATAACTGTGCTCTGCGCGCCACTCGACAAATCGGCCAGGAATAATGTCCAGGTTCCATTCGGAACTGTGCCGCTAAACGAATTCAACAAAGCGGTCGGTGAAGTTGAATCAAACTGCGACGGCGATGATTGCGGATCGATCGCCCGCCCGTCGGGCTGCCAGGTGCCCGTCAACTGGCCGCTGCCGTTGAGATCGTATACAAAGTCTTGATAGTGATGGATGTTGCCCGCCGCCGAATCATCAAACGTGACGTTGAAGCCCGTGTCCGAATATCCGAAGGCGTCGCCACTGGTGGCGCCGACGCGGTTCAAGAGCACGGCAAATCCCCCATTCGGTCCGCGGAGATACGCATACAAGTCACCGTTGTAACCGCTACTAATGTCCAACGACACCGTCAGACTGTTGATGATGCCGTTGATGCCTGTCAGATTCTCGTTCAGCGCCAGGCCATTGGCGTCGCCTGCCGGCACGGCCAGATTTACGGGAAAGGCGAAATTGTAATTGCTTTGTGCCGGCACCGCCAGGACGCACAGGCTCAAAATCATTCCGGCGGTCGACAGCTTTGCCGTTTTAATCAATTTTTTCATTTTCGCTCTTCGTTGTGAATAAGTTACGTGTAAATTTCGGCGCTTGGTGTCGCGAGGTTCCGCCGACCTTTCGGCGAATCCCCATGTGTTCATCTGTTAGGGATAAACGGTGCGGTAGAACCGCGTCGGAGAGCCAGAGGTGTCGTTGTATCCGAACTGGCCGGTGTTGTCCGCCGTCACAGTTTCAAGGTTCTGCCAGTTGAATGGCACGGACGTGTCGGAATACTGCAGGCGATACCTGTAGCCCGGAATGCCGTTTCCATTGATGAGGATCGAGCCGTCGCCCAAATCCGCCACGGCCAGGTTCTGGCTTTGACCACTGTTCGCTTGGATAGCCACTGTGACCGTGCCCGTGGCGCTGATGCCGAGACTATCGGTGACGATGTAGGCGAACGAATCCGCGTTCGTATATCCCGTCGGCGGAGTGTAAAAGACCCAGCCCCCGCTCACGGTAACCGTGGCGTTGCTCGCACTCGTTGAGCTAACGCTTAGGTTCAGCGTGTCCCCATAGATGTTGCTGGCATTCGTGAGCAACGTCGATAGGCGGATTTGGACACCCAATGCCGGATTGCGATCGATGGTGACATTGCCGGCAACCGGCGGTGTGTCGATGACCTGGTTCGGGCTCAAGCTGTTGGTGCTGCCGAGAAAATTCCCGTCGCCGGCATATTCGGCCACAACCGTATGGGCGCCGCGCATCAAAGTATTCGTGGTCAAGGCCGTCACGCCCCCGGATAACGTGCCGGAGCCAAGGACGTTTCCGTCAATGCGGAAGTTCACCGTGCCGGTGGGCGCACCCGCGCCCGGCGCGACCGCGCTGACGGCCACGCTGAACGTGACGTTCGTGCCGGATGACGCCGGATTCGCCGACGAGGTCACCATGCCAGCCGAGAGTGTCTGCACAATGGTCAGCGTGCCATCCACAAAATTGAAACTATAATTGGCCGCGCTCAACGTACCGTAGGCCAAGCTGATGGTGTAGGGACATCCGGCCACGGGACTGTCGGTCAACGCCAGCGTGTTCAAGGCCGGGGTGCCCGTCACTGCCGAACTCAAAGTGTCGCCATTGACAAATCCGCTGTAGCTCGCTGTAAACACTGGATTAACCGCGCCATAAACCCGGTTCGTGTTGTTCGCTGTCACCGTCAATACCGCCGGCGCCACGGTGAATGATTGATTTACCGGTAAGGCTGAGCCGTAATGAGTGCCATTGCCCGCCTGGCTGGCCGTAATGTTCGCCGTGCCCGCTCCCATAACGGTAACCGTCTGCCCGGTCACTGTCGCCACCGCCAAGTTGTCACTGGCATAACTGACCGGCAGGCCAGAACTGGCGGTCGCATTCAGGTTGAAGGGCTCCGTCCCATAGGCCTGCGCGGCGAGCGGACCAAAAATGATCTCCTGCTCCGCCAGGCTGACGTTAAATGTTTGACTGATGGACGTGGCTGCATTCCAGTTGCTGTCCCCCGCCTGGCTGGCTTCAACGGTCACCTCGCCAGCTCCGGTCAGGGTCAGCACATTGCCGATAATCGTGGCCGGCCCATCCAAGACAGCCAACTGCACCGCCAGACCGGAACTGGCCGCGGCTGAGAGAACGAAGGGCGCATTGGTCGCCACCTGGTCCCGGATCGCAGCAAAGGAGATGCTTTGGTTCCCGTTGGTTACTTCCAGTATCAGCTCCGCTTCCGACGCCGCCGCGTAATTGGAATTGCCACCTTGGTCGGCCCAAAGAGTGACGGTCCCCGTGAGGCCCAGGCTGACCAGTGTGTTGCTGGCCGTCAGTACGGCTGGGCTGTTACTTGCAAGCGTCAAGGTGACCGGCAGACCCGAACTCGCCGAGGCCTGTACCGGGATCGGATTGGTAAACTGATCGAGCGTCACCAGGTTGGTCGCCAGCGGCTCGATCGTGACCATTTGTGCCGCCCTAGCCACTGTCAGAGTGTTGGTGACCGAGCCCGTATAATTTGGATCCGTCACCGTTGCCACCACAGTGTAGCTGCCCGCGTTGACCGGAACGGAGATTGTGCCGTTGTAGGTCACATTCACTGAAAGTCCCGACGGCACCGTGGCGACCGTCACCGGGCAGGGCCAGCCGTTGTAACTCTGCGCCAGGCCCGTGAGATTGATCGCGGCCGGCGCAGAAGTCACCGTCAGCGCCGTCGCATTTCCAACCGCTTGAGCGAACGTGTAATTGCCATTGTCAGCCGTCAGTCCAGAACCGTTGACCGGGTAACTCCCGATACAACTTGCCGAACTCGCCGGTGTGCTGAAAAGCAACCTTCCCATGGTCGCGTTTCCCAGAGTGTCTCCTCCCACAAATCCGCTAACCGTGCCGTTCAATCCTGGCACCGCGGTCCCGTAAACCATGCTCATGGTGTTAGCGATATAAGTTAACGTCGCAGGCGTGATGTTCGCTGTCAATCCGGTTGGCTGCGTCAGCGCGTAATCGCCCGCATCCGCGCCGGTGATTGTATATCCGCTTGTGCTCACCGGGATGTTAACCCCCACGGCGAGACTGGCAAATCCAGCCACCACGTCGTTTGTGACAAGGTCCACCTCATCGCCGCTTACCTCCCCGTCCAAGGCTGCGACGCCGCTCAGCTGGGCATTGGTGGTCCCGTCATATACCTTGTTTTGTGCCGCCACGCCGTCCACAGTCAACGTGGCGGGTGTAATAGTCGCAGTTAAGTTTGTTGGATAAACCAGTGTGTAATTCGTCGCTGCCAGGCCGCCCAAACCAAGACCAACCACTGTGATTAGCTTATTTGTGCCGACATTCTTGTCCGCAAAACTTGCCATGGAATTGCTGGTGATTAGCGTCAAACTGTCGCCGCTGACCACACCTTCCAAAACAGCATTGGTCGCTTCCAGGGTGTCATTTGTTCCTCCGTTATAAATCTTATCCAGAGCCAATAAATTGGTCACCGTCAACTCAGCGCAAGTGATATCGACTGAACCGCTCGAACCCGACAACGTGTAGTTACCGGCCGCACTGCCGCCTAAAACCAATGTTCCAACCGAAGCGATCGCTTCGAGCCCGACGCTCGCTCCCCCCACAGAGGCGCCGCCAGAGGCCAAGGCCACACGGTCGCTGCCGACCGCATTTTTCACCGATAGAATCCCAAAATTCGCGGTCGCCGTCCCGTCATAGGGTCTGGTGCCCACCAAGACTACCGGCAGCGCGCTTACACCGAGGGCTCCGTTAATGTAGGTGATGGTATAGTTGGCCTCTGTCCCAGAACCGCCCGTCGCCGCACTAGGAGTGATTGCGTAGGGCGACCCGGACACCGGTGCATTTGCTGCACCCCCATTGCAAGTCAAAGTCACGCTGCCAATGGTTTCACTGTTCTGCAAGCCAGTGCAGGTAAAATTCGTATTGCCGATCCCGAAGGCCAGAGTTTGGCCGTATGTCTTGCTCTGCGGGCCGGCTATAATGCTCAAGGGCGTGCTGTTGATGTTTACTGAACCGCTCGCACCCGATAGCGTATAATTGCCAGCCGTGCTTCCGCCTAGTGCCAGCGTTCCGACCGATGCAATTGCCTCTGATCCGATGCTCGCCGCTGCCAAAGCGGCCCTGCCGGAGGTTAAGGATATTTGGTCAGTCCCGACCGCATTTGCCACCGACAGAATCCCAAATGCCGCAGTTCCAGTCCCGTCGTAAGGTCTGGCACCCACCAAAGCAACGGCCAGTGGGTTTAGCGTCAAAGTGCTATTGACGTAGGTGATGGCGTAGTTGGTCTCACTGCCCGATCCGCCCGTCGCCGCGCTGGGGGTTATGGTGTACGGTGACCCGGATACAGGCGCACCTGACGCTCCCCCACCGCAATCCAAAGTGACGGTGCCAACCGTATCCCCATTCTGAAGGCCACTGCAGGTAAAATTCGTGCTGCCACTTCCGAAGGTCACACTTTGTCCATAAGTTTTGGACTGCGCGTTCGCCGTAATCGTCAGTGGTGCTGGCTGGACGTTAATGGCCACCTTGGTGGTGACGTTGGTGTAGTTTACTGAATCTGTCGGCGTAAAAGTGACGGAAAGGGCTTGGTTGCTACCCGAGTTTAAAGTGGCGCCGAGCGGAGGAGTATAGCTGAAAACGCCTGGCAAATTGGTGGCGAGATTGATCGGACTGGCCGCCGTGGCGTTGAGCTGGTTTGTGCTAAGTGCGGCGCCATAAACGATATTTGCGGGATTGGTCCATGCCAAGGTCGGCACCAGCTTGAGAACCTGAATCGATAAGCTGGTCGAGCCGTATGTGGTCTTCCATACTGCCACGGGTGGCAGATTGGTCTTGGTGAATGCACCGGTCAGCGAGCCATAAGACAGCACCTGCCACGAATTGCCTACTGCCGGGATAAAGCCGTTGGTCAACGTCGCGCTGAGTGTGCCTCCCAGGAGAGCTGCACCGGAAAGAGAAATTTGTCCAAAACTGGTCAAACTGTTAAGGCCGAAATTCAATGTGCCTCCGGCCAGCGCATGATTTCCACTTACGGTGAAGGTTCCATTGCTGACCGTAACGGTGCCGGTATTGGTGAACGCGTCGGCCAAATTCCCCGTTGTCCCGGAAAAAGTCATCAGCCCCGCATTGTAAAATGCCGCTGGATTCCCATACACGTTAAGCGTGACCGCCTGGCCATTGGTGTCGTTTACGTTAATGACCCCGCTTGAGGCATTGCTGATCACCGAGCCGGCTCCTGTGTTGAGATAAGGAAGCCAGGAAAGCGTCCCGCTATTGATCAATCGCCCGCCGTCAAGTCCGCCGAGGGCATTGAGCGCCCCGCCATTGCAATCCACGATTCCGTTGATCAGCCCGCCAGTCCAATTGAGGGTTCCGCTGTCCTGCACCACCGCTGTTCCAGCAAGCGTGCCGCCGGATATGGTGAGAGACCCAGGCTGCCATGGTCCAGCGCCATTGAAGTTGACCGTGCCACCCGAAACAATGACTGCATTGCTGTTGACCGAGCAAGTCCCGGTTAAGTTGGCCGTACCGGCGCTGAAGGTCCATGTCCCACTCAAGTTCAAACTGCAGGTAAGGTTGACTGTGGCGCCGCTGACCATGAATCCGCCAGTGCCTGATAAAACCGAGGTTGCCGTCGAGGTAAACGTGCCAACGTTCGCATTGAACAGTCCCCCCGAGGCCACGTTGATAATTCCGCTGTTGGTCATTCCGCCACCCGTTAAGCTGAGTGTTGCGCCCGTGGCCACATTAATAGTGCCGCCATTCGTTCCGCCTGCGTGGACGGCGAATACCCCGTTGCTCACGTTGACGGTCCCGGTATTAATAAACAGGTCGCTAATGGTGGCTGTGCCTGTCTCGGAAATGTTCATTTGGCCGGCATTGTAAAAGGTCGCCGCGCCCCCAAGTATGTCATCAGTCACGTACCCGCTGCCAGTCACGTTTATAATTCCCGTAGCTGTATTGCTGATGACCGATCCATTGCCGGTGTACGGATAGGGAATCCAGGTCATCGTTCCGCTGTTGATTAACTCACCGCCATTGAGCTCGTATGGATTATCGACTTCCCCGCCAATGCAGTGAACAACTGTGTTGGATATTGTGCCACCAGTCCAGGTCAAGGGTCCGTTGCATTGGACGGGCGCTCCCTGCAACACGCCTCCGGAAATGGTTACGGATTGGAACTGCCATGGATTGGCTCCTCCCAGGTTGACGGTCGCCCCTCCGACGGTAAAGTTGCCTCCCCCGGAAAAAATCGAAGTCGCCGGGAAGATGAACGTCCCGCCGCTCGCGCTGAACGTCCCGCCCGAGGCCACATTAATAGTGCCAAAATTTGTCCCCCCTGCGTGGGCGGCGAACACCCCGTTGCTGACGTTGACTGTTCCAGTGTTGATAAACAGGTCGTTGACAGTGGACGTCCCCGTCCCGGAAATGTTCATTTGCCCCGCGTTGTAAAAAGTCGCCGCCCCACCATAATAATTACCGGTCAAGTTCCCGCTGACCGTCATATTAATGATTCCGCTCGCCGCGTTGCTGATGACTGATCCGTTGCCGGTGTACGGATAAGGAATCCATGTCATGGTGCCGCTGTTGATCAACTGACCGCCGCTGGTCCCGAAGGGGTTATCGACGAGTCCACCCACACAGTAGATAACTGTGTTGGATACGGTGCCGCCAGTCCAGCTCAAGGGTCCGCTGTCTTGAACGGTCGCCGTTCCTTCCAGCACGCCACCAGAAATGGTCACCGATCCAGGCTGCCACGGGCCGGAGCCATTCAGATCGAGAGTACCTGAGGTGACGGTGAACCCGCCCGCACCCGAAATACTGGAGCCGGAATTGAAGGCAAAGAAGCCGCCGCTTAGGTTGTTGGTGGCGCTCGCAGCCGAGTTGAAAGCGCCCGTTTCTGTTCCACCCCCGCTCAAGGTGAGAGTGCCGCCATTGAGTGTCACGGTGCCGGAGTTATTGAAAATATCACTAATCGGGGAACTGCCGGACCCGGTCATCGTAATCGTGCCGTTATTGGCAACCGTGCGGGTTCCAGTGCCGCCGCCGTTCAAAGTGCCGTAGCCAGCCGAAAGATTGATGGTCGCCCCCGGTAGATTAGTGATGAGTGTGAACGCGGGCGTAGTGACGTTGCCGGTGGTGATGTTGTCATCCCAGTTCAGAGTGCCTGCGTTGATCAGTTGTCCCCCTTGCAAGGCTTTCGCCGAGCCCTTGCCGATGGTTCCCGTTCCGTTGCACTGGACCACGCCGGTAATCGCGCCGCCAGTCCACATGAACACATTGCTTACCAAGACCGAGTTGCTGCCCGCCAGTGTGCCGCCGCTTTGGGTCAAATTGTTCACCGTCAAAGACGTCCCAAGGATTGTCGTGCCGGCGGAAATAATCAGGGAGTTGAAGTTGGTGAGCAGCGTAGCTGGAAGTGTGTTGCTGGCAGTCAGTTGGACAACCCCAGCCCCTGGGACCCAGGAGTCGCCCGACATGCTGCCGACTGCCAAGTTCTGGCAAATCAACGTTCCTCCGCTCGTCATGTTAATCGTGCCATAGGACGAGGTTCCACCGCTGACCCCGACCGTCACGGCTCCGGAAACAGTCACCTGAGAGCCAGCATTGAAGACAAGATTCCCAGGCCCCGGTTGTCCTGCGGAGGATGTGCCCAATTGAATTGAAGCGCAAACTGCATTGGCAATGTCCACCGTCAGCGTTGCGCCTCCAAACAGAATGATGGTGTCGCTTGAGCTGGCCATCCCGCCGGTTCCGGACCCTGTCGTCAGCGCGCTCCAGCTCAAGCTGGAACCGTTTATAAGAATGGAGTTTCCCTGGGCATTTTCTGCCAACGCGAGCAGTCCGAACAAAACCACCCCAAGAAAACAGGCAGCTGCTTTCCGATCTGCTACAAGGCCGGACGTTGCTTCTGAGTTTATCAAAAGACTGTCTTATTTGTGGGTTTTACCATCTTCTGACATTTCAATCGCTCGCACCACTCTTCATGCGCAGCTTGCTAACATTTAACGATTTACAACTGGCGCCGTGTGCCGCACCCGCATGCCAGTGTCGTCTTGTCGTTCTCTGCAGCAACCAAAATGCCAAAATGGCGCCCTGAGCGTCAGAAAACCAAGTTAATTCTAACGCGAGGCGGAATAAGGCAAATCCTCCTCCGAGAGGTGCTGGATGTTCGCATTTGGCCCCATCTCCAAGTGCAATTCTCCGCCTTGAATGATATCATCGTGGGTGATCCAAGTCCGGCCAACCGCTTTGCCGTTTAGCTGTCGCTTTTGAACATAGACATTTTTCTGGTTATTAGATGAAGCGGTGATGACGAAGGTTTTATTTCCGGGCAGCCGCAAAGTGATTTTTGCAAACGCAGGGCTGGTGAACACATATTCTGTCGTGCCGGGACAGAGCGGATAAAAGCCAATGGAACTCAGCACGTACCAGCTCGCCATGGAGCCGTTATCCTCGTCACCGGGAAATCCCGCCGCGCTGGAGTTGAACAATTCCGCACAGACGCGCCGGGTCCAATATTCGGTCTGCCAGGGCTGTCCCACAGCGGCAAACAGATAAAGCGAGTCAAACCCCGGTTGGTTGCCTTGGTCATATTGCCCAAACTTGGCAATGCCCATTTCCCTCATTTCGTGGATGATGCCGCCATAACCTCCTTTATGGAAGACCGGCGGCAGGCCCAACATTTCATCCAATTTTGCCACCAGCTTGTCCGGCCCCCCGGCCAGATTGGCCAAGCCGGCAGTGTCATGCGGAACAAAGAAACTGCACTGCCAGGGTCCGCCTTCGGCATAAGGGCCGCCCCAGCCGAATTGGTCGAACGGCTCAACCCAATGGCCATCGGCGTCTTTGGGACGCATGAAGCCAACGCTTGGATCCCAAAGGAGACGATAATTTTGAGCACGGGCCATGAGCAATTTGTAATCCTCCGGGTGATTTTCTGCCTGGGCAATCTGCGCCACGCACCAGTCGTCATAGGCATAGTCAAGCGTTGCGGAAACGGCATAGGTGCTGGCCCCATTCGGGATGTAACCCAGTTTGACATAATCGGCCAGCCCACTTCGGACCAGCACACCGGCGACAGGCGGCTCAAAGGCGCTTTTCCGCAGCGATTCATAAGCCTTGGCGACATCGAAATCCCGCTGGCCTTTTACCACCGCGTCCGCAAAAATCGCGGCACTGTGCTGGCCGATCATGCAATCGCGATAACCGGGGCTGGGCCACTCCGGAATGGTTCCCCCTTCGACCGTGGCGTTCACAAAACCCTGCAAGATTTCATTGAGTTGCGCCGGATATAGAATGGTAATCAAGGGAAAGGTGGTGCGGAAGGCATCCCAGAGGCCGATGTCACCGTAAAGCACGCCTTCGTGAATTTGGCCATCATAGGGGCTGTAATGGACCGTTTTGCCCGCGGCATCCACTTCGTAGAGCCGATGGGGAAACATTTGGGCATGATAAAGGCAGGAATAAAACGTCTTCTTCTGGGCTTCGCTGGCCTCGATTTGGACCTCGCCAAGATTGGATTCCCATATTTTTTGAACCCGGGCATGTACCGCATCGAAACCGCCATCGGTTTCGGCCTTCAGGTTTTGTTCGGCCTGGTCCGAACTAATCAGGGAGGTGCCCACCCGGAGTGCGACGGGCGCGTCCGATGAGGTTTGAAATTCCACATACGCTGCCACATTGGTACCTTTGCCAGAGGGAGAGCCATCCGCATTATTCTTGACCATGACGTCGCTCTTGGAAAAATCGCGATCTAGTTCAATGACGAAGTACGAGCCAAAATTACCGGACACGCCGCCACTGTTGGCGCGGCTCACGCCGCGGATGGTGCGGCCTTCAATGCTGATTTCAGAGGCCCCGGAGGCGTTGATCACCAGTCTTCCTGTTTGCCCTTCATGGTAGGTCAGGCGAAACACAGCGGCTCTTTCCGTGGCGGTCAGTTCAGCGGTGATGCCGCCTTTCTTGAGATCCAGCTTTTCGTAATCAGGCCGCAAAATGGCGGTGCTAGTGTCGTAGGTGGACATGCGGGCCTTGGCATCCATCTGCAAATCGCCCGTCTGGGGCATCAACACAAACTGGCCAAAATCGCTGATCCATGGACTGGGTTGATGCGTGGCCCGAAACCCGTCAATGTCGCCGTTCGTCTGAAAATACCAGCTCCCATCGCCATTTTCCATGGACCAATCAATCATCCCCCACGGCGCACCCACCAGCGGGAGGGTGTTGCCATGGGACAAATCAACATGTGAATCCGTTCCTTGAAGGATATTGACGTATTCAAGCAGGTCACCGGCGCGGACCGGCGCTTGAACAGCCAGGCCCAACAAAATAATAACAATGATTTTAGTCATGGTGAATCGGCATCGTGCGTGCGGTTTTCTCGAGAATTTGCAAAGTGAAAGGTGGACCTGTTCATTGCAGGTCAAATGGATATCGCGCGAAGATTTTTGCAAGCGTGGCAAGGTATGTCAAGAGATTGCCGGTTTGGCTGCGTGAGCGGCATCACTGGTGCCTCGTCCGCAATGCCTCCATCGCCACGCTGGCTTTTCCATTGGCCGGATCGGGAGGAAAGCGGACGATCCTCCACGTCCGCTTGCCGACGCACAAAAATCGGCGGTTCCGGTGTCTATGAAAAGCAGGCTTAAACGTTTCATGACGATTCACGATCCAAGCACCATCGATTTGCGGCCGGCCGGAGGGCGGTTTATAAAGATTCACTTTCTTTGTAACGAATTGTTCCAGTCCTTGTATATATAGTTGGGAGTCTAATTATGAAGCTGAAGCAAACACACCAAAACGATGTCGGGCGGGGGGCTAATTTGACCAGGCTGCAGCACGCCTTCACGCTAATCGAATTGCTCGTGGTCATCGCGATCATTGCCATACTGGCGGCACTGCTGTTTCCGGCCTTGTCCAAGGCCAAACAAAAAGCCCAGGGCTCGCTCTGCCTGAACAACGGCAAGCAGATGATGACGGGCATGCTCATGTACGTCAGCGACAACCATGATTTCTTTCCACCCAACCCCGACGACGGCAACACCAACGCCGGGTACAACTGGGTATCCGGCCGGGCGGGCATCGGCGACCCCCAGGAGTTTGATCCCGACGTCATCAAAGACCCCGCCCGTTCCCTGCTGATCAATTATCTGGGCGGGAACGTCACGTTGTTCCGTTGCCCGGCCGATACACGCTATGGCCTCTACCAAGGCACCGCCCCAATGAATTTGGGCAAGACCGTGCCCTCGGCGCGGACTTTCTCGATGAGCCAGTCCGTTGGCACAGTGGATCCCGGTTATACTGACGGGTACGGTTCACCCCACTCGGGCGTGCCGAACCTGCCTGTCAGCGGCCCTTGGTTGACCGGAGTTTACACGCAAAACAGGCACGATGATCCCTATGCGACTTACGGCAAGGCCTCGACCATTGGCGCGCCGGGGCCCAGCATGCTGTGGGTGCTGGTGGATGAAGATCCCAACGGCCTCAACGACGCCGCGTTTGCGTTTACGATGGCGGATGCGGAATGGAAAGACGCGCCCGGTTCCTACCACAACGGGGCCTGCGGTCTGGCTTATGCGGATGGGCATTCGGAGATTCACAAATGGCAGGCCAAGCCGGTCGCCCAGGACGACGCGAACGAAATCGACTGGAACTGGATGGCGCAGCGGACTTCAGTCAAGATGACCACCGGCCAATGAACCCGGTGAACCAAACGTGAAGCAGACCCGCACCGACCTCGGTGGCATTCCCACCAGCGATCGTCGCGGAAAGAGAATAGATCATGGCCTGGTCCGGAACGAAATCGAAAGTGGTGACCGCCGTCTTGGGCGTGGCGGTGATCCTGGCGGCGGTCGCCGCGAAACTGTCGTTCTTTCCGTCGGTCAAGGAGGCCTATTTCGCCATGAATGAGCGCAGCCTGCAGGCGGCTCCCTTCGGGCTAGTGGTGGTCCGCCCCACGCATTTTCCCAAAGCCGCCCGCAAGGGTGTCCTGTGGGGTTCGGCGCCACGGTTTGGCAAGCCCGTTTGGCGGATGATGGGACGCAACGTGTCCCTGCAGGACCTGTTTGGCGCGGCTTATGAAAAAAGCGCCGATCGCGTGGTGCTGCCGGCGACCGCGCCGAAAACCAATTTCGACTTTCTGGTGACCGCGACCGGCGACCAACGACAACGGCTGCAGTCGGTCCTCCGCCAGAAGCTCGGTTTGGTGGCCCGGACTGAATTGCGCGATACGGAGGTGCTGGAACTCAAAACCAACGATGCCTCATCGTCCCGATTGACGGTCAGTGCGGCCGCCAGCGAAGACGTGCACCTGGACAATGGAAAGCTCCATTTCACTCATGTGCGCGTGCAGGACCTCCTCCGCGGCCTGGAACAGGTCACGAAGCTGCCGGTGGTGGACAAGACCACCCTGACCAATTACTACGATTTTTCCGTCGATTGGGGCCCCCAAATGATGCGGCAATTGCAGAACGAGGCCACCGCCGCCGACGCCGTCAAAAAGATCCTCGACGACCTGGGACTGACGCTGGAGCCCGACGAAGACCAAACCGAAATGCTGGTGGTCAAGAGTGCCACATAAAAGTGGGGTCGATTTTGGCGACACAACGAGACGGGAATGCCGGATGAAATTCGTGTGGAACCGCGAGCTGATTCGGTGGCACCGCGGAATGGATTCATGCTGGTGGAACTGCTCGTTGTGCTCGCCATTCTGGCCCGGCTGCCTGCGCCGCCGCCACCGGCCGACTGGAAAAAGAAATTGAAACCTCGGCCGGGCGAGCCCGACTTAATTTGAGCATGACTCGGAAAAATAAAATAGCTATGATACGAACGAGATGACCTTTCGTTACGATTCGATGCACGGCTGGGAATAAGCGGCGCCGGCGGGCTGGGCAGAAATCGGTGGGCCCAAGATTTCAGAATATTTGCGCAAGTTTCACCGCCCTCACCGGTAGTAACTGTATGGATAAAATGAAAACAGCCAAATCCAGACCAATGGACGCCGGCCTTGCGGTCGGAGTCGGGCGCATCGCGACCGCCTTCACGCTGATTGAATTGCTGGTGGTCATTGCGATCATCGCGATTCTCGCCGCGCTGCTGCTGCCGGCACTCGCGTCGGCCAAACAACGCGCCTGGACCACGAGTTGCACCTCCAATCTCCGCCAGATCGGGCTCGGCATGCGCATGTTTGCCGACGATAATGGCGAGAATTTTCCCGAGTCAGGCACGGATATTTATTGGGGCGCCACGGATGCCCAGCCTCCGAACGGTTCCGGAAAAGCCAGTTGGATGGAACAAATTTTTCCCAATGTCGGAAACACCAACGTCTATAATTGTCCCGGCAACGTACAACTCCCGGTAAATATGCGCGGACCGTTCAATTACTTCAATGGCGTCCGGGCGGCCTTTGTGGTGGCGGGCGACTTCGCTTCTGTTAAAGGCACTTCCATTTTATTTCCGTCCGCATACGTGCTCTCGGGGGACACCTGCGGCATACCGCACCAGACCTCGGGCGAAGGCATGGGCGGTAGTTTTGACCCATTGGATGCGGACAAAGACGATTACACGCAAAACTGCGTTGGCGGAGCCGTCAATGGATCGCCGTTCGAACTTTGGCAGATACATTCGCTGGGACAGGACGTCCTTTTCGCCGACGGCCATGTCAAATGGTACAAGGCCTACAACACCAATGAGATGACCTTCCGCTACGATTCCATGCACGGCTGGGAGTGAAGGCCTCATTTCCGCTTTGCGCCGGCGCCACTCTAGCGGCTAAACTGTCCGCCGCATGAAAATTGTTCTCGCATACTCCGGCGGACTCGACACGTCCGTCCTGCTTTCCTGGATCAAGGAAAAATATGACGCCGAAATGATCGCCTTTTGCGCCGACATCGGCCAGGAAGATGAATTGACCGGGCTCGAAGCCAAGGCCAAAAAGACCGGCGCCTCCAGGATTTACATCGACGATTTGCAGGAGGAATTCGCGCGCGACTTCATCTTTCCCATCATTCGCGCCGGCGCCATTTACGAGGGCCAGTATTTTCTGGGCACGAGCATCGCGCGGCCGCTGATAGCCAAACGGATGGTGGAAATCGCCCGAAAGGAAAAAGCCGACGCCATCGCGCACGGTGCCACCGGCAAGGGCAACGACCAGGTGCGCTTTGAACTTACCGCCGCCGCGCTGGCGCCGGATTTGAAGGTGATCGCCCCGTGGCGGGACGAGCGCTATCGCAGCGAATTCCCGGGCCGGCAGGAGATGATCGATTATTGCGCCCGGCACAGGATTCCGGTGAAGGCGAGCGCCCGGAAGCCCTATTCGATGGACCGCAACCTCCTCCACATTTCCTATGAAGCCGGCATCCTCGAAGATCCGTGGTACGACAGTTACGACCTCAAGAATCGCGAGTATTTCACCACGCTCTCCGTGCTGCCCGAGGACGCGCCCAACCGGCCGGAATTCGTGGAACTGGATTTCGTCAAAGGCGACTGCGTGGCCGTAAACGGCCGGAAGCTGAATCCGCTCGGGGTCATGCGCGCGCTGAACCAGGTTGGCGGCAAACACGGTGTGGGCCGGGTGGACATGGTGGAAAACCGCTTTGTGGGCATGAAATCACGCGGCGTGTATGAGACGCCCGGCGGGGCAGTCCTGCACTTTGCCCATCGTCAGATGGAGAGTCTCACGATGGACCGCGAAGTGATGCACCAGCGCGACGCGTTGATCCCCCAATATGCCGCCCTGGTCTATAACGGCTTCTGGTATGCGCCCGAACGTTACGCCTTGCAGGCGTACGTCGAGGAAAGCCAGAAGAACGTCACCGGCACGGTGCGCGTGAAGCTGTACAAGGGCAACCTCATGGTTGCCGGCCGAAAATCGCCGGTCAGCCTTTACAATCCGCACATTGCCACCATGGAAGCCGATCCGACGAAAGCCTACAATCAGGACGACGCCACCGGCTTCATCCGGCTGAACGGCCTGCGGTTGAAGGTGGCGGCCAAGGTGCATGGGAAGCGAAAATAATTTGGGCGGGAGTGAACGGGCTTAAAGTGGTCCGCCGGGTGTGATGCGCGCGACTCTTCTCGAATAATCGCTGGCGCGCCTTGCATGCCATAGCGGCGTGGCGCTTCGCTTCCCGCCGCAGTCCAAGACGCGGCGAATCAACAATCATCATCGCCCTTTCAGGCCGGGTCTGGAGACCGGCGCTCCTACCATCCCGCCGCGTCGTTGTCCGTGCCGGGATGGAAGCCGAATTGGACGAGCTTGGCCTTCATGGTGATGCGCGAAACGCCCAGCCAGCGCGCGGCCTTGGCCTGGTTGCCGTGTGCCAGTTCAATGGCTTGCCGGAAGAGTTCCCGCTCGGCGGATTCCAGGAGACGCCCATGCACATCGGTCATTTCACCCCGCTGGGCGGCGGCCAGTAGGCCGGCAATATATTCCGGCATGGTCTGGCCGGCGGCTGGCGCGGCGCCGGCCACCTTGTGCAGCGCCGCGCGCACATGGTCCTCGTTGACGGTATAACCCTGGGCGAGCAGGAGCGCCTTGCGGATGGCGTTTTCCAGCTCGCGCACATTGCCCGGCCAGGAATGGGACTGCAGAAATTCCATGGCGTCCGCATGAATCGAGGGGCCGACGTTGCCCAGCTCCGGACCGTATTTGCTCAGAAAGTACCGCACCAAAGCGGGTATGTCCTCCTTGCGCTGGCGCAGCGGGGGCAGCGTGACAACAACCACGTTGAGCCGGTAATAGAGGTCCTCGCGAAACGTTTTTTCGCGAATGGCGGATTCCAAATCGTGATGCGTCGCCGCCAACACGCGGACGTCCACCGGGATGGTCTCGCGCCCGCCCAGCCGCTGCAGGCATTTTTCCTGGAGCACGCGGAGCAATTTCACCTGCGTGCTCAGCGTCATGTCGCCGATTTCATCCAGAAAGATGGTCCCGTGGTTGGCCTGTTCGAATCGGCCGATGCGCTGTCCCGTGGCGCCGGTGAACGCGCCGCGCTCGTTGCCGAACAGCTCGCTTTCCAGCAGCGTCTCAGGGATCGCGGCGCAGTTGATGGCCACGAAGGGCGCATTGGCCCGATCGCTGTTCTGGTAAACGGCGCGCGCGATCAATTCCTTTCCGGTCCCGGTCTCGCCGCGGATCAGCACATTCACCGGCTTGGCGGCGATGCGGCCAATTTCCTTGTAGATGTTCTGCATGGCCGGGCTTTGGCCCACGATGGCATCGCGCGCGGCACCGGGCTGGCCCAGCGTCACCGGCTCGGACATGAGACGATTGCTGTTGACGGCGCGATGGATCAGGTCCAGAAGCTGCGGAATTTCAAAGGGCTTGAGCAGATAGTCGTAGGCGCCAAATTTGGTCGCCTCGATCGCCGTCTGGGTGGTGCCAAAGGCCGTGATCAGTATGATCGGTAGCCGCGGACGGGCGACATGCAACTGCCGCACCAGTTCCAGCCCGCTGAGCCCGGGCATCTTCAGGTCGGTGACCACGACGTTGAAGGAGTCGCTGGCGGCGCGGGCAAAGCCCTCGTCGCCCCGTTTCTCGACGGCGACCTCATAGCCCTCATCGGTCATGAGGCGAGAGAGGGTGTCCACGATCCCGGGATCGTCATCAATAAGCAGAATCTTGGCGGGTGCATTCATGTGTTTGCCTGGGGCAGCAGAATACCAAAAGTTGTGCCGCGATTCACCTGCGTTTGATATTGCAGGACCCCGCCGTGCTTTTGCACAATCCGCGCCGCGATGGACAGACCCAGACCGGTGCCATTTTCCTTGGTGGTAAAAAAGGGATCAAACAGCCGCTTCTGCGCCTCGGGGGGGATGCCCTGGCCGGTGTCCGCCACCTCGAGCAGGACGGTGCTTTTTTCGCCGTTGAGCAGGGGTTTGCGCGCCTGCCGCGCGCGCAGAATGATAGTGCCGTCCTGGCCGATGCTGTCGGCGGCGTTTTGCACCAGATTGATCAACACCTGTTTCATTTGCGCCGGGTCCACCTTGACATACATGGGCGCCGACGGCTCCAAGGTCATTTGAATACGGATCTTTTCAAGCTGGGGCGTGAAGAAGAGTTTGGTCTCGAGCAACAGCAAGTCCGCGGCGATGATTACCGGCTCGGGTTCCGCCGGCCGCGCAAACTGGAGAAAGTCATTGACGATGCGTTCCAGCCGGACAATTTCACGTTCGACCACCTTGACGTCGTGATGCTCCGGCGAACCGACGGCGAGCCGCTTCTGCTGGGTAAACAGGGCCGCCTTGATGGCGGTCAGCGGATTCCGGATTTCATGCGCCACGCCTGCAGCGAGCAGGCCCAGCGACGCCAGCTTTTCTCGCTGGTTCACCATGGCCTGGGTTTCCACGAGCTTACTTTGCAGCGGCGCGATCATGTCGCGATACACGAACACCGCCAGGCCGATGACCGAGAGGAACAGCAGCAGGAGGGCGCCGAGAATGGTTGTGTACAAGCGCCGGACCATTTGATGGGCCTCGACCAGAAGCTGTTTCCTGAGGTCCAGGTGCGCCTGCGAAAGTTCCTGCCCCAAATCAAAGAGCCGCCGCCGCGTCTGGCTTAATTTTTCCGGAGTGGGATTCCCTTCCGGACCGGAGGCCCGAATTTTATTCCGCACTTCGCCCACCATCTGCATGTAGTCGCCATAGTCGGCGTTCATTTGCCTCAGAATCTCCCGCTCCCGAGGCGTGACCGGCCCCGCGAGCTGGCTTTGGATCCAGCCGCTCAATTCATCGTTGGACTTGAGGAAATCATTCCAAGCGGCTTCATCCCCCATGCTCCGGTAACGGGCGAGCTTGTCGCTGCTCTCCCGGAGCAGGTCCTTGAAGTGGTCCGCCATGCTGGAACTTTGGGATTCCACCTCGTCGAGTTTGGCGCGCAGGTCCGCACCCTGCCGCTGGGTATTGAGCGTGACGTACGCAATCAGCATGCCCATGACGGCGGCGGCAGCCCCCAGGGCCGCCAGGCGGAATTTAACGGCAGAGGTCATGGGACCAGCGAAACCGGCTTCATGGATCGAGGTTACAGTTTATGGGATACTCTGGATGGTCAGCCGCGGCAATAGTCTGGCGACCGGCCACCTTCCAAAAATCGGATTACTCCCCCGCCCCGGCGTGCGCTTGCACCCAGCCGCGTTCCGCCCGCGGATGCAAAGCGGGCGGTCGCGAACGGCCTCACCGCCAGTATCCGCGTTCGTGATGCCACCCGTAGCGGTCATGCCACGAACGACCCAACACCCACACGGCGCCCGGATTCGGCGGAAGCATCCAATGGCCGCCAATCCAGACCCAGCCCCCGCCCTGCCAGACGTATTCGCCCCCCACCCATACAAAACCCGGGCCCGGCGCAACCGCGACCGTTTCCACCGGCATGGGCGGTGGTGCCTGATCAACAACCGGCGCCGGCGCCGGTTGCGGCGCGGCGGCAGCCATGCTGGCCGTGTTGATCATGTAGTCGATCACCTTGTCCGTCACACCGGCGTCGCGCAGATCGATAATATCGGCCGAACTCAAATGAAATACCGTGTGGGAACTGCTGATCTGGCTGATGACGACGTCTTCGGTGATGCCTGCCTTGAACAGGGCCTTGACGTCAGCCACTGTCAACGGCTGGCCCTGGTCTACGTGCGCATAAGTCTGAGGCGCTTGCGCCTTTAGCCGTGCCTCCTGTTCCCGGTCCATCGAGTAGCCAATCAGACCTCCTGCCACTACACCAGCGGCCGCGCCCAACAGAGCATCCTGTCCGCCGTGCCGGCCGCCGCCGATTGCTGCGCCGGTCAGAGCGCCCAAAGCGCCCCCCACCAGAGCCCCGGTGCCAGTGTTGTTTTGTGTACCATCAGGATTCTGGCAGCCAGTCAGCAAGATTGCCGCACTGCCGATTGCCAAGATGCATTTGTTCGTACTCATACTCTCTTAATTATACTCCGGTTCCACGTCAATCTTGCATAAATTTTGCATTCCAACCGTCTCTTGGCGGCTGCGGATTTGGAATCCCCAAACCGCGCTCGCCACCACTCAATATGCAACTGACATGCCAAACTGGCTCCTGCCAAAGGCACTCGAAAAGAATAGTTTACAGAAGTATTGCCGACCGGGCAAAAAAACAAACTGTAAAGTTAATTTACACCCTTGGCCAACTTCCTTTGCTGTTTAGATCTCTACAGCGGAATGAGGATTCCAAAAATGCAAGAAACCTCATGCAAAAAGGGTTGGCACAATCCTCGCTAGCGGGCTTGGTGCATGCTCGGAAGGACCCTGAAAAGGACGCTGGGAACCCGCAAATGTTATGAAGATTAAATCGCGCCTGGGAAAGGACGACCATCCGTCCAAGCGTCTCTTCATCAAGCTGAATCGCTACAGCACGACCACGTTCAGCGTGCCGGTGCGCAATCAGGTTGCGGCGGACACGGAATCCAGCAAAATGCTCGAATCGAATAAGAAAGCCGGAGCCAGGAAATCGCGGCTCCGATCCCCCTGATCCGGCGGATTGCCGTCTTGTGTCAGCGCGCCACCGCTGTAGCCGTCAATGAACCATTCCAGCCGCCGCCCAGGTCTTCGATCAATTGCACGCTCGTGGTGATCTGTTCCTCTTGCAGGTTCAACTCAGTGCGCTGATTGCCCAACAGCGTTGTTTGCGCCGTGATTACATTGAGGTAACTGTCAACACCGAGCCGATAGCGGGCCTGGGCCAGGACCAAATAGCGCCGCGAGGAAGCCACGGCGTCAGTTTGCTGTTTCAATTCCTGCGACAGCACGCGCAGCTCAGCCAAGTTGTCTTCCACGCCTTGGATGGCCGTCAGCACGGTCTGGCGGTAATTGGCCACCTGTTGCCGGTACGACGCCCAGGCCTGTTTGGTCACATAATTGCGCCGCCCCGCGTCGAACAAAGTCTCAGCCGCCCCCGCCCCAACCGACCATGCCAATGCCGGCCCGGAGGAGAGGCTGCCGATACGCTCGCCTTCGAGACCAATGTCGCCGCTGAGGGTGATGGTGGGGAAAAAAGCGGCGCGGGCGACGCCGATCTGCGCATTGGCCTCGGCCACCCGCCGTTCCGCAGCGGCAACGTCCGGCCGGCGCTCCAGCAATTGCGAAGGCACCCCGTAAGGAATGGCGATGGGCTTGGCCGTCAAAGCGTTGGTCCTCAGCCAGAATTCCGAGGCCGGCTTGCCGAGCAGCGTGGCGATGGCATGTTCCAATTGCGCCCGCAGAATGCCCAGGTCGGTGTCCTGCGCCAGGGTGGTGTTCAGTTGCGTTTCCGCCTGCGCCACGTCCTGATCGGAGTCGATGCCGGTCTTGTGCAGAACGCGCGTCAGGTTCAGGGAATCCCGGTAAGCTACGACGGTGGCGTCCAGGAGCTCCTTTTGCGAATCCTGTTCGCGCAACTGGAAGTAATCCAGCGCCAGTTCAGCCTGAACCGTCAGGCGCATGTTTTCCAAGTCTCCGAGCGTGGCCTGCGCCTCAAGTGCGTTGGCCTTTACGGCATTACGGATGCTGCCCCAGAAATCCGGCTGCCACGAGGCATCCAAGGGGAGCGTGTAACTGCGGACCTTCTCCCCGGCGCTGCCACCGCCGGTAAAGCCCACATTGCCCGGCAACTGCAGATTGGATCGTGAGACGGTACCGCTGGGTTCCGCCGACACGGTGGGAAAATATTCGGTGCGCGTTTCTTTCATGATGTCGCGCGCAATCAGGAAGTTTTGGAAGGCGGCGGCGAGGGTCTGGTTGTTGGTGATCGTGATCTGTTCTTCCAAAGCGTTCAGTTCGGGTTGCTGAAACATTTCCCACCAGTTGCCGCGCAAGGCGTTTTCTTGCGGTGTGGCCGTCTTCCAGCCGTCGGTTTCTTTGGCTTGGGCGGGCGACATCTCCTTGAAGGCGGTCGGGGCCTCCACCGGCGGCTTTTGGTAATGCGGTGCGAAATTGCAACCGGTAAAAAGCAGCGCGCCGGCCAGGAAGGCCCCGAAGTGGCGCGGGCGTCCCGCCCATGTTTTTCCAGCATAAGCCGCGAAAGCACTCAGTCGCATCCCTGCGCCGCTCGTCCGACTGCCTGGCCATTTTATACGAGATTGATGCAGTTTCATGACAATTCTTGCTCAATTCAGCACCGCCCCGGACACCAAGTTGGGGGTCACTTTCTTCGGGTGTTTTCCGCTCCACCAGACGCTCCAGCGGTCCAGGTACAAATAGACCACCGGGGTGGTAAACATCGTCAAGGCCTGGCTCATGATCAAACCGCCCACGATGGTAATGCCCAGCGGCCGCCGAAGCTCCGAACCGGTGGCGGTGCTCAGGATCAAAGGCAGGGCTCCGAAGATGGCCGACATGCTCGTCATCAGGATGGGGCGGAAACGCAGCAGACACGCCTCGTGAATGGCCTCGCGTGGTGCCTTGCCCTGCTCGCGCTCGGCGGACAGCGCGAAGTCCACCATCATGATCGCGTTCTTTTTAACGATGCCAATGAGCAGGAGGATTCCGATGATGGCAATCATGCTCAAATCGATTTCCTGTCCGCCCAGGGCCATCGACGTCTTGCTCGCGATCATCAGCGCCAGCAGTGACCCTACGCCGGCCGAGGGCAGGGTCAGGATAATGGTGATCGGGTGAATCAGGCTCTCGTAAAGGATGCCCAGCACAATGTAAACCGCAAAGAGCGCCGCCAGAATCAGCAACGGCTCGGAGGAAAGCGACTGCTGATACGCCTGCAATGCCCCGGAAAAATTCGCATGAATGGTATTGGGCATTTTTTCGTCCTGTTCCATCTGGTTGATTTCCCTGACCGCATCGCTCAAGGCCATGCCCGGAACGAGATTGAAGGAAATGGTGACCGAGGGAAACTGCCCCTGGTGATTGACGGCAATCGGCGCGGTGGTCGGTTCATAATGCGCGATGGCCGAGAGCGGCACCATGGCGGTCTGGTTGGTGGCATGCATGTAAATGGCATCCAACCCCTGCGGCCCCTGCCAGAACTGCGGCGCCGCTTCCATTACCACGTGGTACTGGTTCATGGGGGTGTACATGACCGAAACCTGCGCCTGGCCAAAGGCATCGTACAACGTGCTGTCGATCGTCTGCGGTGAAATGCCCAGCCGGGCCGCAGTGCGCCGGTCATAAACCAGCGAAGCCTGCAGCCCCTGATTTTGCTGGTCCGTATTGACTTCCGTAAAGCCGGGCAGCTTCTTCATGTTCTCGAGCAAAATCGGTCCCCACTTGACCAGGTCATCCAGATTGTCGCTCTGGATGGTGTATTGGTATTGGGCGTTGCTTTGCCGTCCGCCGATGCGCAGGTCCTGTCCAGGCTGCATGAACACCGAGGCGCCCGGGATGGCCGCGAGTATCGGTCGCAGCCGCGTAATCACCTGATCGGAGCGGATTTTTCGCTCAGCCAGCGGTTTCAGCGCCACGAAGACAAAGCCGCTGTTCGCGGCGCCGCCGCCCCCCGTGAAGGCAATGACATTGGCCACCGCGGGATCCGTCTTGATCAGATTCGCAGCGCGCGCCGTGGCGGCCTGCATCGAAAGAAAGGATGCGTCTTGCGAACCCTGCAGGCCGCCCATGGCCGTGCCGTTATCCTGCTGCGGAAAAAAACCCTTGGGTATGATGATGAAGAGAAAGACGTTCAGTGCGACCGTCAGCACCAGCACGATCAGCGTGATGGCTGGATGCCGCAACACGACCTGCAGACAGCGGTCATACAAGTTCAGGACGGCCTTGAATGCCTTTTCGTTGGCCTGGTATAACTTTCCGTGATCCTCCGGGTCTTGACGCCGCAGCAGGCGCGAACACATCATGGCGGTCGTGGTGAGCGAAATCACCAGCGAGACCAGGATGGCCGTGGAAAGCACGACCGCGAATTCGCGGAAGAGCCGGCCCACAATGCCGCCCATGAGCAGCAGCGGGATGAAGACCACCACCAGAGAGATGCTGATGGAAAGCACGGTGAACCCCACTTCGCGCGCGCCCTTGAGCGCCGCGTCCATCGGTTTCATGCCCATTTCCAAATGGCGGGAGACGTTTTCGATCACCACGATGGCATCATCCACCACGAAACCCGTCGAAATGGTCAGGGCCATCAGCGAAAGATTGTCCACGCTGTAACCGCAGAGATACATCACCCCAAAAGTACCAATCAACGACACCGGCACCACCACGGCGGGAATCAGCGTCGCCCGCGGGCTGCGCAAGAACACGAACACGACCAAAATGACCAGGGCGATGGAAATGAGCAGCGTCCGTTCAATTTCAGCTACCGACGCGCGGATCGTCGTGGTTCGGTCAAGCACGATGTCAAAATTCACGCCAGCCGGCATCGACGCTTCCAGCGAGGGCAGCGCGGCCTTGATACGGTCCACCGTCTCAATGATGTTGGCCCCGGGCTCGCGGAAGATAATCAGCGGAATGGCGGGTTTGCCGTTTAAATAGCCCGCTGTGCGATTGTTCTCCACGCCGTCCTGCACTTTGGCCACGTCCGAAAGCCGCACCGGCGCACCGTTGTGATAGGCAACGATCAACGGCCGATAATCCACCGCATGCAACAGTTGGTCATTGTCCACGATGTCGGCGGTGGTCCGGCCGTTGGACAACTGGCCTTTGGCCAGGTTCGCGTTCTCATTCGCCAGCGCCGTGGCCACGTCGGTCAAACTGATGCCGAAGCTGTTCAAGAGGGTGGGATCCACTTCCGCGCGCACCGCCGGCAGCGCGCCGCCGCCGATGTTCACCTGGCCCACCCCCTCGATCTGCAAGAGGCGCTGCTGTATGATCGTGGAGGCATCGTCATACAGTTGCCCGCGGTCATAAATGTCGGATGTCAGCGCCACAATCATAATGGGCGCGTCGGCGGGGTTGACCTTGCGGTAGCTGGGATTGCTCGGAAGATTGGCCGGCAGGAAGGCGCGGGCCGCGTTGATGGCCGCCTCGACGTCGCGCGCGGCGCCGTTGATGTCTCGGGTCAGGTCAAATTGCAGCGTGATCGACGTCGTCCCCAGAGTGCTGGACGACGTCATTTCCGTGACGCCGGCGATGTGGCCGAGCTGCCGTTCCAACGGCGCGGCCACCGACGACGCCATGATTTCCGGACTGGCTCCCGGCAGCGAGGCACCAATGCTGATGGTGGGAAAATCCACCTGCGGCAGGGGAGCCACGGGCAGATGCAAATAGGCCACCGCGCCGGCCAGCGCAATCGCCACCGTCAGCAACGTCGTGCCGACCGACCGGTGAATGAATGGCGCCGAAATATTCATGCGCGCAGGGTGAACACCGGCGCGCGGCCTTCAGGCCGCTTCAGCGCCGCCGCGGAAAGGACGGACATGACCCTCACACGGCCTGGCCGCCAAAAAACGGCGCCCAGGCCGCGCGCCGCGCGAAGTGGCGACCCGGAATGGCTGTGATACGCACCCGTGTTCATGTGGGCTGCGTGGACGGGGCGGCTTCACCGGGAACCGGCGCCGTCGCCGGTGCAATTTTCTTTGCCAGCCGGCCAAAGAAAAGATAAATGACCGGCGTGGTGTAAAGCGTCAATACCTGGCTGACAATCAAGCCGCCGACGATGGCGATGCCCAGGGGCTTGCGCAGCTCCGCTCCAACACCGTTGCCCAGCGCCAGCGGCAGCCCGCCGAACATCGCCGCGAACGTGGTCATCAAAATCGGACGGAATCGAAGCAGACACGCCTGATAAATGGCCTCCTGTGGCGGCTTTTTCTCCTTACGTTCCAAATCAAGCGCAAAATCGATCATCATGATCGCGTTCTTCTGCACAATCCCGATCAGCAGGATGATACCAATGAGGGCGACGACGCCCAGTTCCGTGCCGGTGAGAAACAACGCCAGAATGGCTCCCATGCCAGCCGACGGCAGCGTGGAGAGAATCGTGATGGGATGGATATAACTTTCGTACAGGACGCCGAGGATGATGTACACCGTGATGATGGCCGCGAGGATGAGATAGGGCTCATTCTTCAGCGAGGCGAGGAACGCCTGCGCGGTCCCCTGAAACGACGCCTGAACACTGGCCGGCATGCCAAGCTCATTCTCCGCTTTCTCAATGGCCTTGGTGGCTTCCCCCAGCGCCGCACCGGGTGCCAAATTGAACGAAATCGTGACTGATGGAAACTGGCCCTGATGATTGACTGCCAATGGCTCGGTCCCGGATTCAAAATGTGTGAAGGCGCTCAGGGGCACGGCCGTGCCGGAAGTGGAGGTTACATAGATGTCGTTGAGCTTCGCCGGATTGCGTTGAAAGTCCGGCATGGCCTCCAGGATGACATGGTATTGATTCAACTGGGTGAACAGCGTCGAAATTTGTCGCTGCCCGAACGCGTCGTAAAGTGAGTTGTCAATCGCCGAGGCCGTAATCCCCAGCCGCGACGCCGTCACGCGATCGATCACCAGGATCGTCTGCGAGCCGTGGGTCTGCTGGTCGGTGGCAACATCGCGAAGCTCCGGCAGCTCCTTCATTTTCTCCACCAGCCGGGTCGTCCACAGGTTCAACTCGTCGGCGCTGGCGTCTTCGAGCGTGTACTGGTATTCCGTGGAACTCACGCGATCTTCCACGGTGAGGTCCTGCACCGGCTGCATGAACAGCGTGATGCCGTCCACCTTGGCCAGTTCCGGCTGCAAGCGGCGGATCACATCGCTGGCGCTGGTTTTTCGAATCGCCAGCGGCTTGAGATTGATCAGGATGCGTCCACTGTTGAGGGTGGAATTGATGCCATCCGCGCCAATAAAGGACGAAAGACTCTCCACGGCCGGATCCTTGAGGATGACCTGTGCGAGGTCCTGCTGCCGCTCGGCCATGGCAGTAAAAGAGACGCTTTCGTCGGCCTCGGAAATGCCCTGGATCACGCCGGTATCCTGCACGGGAAAGAATCCCTTGGGCACAAGGATATAGAGCAGCACGGTCATGATGAGTGTGCCCACGGCGACCAGCAGCGTGGCCGTCTGGCGCTGGAAGACCCATTGAAGCGTCCGGCCATAGCGCGCAATGATGCGGTTGAAAACCCGTTCCGAGGATTCATAAAAACGGCCGTGTTTCTTCTCACCCTTCGCCTTGAGGATTTGCGCACACAGCATCGGCGTCAGCGATAGCGACACGCACATGGAAACCAGAATGGTCACGCTCAACGTGATCGCAAATTCACGGAACAAGCGGCCCACCACATCCCCCATGAACAGCAAGGGAATAAGACCGGCAATCAGCGAGATCGTCAGCGATATGATGGTGAACCCAATCTGCTCCGCCCCCTTCAAGGCGGCGGCCAGCGGCTTCTCGCCTTGTTCGATGTACCGGAAGATGTTTTCGATCATCACGATGGCGTCATCCACCACAAAGCCGGTCGAAATGGTCAGCGCCATGAGCGTGAGGTTGTTCAGGCTGAACCCCAGCAGGTAGATAATGCCCAGCGTGCCGACGAGCGACAGCGGGACGGCGACACTGGGAATAAAGGTGGCCGCCGCGCTCCGCAGGAACAAAAAGATCACCATCACCACCAGCGCCACAGTCAGCACCAGCGAGAATTGAACGTCGCGCACTGAAGCGCGAATGGTCGTCGTGCGGTCGGTGAGGACCGAAACATCCATTGAAGCCGGAAGGTTGGCCTTTAATTGCGGCAGCAATTTCTTCACGTGATCAACCACTTGGATGATGTTGGCGCCGGGCTGGCGCTGAATGTTGAGGATCACCGCGGGCGTTTCGTTCTTCCACGCGGCGAGCTTGGTGTTCTCCACGTCGTCCACCACCTGCGCCACGTCCGAAAGCATCACCGGCGCCCCATTGCGGTAAGCCACCACCAGGGACTGGTAGTCCTTGCTGGTGACGAGCTGGTCGTTGGCGTTGATTTCATACGCCTGATGCTGCCCGTCGAAATTTCCTTTGGCCTGGTTCACGCTGGCCGACTGCAGCGTGGTGCGGAGATTGTCCAGGCTGATGCCGTAAGCCAGCAGCTGGGTGGGGTTGACCTGCACGCGCACGGCGGGCTTTTGTCCGCCGCTGATCGTCACCAAGCCCACGCCTGAAACCTGCGCAATCTTCTGGGCCAGCCGCGTGTCAGTGTAATCCTCAACTTGCGGCAGGGGCAGCTCCTTGGAGGAAATGGCCAGGGTCATGATGGGCGCGTCAGCGGGATTGGATTTGCTGTAGATCGGCGGCGACGGCAGGTCGGCGGGCAGGTACGTTTGCGCGGCATTGATCGCCGCCTGCACTTCCTGCTCGGCCACGTCAATGTTCAGGTTCAACTCGAATTGGAGCGTGATTATGGAACTGCCGCCCGAACTGATGGATGTCATCTGGTTCAACCCGGGCAATTCGCCGAACTGGCGCTCCAGCGGGGCCGTGATCGCCGAGGCCGTCACATCCGGGCTGGAGCCGGGATAAAAGGTCACCACTTGGATCGTGGGATAATCCACCTCCGGCAAAGCCGAGACCGCCAGCATGAAATAGGAAATAATGCCCGTCAAAGTAACGGCAACCATGAGCAGCACGGTCGCCACCGGCCGCATGATAAATGGACGTGAGGGGCTCACTGCGATTGCGCGGGTTGATCTTTGGCGGGTTGATCCTTATGACGGTGGCCGCCGGTCCCAGACCCGCCCCCTCCCCGGCCCCCGCCGGAACCCCCCGGGCGCACCGCCACTTTGGCGCCATCGGTCAGCCGGTTGAAATTGTCCGCCACCACGACGGTGCCTGGGTCGATGCCTTGCACGGCCGACACGGTGCCGTCGGTGGTCTCCATGGTGATGGTTTGCATGGCGACGGTTCCCATGACGCTGTTGGTGCGCGAGCCACCGGCTTCCCCGTTGCCGGTATGTGGGGGGTCCACCGCTGCCGCGGTGTTGGTTGGCGGAGCGGCTGGCTCGGCCTTGAACAAATACACGAAAGCACCGTCGGCGTTGCGCTGGATTACAGCGTTCGGCAGAAGGGTCGCATTTTCCAGCGTCCGGACCAGCAGGCGCGCGTTGACAAACTGGTTCGGGAAGAGCGCCTCATCATCGTTGGTAAAGATCGCCCGGAATTTCAAGGTGCCGCTGGTGGTGTCCACTTGATTGTCCAAGGCCTCCAGCGTGCCGGTGGCAAGTTTCCTGGTCTGTGCGCGATCAAAGGCGTCCACGGTGAGCTTTTTGCCAGCCCGCAATTGGACGAGGATTGACGGCAGGTAATCCTCAGCCACATTGAAAATCACCGTGATGGGCTGCAGTTGCGTGATCACCACCAGCGCGGTTGTGCTGCTGGCCTGCACCATGTTGCCCTCATCGACCAGCCGTAAACCCACGCGCCCGGAAAATGGCGCAGTGATATGACAGTAAGCGAGCTGCACCCGGGCATTGTCCAGCATGCCCTGATCGAGCTCCACCGTGCCTTCGTCTTGCTCCACCAGCGCCGTCTGTGTATCCAATTGCTGTTTGGGAATGGCATTGCTGGCAAAGGCTTCCTTGTATCGGTCCAAATCCAGTCTGGCGTCCTTCAAAAGGGCAACATCGCGTTTGAGTTGGCCCTCGGCCTGAGTCACCGCCGCCTGGCTGGGACCAGGGTCGATTTCAACCAGTGGATCCCCCGACTTCACATCCTGGCCCTCACGATACTTGACGGCAATGATTTGGCCTTGCACACGGCTGTTGATCGAGACCGTCTGCAGGGGAGTCACCACGCCCAGCGCATTCACGTAAATGCCAATGCTGCCCATTGTGGCCGTGGCCGTGCTGACCACGCTGGAACCAAAACCGCCTCCGCGTCCGCCCCGCGCGGGCGCGGAACTCTGTGTATGGGGCTTGCAACCCGCCAAGAGCGCAGTCAAAAGGACCGCCACCAAGGCGGCGTGGCACCCAGCCCTGCCCGCCGACCGGACCCGTCCGGTCGCTGACTGGGATGATGTTGCATCTAACATTTTTTGGGCCATGTTCAACTCCATTCGGTCACTTCAAAAATGCACATTCCGCCAATTAGCGCTGGCGGCACTGCCGAGGCTTTCTCTTTTCCATGCATTTTCTATGCAGTAAAGCTAATTGGAATTTCGCGGCAAGTCGAGAAGCTTGAGCACAAGGCGACCCTCTGCCGCACTGTTGGACTCGCTTGGCGGCGCAAGACATTACCAGTTGTCTGCTTCGGATCATTTACCTGTTCGGCTCTCTCAGTTAGCGAACGACATGCCAAGGTACGCGCCCCGGCCAATACGCGGCATTTCCGGCTCGTTTTCGCGGACATGGAACGTCGCGCCAAGATGCCGAGGAAAGTAACTTTGCTCTCCTGCAAACCGTCTTTGCTGGGCAAAACCGTTCGCCGATACTAAAAAAGCATTGCTTGCCAGCCACGCGGCGCTTTTCAAGAATGATCATCCGTGCGACACAACCAAATGAATCAACCAAAGAATTTTGCAGGCTCACCGGGAAACCGATTACGAACCGCCCTCGTGCGGCTCCTCCCCATCCTCTTGCTGTTCAGCTGCCTCCCCGTCGCGCAGGCGTTCACGTCGACGCCGGCCGACGAGATTTTTTCCGCCCACTGTCAGGCATTCTACTTTATCAATGCGGAGGGCGGCTTTTTCCGCGCCACGAACGGCGTGGCTCAGGGAAACAAGACGGAATTCTGGACTTGTGCCGAACAGTTGGAGATGACACTCGATGTCTTCGGCCGGTCCAGCAACGCGGCTTGTCTGGACGTCTTCAGCAACGTCTTCAATGGCTTCATCGCCAGCCATGGCACCAACTGGCAGCCAAACCCGTATAATGACGACATCATGTGGATGGTGATTGCCTGTGCGCGGGCGTACCAGTTAACGGGCAACCCAGCGTACCGCGACACGGCAAAACTCAACTTTGACCTCTGTTATGCGCGCGCTTGGGACACCAACTCGGGAGGCGGGCTGTGGTGGAAGACTGATAATCGCTCCAAAAACGCCTGCGTCAACGGGCCGGGTGCCATCGCGGCATTTTTATTGTATCAAATTTATCACGACGCGCACTATCGGGCCAGGAGCAAGGCAATTTTCAAGTGGGAACGGAAGACACTGTATGACCCGACCAGCGGCCGGGTCCGGGACAACATCAACACCCATGGCCGGTTTGGTTTCAAGGCGTTCACTTACAACCAGGGGACTTTCATTGGCGCCGCCAATTTTCTGGGTTATACAAAAGAGGCGAAGCGCGCGGCCGATTTCACCAAAAACACTTTGTGCCAGGAGGGAATCCTGCCGGCTTACGGTCGCGAGGGTGACGCGGCCGGCTTCAACGGCATCTTCGTGCGCTGGCTGGCCCGATTCATGAACGACCACCGGTTGCAGAGAAATTATCAGGCCTGGCTGCAAGCCAACGCTGATGCGGCCTGGCGGTGTCGCCGGGCCAGCGATGATCTCTCGTGGTCGAATTGGTTGGAGCAGACCCCCGCTGGTCCGCTCAATTCCTGGGCCTGCAGCAGTTCGGTGGTCATCTTGCAGGTGGTGCCCCCGACCGCTGGCCTTACGGGCGGCCGTTGAAGCCATTGCCGCAGGGAATGGGCACGCCTACGCCAGGGATAACACCCCTGCCTTTCCCTGCAATTGCGGCAGTGCGACCAAAAGCACACGAATGCGCTCGCTTTTGGGACAACGCTTTGGCCCGACGACTCCCCCTTGGTCACTCGTTGCGCTTGTTTCTTTTTCCCGCATTTTGCATGCTTGAGGTTTCGCAATGCCAGAGCTTGCGCCCAATCCGCAACTGCTCCGCTCGCTGGGGAAACTCGCGCGCGGACTGTCTGCGCTCTTTTGGGGCTTGCCAGCCTCCCTGCTCATTGCGGCCGAGACGGCGCGGACCGACTGGCTCAAGCCGCTGGGCATCCTGCCCCTGCTGGCCATCAATCTCCTGTTGCTCTACGGCCTCTGGCAGATGGGGGATTTTCAGAAACAGGAACGTCCCTGGCGCCTCGCCTTGGACCGCGCGCTGTTGCTCGCCCTGATCGATCTGGGCCTCAGTCCGTTCGTTTACTGGCACAATCGCATGCCGGAAGAGGCTTTGTTCACCCATGCCGTGCTGCTGCTGGGACTTTCCGGCGTGGTGTTTCTCTTCAACCTCAACCTGGTGCTCAAGCGGCTGGCGGCCATGCTGCCCGATGAAACGTTGCGCCAGGAAACGCGCCAGTTCACGGCCCTCAACCGCTGGCTGCTGGTGCTCCTGCTGTTCTTCGCGTCCGGATTTGTGTTGCTGACCGATATGCCGCGCGTCAATCTGCCGGTGATCATGTGGGCCGGACGGTTCAGCGGATTGCTGCTCATTTTCTTCATCCTCCTGCCCGTGGCCATGACCATGGCCCTCATCTGGAAAACCAAGGAAGTGATCTTGGACGCCGTCTTCGGCGCCAGGCAATAGGGCGCGTTTTTTTAAATTGATCCGCCATCAAAACTCTTACAGCATTTCGCGCATCCTTATGAAAACCGCCGTGGTCCTGACCGCTCTGCTCTGCTCAGTCCTAAATTCCCGCTCGGAAGTCCAGGCGCCGGTGCCACTCTGGCCCAATGGCGCGCCGGGCGCGCTCGGCACCTCCTCCAACGACATTCCCACCCTCGCCGCCTATTTGCCAGATGCCACCGATGCCACGGGGGCCGCCATCGTCATCTGCCCCGGCGGCGGTTATGTGTGGCTTGCGCCGCACGAGGGAAATGACTTTGCGCTTTGGTTGAATCAGCATGGCGTCACCTGTTTCGTTCTAAAATACCGCCTGGGCCTCAACGGCTATCGGCATCCCGCCATGCTCAACGATGCCGCCCGCGCCGTGCGCTGGGTGCGCGCCCAGGCGCAGGATTTCAAGGTGGACCCGCACCGCGTCGGCATCATGGGATCGTCCGCGGGCGGGCACCTCGCCTCCACGTTGCTCACCCATTTTGACGCCGGCGACGCCAGCGCGGCAGACCCGATCGACCGGCAGAGTTCGCGGCCGGATGTGGGCGTGCTCTGCTATCCGGTCATTTCCATGGGCAAATTCACCCACCAGGGTTCGCGCGACAACCTGATCGGCACCAACGCTCCGGCGGATCTGGTGGCGTCGCTGTCCAACGAGCTGCGGGTCACCACCAATACGCCGCCCTGTTTCATCTGGACGGTCTTTGATGACAAGGTGGTGCCGCTGGAAAACTCAATGCTCTTTGCCGGCGCGCTGCAAAAGAACCGGGTTCCGTTTGAGCTCCACATTTATGACGCCGGCTGGCATGGCATGGGTCTGAATGACAAGCCCCCGTTCGAGCATCCGCATCCCTGGGCGGCGGCTTGCCTCTTTTGGCTGCACGAACACAAGTTCGCGAATTGACAGAAAAAACCCGGCCAGTCTTGCCGGCCGGGTTTGCGAAAGCGCCAATTGATCAGCCGATCCCGACGCGCTTCCCCGCCTTGCGGGCGTGGTACTGTTCTTTGATCCACTTGTAAGTCTCCGCCAGCCCCTTGTTCAACGTGGTGGAAGGTTCCCATTTCAGCACCTGCTGGATGAACGTGTTGTCCGAATTGCGGCCCGCCACCCCCTTGGGCGCATCGAGGTCGTACTTCCGGTTCATTTTTATCCCGGCGATTTTTTCGATCTTCGATAACAGTTCATTGATGGTCACCAACTCGCTCGAACCGAGGTTGATCGGCGTGGCGATCAATTCGTCGCAATGGGTGATCATGTCGATGCCCTTCACACAATCGTCGATGTACATGAAGCTCCGGGTCTGGTGGCCGTCGCCCCAGATCATGATGTCCTTGCTGCCGGCATCGATCGCCTGAATGACCTTGCGGCACAGCGCAGCGGGCGCCTTTTCACGGCCACCGTCCCAGGTGCCATTCGGTCCGTACACATTGTGGAAGCGGGCGATGGCCGTTTTCATGCCGCGCTCAACCCAGTATTCCTGGCAGAACATTTCTGAAACCAGCTTCTCCCAGCCGTAGCCGCGCTCGGCCATCGCCGGATAGGCGTCGGATTCCTTGAGGGCTCGGACATTGGGGTCCTTTTGCAGGAGCGTGTTGTACGCGCAGGCGGACGAGGAATAAAAATACCGGCGCACGCCCGCCCGATAAGCCGCTTCAACCATGTGGGTGTTGATCAGGATCGAGCGCAGGCATTCCACCCGGAATCGCTCGATGAATCCCATGCCGCCCATGTCCGCCGCCAGGTTATAGACTTCCACGGCGCCTTCGCAGACGCGCCGGCAGTTCTCCTCCAAGCTCACGTCAAGACAGAGATTCTGAGCGCCGGGAATGTGCTGATACCACTCGTAAAGCGGCTTCTTGTCCACCGTGCGGATGTTGGTAAATCCCTTCTTGGTGAAATAGCGCGCCAAGTTGCCGCCGATGAATCCGCCCGCCCCGGTGATGACGATCAGGTCATCCTTCTTCATGGGGGTGTCCTTTTCTACCACACGTTTTGTTTGTTCCATAAATATTTATAGCATCTGCCGATGCGTCTGAGACGCAGTTGATCCAAAGTCCGGCTCCAATACTAACATTCCACCCGCGGTTGGAAAGTTTAGAAACTCAAATACGTATAACCCTTGAGCCCCCGCTCGTAATCATCCAGCAGCCGCATGGCTTCGCTCGGCTTCATGCGGTCGGACTTGATGGCCTCGTCCATCTGCGCCTTCATCCGGCGTTTCAATTCGTTTTCGTCGTATTGCACGTCGGCGAGCGACTGCACAATGGTCGCCCCTTCGATAATTTCCTCGATGTAATAGCCGGCGGGCTCGTCGGGCTCCAGGAAAACGTGGACTTCGTTGACGCGGCCAAAAAGATTGTGCAGGTCGCCCATGATGTCCTGGTAGGCGCCCATCAAAAAGAAGCCCAGGTAGTAGGGCTCCGGCAGGCCGTTGCCGTTCGTGTTCAGCGGATGCAGCGTCAGCGTGTCGCGCACGTCGCGCAGGTCAATGAACTTGTTGACCTGCCCGTCCGAATCGCAGGTGATGTCCGCCAGCGTGGCCTCGCGCGTGGGCCGCTCGTTCAGGCGCGCGACGGGCATGATGGGGAAAAGCTGGCCGAGCGCCCAATGGTCCAGCAGGGATTGAAACACGGAAAAATTGCAGAGGTACTGGTCGGCCAGGCTGTCCTCCAGCTTGCGAATTTCCTCCGGCGTGTAGGGCTGATCCCGAAAACTGTCGGCCACCTCGCGGCCGATCTGCCAGTACAGCTCCTCAATCTTGGCCTTGTCGGGCAAATCCATCATGCCCAGCGTGAACATGTGCTGCGCGTCCTCGCGGCGCTCCTGCGCGTCGTGATAAGCTTCCAGCTTGTTGAGCTTGCCCAGGTTTTTTTGAATGTCCAGCAGCTCGCGGACGAGCGCGTGGTCGTTGTTGCCGAAGTTCAGCGGCTCGCCGGGCCGGCTCTTTTCAATCGTGCCGAACACTTCGACGATCAAAACGCTGTGATGCGCCACAATCGCCCGGCCGCTCTCGCTGACAATGTCCGGGTGCGGCACGCCTTCGGCGTTGCAGACGTCGGCGACATAATACACGACGTCGTTTGTGTATTCCTGGAGCGTGTAATTGGTGGAGCTGTCGAAAGCCGTGCGGCTGCCGTCGTAATCCACGCCCAGGCCGCCGCCCACGTCCAGGTAGTCCAGGGCAAACCCCATTTTGTTCAGCTTGGCGTAGAGCCGACCGCCTTCCTGCACCGCCTTTTTGACCGTGAGAATGTCCGGCACCTGCGACCCGATATGGAAATGCAGCAGCTTCAGGCAATGGCCGAGGTTTTCCGCGCGGAGCATTTCGGTGGCCGCGAGAATCTCCGCGGTGCTCAGGCCGAACTTGGCATCTTCGCCGCCGCTTTCGGCCCAGCGGCCCGCGCCCTTGCTGAGCAGCCGCGCGCGAATGCCCACCAGCGGCTCCACGCCCACCGATTTGGAAATGGCGATGATTTGCCGCAACTCCTCCAGCTTTTCCACGACCATGATCACGCGCTTGCCGAGCTTGAGCCCTAGCAGCGCCATGCGGACGAATTCCGCATCCTTGTAGCCGTTGCAGATGATCAGGCAGCCCTGGTGACTTTGAAGCGCCAGGCCCGCGAACAGTTCTGGTTTGCTGCCCACCTCCAGCCCGAAATCGTACGGCTTGCCCGCATCCAGGATCTCCTCCACCACTTCCCGTAGCTGGTTGACCTTGATGGGAAAGACGCCGCGATATTTGCCCTGGTAATTGAACTCGGTGATGGAATTGCGGAAGGCCGTATTGATCGCTTCCACGCGGTGCCGCAAAATGTCTTGGAAGCGGATCAGCAACGGAAATTTCAGCCCGCGGCTCTTCGCTTCCTCGATGACGTCGGTCAGTTCCACCGTGGCGCCCGCCTCTTGGAGTGGATACGCGACCACGTGGCCGGCATCATTGATGTCAAAATACTTCGCGCCCCAGCGCTGGATATTGTAAAGGGCGCGCGCCGCGTCAATGTTCCAAGCCGGCACTGCCTCAGTCGGACTGTTCATCAGTTATAATCGGACCTGCGCATTATGAAAAGCCGGGCGCAGAAATCAACAAACACATTGAAATATTTTTGTGTCAATTTGTGCCAATTTGTGTCAATTGCCGCCTTCAGGCCGTTGGACGGACGGACGGACGGACGCGCCGGAATTCTCGGCCGGCTGCCGCCAGCGCAGCAGCCGCAGGGCGTTGCCGATGACGATCAAATCGGAAAAGCCCATGGCCGCCGCGCAAAACACCGGGCTGATAAAACCGAGCGCCGCCAGCGGCACGCCGAGCGCATTGTAGAAAAACGCCCAGAACAAATTTTGTTTGATCGTGCGCAGGGTGGCCCGCGCCAGGCCCAGCGCCTCGGGCACGGCTTCAATTTCCGATTTCAACAAGATGATGTCCGCCGCTTCGCGCGCCACGTCGCTGGCCCGGCTCACGGCAATGCCCAGGTCCGCTTGCGTGAGCGCCGGCGCGTCGTTGATGCCGTCGCCCACAAAGGCCACCCGCTCGCCCTGCGCCTGCAGCTTCCGCACGAATTCCGCCTTCTGTTCGGGCCGCGCTTCCGCAAAAACATTTTCCGGCGCAATGCCGACCGCGCGGGCGACGGCGGTGGCGGTCGGCCCATTGTCACCGGTCAACAAATAAACCCGCAAATGCTCCCGGCGCAACCGCGCCACGACCGCCGCCGCGTGCGCCTTGATTGAGTCCCGCACGGCAAACAGCCCCAACAACTCGCTGGCGGCGGCCAAGCCAACGACCGTCGCACCCTGCCCGGACCAATCCGCCACGAATTTTTCTCCGGCGGACAAATTCACCCCGGATTCCCGCAGCCAGGAAAGCGAGCCGAAACGGAGCAGCGCCGGCGGTGCGTTGTCCGTGGCCGATTCCGCCTCGATTCCGCTACCGCGAATTTCGCGCCAGTCGGTCGCCGTTACGTTTGGCGAGGCGTTGCTCCCGATGGTGGTTTCACAATAGGCCGCCACCGCCTGGCTGACGGGATGGGTGGAGTGCCGGGCCAGCGCAAAGGCCAGCGGCGGCGCCACCGGAACACCGGTCCCATTGGGCCAGAGAGCGGCAACCGCAGGTTTGCCAACCGTCAGCGTGCCGGTCTTGTCGAAGATGACCGCGGTGATGCCGCCGGCTTTTTCCAAAGCCACGCCGTCGCGGATCAAAATGCCGCGCCGGGCGGCGGCGTTGGCGCCGGCCATGATGGCTGCCGGCGTCGCCAACCCCATGGCGCAGGGACAAGCAATGATCAATACGGCGGCGGCAGCGATGAACCCGGCGGCTGCGCCCGCCGGCAAATGGGTGTGCCAAAAGAACCGCGCGAGAAACTCGTGGACAGCTCCGGCCGAGGCCGGCGCCAATCCCCACCACAATCCCGCGGCCAGCGCCACCGCCACGATGACCGGCACAAAGACGTTGCTGATGCGGTCGCCCAGGCGCTGGATGTCCGCGCGGCTGGTCTGCGCCCGTTGCACGGCGGCGACAATGTGGGCCAGCGCCGTGGCTTCGCCGGTGGCGGTCACGCGCATGGCGAGGCTTCCGTTCAAATTCACGGTGCCGGCAAACAATTCGCTGCCGGCTTTTTTATCCACCGGCGCCGATTCGCCTGTGAGCATTGCCTCGTCCACCGCCGACTCGCCGTCCAACACCACCCCATCCACCGGCACACGGTCGCCGGGACGCAACGCCACGCGATCATTGATCTTCAGTTCAGCAACCGGAATCTCGGTTTCCATGGTCGACTGCCGGCTGGCGATGGGCGATGGGTGATGGGCGATTGCCGGTTGCGAAAATGAAAGCGATTTAAGGTCGAAACGTCCATCTCCCGCGCCCTGTCCACCAATCCCCGACCGAAGTGACTTCAGAGCTGGAGTGGAGCTCGAAAAAGGAGGAAGCCCGCCCTCGCCCCGGCCCTCTCCGCAGGATTGGTTTTGATCCCCACAACCCCCAACCGGCCTGCGGGCACCTTCTCCCACGCCCGTGGGTGAAGGACCTCCGGGGAGAGGGAGAAACGCTCCCAACGTCTTTGCAAAGTCGGACGTCGTCAGTGCGCCGTGCGGTTTCATGGTTTGCGCTGGTCCAGCTTTGGGCTCAGGGCGAGGGGAAACGCGTCGCGCGGTCTGCGGCGCCAGATTGAGCAGAGCCTTCAACGCGCCGCTGGCCTTCTCGCTCACGCGCGCCTCGATCCAGTGGCCAAAACTGACGAGCGAAATGATGGCGGCGGCCTCCATGAAATAAACGTGCCCGCCGAGGCCGCCCATCAAGGCCCATGCGCTGTAGCCAAACGCCGTCGTGGAGCCCAGCGCCACCAGCGTATCCATGTTCGACTGCCCGGCCTCGAGCTGCCGCCACGCGCCCGCGTAAAATTGCGCGCCGCAAAAAATTTGGACCACGCCCGCCAGCGCAAACGCGGCCCACCGAAACCACGGCGTCATTCCCAGGTCAAAAATCCACTCGCCGCACAGCAACACTCCGGTCACGCCGAGTCCCATGATCAAATTCCATTGCCAGTGGTTTTGTGCCGGCCGGGCGGCGCCTTCGTCCGGGACGACCTCCTGCGCTTCGTAACCAGCTTTGGCCACCGCTGCCAGCAAGGCCGGCACGCTCTTTGCGCCCCCGGCCGCCCACCGGACCGTGGCCCGGCGGCGCTCCAATGACACCATCGCGCTCCGGACGTTCGGCACGCCCTGAATCGCTTCGGTCACGTGGCGCGCGCAATTGTTGCACGTCATGCCCTCGACCTGCAGTTCGGTTGTGACTGGCTCTGACATTTTCGCAACGACAGGATGCCATCGCGCAAGCACTTCGTCGAATTGAAAGGCCGTGAGGAGTAACGGGTGGTAAGCAAGGGGTATGAGGCCTATTTGGAAACGCGGGTGCTCGAGTTGGGCATGAAAGCGGGGCGCCGGGAATTGGAAGCGGCGTGGAAGTGCCTGCGTCGCGGTTGGTATGTCGGGGGAGAAGACTTTGGGTCGGGTTTA
>JBEKZM010000050.1:0-41277 GCA_049509875.1 Verrucomicrobiota bacterium | reverse complement strand
CGGGGCATTGGGTGGTGCGCAGATTGTGACGGTAACGGGAACCATGACGTGGACTGGTGGAAGCATGAATGGCTCCGGACGAACAGTCATCTCGCCCGGAGCCACGTTAACGATCGGCAGCGGCGAGTTCCTCACCCTCAACGGGCGCACGCTGGACAACGCCGGGAACATTATTTGGACGGGCGCCGGCCCAATCGAGTTGAATGGCGCCGTGTTCACCAACCGGCCCGGGGCGTTGTTCAACGCCGCGGCCACGGCCACGATCCAGTTCGCCGGCGGCGCCCCGCGAGTGGATAACGCCGGGACGTTTCGCAAGTCGGCCAACACCGGCACCACCACCATCGGCGGCAGCGTCCCCTTTGCCAACTATGGCACGGTGGATATTCAGGGTGGCGTCCTCGCCATGGACGGCGGCTATGCCTCAACCGCAAATGCGCTCTTAAACTGCGGCCTCGGCGGCAAAACGCCGGGGACAAGTTATGGGCAGCTCCAAGTGAGCGGAAGCGTAGTGCTGAATGGGGGACTCAGTGTTAATTTCACCAACGGCTACTTCCCCAAGACGAATGATAGTTTCACGCTCCTGACTGCCGGCACACGGATCAACACTTTCGCCAGCTTCACTTACCCGTCAAACCTCGTGACGATGCAACTCAGCAACACCCCGGCTGCGGTCCTGGCGCAAGTGACCGGCGCTGTTTCCGCGCCGCCGCCGCCGTTTTTTATGCCCCCGGTGATTTCCGCGTCCAACATCCTGCTCACGTGGAAGGCCAATTCAAACTTCATTTACCGTCTGGAATACAACCCTGCCCTGCCCGCTTCCAATTGGAACGCCGTACCCGGCGATGTCACCACTTCCAGCAATACCGCCAGCAAACTGGATTCATTGACCCCCAGCAACCGCTACTATCGCCTCCAGGTATTGCCTTAAATTGGGCTCAGCCGGTGCAGCCACTATACTGAGTTAGCGTGCCAATTATCTGAAGTACAGAAAATATAAGATATTATATTGATGGCGCCCACCCCTGGCGCGTGCAAAGTATCTGTGTTCGGTGGCGGCACGTTTCCTCAGTGGACATCTCCTGTCCCGCCTCCTTGACGGCTGTCGCCGGACAATTTCCCCGTCATCGGTGAGGACAAAGGCAAGCGTCGCAAGATCCTGCCGCCCACCATCTCCCATCCCCCGCTCCGGTTGAACTGAGGTTGAAATCGTTGTTAGCGGTTGGCGGCATAAAACCCTTGACAAACGGTCGTGTTTGTATGTCTAATAAAATTCATTAGCGACATTGTTAAGTGAGTTTAAAACTCGTGGGTGGCAGCCACGGGCGGGAGCGAATAACCAGGAAACCATTCAACCGGAAGAGCAGCGTTATGGAAGAACCCGCATCAAATAAAACCACGGATTCCGTCAACCCGGTGGAAAGTCAGCCGCCCGGCAGCCCGCCGGTGGACCCCGGAAGCGGCAACCCCGTGACGGCGCCGCCCGTTCCAACGGCGGCTGCCCCCGCAACCGGGACCGCCGCCCCGCCCCTCCTCTCCGCCAAATATCTGGCCGACAAACTCGAGGAGGCGGAGCTGCTCTTGGGTTATGCCGCCGAGGTCGGGATCAAGGTTGATGGCCAGGTGCGCGATGATGTGCTCAAAGCGCGGATCGCCAGCGATGGCGGCGGCATCCCCGAGCCGACGGCGGCCAATCTCCTCACCGCGCTCACCGCCCTGGCCGTGAATGTCCGGCCCGTAACCGTGGAAAGCTTGCGGGCTTGGGCGAACCCGGATGCGGCAAACATAAAGGAAATCCCCTTCCTGGCCCCCATCGCCATTTTCGTTGGCATTATAATCGTGCTCTTTTCGTTGCTGACTTTTGTCAGCAAAAACATTTCGGATAAAATTACCACCAATATCGATGCCGCCAATGGACTGGCCGCCAAGTTGCGGAGCGAACTCGGTCCGGCGTCGTTCTCGACCAACCCGCCTCCCGCCGCCGCTCTTGCGGAGACCAACAGCCCGAGCCTTTCCTTGCAAGACCAGGTTTGGTTTGGGCCGGCCGGCATTCCGTCCGGGCTCTCCGACAAGGATGTGATCAGCGACCTTTCGCAATTTGCCGCCACGATGCGCGAGGTGGACGGTTACGCGCGGCAGCTCAAGAAGCGGTGTCTCTTTAACTTCACCGAGCCTCATTATGTTCTAAGCGCGACGAACCGGATGACCCTGGAACTGACGCCCGGACTAAACCTCCGGCTTTCCCAGGAACTGACCGACAGGGTCGCGGAGTATCAGCAGGTAAGAAGTTTTGGGAACCAGGTGGTCGAGAAGGCAACGGTCTATTATGGCGCCATCGCCATCAGTATCCTCCCCGTATTGTATGCCTTGCTGGGTGCGGTCGCGTATTTGTTGCGTTCGTATGAACAACAGTCGCAGAATCGCACCTTGGTCGCCGGCGAGAAGCCAATCGCCCGGTTGCTGATCGCCTGCATCGGCGGTTTGGTCGTCGGCCAGTTCAACAATGTCGCCCAAGGTATCAACATTACTCCCTTCGCGGTCGCTTTCCTGGTCGGCTACGCAGTGGATGTCTTCTTCACTTTTCTTGAGGGTTTGTTGCAGATGTTTGTCAAGCGGGGATCAGGCGCCTAAATTGTTGCCTAAGAACATTTTAACAGCGAATCACGCCAAACACGCGACCAACCAGCGCTTTCGTATTTCGCCGTGATCCCGGTTTCCCCGCCGCTCCGCTTTTTGCCTTTTTCCGTTATCAAAACCGTGCCCCTTCTTTTCCTTCGTTTTCTGTCCACTTTCAGCCTTCCCGCCATATTCCGCCCTCGCAAAAACGTATGCGGTGGGATTCATCCGCCGGAGGCTGAAGTCCAGGCTGAAAAGAAAATTGCCGAAAGTTGTTGCGTTCCCGCCGGCGAGTGGTATTCTGAGGCCGTCTGTTAGATAGCTTGTCTCTTTATAGGCATGGTGAATCTTCAAATGAATATACTTCAGTGATGATTTGAAATCCGATCAACGGGAACAGTCTGGCAAAAGCAAGGTTTAGTCTAGGACAAATTAAACATCATATGAGTAATAAATTATTTGTAGGAAATCTTTCCTTCAATACCACGGAAAACGACCTGAACGATTTGTTCGCCGCGCATGGCACGGTCACGGAAACGAACCTGATGATGGATCGCGAAACCGGCCGCCCCCGCGGTTTTGCTTTCGTGACCATGAGTTCGGACGAGGAAGCGCAGAAGGCCATCGCCGCCCTCTCCGGCAAGGAATTGGATGGTCGCGCCCTCACGGTCAATGAGGCCAAGCCCCGCGAAGAACGCCCCCCCGGCGGCGGCGGTCGCCGTGGCTTCAGCGGTGGTGGTGGTGGTGGTGGCGGTGGCGGTCGCCGCGAGCGCTATTGATTAGCGAGCGCTATTGATTTTGGACTTCAGGGCGGAATCCGGTTTTCACCGGCTTCCGCCTTATTGTTTTCTTTGGCTCTTCTTCACGGCTTGCCTAAGGCGGGCGCCTTTGCAAAGCTGGCCAGGTGAGCACTTCAACGCCGGGCGATCCGATGCCGGACGGTTCCGACGGCACCCATCGCCGGCCGGTCTTCGTCACCACTCACTGGTCGGTCGTGATGTCGGCGCAGGACCAGGATTCCCCGCGTTCGGTCGAGGCGCTGGAGTTGCTGTGCCGCACTTATTGGTATCCGCTCTATGCCTTCGTGCGCCGGCAGGGCCGCAGTCCGCACGACGCACAGGACCTCACGCAGGGTTTTTTCGCCCGGCTGCTGGCCAAGAACTACCTGAAATCCGCCGCGTGCGAGAAGGGGAAATTCCGCACTTTTCTCCTGGTGAGCCTCAAGCGTTATCTGGCGGGCGAATGGGACCGCGAACATGCGCAGAAGCGCGGCGGCTACGCCCCCGTCCTGTCCATCGACCAGGACCTGGCGGAGTCGCGCTTTGCCGCGGAGCTGGCCCACCGGCTGCAGCCCGACGTGCTCTTTGACCGGCAGTGGGCCATGACCCTGATCGAGCGCGTCATGACTCGATTGCAGGAGGAATACCTCGCCTCGGGCCGCGCCAAGTTGTTCGAACACCTTCGCGGTTGTCTGGTCAAGGACGAGTCGGCCCAGCCCTATGCGGAAATCGCCGCCCAGCTCAATCTCACGGAGGCGGCCGTCAAGATGGCCGTCCACCGCTTGCGCGCCCGCTATCGCGAAATCCTCCGCGCCGAGATCGCCGACACCGTCTCCGGGCCGGAGGAGGTCGAGGAGGAAATCCGCCATCTGTTTTCCACCTTTGGCGGGTGAAAAAAGCGCCGGGAACGGCGTGACCTTTGGCCGGCTTTGCCTAAGATGAGAATAACAGGAAATTTATGGCCGAGCGCGAATCAAACCCAACCTCCCGGCGCCAGTGCCCCCGATGCGGCGCGGAACTGCCGGCCGATTTGCCGCCAGACTTCTGTCCCAGGTGCCTGTTGCAGGCGGCCCTGCCCACCCAGGTTCTCCCGCCGATGACGGAAAAGCTGGCGGAATCGCCGGCTCCGACCCACTCGGGCGGACTGCCCCAGCCGGGCGATCAGTTGGGACACTACCGCATCGTGCGCCTCCTGGGCGAGGGCGGAATGGGCGCGGTTTTCGAGGCCGAGGACCTCGAGAGCGGGCGGCGCATGGCGCTCAAGGTGTTGGGACAGAAGCTCGATTCGCCCGCGGCGCGCGAGCGATTCTTCCGCGAAGGCCGGTTGGCGGCTGCCATCAATCATCCCAACAGTGTTTACGTTTTCGGCACCGAGGAAATCGGCGGTATCCCGGTCATTGCCATGGAACTGGTGGCGGGCGGCACGCTGCAGGAGCGGGTGCAACAGCACGGTCCCCTGCCCGTCGGCGAGGCCGTGGATTGCGTCCTGCAAATCATCGCGGGCCTGGAGGCAGCCCGGCGCCTCGGGATCTTGCACCGCGACATCAAGCCTTCCAATTGTTTCCTGGACACCGACGGCACGGTGAAGATTGGCGACTTTGGACTTTCGATTTCCACCGCGGTTCGCACCGAACCGGCGTGGACCGAAACCGGTTCGTTCCTGGGCACGCCGGCCTTTTGTTCGCCGGAACAACTGCGCGGCGACGAACTCAGCATCCATTCGGACATGTATTCGGTGGGCGCCACGCTCTTCTACCTGCTCACCGGGCACACGCCGTTCGAAGGGCAGAACCCGGTGCAACTGATGGCGGCGGCCCTTGAGAAACGCGCGCCGTCACCGGCCAAATTCCGCCCGGCCATTCCGCCAGCCCTGGCCGCAGCGGTCCTGCATAGCTTGGAAAAGCAGCCCGGCGACCGTTTCAAGGACTATCACGAACTGGGCCTGGCCTTGGCGCCTTATGCCTCAGCCGCGCCCACGCCCGCAACCCTCGGCCTGCGGTTTCTGGCCGGCGTGCTCGATAATCTTCTCGTCGGCTTCACGGGCATGTGTCTGCTCTGGCTTTCGGGCAGAAGCCCCGTGGATTTCCTGAACCTGGCCGGCAAAGCTTCGCCCCTGGCCCTTGGCCTGGTGCTGGCCCTTCTGGCACTTGCCATTCTCTACTACGCGTTGTTCGAAGGCATTTGGGGCGCCGCCTTCGGCAAGTGGCTCTGCCGGCTCCGCCTCGTTGGTCTGAACCGGAGCGCGCCGGGATTCGCGCGCGCGTTTTTGCGGGCCCTCATCTACGGCGGGGCGCCCATGCTGCCGTTCTGGCTATGTTACGGCTTCAATGCCCGCGCTTACCTCGCCGCCCCCGCCACGTCTCGCTTTGTCATGGGCTTGTCGCCTTACGTCGTGATGGCCTTGTTGTTCTGTCTGGCCCGCCGACGGAACGGCTTTGCCGCCGTTCAGGATTTGGTCACCAAAACAAGGGTGGTTTCCCGGGCCGCGCTGGAATCACGGCCTGAATTGGCGGCGCCCGAGCTGCCGCCGCCGGCCGTCGCCGGCGGACGGTCCGTCGGGCCGTATTACGTTCTGGAAACGCTCGAACAATCCGCCGGGGTGCAGTGGCTGTTGGGCTACGACTTGCGGCTGTTGCGCAAAGTTTGGCTCCGGGTGGTGCCACCGGGCACGCCGCCCTTTCCAGCTGCCTTGCGAAACGTTGGCCGGGTGGGCCGGCTGCGCTGGCTGACCGGGCGGCGTACAACCGAGGAAAACTGGGATGCGTTCGAAGCCCCGGGCGGCAAACCGCTGCTGGATCTGGCGCAACAGCGCCAGCCCTGGCGTCAGGTGCGCTACTGGCTTTACGATCTGGCCCGGGAAATCGGCATCGCCGTCAGGGACGGCACACTGCCGGCAGTGCTGTCCTTGGACCGCGTGTGGATCACCGGCGATGGCCGCGCCAAACTTCTGGATTTTCCTGCACCAGGGTTCGCTTCCGCGCCCGCCGCCAGCGAACCCCCGCTCCCGCCGTGCCGCTATCTGGCCGGCGTTGCCCTCGTGGCGCTGGCTGGCCGGGCGGATGCGGCCGGGTGGTCGGCTGCCCCGGTGGCCGTTCCCTTGCCGTTGCACGCCCGTCAACTCTTGGACCGCCTGCCGCAACTGGCCGACGCCGATACGGTGGCCGCGGCCCTGAAGCCGTTGTTGCACCGTGTCGCCGAGGTCACCCGCTGGCGGCGCGCGGCCATTTTGGCCGGCTGCCTGGCCGGGCCGTTGTTCTTCGGCTTAAGCTGCATTTTGGGCCTGGCGATGATCCAAAAATGGAGCCAAACCAATCCGGGATTAATCGAACTTAGCACGGTCTTGCAGCAGCGCGCCGCGATGAATTCACGATGGTTGAAAGACAAGCCGCATCCGACCGACCACCAGTTTGCCATCTACATTGCCAGCCATTACCGGAGCGTGGTCACCAATGAATCCATCTGGACCGGCGCCTTCACCATTTCATTGATCAGCGGCGAGGCGAGGCAGTTTGCCGAGCGAAGCATTGCCGGGCACCCCGCACCCACGGCGGACGAAATCAAGGATGCGGACGCCGTTTTGAAGGAACCCCTGGACCGGGCACGCGCGTTCGACTTTTCAAAACAGCCCACGTTTCCAGTCAGCATGGCCGGCGGGGCGCTCGTGATCTATGTGTGCATTCCCGCGCTGATCGCTGCGTTGCTGTTCCGGGGCGGGCTCGTGCTGCTGATTGCCCGCGTGGCCTTTGTCGGCCGGGACGGCGCGCGCGCCTCTCGCCTGCGCGTGTTCGGGCGGGCGTTGCTAGCCTGGAGCCCGCTGTTGCCGGCGCTATTCTTGAGTGCGGGTTTGCAATTCATGATCAAGCCGCCGGTGGCGTTGCCGTTTTCTTTGCTGTTCATTGGCGGCTTGCTGTTCATTGCCGGCCTGGTCATCGTCTCGCTGGCCCTGCCGGAGCGCGGTTTGCCGGATCGTATGGCCGGCACATGGCCCGTCCCGCGTTGAGGTGGAACAGGGTGGAACAGGCGTCCCGCCTGTTGAATCCGGCGTCCCGCCGGATTCCGCGCGCACGCCGGTCTTCCAAGCGCACGCCGGTCTTCCAAGCGCACGCCGGTCTTCCAAGCGCACCCCGGTCTTCCAAGCGCACCCCGGTCTTCCAAGCGCACCCCGGTCTTCCAAGCGCACCCCGGCGGCGAGCGGATCGCCGGCCGGGGTGCCGGCCACGCACACGGCCTTCGCGGAAAGGATGAGTTTGGCTCCCTCAGTTGCCCAGCACCACCCGATAGAACCGCTGCCCCGACGTCAACGTTGAATCCGTCAAGTAACCGCGGTTGCCCATGATGTTGACAGCGCCGGGCAACGTCTGCCACACGGGGTCGGTCAAGTCGTCTTTGTATTGCACGGTGTAAGTTTGACCTACCGCTGCCGGCCAGTTGATGCTGGGCGTTCCGTTGCTTCCAGAAATTGCGGCATACAGAAATGCAAAAGCAAACACGTCGTCATACGGGTTGAAATCGCCCGCCGTCAAATCGTTTGCCCAACTTCCAAAGACCACGGTGTGCCCATCGCCACTGAACAGCGGCGGCAGCGAAAGGTTGTTCGGGAAGAACTGGCCGTAGGCGCCGGAACTGAGGATGGCGTTGGTGCCCGTCGCCGTGTCGAAAAGAATATCATCTGGCACGCCATTGGTATCGCCCGCGACGAGGTTGCTCGCCGCGCTTCGATAAATGATGAACCGCCCATCCGCGCTGATATCCGGCCCGTCCGACGTTCCGTTGCCGGCCGCACCCGAATTAACGGCATGGCTCACCAGCAGGTTGCTTTGGGTTTGGATATCGTAAAGATACACTTGGTTGGTGCCCGCAGCCGAGGCATGCATGGCGAAGGTCAGGAACCGGCCATCGGCGCTGAAGCGAAGCCCGGGATGGGAATAAATGACGTAGCCGGAGCCAACTGAATACACCGTATTCGACGCACGATCCCAAATCGAAATCGAAATAGGATTTAAACCGGCAATGATCGCAATGCGGTTGCCGTCCGGGCTGATGGCAAGCGCCTCTGGAGTTGCCGAAACTGAATGGTTGGTAATCTGCCCGCCCAGTTGCGAGTCCCACACGTTGACCGTTGCGCCGCTGGCAGTCGCGAACGCGATGAAATGTCCGTCCGGCGTCATGGCGGCGCAGCTTTTACCCGTCTTGGTCAGCGCGTAATTCGTGCCGTATTGCTGGTCGCGGAGAAAGAGATTGTCGAAGCCGCTAAACGAACCGGCAGTCAAATTACTGGCTTTGCTCACAAACAAAATGAAGCGTCCGTCAGCACTGATCGTGGGTGCATAGGAATTGCCATTTCCTTCGCCCGTGCCCGCGGCATTGACACTCACCAGGGTCGTCGTCTGCGCTTGGAGATCGCGGATGAAAACGTCGGTGGATTTGTTGGTGTCCACGGCAATCAGATTGGTCGCCGCGCTGGTGAAGGCCACGTAACGGCCATCGCCGCTGATCACTGGTTCAACGGAAATCCCGGAAGCCGCGCTGCCGAGCGTGCCCACACTCACGATTTGATTTGTCCCCGCAAACAAATCGCACGCATACACGTCCCAGCCAGCCAGACTCGTGTTTCCAGGCGCCAGCCCGTCGGCGTCACTGGCGAACGTGACGTAACGCCCATTCTGGCTGATCGGTTGGCTCGATAGGGCGCAGGCGCCCACGCCTGTCACCGAGGGCAGACTGGGCTGCCTGGCGGAAATCAGCTCGGCCAATCCGTTGGTGCGGTCGCGCAGGAACACGTCGTAGCTGCGATTGTCATCGTTCATCACCATACTCGGCAGCGCGCTCTCAAACGCGACGCATTGTCCATCCGCGCTCAAATCCAACGCCAGCATGGAACCGTCGCCGGCGCTCGCCGCATTGGTGTCGCCATTGATGAGCGTCGTCGTGCCGACCGCCACGTCGCGCAGATAGACAAAGGGACCGCCGCCCGACGCATTGGTGGCCAACGCGGGGCTGGCGCTGAAGAAAGCCACATATTGGCCGTTGGTGGACAGCACCGGCTGGTCACAAAAATCACCCGCCGGCAGGACATCGTTGGTGTTGGCGCTAATGAGAATGTTCGTCCCGGACTGGGCATCCCACAGATAAATCGCGGTATTGGTGCCCGCGCTGCCATTCACGTTGCCCACATATGCCACGAACCGTCCGTCGGGCGTCATGTCCAAGTTTTGAACAGCCTCCAACGGTCCCCACTGCAAATAGGCATTCGTATTTATCAAATCAGTCAGGCCACTGGCCTCATTGTAACGAAGAATCAGGCCCCTTTCGGCCGTCGCGGAGTTCGGCCAGGACGCATTGGTGCAGGCTCCGAAGGCAACGTAATTGCCATCGTCGCTCATCCGCAGGCTGCACGAAACCGCATTGCTCGAACCGGAAACCGATTGAAGCAAATTTCCCGCGTCGGCACTGATCCACGTCGTGGTCCCCGCGACCAGGTCCCGCTGATAAATCTCTCCGCCCAATATCCGGTCCGGAACCAGGTTGGTGGCCGAGCTGTAAAAGGCCACGTAGCGCCCGTCCGGAGTGATCGCCGGCGTGTCGGAAAGTGACTGGTAGGGGCCATTCGCCGCCATGGCGCCCACGCTGGCCAGCCGCGTCGTCCCACTCACCAAGTCGCGCACAAAAATGTCCGGAATGCCATTTGTATCACCGGGCACCAAATCCGTGGCGGCACTCGCGAACGCCACATAACGGCCGTCCGGTGTCATCGCCGGACTGTACGAGGCCCCATTGCCGCAGACGCCGTTGGTGTTGACACTCACCAGGATCGTGATGCCATTGACCGCGTCGCGCACAAACACGTCGCTCGCCGAATTGGTGTCCCCGGGAACCAGATTGTCGGCCGCGCTTTCAAACAGCACAAATTGTCCATTCGTCGAAACGGCCACGGGCACCGCGTCCTGGTCGCCGCCCCCGGTTCCGGCCAGATTGACGCTCACCAGCACCGTCGTGTTGCTGGCGCGATCACGGAGAAACACGTCCAACGTGATGCCCGCTTTTTGGAACGGCGTGTTGCTGGCCGTCAGCGCGAGATTGTTGGCCGAGCTGGCAAACAAAATATAGCGCTCGTTGCCGCCAAAAACCGGCATCATCGAGTTGCCGCCGCCGCTGGCCGACGGCGCAAGAGCGGCATTTCTTTGGGACACGAGTTGCAGGGGAACCGCTATGGCCGATAATGCCAGCAGCCAAACACCAAGAATGGCAAGGGTTTTCATAAGATCTTACAGTCTCACGGGACGGTGCCAGTCTTGGAATTGCGCGTCGCGTGCCACGCCAACCAATACCAGTCACCATAAGAAAGCGATCCCGGAAGGCCAACGTACCGAATTTGGGGCTCCGTAGTCAGGTTGAGCACGTTGCTCTTCCATTTGTGCATTTCTGTATGTCCGTCGCAAAACCCAAAACAAGCCGCGTTTTGATGCCGCGTCGTGGGAAAATCAACGATCTCTGGGACACCGGCGGAGAGCACCAGGCACCCGTCATTTACGCTTAACGGATCTTCATCCGCGTAAACCCAGATTTCCGAAGGACTACAGTTCTTAAAATCAGAAGTCGAACCAAAGGTCTCATAGCGCGAATACGGGTATTCCTGATAACTGCCCGTCAGCCAGGGGCCGGTGACCGGGACGTTTGGCACGCCAGAATGGGCGCCACCTTCGAGCCATTGTAGATCCACCGTGCCGACGCCTCCATTGGCCGAAACGCTGCGCGCCACTGGCACTCCCGTTTTGCCGTTGAAGGTGCAAACGCGCCAATCCGTCGGACATTTAAAAGGTGTCGCGCTATGGCCGAGATAAGGCGAGAGCAGGCTATCCGCGGAGTTCGTAATAAACGTTGCGTCGCCCGCCTCCGCGGACCCGCCCGCGGCCAGAGATGACCATCCCGAAACATCGCCACACACCCACTCGTAGCCAGCTTCAGTGCCGCCATCATCGGGGTTGGGCGGATATAACCCATGGTTGTCGCCCGTGTACATCGCGCAGGCTCTGGCCAACTGGTTGAAGTTATTCAGGCAATACACCGACTGCGGCCTCGCCTTGGAAAATGCCAGTGTCGGGAGCACGATCACGATCAGGAGGCCGGTGGTAACGATGACTACCAACAATTCTGTCAGTGTAAATCCGCCTTGGTTCATCCGCTGGGAAGCAGGAGCAGTGCCTCCAGTGCCATTTAAATCTAAGTTCATAGGCGATTCATTTGATTTTAGGACACCTAATTCACCCTAGCGCATCGTCGATTTTATTTCAAGCCTTTATTTTATTACGAGTTCACTCAATTCATTTCCTCTATCCATAGCTCGTTGGCAGGGAGGCATTTCTTTCAAAAAATCTTCAGCGCATTTATAAATGCATGAAGCGCAGCAAAATATTCCCGCGAATCGCACGAAACCAATAATGGTAGGGCGCGTCGCTCCGCGCGCGCCGCGCCTGCCAACCAGCGCAGACTCACCCCAAAAATCATTGCCTCTCAACCGCCGGCGTCCCGCCGGATTCCGCGCGCGCCGCCATCGCCCGATCAGTCGCTACGCCACGTCCGGAACGCGCGCCAGAGGTTTCCGGCCGGAGGCCGGTCCCACCCAAAAGTTGGAATCCTGCAACCTCAACCTTCCCGGGACGTTACCTTTCACCGGTTTTGCCTAAGAAGCGAGTGAACCAATTTAAACCCTGGCGAATAAAATTATGAGAATGATCATCTTGGCGAAACCAACCTTGGCGGCCGCGGTCGGCCTGGTGTTGCTGGCGACCGGCGCAGCGACAACGGCCACCGCGCAAACCGGCGGCAATGAGCTGACCCCGTCCCAAATTGCGGCGAAAACACGCGCTGCCTATGCCGCGCTTTCCAGCTACAGCGACAGCGGGAACGTGGTGTTCGAAATGGCCGGCCAAAAAATGGCCTCGACCTTCAATACCCGTCTGGCGCGACCAAACCTGTATCGGATCGAGTGCCTTCAGGGGACTGGACTCAAGGGAGTGGTCTGGTCGGATGGCACCGGAGATTATCTCCAGCTTGATCCCGGATCACCGGCTACACCCGCGGCCCTGGCGGCCATCGCTGCCACCGGCGTGAAAAGCGATGCCAATCCCCAAAAGATGCAAACCATGAAAGCGGCGCTGGCGCACGCCGCGGGATTCTCCTATTCCGCCGCAACGACCATACCCGCTGCCTTCTTTGACCAAAACTGCGGCGATGTCTTTGTTTATCCAGCCGTCTCCGGTCGTTATCCGCTCCAAAAAGAGCAAGACGGGACGATTGGCGGCGTGGATTGTTACGTCGTCTCGACCGTCATGGACTTGTCCAAGACCCCCGAGGCGGGCAAACCCGGCACTGTGTTTACAACGTTGTGGATCGGCAAAAGCGATTTTCTCATTCACCAAAGCCGCACCCGGTATGTAGAGAAGGTGGATGAGAGCGCGACGTCGAGTGATCAAGCCATTGACGAAGCCATCAAAAAATCCCTGGCGATGCAGAATAAACCGGTTACGCCTGAGGCCGTCGCCGCCATGCGGCCGCAAATGAGGGCCATCATGAAACAGGTTCAAAGCACGCTCCAAGCAGGTTTCAAAGCCGGCGTCGTGTCCACCCAGACGCATGAAAACATTTCCGTGAATCAGAACCTTTCGCCTTCGGATTTCACCCGGTGAAATGGCGAAAATCGCCAAAATTCCAGCCCGTCTTTGATAGACTACTTCATCTTCTAATTATGAAATTTCTTTTCCAATATCCTGCAATTAATAAATTGTATAATATTTATATACAAAGTATTATGAATTATTAAAAGGAAATCACATTTATGTCACGTTTAGACTTTACATTTCCCATGTTTGTGGTAGTTTGACGTTGTGTTGGACAAATACAGTCCCTGCCGCAGGAGCGCGGGCGGCTCGCCCGCGTGTTTCCGCGCCGTCGAGCGACTGGCCCTTGTCAGCGGCCCGTGACACGGAAATCTCGAAGACGACCGACGGCAAATTGGCGAATCGTCTGGGCAATCGAAAATCTTTAACCAAATTAAAGCAAATTAAACCAAAAACACATTTGAAGAGGCGCCGCCCAATGAATTCGCAAAAATGGTTGAAATACGAATGATTATGGATGGTTACGAATAATTTTGCCCATTGAAAATGATCAACCCCTTCCTCCCTCCGCACTGGGACCACCAAAATTACGAAACGAACCCAAATGCAAAACCGCGAAAGTCATTTGGATACAACGGATTCAAGCGATTTGGATCGTTTTCGGCCGGGAAAACGAACCCAATTCAGCCCAACGATCCATGAATCCCTCCCTGCGCTCCGCAACCCGCATGCCGTTACCCGCCTGGATATCGCCGATGGCAAATGCCGCTTCTGTTCGACAAGGATCCCGGGAATTTGAAAGTGAGCCCGAATCGCTGGCGGTCCCCGGTCTGGTCCGCCGGCCGGCCGCCGGAGCGCCGGTCTCCGATCCGGCGCGTTTCAAATTGGGCTTGTTTGTGACCCGCCGCCACGGGAGACTTTTTCCATGCGCTTCCTTCCCTGTCATGCCCTCGCTGCATCCGTGCTGCTCGCCGCACCCATGGCCAGCCCCGCCGCGGAAACCAATTCGCCGCTCACCCTGTTCTATACCAACGCCGCCGCCCAATGGACGGAGGCGCTGCCCATCGGAAACGGCCGCCTCGGCGCCATGATCTTTGGCGGCGTTGACCGTGAGCATCTGCAACTCAACGAAGGCACGCTCTGGGCCGGCGGTCCTTACGATCCCAACAATACCAACGCCCTCGCCGCCCTGCCTGAAGTCCGCAAATTGATCTTCGACGGAAAATACGATGAAGCCAGCGAGTTGGTCGCCCGAAAAATGATGGCCGTTCCGTTAAGACAGATGCCTTACGAGACGCTGGGCGATCTCTGGCTTGATTTCGGCACCAACGCCGCGACGGTGGAAGATTATAGACGCGACCTCGACCTCGACACCGCGCTCGCCACCGTCAGCTATGCGGTGAATGGGGTTCGTTTCAAACGGGAGGTTTTTGCCAGCCAGGCAGATCATGTCATCGTCATTCATCTCACCGCCGACCAGCCGCGGCAGATTTCGTTTACCGTGAACCTCACCACGCCGCAGAAAGCGCGCACCCACATTGAGTTGAACACGTGGATGCCTTCGGTCGAAAATACCAACGACGCAACCATCGTCATGGACGGCGTCAACGGCGATGCGCAGGGCATCAAAGGCGCTTTGAAATTCCAAGCCAGGGTAAGAATTCTGGAAAACGGGGGAAATTTTGGGGTGCGGACCAATGGCGACCCTTCACTCACGGTCGCCAAGGCGGACAGCGTCACCTTGCTGATTGCCGCCGCCACCAGCTACAAAAACTATCACGACGTCACCGCCGATCCGGAAGCCATCGTAAAGAATCATCTCGACGGCGCCTACACAAAATGGGCCACCGCCCACCTTCACGGCGGCGCGGACACGACCCTCGCCGATCACATCGCCGCGCATCAAAAGCTGTTCCGGCGGGTGGCGCTTGACCTGGGCCGGACCGGGGCCATGAGCTTGCCCACCAACGTGCGCATCGCTCACTTTGCCGAAGGCAACGATCCCCAGCTCGCCGCCTTGTATTTTCAATTTGCCCGCTACTTGCTCATTTGCTGCTCGCAGCCCGGCGGCCAGCCCGCGACGTTGCAGGGGCTGTGGAACGATTCCATGACGCCACCCTGGGACAGCAAGTACACCATCAATATCAACACCGAGATGAATTATTGGCCGGCCGAGACTTGCAACTTGTCCGAATGCGTCGAACCGCTGACGCAGATGGTCCTGGACCTGGCTCAAACCGGCGCGCGCACCGCCGAAGTGGAGTACGGGGCGCATGGTTGGGTGGCCCACCATAACACCGATCTGTGGCGCGCCACGGCTCCCATTGACGGCCCTCAGTGGGGCATGTGGCCGATGGGCGGCGCCTGGCTCTGCCAGAATCTGTGGGAGCATTACCTCTTCACTCAGGACACGACCTATTTGAACCGGATTTACCCCGCCATGAAGGGCGCGGCCCAATTCTTCCTCGACTCGTTGGTCGAGGAACCCACCCATCACTGGCTGGTCACCTGCCCTTCGCTCTCGCCGGAAAATCAAAATCCTGCCGCGCAAAACACCAGCCTGACGGCCGGCCCCACCATGGACTTGGAAATCCTGCGCGACCTCTTCGGCAATTGCGTCCAAGCCTCCGCCATTCTCGGCACGGACAGGAAGTTCGCCCGCCGGCTGATCGCGGTGCGCGCCCGCCTCGCGCCGCTGCAAGTCGGCTCCGCCGGACAATTGCAGGAATGGCTGCAGGATCTCGACCTGCAATCGCGCGATCTCCATCACCGCCACGTCTCGCACCTGTACGGGCTGTTCCCCAGTGCGCAAATCGATGCTCTCGCCACGCCCGACCTTGCCGCCGCCGCCAGGAAATCGCTGGAGATTCGCGGCGACCAGGCCACCGGCTGGGCCACCGCCTGGCGCCTCAACTTGTGGGCGCGGCTGCATGACGGCGACCACGCTTACCGCATTTTGCAATTTCTTCTCAGTCCGGCGCGCACCTATCCGGACCTGTTCGACGCCCATCCGCCTTTCCAGATCGACGGCAATTTTGGCGGCGCGTCGGGCCTTGCCGAGCTGCTCCTGCAGAGCCAGAACAACGAGCTTCAGTTTCTCCCCGCCCTGCCCTCCGCTTGGCCCAATGGCAGCGTGCGGGGGCTGCGCGCCCGCGGCGGATTTGAAATAGACCTCGCCTGGCACGATGGACAACTGTCGAGCGCCACAATTCACTCGCTGGCCGGCAACCCTGTCCGCCTGCGCTACGGCCAGACCTCGAAATTCGTGCGCCTAAAGAAGGGCCAAACCTACCAATGGGATGGCCAATAGCTCCAGAAAATTGAGCCGTGTGGCTCAGTTTCCCACAAAGGAACCGCCCATATGAAAACCGCGACCCACCTCATGTCCACCGGCATGAAACGCAGGGACTTTCTGAAGGCGACGGCGCTCGGCACCGTTGCAGTCCTGGCCGGCCCGATCGCCTCGGCAAACCTCGCCGAACCCCCAACCGATCGAACCGCCGGATCCTTCCGTGTCCATGATTCCGAGCTGGACGAAATGACCATCGGGCAGTTGCAGGCCGGCCTGGCCGCAGGCCACTTCTCCGCTAGATCACTGACGAAAGAGTACCTGGCCCGGATTCATCAGCTCGATCGCTCCGGGCCGACCCTCAAGGCCGTGATCGAGTTGAATCCGGATGCCCTGGCGATTGCGCATACGCTCGACCAGGAACGGAAAGCCCGCGGGCCGCGCGGACCAATGCACGGCATCCCGGCCTTGATCAAGGACAACATCGGCACGCACGACCGGATGAGCACCACGGCAGGCTCGCTGGCCCTCGCCGGCTCCATTCCGCCGCGCGATGCCTTCCTCGTTGAGCGTCTCCGTGCGGCGGGCGCCGTGATTCTGGGCAAAACGAACTTGAGCGAATGGGCGAATTTTCGTTCGACGCATTCCACCAGCGGCTGGAGCGGCCGCGGCGGGCAGACCTGCAATCCCTATGTGCTGGACCGTAATCCATCCGGGTCCAGCTCCGGCTCGGCGGTGGCGGTCGCGGCCAATCTCTGCGCGGTCGCCATCGGCACGGAGACCGACGGCTCCATTCTTTCCCCTTCTTCATACAATGGTGTCGTTGGCCTCAAGCCCACGCTCGGCCTCATCAGCCGGTCCGGCATCATCCCCATCGCCCACAGCCAGGACACGGCCGGCCCCATGGCCCGCACGGTAACCGATGCGGCAATCCTGCTCGGATGTCTGGCCGGAACGGACCCCGCCGATCAGAACGGCCTGGTGAGCGGTCGCCAAGCGTGCGCCGACTACACTGCCTTTTTGCGTCGCGAGGGCCTGCGCGGCGCGCGTCTCGGCGTGGCGCGCAAATTCTTCGGCGCCCACCCGGTGGCGGACCAGGTCATTGATTCTGCCCTCGCCGAAATGCATCGGCTGGGCGCCGTCCTGATTGATCCCGCCGACCTGGCCACCCACGGACAGTTCGATGATTCCGAGGAGGAGGTGTTGCTCTACGAGTTCAAGTCAGACCTTGACTCGTACCTGGCCGGCTTGGGGCCGTCGGCAGCCAGGCACAATCTTCACGACCTGATCGCGTTCAACGAAGCGAATCGCGACCGCGAAATGCCGTACTTTGGACAGGAGCTGTTTCTCAAAGCGGAAGCCAAGGGACCGCTCACGGAAAAGGCGTATCGCGACGCGCTCGAAAAGAACCATCGCCTGGCGCGACAGGAAGGCATCGATGCCCTGATGGACCAGCACCAACTCGACGCGATCATCGCGCCGACCGCCGGCCCGGCGCATGTGACCGATTGGGTGTACGGCGACCGGGACACCGGCTCGAGCACCACCCCCGCGGCGGTGGCTGGCTACCCCAGTATTACCGTGCCCGCCGGCTTCGTCTCCGGCCTGCCGGTGGGAATTTCATTCTTTGGCCGCGCCTGGAGCGAACCGGCCTTGCTGAGACTGGCTTTTGCGTTTGAACAGGTTACGAAGTTCCGCGCGCCTCCGAAGTTCCTCCCCACCGTGGAACCGGGCTGAGCCCGGGACAGTCCCTCGTTTTGTCCTCGCTGCCTGTCCGATGGCTTCGTCCCGCCCGAAAATGGCAACAACCTGCAACCTCGCGGCCGGGCGGCCCGGATCCGGGGCTGCTTTAAAGTCTGGCACCAGCCCTTGTGTGTCTCCAATTTGCGACCCGAGCGCGGCTCCGCGAGCCGCAGCAACCTCCGATCTCCATGAAAACCCCCGCTTAATTCGTGAGCTTCCTGACTGGCGAAGCTGCTGCGGCTCACAGAGCCGCGCTCCGGCCACGCCACCGAATTTTGAAAATACCCCTGCTTTGGAGCAGCCCTGGCCTGGATCTGTTCGTCCAGCCGCGCCGTTGACTCCCTCAAGTGCCGCCGCTAGCCTGCCGCATGGATCGCATCCTCGTCACCGGCGGCAACGGCCTGCTGGCGTACCAGTTAAAGCAGATCGCACCACCCGATCTGGAATTGATCTTCCTCGGCCGCGCGGAATTTGAGTTGACCAATCCCGATCTCATGGCGCAACGGCTGGCCGAATTGCGCCCGCACGTGGTCATTAACACGGCGGCGTACAACCTGGTGGACCGGTGCGAAATCGAGCGCGACCTCTCCTGGGCCGTCAACGCCGTGGCTCCCCGCAAGCTTGCGGAAATGTGCGCGGAAAAAAAAATCCAGCTCGTCCATTACAGCACCGATTATGTCTTCGACGGCGCCAAAAAGTCGCCCTATGCCGAGGCCGATGCCACGAATCCGCTGAACCATTACGCCGCCGGCAAATTGGCCGGCGAACAGGCGGTCCTGCACGTCTCCCCTTTGCATCTCGTGCTGCGCACCAGTTGGGTGTTTGACTGGCATCCGACTCAAACCAAGACATTCGTACACACCATCCTCAAGTCCGCCCGCGAAGGCCGCCTCATTAAATCCGCCACCGACCAGGCCTCCGTTCCCACTTTTGCGTCCGACTTGGCGCAATGGACGCTGGAACTGGCGCGTGGCGGGGCGGCGGGTCTCTTTCACGCCGTAAACGACGAGGGATTGAGCCGGTTCGACTGGGCCAAAAGCATTCTGGCCGAGGCCCGCCGGGCGGGCCTGGTCGCCGCCGAACCGCCGCTGGAGCCGGTCTTAAGCTCCTTTTTCAATTCCACCATTCGGCGGCCCGACTACACCGTCATGAGCAACGAAAAACTGGCGCGGCAACTGGGCCGGCCGCCTGGTTCCTGGCGCCCGGGCTTGCGAAAAATGCTCGCGCACATGAAATGATTTCGAGTAGCTTGGCCGCCCATGTCCACTGAATGGAATCAGATTGAAGTGCGCGGAATCATTGAAATTCCGGGGCTGCCCGGCGCGCGCGTCGAGGCCCTGCCGGTTTTCCAAGACGCGCGCGGCAGCCTGCATGAACTTTACCGCCAGGACGAAATTCCCCCCGGTTTCGGCCCCGTGATGGCCTGTTCCTCGTGGTCGCAGCCGGGCGTGGCCCGCGGTCCGCATCAACACGTCGGGCAGGATGATTATTTCACCTTCGCTGGACCGTCGAATTTTCGGGTTTATCTTTGGGATGACCGCCCCGGCACAGCGGGCCCCGCCAAAGGGTGGATGATTGACACGGGGGAACAGGCCCCCGCGCACATCTACGTCCCGCGCGGCGTGGTCCATGGCTACCAAAATGTCGGCCGCATAGCGGGACTGGTTGTCACGGTCACCAGCCTATTGTTCAAAGGCCAGGGCCGGCGCGAGCCGGTGGATGAAATCCGCCACGAATTAAATCCCCAGTCGCCGTATCAAATTCCGAAAACATGATCCAAAAACGCACCCACTGCCGCACCTGCGGCTCACCAAATCTTCGACTCATCCTCGACCTGGGCAAGACGGCGCTGGTCAACGATTTCCTCAAGCCGGAAGACGTCGCCGGCTATGACATCTCCCTGCCTTTGCGCGTCGTGCTCTGCCCGGACTGTTCGCTCGTGCAACTGGCGGATACTGTGGACCCCAGAATTCTCTACTCGCACTACGCCTATGTGACATCGACTTCCCGGACCATGGACACGCATCTGAACAAAATGATGACGCATTTGCTCTCCACCGCGCTGCTCGGTGCCGGGTCCAAGGTCCTGGAAATCGCCTCGAACACGGGCGTCTTCTTGAAGAAATTTCAGGAACAGGGCTGTGAAGTCCTGGGCATTGAGCCCGCCGAGAACATTGCCGACGTCGCCCTGGCCACGGCGATCCCCACCCGCAAGGAGTTCTTCAACCACGCCACCGCCAAACAACTGCGCGCCCAATGGGGCGCCGCCGATTTGATCCTGGGCCGGCATGTTTTCGCCCACATCGACGATCTGCGTGATTTGGTGGCGGGGTTGGAAGCCGTTTCCCATGCGGAAACCCTGATTGCTTTCGAGGTTCCCTATGTGGTCGATTTCTTCGAGCACACGGAATACGACACCATCTATCACGAACATCTCTCCTACATCTCCGTCGCGGCCATCGAGGCGCTGCTGCGGGAATCCCCCTTTATGCTGTCGCGCGTGGATCATTATCCGATTCATGGCGGCTCAATCCTGTTTCATCTCCGGCATCGCTCGTCCAAAAATGCGCCCCACGCCAGTGTGGCCCAGGCGCTCGAAAAGGAGAAGCAGATGCGCCTGGCCGATCCCGCCACTTGGGAGGATTTTGCCCGGCGCGTCGCCCACATTCGCTCGGAACTGCCCGCCCTCCTCCGCCGGCTCAAGGCCCAGGGCAAACGCATCATCGGCTACGGCGCCTCCGCCAAGGGAAACACCTTGCTGAACACCTGCGGCCTCGGCACCCGGGAACTGGACTACATCATCGACAACACCCCGTTCAAGCAGAACAAAATCGCCCCCGGCTCCTGGATTCCTGTGCGGCCGCCCGAACGGTTGCTGGCCGACCAACCCGATTACGCCCTGCTCCTGGCCTGGAACTTCGCCCCGGAAATCATCAAGCGCGAATCCGAATACCAGAAGCGCGGCGGGCGGTTCATCGTGCCGATCCCGGAACCGAAAATCGTCGAACCCTCCGCCTGACGATTGGCCGAGCCGCACGCCGGATGAAACAGATCGTCATGCTCGTGGGCATTGGAAACAATGACCGCGGTTCCGCCCGCCTGGCTTCCGAATTTGGACGCACCATTCTCGTCCAAGACGGACCCGTGACGCACGAGGAAATCTGGGAAAACGGGACCCGCGTCTTCAACGGACCCGAAAACCGTGGCACCGGCTGGTGGCTCCTGTCCATGATGCCGATTGATTTTCCGGGCGTCTTCCGCAACCTCCAGACCTACCACCGCCTCACGCGCGGCGAAAAGTGCGACCTGATCATCGCCTCGGCCTATGTGCAGGCCGCCGCCGCGCTGTGGTTGAGGGCCACCGGCAAAACCCGCAAAGTGGTCTGCATTGTTTCAGATTATCTGCCGCCGCAAGGCAGCCTCGCCAAGCGCGTTTTCCGGCGGATCACGGGGATCTGGATGCGCCTGACCGCCCGCTACGCGGATGAAGCCTGGGCGGTTTCGCCCCGCATCCCCACCGTCAAAGTCAACCCCCGCAATTTCGTTTTGCCCCTGCTGATCGATGACAACCAGACTCCGCCCGACGGGCGCGAGGAAATCGGTTACATCGGTTTTCCCTCGCCGGACCACGCCCTCGACATCCTGTTCGAGATTTGCCGGAAGCATGGATTCAAGCTCAACGTCTTTGGCGATTCGCCTTACTTGCAGTCCATCCGGCACCTCGCCCCGCCCAGCGCGGTTTTTCATGGGATCACCAACGACAACGTCAAGATCGGCCAGGTCCTGGCCCGCTGCTTTTGCGGGTACGCCGTGTACCGCGACACCAGCCCGCAAAGCTACAGCCATTACGGGGTTCCCTCCAAGTGTCTCCAGTTGTTCGCCAACAATGTGCCGGTGGTGACCACCAACACCGCCCATTTCACGCAGACCATCGGGTCCTCCGGGGCCGGCCGCGTGGTCGAGCCGGTGCCCGAACAGATTGAAGCGGCCATCCTTGACATTCGCGCACGTTTTCCCATGTATTTCGAGGCCATCAACCGGCTGCGGGACACCTGGAACAGCGGCGTCAAACAATTCCATCACGAACGCATCGGCGCCCTGCTGGAAATGGCCGCAAGCCAAGAGGATAGGGTCAAGTCCTGATTTAAATTTGTCACCTTCACCCGGCTCACCCCTCACCCATAAATGTTTTTGGGATGCCGGGAGCGGCGTAAAATGGTGAATAAATAAAAATCGCGCATCTCCACCAGCGCCTGGCCCGCCAGCCACAAGGGCCAGCCCGTGACACCGCGGGCCGCCTGCGCAATCTCGCGGGAATATTTCGGATCGCCGTTCTGCCGCACCCGCTTGGCCTTGATGCCCGACCGGACGGCAAACAATCCCTTGAGCTTGAGCTTGCGCGCCAGGCTCCAGCCTTTCCCGCGTAGCAGCTCGTTGGTTTCCATCGTGCGCCATTCGTCAAAAATGAGCGGCTGCAGGCCGGGCGCCAGGAATACGGTCTGGTTGCTGCCGTGCCAGCGATATTTCGCCAGCACCTGATGCACATGCACGATCATTTCGCAGTGCAGCCCGTAAGCCGCCCAGAATATTGTGTCCCCGAGGATCGGAAAATCCTCGCGAAACCGGCACGGCGGCGGCTCGGCGGCGGTTTTCAACAGCACCGCGCAAAAAGACTGATTGCTCAACTCCGCCTTGCGTTGGAGGAAGAAATCCTTGTCCAGAATTTCCATCCTCCCGTCGGGCTTTCCCGAAAAACTCAAATGGCGGTTGTCCTCATCAATGCGTTCGTCCAGCGACCACGCCATTCCGCGGCCCCGGCAATCCCGCAGGACCTTCGTCATCGCCTCGTAAAAGTCCGGCTCGATCATATCGTCGGCATGCAGAATCTGCAAAAACTCCGTTTCCGCGGAAAAATCCAGTGAACGGTTCAGGTTGCCAAACAAACCAAGATTTCTCTCGTTGCGGATGAACTCGCACGGTATCCCCGCAAAATTCTTCACAATCTCCGGCGTGCGGTCCGTTGAACAATTGTCCAGCACCACCACGCGATCCGGACGCAGCGTCTGGCGCGCGATCGACTCCAAGGTTTGCGCGATGAAGGGTTCGCCGTTGTACACTGGAATGACCGTCAGCAGTTTGCTTTTCATAGATGGGCCGTCGCCGCGCAAAATCCGGGTCACAGGAGAACAAAATCGCCGGCCAGCTTCAAGGAAATGCGGCTGTGTCTTCCGCTTTAGCCTTTCCTTGTCCCGTCGGCGCTTTATCATGAGGGACCGACATGAACGAACCGGCCAACATTCCCGTTTTTATCCTGTGCGGCGGCTTGGGCACGCGCATCAAGGAAGAGACCGAATTCCGCCCCAAACCGATGGTCCCCATTGGCGAGCATCCCATCCTCTGGCATGTCATGCGGATTTACGCCCGGCACGGGTTCCGGCGTTTTGTCCTCTGCCTCGGCTTCAAAGCGGAGGTGGTGAAGGATTATTTCAGCAATTTCCATCTGCACAACGCCGACTGCACCATCAAACTCAAGACCAATGAAGTAACCGTCCATGAGCATCGGCACGATCTTGATTGGGAGGTCACGCTGGCCTACACCGGGGAAAAGAACATGACGGGCAGCCGCATCGCGCAAGCGGCCCGCAAATACCTCGGCCCGGAGAAACATTTTGCCGTGACGTATGGCGATGGGGTTACGAACGCGAATTTAACGGAGGAATTGAACTATCACCTCCAAGAACGAAAACTCGGCACGGTTCTGGGCATCAATCCGCCATCGCGCTTTGGGGAAATCAAACTCGACGGCGACCGGGTGGTGGAATTCGCGGAGAAGCCCGATCTCGAGGGCTATTGGATCAACGGAGGCTTCTTCTTTTTTCGCCGGGAATTCTGTCAGCGTCTTTCCGAGGACGAAAACTGCATTCTCGAACGCGAACCACTTATGCAACTGGCGCGCGATGGCCAGTTGAATGTGTTTCGGCACCGCGGCTTCTGGGCCTCCATGGACACACAACGCGACCGTGAACATCTGACCAAGCTGGTCGAGACCGGTACGCCGCCCTGGCTCGCTTGATCCTGCGTCCAACGAAACCAATAATGTAGCAATGTTTTCGGGATTTTATCACAAACTAAACGTTCTCGTTACCGGCCAAACTGGCTTCAAAGGCGGCTGGCTTTCGCTCTGGTTGAAGAGTCTTGGCGCGAAGGTCCACGGAGTCAGTCTGCCGCCGCCGACCAATCCGAATCTTCACGACGTCATCCGCGCTCACGCCTTCGCCAGCGAGACAAAATGCGACCTTCGGGATTTTCCGGCGCTGGCGGCCGCGGTGCGGAGCATCGCGCCGGACATCATCTTTCATCTCGCAGCCCAGCCCATTGTCCGGCGCAGCTACGTCGAGCCGCTGGAAACCCTCAACGTCAATGCCATCGGCACGGCTCATTTGCTCGAAAGTGTGCGCCGGACGGAGCTCCCCTGCCCCGTCATCGTCATTACCAGCGACAAATGTTACGAGAATCGCGAACAGGATTACGCCTACGCGGAGACGGACCCGCTTGGAGGCCACGATGTGTATTCCATGAGCAAGGCGGCGGCGGAACTGATCGCCCAATCGTGGAGCAAATCCTTCTTCGTCCCCAATCCCAGGCTTGGCCCCGTGGCGACGGTTCGCGCCGGCAATGTCATCGGTGGCGGCGATTACGCGGATGACCGCATCGTTCCTGATTGCATCCGGGCGCTGTGCGAGTCGCGTCCAATATTGGTCCGAAATCCGGCTGCGGTTCGCCCTTGGCAACACGTCCTGGAGTCCCTCGGCGGCTATCTTTGGCTCGGCGCACGATTGGCGCGCGAAGGCAAAGCGTCGCCCCTGGCCGGCCCGTTTAATTTCGGCCCTGACACCGCCTCCCAACAACCCGTTCGCGAACTGGTGGAGTGCGTCTTACGCGAATGGCCCGGCGAGTGGCAGGACGCCTCCGATCCGCACCAACCGCATGAGGCAAAGTTGCTGGCGTTGTCCATCAATAAAGCCGGAATGCTGCTTGACTGGCATCCCGTCTGGGGTTTTCCGGAGGCGGTATCCCGCACCGTTGGCTGGTATCGCCAGCGCCATCAGAGAAAAGACCCCAGCATGCTGGACTTCAGCCTGTCGCAAATCAAAGATTACGCCGAAGTGGCGCGGCAAAAGAATGCACCCTGGGCACAATGAACTATCCTTTCCAATGCCGCTCTTGCGGCGGCACGCATGGCGCCCTGGTTCTTGACCTTGGCATCCAGCCGCTCGCCAACAACCTGCTCCGCCCCGAAGATCTCGGCAAGCCGGAACCAAAGTTTCCGCTGCGCGTCGCGGTGTGCCATCAATGCTGGCTGCTGCAAATCACTGATCTCGTTCCCCCCACGAAACTATTTTCGGAGTATCTCTATTTTTCCTCGTTCTCGGATGCCATGCTGCGGCATTCCCGCGCGACGGCGGAACAGCATATCCGCGAATTTCAACTGGGCCCACAAAGCCAGGTTGTTGAGATTGCCAGCAACGATGGTTATTTGCTGCAAAATTTCCTGGCGGCAAGGATTCCCTGCCTGGGCATCGAGCCAGCCGCGAATATCGCCCAGGTGGCCCGCGAAAAGGGAATCGAGACACGCGTGGATTTCTTCACGCTCAAATTTGCACGGGAACTGGCCGCTGAGCCGCGCCAGGCCGACTTAATTCTTGGCAATAATGTTTTCGCCCACGCGCCGGACACCAATGATTTCGTGGCGGGATTGGCCGCGCTGTTGAAACCGCGCGGCCGAATTGCGCTTGAATTCCCCTACGGCGTCGATTTGATCGAACATTCCGAGTTCGATACGATCTATCACGAACACGTCTTTTATTTTACCGTCACCGCCCTGCAGCCGCTCTTCGCGCGACACGGTTTGGAACTCACCCGTGTGGATCACCTGCCCATTCATGGCGGCTCGTTGCGCCTTTATGCCGCCCATGCCGGCGCCCACCCGGTGGAACCATCGGTCAGCCGATTTTTGGGAGAGGAAAAGAAAAAAGGCGTCCCTTCATCGGCCTATTATGAGAGTTTCGCCGCGCAGGTGCAGGATTTGAAGAGCTCGCTGGTGGAACTCATTGCCAGGTTGAAAAAAGAAGGAAAGACCATCGCCGCTTATGGCGCAGCCGCCAAGGGCAGCACGCTGATCAACTTCTTCGGTCTGGGGCAGGATTCGCTTTCCTTCGTGACCGACCGAAGCACCTACAAACAGGGGCGCCTCATGCCCGGCCAGCATATTCCCATCCTGCCGCCCGAAGCGCTGATGGAAGAACGCCCTGATTATACCCTCTTGCTCACTTGGAATTTTGCGGAAGAGATTCTGGCCCAGCAGAAGGCCTACCGCGATGCCGGCGGCAAGTTCATCATTCCCATTCCGCGCGTCACCATAGTGTAACGTGAAATTCATCCCCACCACTCTGGCCGGCCTTTGGCTCCTGGACCTGGAGCTGCGCGAAGATGAGCGCGGATTCCTGGCACGGACATTTTGTGAAAACGAATTTGCGCGGCTCCGCTTGAACACGCGCTGGCCGCAATGCAATCTCACGCTCACCAGGAAGCGGGGCACGATCCGCGGAATGCACTTTCAAGCCGACCCGAAGCCCGAAATCAAACTCATCCGCTGCGCCGCCGGCAAAATATTCGATGTCCTGGTGGATGTCCGACAGAATTCCCCCACTTTCGGGACATGGGAGGGCTTTGAGTTGTCCGCCGAAAACCATCGACAACTTTACGTCCCGGGCGGTTTCGCCCACGGATTCCAGTGTCTAACGGACAATTGCGAGGTCTTCTACCAGATGTCGGAGTTTTATGTTCCCGAACTGGCGCGCGGCTTGCGATGGGACGATCCGGCGGTGGCAATACGCTGGCCGTTGACGGAAGTCATCGTTTCCGAACGCGATCGCAACCTGCCGGATTTGGGGAAGCTCAAATAAAAATCATCAGCCCGCCCTCGGAGCTCCCATCAGTAGAGTTCACTGGGGCCGCAGGGTTGGCACTTGCCAGCCAACATGCCCATACTTTGAACGGAGCGCGCCCGGGACGGGCGCGCTCCAGTTCAAGAGGTCAGCGCGCGAAATCCATATTCACACGCGCTCTTTGGGCCACTTCGATGTCCATAGGTCGTGCAAGAATGTTCAACGTCGCCGGGGCAACGCGAAGGCGACCCAGGCGTCGCCCGTGGGGGTACCGAGGTGCTGAACACCGGTGGCCGGGATGACCACATATTGGCGGCCGTGCGCCTGGTAGGTGGCCGGCGCAGCGCTGCCCGCAAACGGCAAGGTCGCCGCCCACAACTCCTGGCCGGTGGTTTTGTCGAACGCGCGAAATTTGTTGTCGCGAGTTCCGGACACAAACAACAGGCCGCCCGCAGTCACGATGGCTCCGCCATAATTTTCCGTGCCGGTGTGGCGCAGCCCGTCGGCGGCCAGTTCCGGGTATTCACCCAGCGGCACCTGCCAGATCAGCTTGCCGGTGTTCAAGTCCAGGCAATCCAGCGTCCCCCAGGGCGGCTTGTTGGCGGGGTAGCCATCCCCGTCGTAAAAGCGTGGGTAGCCTGCAAAACTGTAGTTGGGCCGTTCCGTTTTGGCGTCCGGCACCGGCGCCGGACGATCGCGCACCATCAGATAATCCACCAGCGCCTTCACATCCGCGTCGCTCAGCTGCGGGTTGGCGGGCATCGCGTTTTTGCCCGTGCGAATCTGGTGGATGACTTCCTCGTCGTTCAACCGGTGCCGCAATCCGCGCAACGGCGGCGTGACGCCGACGCCTAGGCGATTGGCCCCGTGGCAGGCGGCGCAGGCGGTCGTAAATATTTTCTGTCCCGGTGTTTTCGGCGCTTGGGGATCGTCGGGCGGATCGTCATCGCGCATCATGGTGATGGCCCAACCGATATGATTTGCGGTCACATAGAGCCGGCCGGTTTCCTGATCGATGCACGCGCCCGTCCATTCCGCGCCGCCGTCCACGTCGAAGTACAGCGTCGGCCGGCCCTCCGCCACGGGTTGAAACCAGCCGGTGCGCATGCCCTTGAAGCGGGCCAGCGCGTACTCATGCGCCTCCGGGGTGCGGTCGGTTAGGTCGGCTTCGGTGAACTCGAGTTTGGAGAAGGGTTCCGGCAGTTCCGGATCCGGCTGGTAGGGCCAGGTTTGTTCGCCGGGCAGGGTGCTGGCGGGCGCGCGGCGCAAACGAAACGGGAAAATCGGCTGCCCGGTGACGCGGTCGAGCAGGAGGGTGTTCCCGATTTTGGTGGTGGCGGCCACCACGTCCACCCGCCGGCCGTCGCGCGTTATGGTGGCCAGGTTCGGCGGCGCCGACAGGTCGAGGTCCCAGATGTCATGGCGGATTTCCTGAAAATGCCAGAGCCGCCGGCCGGTGCGCGCGTCGAGCGCAATCAGGCAGTTGCAGAACAGATTCTGCCCCCGGTGCCGCACGCCATTGAAGTTCGGCTTGGGTCCGCCGGTGGTGATGAAAGCAATGCCGCGCCCTTCGTCTAGGGCCATGCCCGCCCAGTCATTGGCCGCATAGTCTTCGGTCTTGTCCCAGGTGTCGTACCCAAATTCACCGGGATGCGGCACGGTATGAAACGTCCACAGCAACCGGCCGTTCGCGACATCGAATCCCCACACGTCCTTTTCGAAACCGGGCACGACGATGATGTTTTTGAAAATGGCCGGGGCGGCGGTCGCCGCTCCAAAGAACCCTTCGGCCACGCCCGGGAGCCGGACCTTGCCGTGATCGCCGAAACTCTCGATCAGCTTTCCCGTGCGCGGGGCGATGGCGTAAAGGAAATGGCCGGCGCAAAACATCACCCGTTCCCGGGCCCAGAAACCGCCGGACCAGTAAATCAAACCGCGAAATGCCGGACGGTCTTTCGGCTTGAAGCGCCACACTTCCCTGCCCGTCACGGCATTGACCGCCACCAGAGCATCGCCCGGTGTGGGGGTCAACATCAGGTCCCGCACGATAACGGGATTGCATTCGAGGGCAGCGCCCTTGTCCCCGGAATGGTAAGTCCAGGCGACTTCGAGATTGGTCACGTTGCCGCGATTGATCTGCACCAGGGCGGAGTAACGGCGCCCGCCATTGTCGCCGTGGGAGCGCTGCCAGGCGGTGAATGTCCGGTGTTTCGGCGGGGCCTCGGCCGGCGTGAGATCTTCCGTCCGGGCCGCCGGAATCACCGTATAAAGCGGCAGATTTTCCCGCGCCTTGGCGTCCTCCACCGACCAATAATCGGCCGTCGGCGCCGGTTCCGCTGTGGCGGACCGGGAGGCGACGATGAAAACGGCAAGACAGCCGCAAATGAGTGATTTCATGGCTCCGAGGTTAGGGCAATCACGGAAAAAATCAAACTCGCGTGCGAATCGGAGGAGTTTTTGTGTAAAAAGTGGAATCCGGTCTTTATTGGCCGCCTCGATGCCGGAGTTCTTGGCCCAGGCTTCGGCCAGCAGCGCCTGAACTCCAAGCCGGTTCATGTCTCTTCCCGAATAGCCCGGACCCTCGAAAGAATGCGTCACCACCAAGCCGTCCAAGTGATGGACCGTCGCGTAGTGTTCGCAAATATCCTTCTGGCTGTCCAGCGAATTGTAATCACTGAGAGCCTGGTCGTCCATTCGCGATTCAAACCGGGGATGAAACTGATGATTTCAATCTCCGTTGGAATTTGAATCCCACCAGAGATAGGTTTTGCCGCCCGGTCCCGGCCCCGAACCCACCGTGGACATCTGTTTGAATTGAATTGTCGTCACGAAATCAACGTGGCCGTCCAAAGCCAGCGCGTTGCCACCGTGTGTGCTGTGGAGGAGTCCGATACCCTCCTGGGCATTGGGAAAGTTGGACCCGTCGTTGTATTCGTTAGCCGGGGGGCTATCAAGAAACTCATCCGGTTCCCAAAGCAAATAGCACATCTGGCTCCAGACGGCCGTGACCTTCATGGGGGTTGGCCAGGAACCGCTGCCAGGGAAATTTTCGGAAGCGCCATCCATGACGTAGCTGGAAAGCTTGTTGTTCCGGCCGCCGGCGCTGGACGGCGGCAAATAGTCTTTGCTGCCGATATCCACCGGGCAAAGGTAGGAGTTTGCGTTGGGCGAGTATTTGAAATACAGGCCCGACTGCCAGGCGGCCAGGTAGATGGGCAGGCGGTTATAGGGGGCGGCGGCGCTAAAGGGGTCAGGGCACACACCGGCCGGATAACCTGCCGGCGCGTTTTGGCTGGGATTCATGCTGTAAAGCCAGCCTTGTGGCGCGGCGGCATTCTGGCCACCGTCCCAGTTCGGATAGGGCAAGTGATCGCTGTAATCATCGCAATACATGTGGTTGGCCAAGCCCAACTGTTTCAAGTTGTTGACACATTGGGTTCTTTGAGCCTTGGCTTTGGCCTTGGCCAGCGCCGGAAGCAACATTGCCGCCAATATGGCGATGATGGCGATGACCACCAGCAACTCAATCAAGGTGAAGCCCGTTTGCCCTGTCCCCGGATAACGGTTCGAGTTCGTGCGGGCCGCTGTCCAGGCTTGTGATTTATTGGTGCTTTTCATTGCAGTTTGTGGGTCTCTGAGTACTGAACATAGCACAAATTGGCAAGCGTGCGAGACCATATTTTGGCATTTTTGAACATCATCCATAAAAAAGGTGAAAGCCGCTTTTGCAGCCCACGCTGGCTACACGCGACACAAAAAAGGCGGAGCCGCCGCGAGGCAGCTCCGCCGTTAGCGGCTGAATCCGTCATTGCTGCAGCCGGAAATACTGCGCGGCAGCCGTTGTGGGCAGAGTCATCCGGTAACTGCCGCCGACCGCGGTCAACGCGCCATTGACCGGCGTCCAAACGGCCCCGGGGCCGAGTTTGGGGGAAGCCATCAAGGCGACCAGCCCCGAGGTGGTGGGCCATTGGATGATCAGGTTGCCGTCAGAAACGGAGGCGGACAATGACACCGTCGTGCTGCTGCCAATCAACTGGTTCGGTCCGAGAGCATGATCAGCCGCAATTTGCGCCGCCGTGAGCGCGTTGGTGTAAATGCGGAACTCATCAATGTTGGCGAGCAGGCCGGGATCGGCGGCATAGAGCGATTGACCGATGTAATTATTGAGGTCGGCGCCAAGCGTATAAGAAAGAATGCTCGAATTGGTATATGTGGGGCCCTGATAAGCCACCGGATCAATCATATTATTGAACATCGCCGCACTGGCGATGAGCGATGCGTTGACATAGACGGATATGGAGCCGGCGTACGGATTAAAGACCGCTACGAGATGCACATTGGTCTGATTGTCAAGCACTTGACTTGCCACGGCATCCCACTCACCGTCATTTCCCGGCAAGCCCTGACCAAAGTTTGCCTGCGTCGTCAGAACGCCCGTGTGTGGCGACAGCGTGATGTAGTTTCCTCCCAAATTAACATTGGGATCGAGCGGCGTCGTGTCCGCGTAGCCAAAGGCGAAGAGGTTGGCATAGGGATTGATCGTGGACGGAAAAGTGGCCCATGTTTCAATCGTCACTACGTTCACGCCGCTGAGGATTCCGGCGGGCAGGGTCACGGAAGAGCCGACATTTCCGCTCAACACGAGTTGGCCTGCGGAGATGGTGGCATCGCCATTGAGCGTGCCGTTGGCGCCGCCGATCGCGTCGCTGGCATCGGTGGTAAAACTGTACCGGTGTGCGAGGCCGGGAATGACCGGCGCGACGGTAATTGCAAGGCTGTTCGTGCTGGTGAACGCGCCGACGGTGGCTGTCAACGTAGCGGTCCCGACGCCCACGGCGGCCACCAAGCCGTTAGTGTCGATAGTGGCGATGTTGGGGTTGCTTGAGGCATAAACCGGGTGCGGGAAGCTTGAAAGACTCAGGCCAGGTTCCGATGAACTCAAGAGCACGCCGCCGACGGCCGGGTAATCGCCAACCAATGTTGCCTGCTGGAAGACACCCACATTCACCTTCGTCTGGAGCAAGGGCTGGAAATACACGCGCTGCAAGGCGCCGCCGAGGGGAACGGGAGCCACGATGGTGTTGGCGCCGTTGTCGGAAATATTCAAGTCGTTCGTGTCAAAACCCTTGCCATAGGCCCGGAGAATGCCTCTTTGGATCCAATTAGTGATCGACCCGGAATTGGCGCCGGGCGCTACGTCATCAATGGTGCCTTCCGGCAACGCGAGCACGCCGCCACCGAGAACGATAGAACGGGTACCGTCCGATTCGCCAAAGGCAGTTGACATATTGAAATAGCCATCCACCACGAAAGTCGCGGTGTCATAGATGTTCAAATGACCACCCAACCAACAGCCGCCACCACCCAGGCTGGCGGAGCTGGCATTGGCATACATGTTCATCGTGGTATGATTCCCGAACTGCGGCCCGGGCCACCAAGCATCACCGATCAAGATGGCCCCGCCATTGGAATTCATCAGAAAGGAATTAGTATACATGTTGATATAGCTGCGCACCGCGGGGTTCGGTGAATACGGGGCGATCGCCCAGGCGTATTCCAAGGTGCCGTAAATATCGAGGGTGGCGCCCTGCTCCGGACCATAGATGGTGTTGTAATACGCTGTGGGATTCTCAAAATCGAGGTCAACGACATAACCTGCGGGAATCGTGATGACGGACGAACCGTTGGCCGGATCGATCTGCACGTTCGCCCCGCTGACATCGTCTTCCGGCAAGCCGGTGGTGTTGAGGTCCAAGTTGGTCCAATTGAGCGGATTGTTCCACATGCCGTCGCCGCCAAGACCTGTCCACTGAAAATCAGGCCATGCCAAAGCGCTCTGAACTAGACACAGCGCCAGACCGAGTGAGGCTAGGTAACTTATTCTTTTTGATTTCATGTGCATTTCCTATTTAGGTTGTTGTTGATTGGATCTGTGGCTTGTGGGGCGGCTAAAAGACAAAGACTGGGTTGTTGCCAAACCAATTGGCGGGATCGCCGTTGTTCCACATTACCCGGAACGGCCGCCAGGCGGCATGGGCGTCCTCAAATAAGTCATTGCCCCCGGCCGGTTGGCTGCCCACCAAGTGGCTGGTGCGCTGGGTGATGCCTTCATTGACCAAGCCGCCGACCGTAATTTGATTGTAGCTCCCGGTCGTGCTGTCCCGGATCACCTCGTCCACCACCACTTCGGCATTGGCCGGAGGCTGGATTGGCGTTCCCAACACATTTGTCTTCCAATAAGGCGCCTCGGATCTTCCGCCCGCATTCATGCCAGCCCCCGGTATCAAATAAGCATAGCCAAGAATGCGGTAGCTCGAAAAATCCCAGGTATTGGTGCAGTCGAATGACGCGTAGGAGGGGCAATAAAACACGCCCTGACTGCATCCATCGGCGATCATATGGTCGGTAAAATTGGTGGAAATGTCCCACGGCCAAAGTCCAACCGACGTTCCCGGAGTGGTGGTATAGGGCGGATACCTCAAATCGGGCAGCAGATTCCGATTATCGCCGGTGTAAAGTTGGAGCGCGATGCCTTGCTGGTGCAGGTTGCTGACACAAACGGCGCGATTACCGCGCTCCTTGGCCCTTGCCAACGCCGGCAAAAGCAACGCAGCCAAAATCGCGATGATGGCGATAACCACCAACAATTCAATCAAGGTGAAGGCGATCTTCGATTTTCCGTGGTCAACGGGGCAATGCATCGCGCTTGGCATATTTTGGCATACCGGGCTGGTATCATTAAATGCGCCCTACCCCCGTCAAACCCGACAGAAGGATTTGATTTTTTTCGAGGTCAGACACGCGCATCGATGGAACTCGAATTTCGAATGGGGAGGCCACAAGAGACGGCCGTTCGCTTTGGCGGCACCGGTTTTGTCACGCCTGGTTCGGGAACACACGGCGGCGGGCGGGACGGCCACGCCCCGGGGGGCTTCATTGCGCGGCGGCGGGCGAAGGGGGCGTTTGGGGGCTGGGCTGGTCGTGGGGAATGAGGTTCTGAGCTTCGCGCAGGAGAATCCGCGCAAAATCCCAATCAAACCAAAATCCCTGCATGGGCGTGCCCCGCTCCAGCGGATTTTTGAATTTCTCCTCGATGATCTGTCGGGCCTGTGCCAGTTCACTCCGCGCTTCGCCGACATTGCCCAACCGCTGATCGGCCAGGGCGAGGATGACGCGGGCGGTGGCGGTTCGCGGCGCAATATATTCCGGGTAGTTCAAACTCCGCTGGCACCAGTTGGCGGCCTGGGCATAATTGCCGCTCCGATACTCCATCAGCGCGAGCGAGACGGAGCACCAGGCAGACAGAAAAACGTCCGCATGGGCATCCGCGTTGGTGGAGATGGATTGCGCGGCGACCCCGGCGATGGGGAGCAAATCCTGCATGAGTTTTTCGTTCGCGGGGAGCAGCAGGCTGATTTTGACGATGCGATCGGCAAAGGGATGAACGCCATCGGCAAAACGGGCGACCGCGCGGCGGCGAAAATTTTCATAGCCCGACTTGTCCGCCTGTTCGACGAGGGCCGGTCCACACCGGAGATGATCCAGCGTGCAGGCATCCGCGCCGTCCAACTGATCAATCTGCAGCAGGATGTCAAAATGTCTGGCGGCTTCCGGCCACTGGTTGCGGAGGGCGTAATACTCACCCAACTCCCGAAACACCGCCGCCCCCTCGACCGTGGGCTGCTTGATGGAAATTTCGCTCATCAGCCGGGCGGCGTCGTCATATTTGTCCTGGTTGAGCAGCACGGTGGCCTCGGTTATTTTCTCGCGGGTTTCGGCGCGGCCCCGCAATTCGGCCTCATTGGCGCGGGCCTGTTCCGCCTGGTGCTCGGCGGCCACGGCCCGCTGGCGGGCCGTCCTTTCGAGGAAGAAAAGCCGGGTGGAGGTGCCGAGCCCGGTGACCAGCGCCGCCACCACCGCGCTGCCGGCGAGGAACAAGATTTTATTGCGGCGAACCAGTTTTTGAAACCGGTAGTACCGGCTGGGCGGACGCGCCACGACGGGTTCGTTGCCGAGATATCGTTCGATGTCCATCGCCAGGCCGTTGGCGGTTTCGTAGCGTCGTTTGCGGTCTTTTTCCAGCGCCTTCATGACGATCCAGTCGAGGTCGCCGCGGAGCAAAGAAATCAACTTGGGCAGCTCGGCCCCGTGATGTTTGGCCACCGCCCTCAGCTCCTCATCCTGCAGCGTTGTCACCATCGTTGAGGGCCGCTGCGGCTCGCGTTCACGCAGCGTTCGGCGCATTTGGTCCACGCCATCCTCCAGCAGTTTTCGGGGGTCAAACGGCGTCCGGCCGGTGAGCAGTTCGTAAAGCAGCACGCCGAGCGAATAAATGTCGCTGCGCGTGTCCACATCGAGTCCGCTCAGCTCCGCCTGTTCGGGGCTCATGTAGGCCGGGGTGCCGATCATCTGTTCGTAGGCGGTGAACAGCGTCTTTTCCGTGAGCCGAAATTCGACGGCCTTGGCGATCCCGAAATCAATCACCTTCGGGACCGGCACGCCGTCGTGCAGGGTGACCAGGATATTGGACGGCTTGATGTCGCGGTGGATGATGCCCTTTTGGTGCGCGTGTTGAATGGCGGTGCAAATCTGGATAAACAAGTGCAGGCGCCGGCGGATGTCCAAATTGTTCTGGTCGCAGTAATTGGTGATTTTGGTGCCGCGCACGAGTTCCATGACGAAGTAGGGCCGACCGGTCCCGGTGGCTCCCGCATCCAGCACGCGCGCGATGTTCGGATGATCCATCAGCGCCAGCGCCTGCCGTTCCGCATCAAAGCGGGCGATGACATTTTTCGTGTCCATGCCTAGCTTGATGATTTTCAGCGCCACGCGCCGACGGATGGGCTGTTCCTGCTGCGCCATATAGACCATCCCGCACCCGCCTTCGCCAAGGCGCTGCAAAATCTTGTAAGGGCCGATCTGCCGGCCGATTTGCTCGTCAGCCGCCGCCATCGGCCCGGCTGAGGGGGTCTTCGACGAGCCGGTGAGGAGCAGCGCCTGGGCCGAAAGCGCGGCGGATTTCAGAAATTTGTCCGCCTCGACATTGGCGGCCAGCAACTCCTCGAGCCGGAGGCGCAGCTCCGGATCCCCTGCACAGGCCTGCGCAAGGAAAGCCTCGCGCGCGGCGCTGTCCTTGAGCTGCCGGGCCGCTTCAAACAGCGCCTCCTCGTCCTGCATGGAATGCTTCATGAGCCGTCCGCTTTTTTGATTTCGCTCAACAGCCACGCCTTGGCAAACGCCCAGTGCCGTTCCACCGTGCGCTCCGTGACACCCTGCACGTCTGCGATTTCGTGGTCGGTCATGCCGCCAAAGAACTTCATCACGACGATGCGGGCCTTTTGGGGGTCCTCGGCCTGCAGCTTGGCCAGCGCGTCTTCCAATTGCAGCACCTGTTCATCCGGGGAGGCCGCGGCCAACTGAAGCCCGTCGAGATCCACGCGGATTTGTCCGCCGCCGTGCTTGAGCCGCGATTTGCGCCGGGCGCTTTCGATCAGGATGCGCCGCATGGCCTCGGCGGCCGCGGCAAAAAAATGCCCTCGATTCTCCCATCGGTGCCCGCCGCCACCGGCCACGCGGATCCAGGCTTCATGCACCAAGGCCGTGGCCTGCAAGGTCTGGCCGGCCGCCTCCTGCGCCATTCGCGCCGCGGCCAGCTTGCGCAGTTCGTTATAAACCAGCGGCAGCAACTCTTCCGAAGCCTGACCATTCCCGTTTCCAATCGCTTGCAGCGCCTGGGTGACATCGTTCATGGGTGACAGGAGCATAAGTGTCATGGCCCGGTCTCGCAACGGGGAAAATCCGAAGCGCGAGGGCTGATGCGGAGACATTCTCCTTTTGGAACCGGGAACGGTGTGCCACGCTAGAAATCATGTCAGTCCCAGTCATCAGCACCGCCGGAATGCGGGAATGGGAAGCGGCCACCTGGGCCACGGGGCAAACCGAGCACGAAGTCATCCGCCGCGTGGGCCAATGCGTGGCCCGGCGCGCCGAAGAAATGGCCGGGCCGGACGAGGCGATCCTCATCCTGGCCGGCAAGGGCCATAACGGAGATGACGCCCAGGCCGCCGCGGGATTTCTGACCCGCCGCGAGGTCAAGGTTCTTGAATTGCTTTCGCCCGAAACCGACCTGCCGCCGCTGGAATCCGCGTTGCGGGAAAGGCCGGCGTTGATTATTGACGGCCTTTTCGGCATTGGGTTGAACCGCCTGCTCGCCGAGCCCTGGCAGAAGATCATTGCCGCGGTCAACGCCACGAACATTCCTGTGCTGGCCGTGGACGTGCCCTCTGGCCTCAACGCGGACACCGGCAAAACCTTTGGCGCCGCCATCCAGGCCGAGGTTACGCTCACCGTGGGCGGACCCAAAGCCGGTTTGCTCGCCACCGACGCCGGGCCGTTCGTGGGCCGGCTGGAAGTGACCGGCGACGTGGGCCTGGTCCCCTGCCCCATCCAAGGCGAACTGGTCTGGACCCAGGCCGAAGATTTTCGAAATTTTCCACCGCGGCGGCCGGCGGCCGGACACAAAGGAACGTTTGGTCATGTGGCCGTCGTGGCTGGCAGCCTGGGCTACCACGGGGCGGCGGTGGTGACCACGCGCGGTGCGCAACGCGCCCAGCCGGGCCTGGCGACCGTGTTCACTCAGGAATATGTTTATCTGGCCGTGGCCGCCCAGTTGCAATCAGCGATGGTCAGCAGCTGGCGGCCGGACCGAGAATTCCCGGAGAAGACCAGCGCGCTGGTGGTGGGGCCGGGATTGGCGGCGCCCGAGGCGGCGGATGATCTTCGCCAATCCGTACAGCGCTGGTGGCGCGATCTGGACTACCCGGTGGTAGTGGACGCCAGCGCTCTGAGCTTTTTGAAGGCCGGGGCGATCCGGAAACATTACTACCGCGTGCTGACACCGCATCCGGGTGAAGCCGCGCGCCTGATTAAATCCACAACACAACGAGTTCAGGCCAACCGGGTGGCGGCGCTGCGCGAAATATCGAAGAACTATGGAAACTGCTGGGTCGTGCTGAAGGGTTACCAGACGCTGATCGGCCGCGCCGAAGGCGAGATATTCGTGAACCCCTCCGGCAACCCGCATCTTGCGCAGGGCGGCAGCGGGGATCTGCTTTCCGGTTTCATTGGCGGGCTGCTGGCGCAACCGGCATTGCAGGCGGACGTGGCCAAGACGTTGCGGTACGCCGTGTGGCAGCACGGCGCGGCGGCGGACAAGTTGCAGGCCGCGCGGGCCAATTGGACGGTCGAGGAACTAGCGGAAACGATTGGGAACATTCCAATCCAAAGAACTGAAACCTGAGCTTGGGGGCCGTCGCCAAAAAGGGAACAGGCGTGTGTCGGGGGCTTGCCGGTCGCTGGCTGAGCAGGCGGGGACAGGCTGTCCCCGCCCCGAGCGAATGGTCGCGCTAGAGTTTTTCCAACTCGGTGCCCGCCAGTTGGACCAGGGGGTTGATGGTGGCGGCGTCGAATTTAAAACTGCAGCCGGCGGCATGAAAAAGTTCCGGCAGCGGACGCGAACCTCCCAGGGCGAGCGCCTGCTTGTAATGCTTCAGCGCCGCGGCCTGGTTGCGCCGCGAATTGGCCCACACCTCCAGCGCGCCAAGCTGCGCAATGCCGTATTCCACGTAATAAAATGGGTGAATGAAAATATGCAACTGCCGATGCCACGAGCTGGCGCGCATCTTTTCCCAGCCCGACCAGTCCACGTCGCCACCGAAGCGATCCATCAGTTCCAAGTAGGCCGCCTTCCGCTCGTCGCGGGTGTGGCCGGGATGTGTGTAAATCCAGTGTTGAAAGGCATCCACCACGGCCATCCACGGGAAAAAGCCGATGATGCCCTCGAGATGGGTTTTGCGGGCGCGGTTGGCCTCGACTTCCGGATAAAACTCCTCCAGGAATTCATTGCCGAGCAATTCCATGGACATGGAAGCCACCTCGCAAAATTCGATCGGCGCGCCGCGATAGGCGTACAAATCCTCGCGGCGGGTGGCCTGGGCGTGAAAGGCGTGGCCCGACTCGTGCAAAATCGTTTCCACATCCCGCTGCACGCCGATGGCATTCATGAAAATGAACGGCACGCGCGCCTCCGCCAGGGTGGATTGATAGCCGCCCGGTGCTTTGCCTTTGCGGTTGTCGAGGTCGAGCAATTGTAAGTCCTGCAATTGCCGGAAGCCCGCCGCCAGCTCGCCGTCGAGGCGGTTGAAGATCTGCTGCGTGCGCGAGACCATTTCGCCCACCGCGCCAAAGGGCTTCAAGGCGGGGCGATTCTGGGGATCCACCGCCAAATCCCACGGGCGCAGGGTCGCCAATTTCAGCTGCCGCCGGCGGCCGGCTTGAATCTGCCGGACGACGGGCATGATCTCGGTTTCGATGGCGCGATGGAATTTCAGGCAGTCGTCCGGCGTGTAATCGAACCGGCATTTTTGGCGGAACGCGTAGTCGCGGTAGCTGTCGAAGCCGGCGTTCCTGGCGATGGCAGCGCGCAGCCGGATCAACTCGTCAAAAATCTGGTCGCACTTTTCGACGTCCTGGAGGCGGCGCTGCGCCACCGCTTCCCACGCCTCCTGCCGCAGCGCGCGGTCGGGCTCCTCGAAATAGCGTCCCATCTGCACCAAAGTCTTCTCCTCGCCGCGAAAATTGACCGTCTGCGCGCCGATCAATTTTTGGTATTGCTGGCAAAGCTTGGCTTCCTCGGTTTCGAGAGGGACATTCTCGGGGCGGAACAATTCGACGTGATTCTTCACGTCGCGGTCAAAGACCTGGAATCGCCGCTTGGGCAGTTTGCCGCGGAACGGATGGGCCGCATAAATTCTTTCGAGGGCGAACTGGCGCGGCTTGACGGGCGGATCCACATTTTCGACGAAATGCAGATAAGCCTGCTCCGCCTCGGCGTTGTCCGTGTGGCAGGTCATGGCGATGTAGCGGCGCGATGATTCCTCGTCCAGCGCCGCGTTGAGTTCACTCCAGTCGAGCAGCCAGCGTTGGAGGCCGGCGGCAGATTTCGCCTGCGCGGCGCGCTGCTCCAGCTGGTCGAAGAGCGGCGCGATTTGCGGCCAGTCGCCGAGGTCAACGGTCGGCGGCACGAAGGCGCGCGGTTTCGCAGCGGGCAATTTTCCGAATGGCAATAAATTCATGCGGCAAGTCTATTGAAAATTTCGAGGGGGAAAATAAATTTCGCGTCTGCGCCCGACGGCCCGACTTATCCGAAGGGCAGCATCGGCATTTTTACGGTCATGGAAACAAAGCGGAAGAATCTTGGTGAATAACTTTTGCGGGAAAAACTTCAGACATCGTGATACATTGCCGATGGTGGGAGCGGGATATGAATCACGCACAAACTGGCGCTATCAGATCGGCTGGGGAACTCGTAGTCACACTTGACCGCGAAATCATCATTCCGCCGAAAGGCTGCAATTCCATCAATTCCATTCGCTCGTACCTCGAATCAGTGGCGCTGGCCAACCAGCGTCTCCTGAGTGAATTGTTCGCGGACGGCCAGCCGGTTGACCTGTCGATGCCGCTGGCCAACCTCTCGTTTCGCCGCGTGGATGCGGCCACCATTTCGCTTAGCGACCTGCCGCTGCTGCTGCTGAACACGGCCGGGAAACAGGCCGAGAGCGCGCGGAGGGCGGTGGATACCGCCCTCACGCTGGTGCTGATCAACAACGCCACGACCGCGCGCGAACTTTGGTGGAACGTGGCCAGCCAGCTCAAGGAACCGGTGCTGACGCTGAGCCTGATGCCGGAAAATCTCTGCGAGCTTTGGTGCGGCACCCCCTTCCGGAAATTGCGCCGATGGCAATTGGAACAGATCGCCATGATCGTGCAGCGGGTGGACGAGGCCTGCAACGCCGAGGACAACATCCAGCTTTCCGATGCGCTCGAGAACCTGGTGCTGCCATGGCTGGACAAGCTTTGCGAGCACATCCGGCTCTGGCATGACGCCACCCAGGCGGGCGCGCGGCTGGCAGACAAAACCGGGTGGGCCTAAACGCGGCCCCACGGTCAGGCGCCGATGCCCTAATTCGCGGAGCGCGGCATTTATGCCGCTTGAACATGGCGTTGCAAATAGGCGTTGATGCGGGCTGAAGCCCGCGCTCCCCAGGCGCCGTGCGCCCCTCAAATGGCTCGCTCATTTATTTTCCAGAGTCACATCCAGGAACTGGTGGTTCGGGTCACCCAAGATGCAAATCTGCTGCTCGTACGGCTTCATGGCCGCAAGCTCGACTGAAATGACATGCTGGCCGCGCTTGAGGTGAAGCACCGGCAAATCCCGGGAAACATTTCCC
>JBEKZM010000005.1:0-133569 GCA_049509875.1 Verrucomicrobiota bacterium | reverse complement strand
GCAGGCCGGCTTGGGATTCGTACGTTGCAATATCGCTCGGGTAATAACCGTCAAACTCAACCAAGCCGACCATTTGCCCGGATCCATCGAGGGTCACGCCGGGGAGATAAGCATTACGGAAATCCTTTCCGCGAAGATAGCCGCCGGGGACGCTGCCGCCAGACCCGGAGCTGCCATTAAAGTCGCCGCCGATGGGCTGGGGGCGCGCAAAACAGCGCGGCCGGTCAAAGTTGTCCAGTCCATAAATTCGCAGCAACGGCACCGAAGTATTCACGGATGGTTCCCGGTCGGGCGCATAAAAATCCCGGGCCCCGGTTGGATGATGAAATCGATTGAGCGTGACGTGAAACGTGTGCTCGATTTCCGTCACCTTGCCGGACACATTCAGCAGTAGGCGGTTATCGAAGGCGCCCGTGACTGCGAAGTGGTTTGATTGGACGAACGTTTTGAGAGCTTCGTATTCTGCCGCCGCCGGGCCAAACCGTTCGGTGAATTCCTGGGGTGTGAGATACTTATGGAAATTGGTGCTGGCCGGATCGTAGAGCTGTGCCAGAAAGCTGGTCAGCTCCGACTGGTTTCTCAAAGGCAGACTGATGGCCAGATTGATTTCATTGGTGGCCGCCAACCGGCCAAGTGAATGCAGATGCGAAATGGCCTCCGGAACGTGTCCCGGCAGGACCTGCTGGCCGGCGGCGGTGGCGCAGATACAAACCAGCGCGCCGGTGCTGGCCGCCTTCATCGCGAACTGAATTATTCTGCTCATAAAATATTTGCAGTGGAATAAACTTGCGGTTCGGTTCATTGCAGCGAAACCAACACCAGCACCATGCCGTTGCCCTGATCAAGCGCGGTCATGGCTTTGCCGAGAATGGCTCCTTGCGCACGGCTGAAGTCGGTGACCTTCATCGCGCTTCCGGGCGTGCTCGAAGTAGTGAGCAAATCACCCGGTTCAATCGCGCCGTTCGACGCGTCAGCCTGAACATACACGCGCCCGCTCAAGGCGATGTTTTGCCCGCCTTCGAGCACGCCTTCCTGATGCAGCGCGATGCCTGGATTGATGCCATTGGCGCCGCTGACGATTCCCGCCACCGTCTTGTCGTAAGCGATTGAACTTAGCTTGAGCGCTCCTGGATGCTCTTTATCAATCACCACGACGGAGCCTTTCGCAATTTCCGCCTCGCCCAGCTTAAACGGCTCCGCCAGATCCGAACCGCCCGTAATGATAATGGAATGCGTGCGCGTGGTGCCGTTGACATCCAAGGGGTAGGCCGGCGAAATCGTGCCGATGCCCACAAAGCCGCCGGGCGTGTTCAGGCACAGCGACATCGCATGAGGTGAAGGGTTATTGTAATTGTAGGCATAGACTGCGCCGTAACTGCCGCCAGTGCTATAGTCCCCTTTTTCAATGTAAACGCCCTCGGTGTTGGGGTAATTAGGGCTGGAAGCGCCGGTCACCGCCAAACCTGCACCTGCGTGCGTGATACCGTTCACATCCAGTTCGAATTGCGGCGAGAGCGTGCCAACTCCAAGGCTGCCGGCAAAAGCCGCGTTGCCGTTGGGTTGAATTGCGAACGCATTTGCGGTGGCGCCTTCCCGGTAGAAATACAATTGATCCCCGTTGAAGTTTTGTGATGTGCCGACATCCCACTGCCCGTCGGCATCCTTAAAAGAGATCCTGGCCCAAGAGTTGACACCGCCGCCCGTCTCGATCAGGTCAGTGACCGAGTTGGCCGGATCGTATATGTGCAATTTGGCCTGCGGACTCAACGTCCCAATGCCAACGTTGCCGCCGGGCGAATTGAGCAGCAGGTTTTGTGGGGTGGAAAGGCCATAGTCGAACGCGAATAAAACCCCGCCATATAGCGACGAGTTTTCCATGAAAATACCGGCACCCGCGCCTGTGTAGGGACTGGAAGCGCCTGTCACCGCAAGGCCGCCGCCTGCGAGTTGGAGCGCTCCAATCGGATTGGTGGTGCCAATCCCCACGCTGCCGGCGGTGTAAAACGCGTTGTTGCCATTCACCGACCAGATACCACTGCCGCCCGCACCGGCAGAAGAAATGGTCAGCGTGTTTCCAGATGGCGTGATCGTCACGTTCGTTCCTGCTGCGAGCGTGATGTCGTCCTTCAAAGTGTTCAGACTGGTCACGAACGCGCCAGGTGCGGCGCTCGCCGCCGTGCCGGCAGTCTGTGAATACAACGCATACGGCGTCGGCGTTAATTGCTGGCGCGGAGCGATGGTGGCAAAGGTGTTTGCCCCATTAGTGCTCACCCCGATCTCCAGCCACAAATCGCCGCCGGTGAAAACGTCGTTGCCAAAATCCACCGTGGTTGTGAACAGCCCATTGCTGACGGTGACGGCGGAATTCGTCACGATGGCGCTGATGAGATTACCGCCCGCCGCCGCGTCGTAGGCGGCGAACGAAAGGTCGTAGCTGCCATTGGCCGGGGCGCCGCTGTCATTTAATGCTCCCTGATACGTAAACGCCATGGTTTGCGCGCGGGCGGTCGCCAGCGGAGCGGTGATGATTGAGAGAAGCAGCACTATGGCTGCGGATTTTAACCTGGTTTTCATGTTCGTTTTGCGATTTGTGCAGAAACTTTCATAGATGTAAGAAGTAACGCCGATGACGGATTACAAAGAATTTTTGGAAAAATCGGCCAGCTTTCCGGCCCGATGACGGGGACCGGCGGAATTACTCCTTCGGGGCTTCCAACAGGCGCAATTGGTTGCCCAGCAGGGCCACAGCCAGCCGCTCCCCGTCCGGTGAGAAGCGCAGCCATAATCCTGCGTCCGGCATGGACTCAGAATATACTTCGCGCAAGGTCGGGAGGTGCCAGAACTTTAACGATTCTCCGTTGCTCACCGAAGCCAGCGTCCGCCCGTCCGGCGAGAACGCCACGTCCGTGGTCTCCTGCATGTGGCCGGGCAACTGCGCGCGAACCGTCCCGTTGGTGGCGTTCCACAGACGGATAGTTCCGTCCATGCTGCCGCTGGCAAGCAGCAAGCCATCCGGAGAAAAGGCCAGGTTGCTGACAAAATCCTTGTGGCCCACCAAGCGAAATTCCTGGGCAGTGGCGCAATCATACAATCGCGCGATGTCTTCTTTTTCGAGACTCAAAGCGAGTTGGCGCCCACCGGGCCCCAGAACGATACAGCGGAGCGGTGGTGGCGGCCCCTGGAGGATGTGTTCCAATTTCCCCGAAGTTGTATTCCAGATGCAAATTTCGCCATCCGCGGCGGCGAAGAAAAAATCCTGTTCCGGGGAGGTGCCGGGATTGGAGTAAGATTTTTTCCCGTGAGACGGCTTTTCCAATGACACTCGCCGGGCCGGTGCCGCGCCCCCGGGCGGCCAAAACTCCAACGCCAGTTCGTCGGCGTTATACAGCAGAACGCATTGAGAGTCGCGCGAAAATCCCACGACATTGGCGCCGTCGCAAATGGAGCCCGCGAGCAGGACGCGTTGGTCGGCATCCCATAATTGCGACGCGACGTCGGAACCCGGCCTGATCGTGGCCAACTCCTTTCCGTCGGGCGAGAACAGCGGTGGTGAATAGGTGTCGTGCGGTAGCGTATCCGGTTTGATTTGCGGGTCGGTAGACCAGAGCATGACGTTTTGATCCTTGCCGCCGGTAACGAGCTTTTTGCCGTCGGGGCTGAAGGCCGCGCACCAAACCTCGCTCGCGTGTCCGTGTAAGACCGCCTTCGCCGCCAAAGTCGTCGCCTCCCAAAACCGCACGGTTTGGTCTGAACTGGTGGTGACAATGGTGGATCCGTCGGGTGAAAAGGCCGCTGTCCAAAGATTGAGCCGGTTGACCGTGATTATCCCCGGCGGCGAATTGGTTTCCCAATTCCATACGAGTGCCTGCCCACACCAGCCGGCGGAAGCCAGTTTTTTCCCGTCCGGCGAAAAGTTCAGGCTCCACACCGGTTTCTCCGTCGGCAGGGCTTTTAGGAGCGCGCCGCTGGCGGAATCGCAGATCAGGATGTCGGAATCCTTGCCCCCCAGCGCCAGCCGACGGCCATCAGGTGACAGCGCGAGGACGCGGCCGGCTTGATCGAACGTCCGTAACCTTTCACCTTTCCGCCAGTTCCAGAGCGTCACGGGGCCGGCTGCTTCCGAGACAAACGGGCTGGACTCGGAAATGGCCACGATTGATCCATCGCGCGAAAGGCTGGCCAGATTGCCCGGAAATGTCTTGATCATCTGCCAGGTGTCCGTATTCCAAAATTGGACTCCTTGCCTGCCGGCGATCATCAGGGTCTGGCCATCCGGCGTGAAGGCAACTGACCAAATCGTGAAGGCGTCTGGATTGAACACGCGCACGCACGAATGTTTTGCCACGTCCCAAACGCGGACGTCACCACCCATGCCCCCGGAGACGACCTGTTTTCCATCGGGCGAAAACGTGGCGCAGGTGACGATCCAATGATGGCCGGTGAACGTGGCCAGTTGATTTCCGCGCGACAGGTTCCACAAATAGCGCCACTCAAAGCCGCGTAAATCCGGCTCGCCGGCACCTGGTCGCAATGAATCGAGTGTGCGCCGCGCCAGGCCGTAATCGCCATCTTTGATGGCCTGAGCCGCGAGATTGACATCGGCGGCGTACAAATTCAGCCGGATCCTGGCGGCATTTTCTTCCGCGGCCAGTCGTTGAATTTTTTCTCCCCGAGCATGCACCTCTGCGCGCCGCCATTCCCACACAATTCCCGCCAAACCCGCCAGCACCGCAGCCGCGAGCGCCACTGACAAAAATGCCAAGGCCGGCCGGCGGCGGCACCACAGCCAAACGCGCTCCGCGACCGGGATGGGCCGCGCCAGCACCGGCTTCTGATTCAGAAAACGGTCCAAGTCATCGGCGAGATCCTGAGCGGAGGCGTAGCGTCGTTCTGGTTCCTTGCGCAGGCATTTCAAGCAAATGCTCTGGAGATTCTCAGGGATGCTCGGATTCAATTGCCGGGGTGGAAGCGGTTCGGCCGTCTGCACCTGCGCCAGCAGTTCCGACAGGGTACCGCCTTGAAACGGCGGTCGTCCCGCCGTCAAATAGTAAAGGATAGAGCCGAGAGAATAGACGTCTGATTGCGCGGTGGTCTTGGAAAATTTCCCCCCCGCCTGCTCCGGTGGCATGTGGTTGGGGGAACCGAGCACTTGCCCGGTGGCGGTAAGCTCGGCGTCGTGCCCCAGAATCTTGGCGAGACCGAAATCCGTGACGCGCGGGTGGTCGGACACGTCCAGCAGAATGTTCGAGGGCTTAAGATCGCGGTGCAGGACGCCGCGTTGATGGGCATAATGCACCGCCTCGGCAATGGCTTTGACATATCCTGCGGCGCGGCAGGCCGCCAGCGGTTGTTCCCACACCAACTCCGCCAGATTTTGCCCCTCCACATATTCCATCGAAAGGAAATGGTGCCCGTCGTATTCGCCCACTTCATACACCGAAACAATGTTGGGATGCCGCAAGGTCGCGGTGACCTCGGCCTCGTGGCGAAAGCGCCGGACAAAATCCGGGCTTGCGAACGGGCCATGCAGGACCACCTTCACCGCAACGATGCGTTTCAGACTGAGCTGTCGGGCGCGATAAACCACCCCCATGCCGCCACGCGCGATTTCCTCCAGCAATTCATAGTCACCGAGCCGGAGCATGGTGGTATCGCCCCCGTCCGCCGCCAAGCCGAACCGGCCCAGACATTTCAGACACAGGCCGAACAAGCCTTCATCTGACAAGGCTGAGCCACATTTGGGACAGGTGGTTGCGCCGGGAGTTGCCATGCAATCTTTCGTTTCTTAAATAAGAAGCAATCGCCGCCGTATATTACAATGAACCTGGCGCAACATTCAGTTCATCAACCTATTGGTTCAGCACCTCGAACAGATACCGCATCTCCTCGTCCAATTCGGCTGGGCTGGTGACGGTCTGCGCGACCTGGGCCCGCACGAGTTGCCGGTAGCGCTGCCGGAGCCGATGCACCAAGACCGCCACGGATGAATCCGCAACGCCCAGTTCATGCGCCGCGATGGCGTAATCGCCCGGCGCCGCTTCCGCCGCCAAATATTCCTTGAGCACCGCGAACTGCTGCTCCTTGCCGGCCGCGCCGAGTTCCGCTTTCAGTGATTCCAATGCCTGTTTGACTACCGATCTGGCCCATTGTCGGTCAAACCCGTTCGCGGCGGACGTTTCCTTTGCTATATTAGACAAAACCAGTTCCTCAGGCGACAGCTCGTCCAGCGACACGATAATTTTGTCGCCACCGCGTTTGTGGGCTCTGGCCCGGTCGCGCTCGTTGGCCAGAAAATGAGTGAAGGCGGTGAGCAGAAACGTGCGGAACTTTCCCTTGCGGGGATCGAGTCCGCGGAAATCGTTCCGCTCCAGCAGATTGTAAAAGAAATGCTGCGTCAGATCCTTGGCGTCGGCCTCCGAGTAAAGCCGGCCGCGGGCAAAGACATAGATCGGCTTCCAATAAGCCCGGCAGAGGGACTCCAAAGCCGCCGCGCTTTGGGCGGACTCCGCTTGCCCGGCCAGCAAAACCACACTCCAATGCGTGGTATTGAACTGCCCATCCGACCGACTTGCCTCATTTTGAATTTCCGAGTCTCGCACTTGGATTATCCTCGCGAGAAGCGTAGCAAACATTGTCACTTTCTCCAGACAAAGTTACTGCGCCGTCTTGGTTATTTAGGCGATTTCCATGACTGAAAGCGCATTGGCCTCTGCCCATTCAGTGGGGCGGGGCTGGCGAATTGGTTGACGCTGGACGATGAGACTTTTCCTCTTGGAGCTGCCGTTTCTCGTCAGCTTGCCGTCTTTTTTCCTGCTCCAGCTTTTGCTGTGGCGTCAGAGCCGGCTGGCCTGGCTGTTTCACTTCGTTTGCGTGCTCAACTGGCTGGCCCGTCACCGGATGCGACTGCGACTTGATTTGGTCCGGGCGGGAAACCTTTGGCTGCTCCGGTTGTGGTTCCGGCCGGCCCACCTCGCGCTTGTGCTCGGCTGGGAGATTAGTTCGGGAATGCGGCTCTGGCTTGAACTCCGGAGTAACCGTGCGGGGCGGCTGTCCTGGTTGATTGGCTGATTGTTCTGGCACCGTTGTTGGGTGGCTGGGTTTAAGTTCAGGATTGGCCACAGGCAGCCGGCCCGGATTGTAGCCGGCTGGTGCGTGAGATTGGCGGCTGTCGGCCGCAGGGGCCTTGTAGTTCATAGTCGCCGGGCCTTTTGGTTGGGTGATAACGTGCGCTTCCTGCTGGGCTCGCAAGGTCCGGACGGGCATCGCCTCAATTTTACGCCCAGTGGCCCGGGCAACTTCTTCGGGACGGGGTCCCCCGTTAATCACAATATTATTCACGACCTGAATTTTCGTGATACTGACGGTTTTATTGATGATGGTGAGGTTGTTGACGATGACATCTTGATGCCGGTGCGGCTCGAGCATCTGTTCTTGCTTGACGAAAACAAAAGTGTGTTCATCGAGGTCTTCGTCCCGTTGCTCCAAGATTCCCCCGGAGCCAAATTTCGCCTCCGGAGGCAGAGGAGCCCAACCGGTGTAACCGCCACCGTCCCGCCAAGCCACCCAGGCTGGCGCCCATTGCGTCTGCGGAATCCACACCCATCCGAACTGTCCATCCCGGTGCCAGCGTCCGTAATGACACGTGGCCCAGCCCCAGCGTTCATCGCTTACCCAGTACCAGCCGGCGTCGGTGCGTTGCCAATGGCCATCCGTGTAGGGACGCCAGTCCGCATCAATGCCGGTTGGCGTAAAGCAACGGCCATAGCCCGGCACGTCCAGCCAGCGGCCATAAGGACGCAGCGGTTCGTAAAAATCATTCTCTGATCGAATAACCACCACCTCGGGAGCGGGAGCAGGCGAATAAGCCGGCGACGGTTCGGGCGCGACGTATTGCGCTGGCGGCGGAGCCACGTAAACCGGCTGCGTCACAGGCGCGGCAGGCGCTTGCATGTAGGTGGTGCAGCCAGAGAGCAGGCTGGCCAACGCGCCTATGCCCAAGCACACGGTTTTGTAGGGCCAATTATTTTTCTTCATTTTTTCTAGGACTAGTATCATTCAATCGGTTCGGGGTAGCAACCGAATGAATTTCCTCTCAATTCGGTTTTCCACGGTCACGCGCAACGATTGGTCGCGGCGTTCGGCAATTTCTGGCTCTTCGCGATTTTCAGTGGATTGCTTCGAGCGCGCCACCCAGGGTTGACGACCTGCGAAAACCACCTTCCGACTTGAGCCGGAATTCTTGGACGATTCGGCGATGGGATTCCCGAGAGGCATTCGCCTTAGCCCAAATCCTCGCTCCTTGGTTCAACTTATGCCCGTTGGTCCTGGTTTTTCGGCGGAAGGTCCACAGCGGCAGCCAACATTGTTTCGAGGACCCTCGCGAACTTGCGAAGCCCAGTCGCGGGAATGATGATGGTGCTGCTCTTGTGGCTGGCCATCATTGTGGACGTACGCGTGATCGCCGCCACGAATCGCGATTTGAAGGAGCTGGCTGGAAATGACCCGAACCCCAGGCCGGCCAAGAAGGAAGAGGCGGGCGAGGACGGGCAGTTGGGTGAAATGACCCAGCGGAAGGTAACCGGCTGATTGCGAAGCGGGTGAAATCACCCAGGCCAGGTGCGGGCCGGGAGTTCAAAACCTTCTCAAACACCGCACTTTATTAAGAATTGGCAACAACCAAGCTGAGGCCGGATTTTGGCATGGCAAATGCGGAAAATCAATTTATGGCTGACAACCGAGGAAGCTGGTGTCAATATAGTGACGGTCGAGCCGTTATGAGAAATTTCCGATCCATCATGAGCATCAGTGCTGCCGTACTGAGTCTGATGGCTCCACGGGTCGTGCTGGCCCAGGCCGCCACGCCGCCGGCGCCGTCGGCAACGGCCATCCCGCCGGTCGTGATTTTGCATAGCAGCGCCTCAGGGTCAGCCTCAGCGGCCGATCTAAAGGGCATACCGCCCGACGTGGCAAAGTTGATCCTCAACTTTGACGCCCTGCGCGACAAGTATCTCCTGAAGCAACATCTGCTGCTGGAAAAACTGCAAAATGCCACCACGCAAGCGCAGCGGGACGCCATTCGCGAGGAATTGCAAGATAACCGCCAGGCGTTTTTGGATGAACTTTCAGATTTTCGCATCCAGTTGAAAGATGAACTCAAGAGCGTGCAGGGCCGCATCAGCAATGCCGAGTTTCTGCGAATTATTGACGCCGCGCAGGGCGCCCCAGGCAATCTCCATCATCGCGGACACTAACCAACGCGCCGGCCGGCCGCCAGGAAGCCAGAAGAAATATCAACGGGCAAACTGAACAGGAGAAGCGTGGCGAGAATAATCGCAATGATATTGCTGGCCACCTTCACCTTGGTGGCGGCCGCGCAGACCAATCTCCCGTCGGCGGGCCTGTCCTTGATTCTGGGGTCTCCCCCCAGCGCCGCCCGCCTGGCCACCAATCTCCCGGCGGAGGATCTGGCGCTGATTCCGGAAGACGCCAAACTGTTCAATGAGTCCATGCTCTGGCAGCACACCCTTAGCCTGCGCACCGGCGCGGGCTACAACGACAACGTCTTATTGAGTCCCTCTGCCACCCAAGGGAGTTCGTTCGTGACCGAAGGACTCGATCTCTCGCTCTCGCGATTGCCACTGGACGGCTGGGGAGTGGACTTGGTTGTCAGCGGAGACGACGTCCGGTATCTGCAAAATGTTCCCTCCGACGGGACAGACTTTTGGCTGGCCGACCTCACCCTCAAACGGTTTCTCGGTGACAACTGGGTGGTGGGAATCGAAAGCCTCGAGAACTATCTGGACGAAGTTGATTATGTTGACACCCTTTTCGGTCCTGAAGTGGTGGAGATACAAGGCAACATCATCAAAATGAAATCGTTCGTCCGCCGGAACCTGGGCACCAACTGGTGGGCGGAGCTGGATTTTCCGGCAGCGCGGGAAATTCTCGATGCCCCCCTCGACAATACCTGGGAATACGGCCCCCAGCTTCAACTGGGCTTCAGCGACGACAAAAGGAACCAAGTCGCGCTAAGCTACCAAATCCAGGAGATTGACCACGACTCCTGGCCGGCAGTATCGGCCGATGGCGCGCCCATCGACACCCGCAATCTTTCCGTGCTGGAACAACGCGTCGAAATTCACTGGAATGAATTCTGGGATTCGTCAAATCGCTGGAGCACCGACACGAAGCTTTTTTACGTCCGGGATGAGGACAACGGGGGAAAGTTCTTTAATTTCGACGAATTCTCCGCCGCCGAACGCCTGCGGTACAGCGCGAAGAACTGGTCGATTGCCGGGACAATCCGGGGCAGCTACCTGGACTATCCCGTGCAAAGGACGGACCTGATTTCGGGTCCGACGCTGAATGAAGTTCTCCTCCACGCCACCTTGCACGGCGAACGCCGGCTGACCCGGTGGCTCAAACTTTACGCCGAATATAATTACGAACGTTTGTTGTCCAATTTGGCCGATATTCGTTACGCGGCCAATACCGTCACGGTGGGCATGATTTGGGAATTTTGAATTCGCCGCCCGGGGATTTCGGGTTAAGATCATGCCAAAAACCAGTCGCCTTTAATGAATGATGATTCAGCGATCAGGAAGCCGGCGCCGGCGGCGGACCCGGCTGGCCGGGCCCGCTTGGTTTTGGCCGGCACTCTGGCCGCGGCGCTGGTCGTGCTGGCGGCGGTACTTCTTTGGGCCGCACTGAACCTGCGCCGCAGCATCACGACGGAAATCAGCAACCGGACGGGAGAAATTCTCGATTCAGTGGCTGCCGCGCAATATCTGGATGATCGCGAAAACGGCGAGACCCTGACGACGCTGGATGATCCCACGGAACAAATTGAACTGGCGCTCAAAGTTTCCCGCCTGCGTGATGTCATCGGCGTCCGGCTCTTTGCGCCGGACGGCCGGTTCGTCAACGCCTTTCCCGCTTATGTGGCGGAAGGAACGCTAACGCCGGGAGATCTTCCCGCGCTGCAATCGCTGCGGCCGGCAAATCATTTTCTCGCGCATTCCCGGCTGGAAGAACAGGAATTGCTGCCGGAAACCAACGGACCCCCTGTGCCGCTGTTGCTGGTAAACATCCCCTTGCGCGCGGACGAGCAGCCGCGGCTGGTCGGCATCATCCAATTCATCATGAACGGCAGCAGCCTCGCCCGGCAATACGCCGCCCTGGACCGGCAACTGGCAGAGCAATTCACGCTGGCCTTTGTGGTGGCGGGCGGCAGCTTGTCCGTGGCCCTCGTGCTGGCCTTTGGCCGTCTGCAGCGCGCCAACCGCCTGCTGGCACGGCGCACGGCCGATTTGCTGCTCGCCAACCGCGAGTTGACCCTCGCCGCCAAGACTTCGGCCGTGGGCGCGGTGGCCTCCTATTTGATTCACGGACTGAAGAATCCATTGAGCGGCCTCCAGAATTTCGTGCGCGACCGCGCCGCGGGCAACGGTCATCACGACGCCGATGACTGGGAGGAGGCGGCCAAAACCACGCAGCGAATGCAGGATTTGATCAGCCGAATCGTCGGTGTCTTGCAGCAACAAGGCACCGCCGCGACCTATGAAATCGCCTTCACCGAGCTGGGCGAACTGCTGGCCAACCGGATGCGGCCCGCCATCCAGGCTGCCGGCGTGCGTTGGGAGACGACGGTTTCCGCCGAGGGCAATGTAACCGGCCGGGAGGCGGACTTGATCCTATTGATTCTCGAAAATCTGGCGCAGAATGCCGTCGAGGCCACGCCCGCCGGCAAAGTCGTGAATTGTTCAATCCGATCACGGGGAAGCGGCATCGTGGCGCAAATCAAGGATGAGGGCCCGGGGCTGACGGCGGCGGCGAAGGAACGGCTGTTTTCTCCCTGCACCTCCGCCAAAAAGAACGGCAGTGGCATCGGCCTGGCCATCAGCCAGCAACTGGCCAAGCACCTTGGCGCGGAATTGCGGCTGGCGATCTCCTCGGCGCAAGGGACCTGCTTTGAACTGGAATTCCGATCCACTGCGCGGTTGCCGGCCCCGCCCGCCCCGGCCCAATTCCCCATGTCCCCCACGACATGAATTTCCGCATTTCATTGCTCCTCGCCACTTTTCTGCTGCTCAAACCGGGCGCACAGGCGCTGACTTGGCGCTGGTCCAATCCGCAGCCCAATGGCAACAACATCACCGGCCTGGCTCAAAACGGCGACCTGTCGGTCGAAGTGGCCGAACTAGGGCAGGTTTACCTCGGCAACGATTTTTATGACTGGGCGCCGTGCGCGGTGCCCACCACGAATGATCTCCAAGCCGTGACGTTTTTCGGCAACCGTCTGGTGGCGGTTGGCGAAAACGGCATGGTCATTTATTCGGACGATTACGTGAATTTCACCAACGTGGCGTTGAATTCGTCTCCCAACTGGCTGATCGCCGTCGCCGCCTCGTCAAATCGGCTCGTGACGGTCGGCGATAACGCCATTCTTTACTCCAGCACCAACGGCGCCGACTGGACGGCGCAGGCCAAACCGCCCAACGTGGGCTCCGACTGGCTGGTGAGCGCCGCCTACGGCAACGGCACGTTCGTCATCGGCGGGGACAACGGTTATATTGCCACCAGCACCAACGGCACCAGTTGGAGCAGCCACATTATCGGCACCTCCGACAGCATTTTCTGGTTGTCGCATGTGGCCGGGTCCGGCTCTCCCACGAATTTCCCTTATGCCGGCTTCTGGGCCGTATCGGACGCCGGCCATGCCTGGTATAGCACCAACAACGGCGCCAAATGGAAGCAGTTTTCCGTCGCCGAGAGCACGAACATCTTCTATTCGCTGTCCGCCGACGAATGGACGGGGCTTCTGGTCGGTAACGAAGCGGTGGAACTGGGAACCAATGCCGCGGGTTGGACGCCACAAACCGGCTCGTCGGCCACCAATGCGCCGATCTGGACCTATTATGATTCCCTGTGTCAAGCCAACGGCATTTACCAACTGGCCGGGGCCGGCGGCATGCTGGTGCAAGGCACCAAGACCGGCAGCTCTTATGATTGGAGCGTGCAGTATCCAAACAATTTTTACGACTGGCTGCTTCAGGTCATCGCCGTGGACGGCTTGTATGTGGCGGTCGGCGACCATGCGCGCGTCGCCACCAGTGATGATGGCGCAAACTGGACGGTGGAAGCGCTCCCCAGGACCAATTCCATTTCCACCACCAATACGATCTTCTTGTGCGTCGGCGGCGACACCAACCTGATCGTCGCCGCCGGCAATCAGGGCAGCCTCGCCGTCAGTCCGCAGACGTTCGTGCCGATCGTGCAAACCAACGCGGACGGAACCCTGGTGACCAATTTGGCCAACACCATCGGTGTGATCTGGAATTCATTGCCCGCACCCACCACCAGCGATTTGACCGCCGTTGGCGTTTACAGCAACCTCTACTATCTGGCAGGGAGCAGCGGCACGTTGTTCGCCAGCGCCGACGGCACCCACTGGATTCGGTACCACGTGCCGGTGACCAATGACCTCGCGGGCATCGCAGCCTCCACCAATCAAATGGTCGTCGTTGGCGATAATGGCTGCATCATCACCAGCGCCAACGGAACCAATTGGACCCAGCGATCGTCCGGCACCAGTTCCGGATTGTTCCGCGTCCACTGGATCAATGGCATCTTCCTGGCCTTCGGCGAAAACGGAACCATTCTCCGCAGCACGAATGCCGCCGAATGGTACGCCGACGACTCCGGCACCACCAATTGGCTGAACGACGCCATCACGGTTTCCAACACGTGTTATGTGGTTGGCAACTACGGAACCGTTCTGGGAAGCACCAATCTCGTCAATTGGGCGAGGATCCCAACCACCACACCGCTGTCGCTCTATGGCGCCGCCACGCAAAACGGTCAACTCCTGGTGGTGGGGCTGAACGGAACCATCCTGCGCAGCCCGATCACACCCTCCACGAATGCCATTACGTTTTTGGCCTATGCCCAGGCGAACAACGAGAATGTCTTTCTCATCTCCGGCGGCTTGGACGAGGAATGTACGCTCGACTCCGCCACGAACCTGCTCGGCAACTGGACCACCGGCCCGCTCTTGGATTTTCTTTATGGCGATGGCACCTTGGAAGTGATTCAGTCGCTCGGCAGCGATCCGCCCATCTCTCAATCCTACCGCTGCACCGTATTGCCGTGAACGCCTGCCTAAAAAAGCACCACGTCCTTTTTTTAGACAGGCCCCAAGCGGCGTTGGGGAGCTTAACCAATTCCAACCTGCGTGGTTGGGTGACAGCCCCCAACCGAAATGACCCGGTCGTCGCCGATTTCAAGAACCCGCTGATTTTGCTTTAGAAAGGCCGCTTTTACGCAAAAAAGGGCCGTGGCACAGCGGGTGCTAAAAGCCCTTCGTACGATTGGAATTGGCCCATTTTGCCTGGCGGCCAATCCGGTTTTAAACCTCGTGCCGGGCGCAAACAAAAACAGCAAATCATGAAATCAAGAAATCGTCTCTTCCTTGGAATCGCCAGTGCGGTCGCATTGGCCGCCAGCACGTACGTCGCTGGAGCCGCAGAAACAAACAAAACCTTCCGGACCACCGGTTACTTTGTGGGACTCACCCAAGGCACCAACCCGGTCACGGGAACACACACGTATGACAACGTCAGTTTTGCGGGGCATAATTTGGTCAACCTGGCCATGGGCCGGAGTCTGACCGACACGAACTTCCCTCGCCAAGTCTTGGCCACGACCTTCGCCTGCGATCTGAGTTCCGCAAGTTTGGTGGTTTATGACCTCGGCACCTCAAATACCCTCACAGTAATCGCGTCGAGCGTTTCCGTTGACGCCGTTTATCAGCAGGATGCGACGAGGGTCGGCGGACCAAACCGCGCCCACTTTGTGGCCGCTCTGCAGGTCAATTCAAATGGCAATGACACGAATGGTCTGGCTGGCGGATACTTCACTGTGGCCGGCCGTATCCATTTGAATCCTGAAACCGGCTGTCCGCAACCCGTGCTGGTGGTGCTGGATCGCGACAGCCTGGACAAGGTGGTGGACGACGTCGAATTGCCGGCCAGCCTTGACCCGGACACCGTGCCGTTGACTGTGCGCACAGGTTTGGCTCACTTGATTGGCGTCGTTGACGCCGTGACCTTCGGCGAAAGCCACACGATCCTGGTGCCCTACGGCGGGTTGAGCATCCGGCGCGAGCTGCCGGCCGAACCGGTCGTTACGCCGGTCGCTGATTGAGCCACCTAAAGCGGCGTGGCCCTCTTTAAAGCAACCCTTGATACCGTTGCCATTGATCCGGCGGAATCCGTCCCCGATCATTGGCAGCGGCTTTTTTTTCACAAACGATGAATCCCGTTTCAGCCGCTCGATTCGCGCTCGGCCTGTTGGCCGCCGGACTGATCCTCGGCGCCGGCGAAGCAGGCTTCGCCCAAGGATGGGCGCTCACACCGGCAAATACCAATTACCAATGGCAGGCCATCGCCTGTTCCACCGACGGCGTCAAATTGGCCGCGGTCGCAGCGGATGACGGCTTGGGCAATGGCGGCCCGATTTCCATTTCGACCAACCGCGGAAGCACCTGGTCGCAAACCCTCGCTCCGACCAATGAATTATGGCAGTCGGTCGCCTCGTCGGCCAGCGGCAGCAACCTGGTGGCCGCCGTATATCAAAACCTGGATGGCAGCGAGGGTCTCATTTACGTCTCCACCAACTCGGGCAGGTCTTGGAAAGCAAATCCCACGGCAACCAATTTCTGGTATTCGGTCGCCGCCTCGGCCAGCGGCGCCAGGCTGGCGGCGGCCGATTCCGGCATGGGCGACGGCCTGATCTATTACTCCTCCAATTCCGGCACCAGTTGGCATCCCACGGCGGCCCCGGCCGATTACTGGGCTGCCGTGACCATGTCCAGCGACGGCACAAGACTCGCCGCTGCCGATTCCGGATTTGGTGACGGACTGATTTACGTCTCGACCAATTCTGGAAACACGTGGACGCCGACCCAGGCGCCGGCCAACCCTTGGTCCTCCATTGCCTCCTCCGCGGACGGCACCCACCTGGTTGCGGCAGACACCGGCCTAAGCGACGATCTAATCTATGTCTCCACCAACTCAGGAAACACTTGGGACCCAAGCGTGGAACCGACAAACCAATGGGCTTGCGTCGCCGCGTCGGCCGACGGCACGCGGCTGGTCGCAGCGGATTCCGGCAGCGGCGACGGCCTGATTTACACCTCTGCAAATACCGGTGTTTCCTGGGTGCCCACCGGCACAGTCGGCCTGTGGACGTCCGTGGCCTCATCGGCCGACGGGAGCGTCCTTTCGGCTGCTTCGTCTCCCGGCGGCATCTATGTTCTGCAGCTGACTCCAGCCCTGGGCCTGGCGCGCGCCGGCGCCAGCCTCGTCATTTCCTGGCAGAGTTCATCGGCCGCCGCCGGACTGGCGCTCCAGCAGAACGCCAATGTAGTCACCACCAATTGGCTTACGGTGACCAATCTGCCCAGCCTTACCAACGGTCTCTACGAGGCGATTCTACCGCTGTCCACAGCGACCAACTGTTTCTATCGACTTCAAGGTCCCTGACGGCACCTGAACCGATGCCCGGCCTGCACCATTCGCAAACCCTCTGACGGGCGCAGTTGCTGCGAGTCACAGACTCGCGCTCCGATACCGTGGCGCACGGCTCCTTTTTTGGGGGAAAGTGTCAAGTTGCGCCCATTCGCGCCTCAACCGCCAATAAATTGTTCCCTTACTGAAAATTTCCATTTATATATACATTTAGTCAAATGTTAACGTTAGATCACAACAGTCCCATCCCGCTTCGCGCCCAGGTGGAGCAATTGCTGCGGAGCCTGATCCAAAAGCCCGACTACCAGAATGGCAGCCTCCTGCCCGATGAGGGCACACTCGCCGTGCAACTGGGGGTCAGCCGGGGCACGATCCGTTCCGGCATCAGCAAGCTCGTGTTCGAGGGACTTTTGCAGCGCAAGGCCGGCGTGGGCACCCGGGTGGCCCGCATCCCTTCCGAGTCTGGAATCACCGCCTGGCGCAGTTTTACCCGTGAAATGGCCGCCAAGGGCATCACCGTCGAGAATTACCATTTGAAATATGAATTGGCCGCCGCCGGCAAACCAGCCGCCCAGGGACTGCAACTGACGTCCGCCGGGAAGGTCTGGCGCCTGGAACGCGTGCGCGGCTGGGACCATCAGCCCATGCTCTATTCCGTTTCCTGGTTCCACCCGCGGCTGAATTTGAAGGGGTCCGAGGATTTCAACAATCCTCTGTACGAGACGCTCAAGGCCGCCACCGGGGCGCAGCCGCAGCGGGCCCGCGAGGAGTTCACGGCCGTCATTTCCGACGCGCACCTCTCCCGGCTGCTCCTGACCCCCCGGAAAACTTCCTTGCTCCTGCGCCGGCATCAGGTCTTCGACGCCGGCGGCCAGCCCATTGAATACTCCGAGGTCTTTTACGTCAGCTCCCGCTTCACCCTCACGCTTGATCTGCGGCAAGGCTGACGTTCACGGCCAAGAGTTCTCCGAAGCAATCAAGACTCTTTAGTTTCCGCGGGGAGCCGGGTAGGCGGCATTGCCGAGATAGGTGGTGTAGCCACGGCCTCGCTGGCCAACAGGAATAGGGTAGTTACGAAGGATTGGGCTGCCGGTTCTGGCGCCGCCGCCATAGACCCAGATCTGCGGCTGGATTATTTCAATTTCCGGGAAGGCCTGGACCGGCTCGGTTATTTCGACGGGCTGTACAACGTCAAGCGGCTGGCTGTCCATCATCGTCCTGCTTTCCATTTCATTCCAGCGTTGCCATCTTGCGTTGGCTTCCGCGAGATCATTGGCCCGGCGCATCTGGGCAATGATCTGCTGCTGGTTGAGTTGTTCCTGTCTCTGGCGAGCCAGCTCTGCCTCTGCATCGTCCTGATTGGCAGGCGGAGGAGCGAGCGCCGGCGGCGGCGCCGGCAAAGATACCGGTTGCGGGACCGGGGGCGTCATATTGGCCTTGGCGGCCATTACCTTTTCCTTGAATTTTGGCTCCGGTTGGACCGCTGCCACAGTTCGATAAAGAAAGACACAACCGGCCAACAGGACCAATAGTGCACCAGCACAGGCAAGAAGCCTCAACACGTTTCTGGCGCCGTGGGCCCTGGCAGTGGTTTCGGAAGTTACGTTTCCTGCTGCTTGAAGAGGCTCAACTGATCCAAGGGCGATGAGTTCCTGGCAGTGTGGGCAGTGGACCCACTCGCCCAGCCGATCGGCTTCAAAACTTACCGGCCCATCACAGACCGGGCACAACGTATTGAGACGTTCGATGTTGTCCATAAGCGTTTATCGTCCATGGTTTTCGCCGCGCGGCGAATCCACGACCCTGACCAATCGCACTCGTTCTACCACCCGGGACGTAATAGGCAAGCGATTTTATCGATCCCATGGTTGCTTCTCATCCTGGTTAGCCGGGCAAATATTTTCGTCCGAAAGCCAAAAAATGTTTGGCATCGGCTGATTTTCGTTGAAAAGTACTGGAGGTTATGGACGTTTTAACCCTTTCGCGAATCCAGTTCGGCGCCACCATTGCGTTTCACTATATCTATCCGCCGCTAAGCATCGGTCTGGGGCTGCTGCTGGTGATCATGGAAGGCCTCTGGCTCGAGACCGGCAACAACTTGTACCACCAGATGGCGCGGTTCTGGACGCGCGTTTTCGCGCTCACTTTCGCGATCGGCGTCGCCACGGGCATCGTGATGGAATTCGAATTTGGCACGAACTGGGCCACGTATTCGCGCTTCGTGGGCGATGTGTTTGGCAGCGCGCTGGCGGCGGAGGGGATCTTTGCATTTTTCCTCGAATCCGGCTTTCTGGCCGTGCTGTTATTTGGCTGGGACAAGGTCGGCCGCAAGACGCATTTTTTCTCGACGTGCATGGTGTCGCTGGGCGCGCATTTCAGCGCGGTCTGGATCGTGGTGGCCAACTCCTGGATGCAGACGCCGGCGGGCTACCACCTCGTGGGGCATGGCCTGCTGACGCGCGCGGAAATCACGGATTTCTGGCAGCTCGTTTTCAATCCCTCCACCGTGCAGCGCCTGTGTCACACGGTCTGCGGCGCGTGGTGCGCGGGCGCCTTTTTGGTGGTGAGCGTGAGCGCCTGGTATCTGCTCAAGGGCCGGCACGTGGACTTTGCCCGCAAGTCGTTGAAATTCGGCCTGCTGGTCGCTCTCGGCGCTTCGCTGTTGCAGGCCGTCACCGGCCATCTCAGCGCCCAGGGCGTGGCCCGGAATCAACCGGCCAAACTCGCCGCCTTCGAAGGACTTTACAACACCACTTCCAACGCGCCGCTGGTGCTGTTGGGCTATGTGGATGAAAAGGATCAAAAGGTCGTCGGCCTGGAGGCGCCGGATTTGTTGAGCTTCCTGGCCCACGACGATCTGCACTCGCCGGTTACCGGCCTCAATGATTTCAAGCCCGATGACCGTCCGCCCGTCACGGCGTGTTTCCTGTTCTTCCACGGGATGGTCGGCCTCGGCCTGGCGATGATCGCGATTTCAGCGCTGGGGTTCCTCTATTTTCACCACGGCTCATTGCCCGAGCGGCGCTGGCTGCTGCGGCTGCTGGCGTTATCCGTGCTGCTGCCGCAACTGGCCAATCAACTCGGCTGGTTCGCCGCCGAAGTGGGGCGGCAGCCGTGGATTGTCTATGGCGTCATGCGCACGCCCGAGGGGCTCTCCAACGTGGTCAAGGCCAACACCGTGGTCGCCTCGCTCGTCCTGTTCACCCTCATTTATTTTCTGCTCTTCGCCGTTTTCATTTATCTGCTCAATGACAAGATCCAGCATGGGCCGCATGAAGACGACTTGGTGCCGGCCGGCAAGCTCGCGCTACCGTTAAAAAAATGACGAACCTGAAATCCGTATGACTAAAGAAATCCCAACAACCGATTCCGAACCCAAGCCGGACCGGGTGGAAGCGGCTCTGACATTCGAGCTTCGTCAAGCTTTAGGCATCCGGCATTCGTCATCCGTCATTAACTGCGCATTCCAATTATGAACTTCGATCTCCCTACGATCTGGTTCCTGCTCGTCGGCATCCTGTTCACGGGGTACGCGATGCTGGACGGCTTTGACCTGGGCATCGGCGCGCTGCATCTATTCGCCCGGAAAGACGAGGAACGGCGGCTGTTGATCAACTCGATCGGGCCGGTCTGGGACGGCAACGAAGTCTGGCTGGTCACCGGCGGTGGGGCGCTGTTCGCGGCCTTTCCGGACGTTTATGCGACGGTGTTTTCCGGCTTTTATCTGGCGCTCATGCTGCTCCTGGCGGCGCTCATTTTCCGCGGCGTGGCCATCGAGTTTCGCAGCAAGCAGCCGATGCACTGGTGGCGGCAGATGTGGGACGTCAGTTTTTCCGCCGGCAGCGTCCTGGTGGCGCTGCTCATGGGCGTGGCGCTGGGCAACCTGGCCTGGGGCGTGCCGCTCGACGAGCACGGCGAATTTGCGGGCACCTTTTGGGGGCTGCTCACGCCCTATCCGCTGCTGGTGGGCGTGACGGTGCTGGCCCTGTTCATGATGCACGGGGCGATTTACGGCGTCATGAAAACCGAGGGCGAATTGCATGACAGGCTGCGCGAATGGACCCGGCGCTGCATCATCTTTTTCGTCATTTGCGCGGTGACCCTCACCATGGCCACCTTGCTGTATGTGCCGCACATGGCGGCGCGAATGCGCGCGACCCCGTGGCTGTTCAGCATCGCGCTGCTCAACATGCTCTCCATCGCCAACATCCCCCGCGAGTTTCATCACGGCCGCGACCGGATGGCCTTTTTGTCATCGTGCGGCGCGATCGTCACCCTGATGGCCCTGTTCGCCCTGAACATCTTCCCGTACCTGGTGTTTAGTCCGCAGCATCCCGAAAACAGCCTCACGATTTACAACGCGGCCTCCTCGCCCAAAACGCTGGGCGTCATGCTGGTGATCGCCGGCATCGGCGTGCCCGCGGTGCTGGCCTACACGGTGTGCATCTACTGGATCTTTCGGGGCAAGGTCAAGCTCGACCGGGTCAGCTATTAGAAGCCGGCCTGAAGATTTGAGGGACCCCGTCCATTTTCAGTCAGCCTCGGATTGACAGGCCGCCGCTGCCGGACAATAGTGTGGGCGCGAAAGCGCCGGCTGCTGCTCCGTCGAATGGCTGGCGGCCACTCGTATCATTCGCCCGGAAAATCATGAGCCAGCCCTACGAAGAAGTCCTGGACGGCGCCACGCTGCCGCGCTCCGCGCCCGGCGACCGCCACGAACAAATCTGCCGGCGTTTGCACCGCGAAATGGCCGCCGGCGTCAACGGCCTGGCCAGCACCCAACTCCTCGCGCCCCGCACCCAGGTGCAGGTGTCGCGCACGACGACGCTCCGCCCGGATCTGGCGCTGGTGATGGCGAACGGCGGCAAGCTGTTCCTCGCCGTCGAAATCATCAGCCGCGAGGACCATCAAACGGACACCGTCACCAAGAAGGAGATTTACGAACACATCCGGGTCCCGCGCCTGTGGATGGTGGACCCGCGCTACGACAACGTGGAGGTGTATCACAGCTTCGAGTTTGGCCTCAAGTTGCACGGCATCCTCGCCGGGCAGGAGGTGCTGACGGACAAGCTCATTCCCCAGTTCAAACTCTCCGTGGCCGAAATATTCGCGACCGTTTGATAGCAATAATTAATGAACGAAAGTATTCATCCTGTTGTCGAAATTTTCGTCCGCTGAATTCGATAACAACCGAAACACAAAGGATGAAACGTATGAGAAAATTGAAGCTGATGACTGCCCTTTTGGCGGGAGTGGCCCTGGCCGGCATCACCGCGCTCGCCGCGGACGAAGTCACCATTACGGGCAACATGGTGTGCGGCAAATGCACCCTGCACGAGACCGCCAGCTGCCAGAACGTGGTCCAGGTGGCCGCCGACGGCAAAACCGTCAACTATTACCTGAAGCAGAACAGCGTCAGCAAGGACGCGCACGACGCCATTTGCGGCGGCGGTTCCGAGAAGGTCACCGTCACCGGCACGGTCAAGGAAAAGGACGGCAAGAAAACGATGACGCCGACGAAGATCGAGGTCGTGAAATCGTAGCGACCAGCCTGATTCCAAAACAGCCGCCGCCGGGGATGCTCCTTCGCGGCGGTTTTTTGTCGGAGTGCGGTGGCAGGCGACTTGCCGCTTCGTAGCGAAGCGGAGACGGAAGCGCGACACCGCTTCCGTGCGGGCTACGTTCCCCGTCAATTCGACGCCAAGCCGCGCGGACGAAAGCGCCGTCGTCGCTGCGCTTTGCCGGCGCAGTCCAAATGCCGACAGGTTTGCGCAGCGTACCGTCGTTTCGCGAAGCGTTTTGGGCTGCGGGTTGCAAAACAGCAATCGCAAATCCTTTGAAAATATCGTTTGCGTCACTTTTTCGTAGAATCTTCTTGAAATCCACAACCCCTTGTATCAAGATACGCGTCGCCCCCCAATTAGTAGGGGGCTTCAATTTCCACTAAAACGGGCGAAGGCCAGGTTTTTCTTAGAAATTGAACAGCTTTTGATGTGCCCGGCAGGCTTTGTCTTACTGGAGCTGCCGGGTTAACGTCTAAAAAACACACAGGATTAAACCATGATTGATGCACGTGAGGATGTCTCGGCTCCAGCCCCGAAATCGGCCAGCCGCCGCCAACAAAAACCTTCCACAGGCCGCCCTGTGAAACCAGCCAAATCCGAAAAAAAATCATTGCACCTCGAGCGCATATTTAGCGACGCCAAGGTGAAGCCCTTCGACCAGATCGAATGGGACCGGCGCACCGCGGAAATCACCGATGACGCCGGCAAGGTCATCTTCAAGCAGGAAAACGTCGAGGTGCCCAAGGCTTGGTCGCAGCTCGCCACCAAGGTGGTCGTTTCCAAATATTTTTACGGCGAACAAAACACCGGCGAACGGGAAACGTCCGTGCGCCAGCTCGTCCACCGCATCTCCCGGACCATTGCCGACTGGGGCGTGGCCGACGGCTACTTCAGCAAGGCGGACGGAGAGGTGTTTTTCGACGAACTGACCTGGCTGTGCGTGAACCAATACGGGGCGTTCAATTCGCCGGTGTGGTTCAACGTGGGCCTGTACCACCAATACGGCGTCGGCAAGAAGTCGGGCAAGGGCAACTGGTATTACAACCGCCAGAAGGGCGAGGCGCAGCGCGCCGAGACGCAATATGAATATCCGCAGGGCAGCGCCTGCTTCATCCAGTCCGTGCAGGACGACATGGAGTCGATCATGCACCTGGCACACAGCGAGGCCATGCTGTTCAAATACGGTTCCGGCACCGGCACCGACCTGTCCCCCATCCGATCCAGCCGCGAAAAATTGAGCGGGGGCGGACGGCCCAGCGGCCCGATGAGCTTCCTGAAGGTCTATGACCAGGTGGCCAACGTGGTCAAATCCGGCGGCAAGACCCGCCGCGCCGCCAAGATGAACACGCTGCGCGACTGGCACGGCGACATCGAGGAATTCATCGACGCCAAGCAAAAGGAGGAAAAGAAGGCCTGGGCGCTGATCGAACAGGGATACGACGGCAGCTACAATGGCGACGCCTACGGCAGCGTGATGTACCAGAACGAAAATCTCTCCGTGCGCGCCAGCGACGAATTCATGCAGGCCGCCGTGGAAGGCAAGGAATGGTGGACGCGTTCGGTGACCACCGGCAAACCGCTGCAACGGAAAGACGCCAGCAAGCTGCTCGACAAAATTGCCGAAGGCACCTGGATTTGCGGGGATCCCGGCGTGCAATATGACGGCGCCATCCAGAAATGGCATACCTGCAAGGGCACCGAACCGATTCATTCCACCAATCCGTGCAGCGAATATGTGTTCATCAACAACACCGCCTGCAACCTGGCGTCGCTGAACCTGATGAAGTTCAAGCGCGAAGACGGCACGTTCGACATCGAACGATTCAAGGCGGCCGTGCGCATTTACATCACCGCGCAGGAAATTCTGGTGGACAATGCGAGCTATCCCACCAAGGACATCGCGGAAAATTCGCATGTTTTCCGCACGCTCGGGCTTGGCTTTGCCAACCTCGGCTCACTCTGCATGAGCTACGGTTTACCCTACGACTCGAACGAAGGCCGCGCCCTGGCGGGCGCCGTCACTGCCATCATGACCGGCCACGCCTACGAGCAGAGCGCCGAAATTGCGGACAACGTCGGCCCCTTCCCGGGCTACCGCGACTCCCGCTGCGCCGGCGTCACGCAAACGGTCGCCCCGGACAATGTGGATTCCACGCTGGGCGTCGTCCGGCTGCACCGCAACGCCGTCGAAGATATTCACCCCAGCGAGGAATTCGGTTACCTGAAGGAGGAAGCGCGCCATTGCTGGGACCGCGCCCTGCTCCGCGGCCAGCAGGCCGGCTACCGCAACGCCCAGGTTACCGTGCTCGCGCCCACCGGCACCATCGCCTTCCTCATGGACTGCGACACGACCGGCGTGGAGCCCGACATCGCGCTGGTCAAGTACAAGCTGCTGGCCGGCGGCGGCATGTTGAAGATCGTCAACCGCGGCGTGCCCGACGCCCTCCGCCGCCTCGGCTATGGCGAGGCGGAAGTCACGGCCATTATCGCGCACATCGAAAAATTTGATACCATCGAGGACGTGGAAGAAAACGGCGCCACCGTGAAAAGTGGTTTGAGGGTCGAACACCTTCCCGTGTTTGACTGCGCGTTCAAACCCGCGCGCGGCAAGCGCAGCATCGGCTACCTGGCGCACCTGAAAATGATGGCCGCCGCGCAGCCCTTCATCAGCGGCGCCATTTCCAAGACCGTCAACATGCCCAACGGATGCACCGTAGCCGAAATCCGCGACACCTATGTTCAGGCCTGGAGGATGGGTTTGAAATGCGTGGCCATTTACCGCGACGGCTCCAAGCGTTCGCAGCCGCTCAACACCAAGAAGACGAACGAAGGCGGCGCCCGGACCGGTTCCGAAGCGGCGCCGGACCTCGCCGCGCGCATCCAGGAACTCGAAGCCACCATCGCGAATTTGCAGGCGGAAGCGGGCAAGCCCCTCCGCCGCCGCCTGCCGGACACCCGCACGGCCGTCACCCATAAATTCGACATCGCCGGCCACGAAGGCTATCTCACGGTCGGCCTGTTTGACGACGGCACGCCCGGCGAACTGTTCATCACGATGGCCAAGGAAGGTTCCACCATCGGCGGCCTCATGGACAGCATCGGCACGCTCACCAGCCTGGCCTGGCAGTACGGCGTGCCGCTGGACGCGCTCGTGCGCAAGTTTGCGCATCAGCGTTTTGAGCCGAGCGGCTTCACCAAGAACCCGGACATCCGCAACGCCTCGTCCATCATGGACTACGTCTTCCGCTGGATGGCTTTGCAATTCGTCCCCGGCTATCGCGAGACCTTGCAGGTGGCACGCAACCAACCCGACCTGGCGATGCCAGGTCTGTTGGAGGAGATAAAAAAAAACCTGAACCGGCCCGTGCCTGAGCTGCCCATGGCCGACGACAATGACGTGGTGCCAGTCAAAATCACCAAGAGCACGAGCCAGAACAACGACCGCCGCGCGGCCAGCCTCACGCAGATGATCACCAATCAACAAGACGCGCCGAGCTGCCCGAACTGCGGCCAGATCACCGTGCGCAACGGCGCCTGCTACAAGTGCCTCAACTGCGGCGAAAGCCTCGGTTGCAGTTGACAAATCAAGCATACTCTTACCTCCCATAAACGCCAATTGGCGAGTGTTTTAGCAAAAGGCGAATTTGGAGTCGAAGACGACTCAGACTTGTACTCGGAGCAAGAGCGATCTTGCTCCTTTTTACTTTTGCAGAGATCTCAAAAAAAATCTTGGCGCGAATTTGCCCGCTCAACAAAAAATACTTTGCTGGCCTGCCTGTGGGAATAGAAAGGCCTAATGTTTCGAGCCGAGAAGAACTGCTCGCACAAGAAAACTCTCCGGCGGTCCTGGCCGCACTGGAGCGCCAAACGGCCCTGTTCGACTCGATGGACAGCGAGGAAATCGCCCCATCAGCCGGCTTGAGCGTGCGCGTCGATACCCTCACCTCCTCGCCCGATGGAAATACCATCAAGATCCGGCACATCCGGCCGGACAACGACGAGATTTTGCCCTGCGTTTACTACATCCTCGGCGGCCGCATGGAGATGAGTTCCTGCTTTGAGGGCAACTACAAGACCTGGGGCCGCATGATCGCTGCCAAGGGCGTGGCGGTGGCCATGGTTGAATTCCGCAACTCGGTGCACCCCTCCGCGGTGCCGGAAATCGGTCCATTTCCCGCCGGCTTGAACGATTGCATCTCGGACCTCAAGTGGTTACACGCAAATGCAGCCAGTCTCAAGATTGATGCGCAGCGCATCATCGCCGCTGGAGAAAGTGGCGGCGGCAACCTGGTTCTCGCCGTGGGCATGAAGCTGAAGCAGGATGGTGAACCCGGCCTGCTCAAGGGCATCTACTCCTTGTGCCCCTTACATCGCCGGTGAGTGGCCGCAGCCGCAGTTCCCGTCTTCCATTGAGAATGAGGGCATCGTGCTCAGGTTCGGGGACAACCGCGCCACGATGGCCTACGGCATCGAGGCCTTTAACGCCCGCAACCCTCTCGCCTGGCCCAGCTTCGCCAGGCAAGAGGATGTCGAACCCACTCTGGTTTGCGACGCAGAGAAGGATTTGTATTTCCAAGGCCAATCTCAGCAGCTATTCGCGCACCTCAAATGCCCGAAGACGTTCATGATGTTTACCGATGCCGAGGGCGCGGGCGCCCATTGCGAGGCGGGCGTAAGCCGCCTTGCTTATGCCCGCATGTATGACTGGCTGGACGAAACATTGTCCGCCGTGTAGTAAGGAGTTAAAAATAAAAGCAGCAACTTGACAGGAACCAATATGAGTTACACCTACGACCTCAGCCCCGAAGCCAGTTTCGAAGACCGTTACAGCCAGTTCATTGCGTTCGGCATCCCGAAAGCAGATGTCGATACGTTGCGCGCCACGATCAAGGATATGTGGGCAGATGCGCCGGGCGGGTGGGCTTACGAATGGTCCGCGTTCGCGCGAAAATATCTGGAAGCGGGAAACCCGCTGCTCGCGTCGTTCGCCTACGGTTTTGCCATATTTCCCTGCCTCGCTAACGATGCGCGGCGCAAGGCGCAGCAAAACCAGCTTGAATGCTACCTCAAGGCGGCACCGAGCTTCCCCGTCAAATTCGAGCGCAGAATACTCGCGATCCCCTATCAAGGCGGAACTGTGAGCACACCGGTGCATCTGTTTTCAGTGACCGGCCAGTATGCGAGCGCGCCGGTGCTGATTTATACCGGCGGCGTCGATACCTACAAAATGGGTCTGCACGCGATCTACGTGGCATTGGCCAAACGCCTCGGCATCACAATCCTGGGGTTCGACATCGCAGGCACGGGTGAAAGTACGATCCCACTTTCCGTCAAAGGCGACGAACTTGTGCTCGGCATCGTGAATGAAGCGCGCAAGCTCGGCAATGGAATGGTCGCGCATCTCGGTTTTTCGTTCGGCGGCAACTTTTCGGCAATGACAGGGCTGTCGGGCGCGGTCGATGCCGCAATCGTGCTTGGCGGACCGATTGTAAAGGCTTGGAGGAAAGAGAACGCGCAAAACTTGCCCTTCGGCATGCCGGGCATCATCGGTAACGACATGGGCTTCGACAAAGAGCCGTCCTCCGCGGACTTTCTGGCGGCAGTGCAACAGTTCTCGCGGCGTTCGTTGCTCGACCAAACAAAAAACGCTCCGATGCTCGTCATCAACGGCGCAAACGACTATTTCGTCCCGCAGGCGGATACGCTCGTCTTTCAAGGCCGCCCTAAAACCGAAGTGCATTTGATCCCGGGTATCGGACATTGCTGCGTGCTGGGTGGCGTCTCGAAGCTGCCGGAAGTGATTGACTTGGTTTCACAGTGGCTTCCGAAGCAGATCGGTTTGGGCGCACGGCCTCAGGCCACACATCGGTAGCGTCTCCTCGGCAGGCAGGCCGTTGAACAAATTCGGAGCCTCTGCGCCTAAACGCACCGGAACGGGGACGCCGGACTTGCACTGGATAATTCAAACATGAATTGGCAAACATTCATTTCGACCCTCTTGGGTGCGTGCGTCAGCTATAGTGCGATCATGCTGACTTATATGTTGGAACGTCGAAAGCGGAAACGTTCCGATGAAAAGCTAAAGCGGGCGCTGCTGCATGGTTTGCACGATGAGATCAATGGTTTGCTCACAATGGTTAAACTCAACCCGGAAGGAGAATTGGCCCAGGAAATGTATGAGGCTGCTTTTGGGCTGACTGAAGATTATTTTACCGTTTATCACGCCAATGTTGCGCTGGTCATCCAAATTGAAAACGATGAATTGCGACAGCTTATCGTCAGGACTTACACTTTGGGCAAAGCCTTCGTGACCAGGGCCAACATCAACAAGCAATGCCTTGACCGCTTGCATTACCTCGAAAGCACTTATCACAAGACAAAAGACCCCGCGGTTCAAATTTCAGTCGAGAAGTATCGTCAAATAAAGGATCGATTGGTGAAGGAAATCAAAGCCGCCGACATCCGTTTTCACTCATCGGCACAGCAATTGATAGCGCTCTTGGCGAAGGAAGGGAGATTTTAGGTCTAAAACAATCCAGCCTAAAATTCTAATTGTGGCGAAGCCGGAAGAAGTGGCCAATGGCTCACGCAGACAAAACACCCTCAAATGTAACTGCCAGTCTGCAGTTTTCCATTTTTCCGCTAAAACCTGTTGACAGCGGGTTGTTTAAGACGAAAGGATGCCAATAGATGGCTCAAAAGAGGTCTTGGATCTCTGGAACGGCAGCCTGAAGAAGGGTGCCGGCGCCTGCCGAAAACTACCAACGCAAAGAGAAAGGATTCGTATGGCAAAACATGATGTTATAAACACGTTCCTGAAACGCCACCCTGACGTTCACCGGAACGGACTGCCGGAGGCGCTCAAGCGGGTAGATGAGAAGCTTCAGCCAATGGACGAAGTGGGCGATTATGAGGCTCCCTTCATCCCGGCGGCCACCTGCTGGGACGACGCGAATAAGACTTTGCAGTTGTTCTTCCTATCCGACCCGGTCGGAGAGAAGAGCACGGCCATCCAGCGGTTCGGCCACGAGTTGTATTACTGCGCAAAATGCTTCACCGAGGTCTGGGTCATCTCGTCAGATGGCTCAACGGAACGCAAATGGTGGGATGTCCGCGACGAGGTCTGTTGGACGATCCAAGTCGCACCGGCGGAAGCTCCCATTAATCAAGTCATCATCCGCTGAGCTGGGAAAGCGGCTTTTGTTGCTCCAAATTTTAGACGGCCGTTTTTTTGGAGTCTCGTAAACCACACGCCATTCCCGCATGGCCGCGTTCGTGAGAATGCGGCCATTTTCATTTCTCGATTGATCCAGGAAAATGCCCGCCTGACCTTCGGCACACAGGCTGATCTTAAAGTTTTAATCCAAATTACAGGCAATTTTAAGCTTTCTATGTGCCCTCCCGGTCTATGCTGACAAGTCCCAGGTGGTGACCATGCCCCACGGCCGGCCGATCGGATGGCGGTTGTGACGCACATCAGGCGAAGACCATTTTGCAGACCACCAAAGCCATCACCACGCTGACGAAATCGGCCGTCAGGCCAGCCAGCAGGGCGTGCCGCGTCCGCGTCACGGCCACCGAACCGAAATAGACCGCCAGCACATAAAAGGTTGTCTCCGTGCTGCCGTAGATCGTGCCGCCCATGCGCGCCACGAAGCTGTCCGGCCCGAATTGCTTGACCAGTTCCGTAAAGAATCCCAGCGCTGCAGTGCCGCTCAACGGCCGCACCAGCACCATCGGAAGCAGGTCGGTTGGGAATCCGACCAGCGCCAGCAGGGGCGACAACGCGCGGCTTAGCAGCTCAATTCCTCCCGCCGCGCGAAACATCCCCATCGCCACCATTATCGCCACCAGATAGGGGATAATGCGCACGGCCACCTGAAAGCCCTCCTTCGCGCCCTCCACAAACTCTTCGTAAACCTTCACCCGCCGCAGCGCGGCAAATAGCGGAATGGCCGAAAGCAAGAACGGAATTGAGAGCAACGATATGGCGTTAACACCGCGGGTGAACAAATTCTCCTGCACGGCGTCAGCCGGGGCTGGCTGCCCAAAGGCCCCCGGCGAAATCAGGCGCAGAAAAAGGAACACGAAAAACAGCAGAAAAGCCCCCAGGATCGCGCCGCCCCACCAGGGCATGGGTTGCAGTGTGGCTGCTTCCTGGAGCACGGGCCGTTCAGCAGCGGCAGGCGGCGGGAGGATGCTTTGATTTTTCGGCTCATCCGTTTTGCCATGGTTCCCGCTGGCTTCATGACTTTCCCCGGGCCGGAAGACCGGCAACCGGCTCAAAAATTTCGCCGCCAGCACGCCCGCGACGGCGGCGCAGGCCGAACAGATGATGGCGGTCCCCACGATGGCTGTCGGGTTGGTCGATTTGGCCGCGGCGAGAATGGCGATGGCGGTGACGGGAACGAGTTGAAGGCCGCTGGTGTTGATGGCCAGGAACGTACACATCGCATTGGTGGCCGTGCCCGGGCGAGGATTGAGCGATTCCAGGTCCTTCATCGCGCGCAGGCCCAGCGGCGTCGCGGCGTTGCCCAGCCCCAGCAGGTTCGCCGCGATGTTCATCAGCATGGAACCCATCGCCGGATGGTCCGCCGGCACTTCGGGAAAAATCCAGCGCATCACCGGCCGCAGCACCCGCGCCAGCAGCCCCACCAGGCCGGCGCGCTCCGCCAGCCGCATGATGCCGAGCCATAATGCCATGACGCCAATCAGCGCAAAGGCAATGTCCACCACCGCCGTGTTCGCCCAGTCCAGGCTCTTGACCGCCACTTCCTTAAGCTGCCCGTTCCAACCCCCGATGACTACGGCGCAGACCATCAGGCCCAGCCAGATGTAATTCAGCATGGCCAAAAGTTACCGGCTGGTCACCGCCTTGGCGAAACGATTTTGCTTCCGCCAAAATTCAACAAATTCAAACATTTCGCTTTTTTACCCACCCTTCCGCGCTGTAGATTGGCCCGCACGCAGGCGCTTCCGCTCCCGCTCGCGACGGCGGGGGACAAGGTGGCGCTCAATTGGAGTAGAACGTGAAAAATGGACCAGGCCGGTGCGATTCAGTCGAACGACACCGCCGGAAACGGCTGCCACCGTCTCCGGGTTGCCCGGCCAACCCGATGAATGTTCCCGTAATCCAAATGAAAAATTATCTAAAGATATTGCTGGGCGCGGCCGTGCTTTCGGCCGCCTGCACCTTGATGAATGCGGCCGATGTGATCAGCATCATCCCCGCCCCGGTAAAAGCCGAAGTCCGCGAGGGTCAATTCCAATTGACGGACGCCACTCGTATTCTGACAGACAGGGCCTTTCGCCCGGAGGCGCGATTGCTGGCCGCCCGGCTGCGGACGGCCACCGGGTACGAGATCAAGGTGAGAGCTTCGACGAAGCCGGCCGCGGCCAGCGACATCCTCCTGACGGCCCAGGATGCCGGCGCCGACACCGGCGCGGAAGGGTACGCGTTGTCGATCTCCACGACCGGGGTGGTGGTCCGAGCCACGACGCCCGCGGGAGTTTTTTACGGCGCGCAGTCGCTCCTCCAGCTGTTGCCGCCCGAGATCTTCTCCACGAATCCCGTCGCGGGCGTGGCCTGGCGAATTCCCTGCGTCCAGATCGAGGACCAGCCGCGGTTTGTCTGGCGCGGGTTCATGCTCGATGTGAGCCGCCACTTCTTCACCAAGGCCGACGTGGAGCAGGTGCTCGACTTGATGTCCCTCTACAAGCTGAACACGTTTCACTGGCACCTGGTTGACGACCAAGGCTGGCGCATCGAGATCAAACGCTATCCCAAACTCACGTCCCAGGGCGCCTGGCGCGACGGGGTGGGCTTTGGCCTCGACCCCCAGTCCACCACTGCCTACGACCGGCAGGGACGGTACGGCGGATTCTATACCCAGCGCGAAATCCGCGAGGTCGTGGCCTATGCCGCCGCCCGGCATATCACCATCGTTCCGGAAATTGAAATGCCGGGCCATTCGTCCGCAGCCCTCGCCGCCTATCCGCAATTCGCCTGCCCCAGCGCCCAGATTTCCACGCCGACCAAGGGCGGTGTCTTCCGCGGTGTCTATTGCGCCGGAAATGATGCCACCTTTGCCTTCCTCGGCGACATTTTGGACGAAGTGACCCCGTTGTTTCCCGGCAAATACATCCATATCGGCGGCGATGAAGTGGATAAGTCAAACTGGCAGCACTGCCCGCTGTGCCAGGCGCGCATCAAGGCGGAGAATTTGAAGGACGAGGCGGAATTGCAAAGCTGGTTCGTCCGCCGCATGGAAAAAATCGTCAATGCGCATGGCAAGATCTTCGTCGGCTGGAGCGAAATCCGCGAAGGCGGCCTGGCTCCCAGCGCCACGCTGATGGACTGGATCGGCGGGGGCGCCGAATCCGCCGCCAGCGGCCACGATGTGGTGATGACACCCGCGAGGCCCATCGACTATTGCTACTTTGATCATTATCAATCCACGAATCAAGCGGCCGAGCCCAAAGCCATCGGCGGCTATTTGCCGCTGCGCCGGGTGTATGAATTTGATCCGCTGCCGGAAAAGCTCGCGCCCGAATTCCAGACCCATGTCCTCGGCGGCCAGGCCAATTTGTGGACCGAATACGTGCCCAACTTCCGCCAAGTGGAATACATGATGTTCCCCCGCCTCGGCGCCCTCTCGGAAGACGATTGGTCGCCCAAGACGGCGCGGGATTGGGATGATTTTCAAAAACGGACGGCGCTCAACGAAAAGCGCCTGGACGTGCTGGGCGTAAACTATCGCGCCTTGTCCAAACCGGACTAACCAGACCGCACATGGTCACCCAGGAACAAATCGCACAGAAGCTCGGCATTTCCCGGCAGTTGGTCACGTTCGCGCTGGCCGGCTACCCCCAAGTATCGGATGCGTCCCGCAAGCGCATTCTGGCCGCCGCCCAAAAAATGGGTTATCGCCCCAATCCCCACGCCCGGGCTTTGAAACGCGGACGCACCGGCATCATCGCCCTGTGGATTCCCGACCAGATATCCAGCCATTACACCCGGGTCGCCCGCGAATTGAATCATCTGGCCAAGAAAGACCGGCACGAACTGATTATCACCGACGTGGGCAGCGACCGAGCCCTCACGCAGGTGCTCTCGCACGTGCCGATGGACGGCGTTTTCGCGGTGGATGCCCCGCACGCCGTGCAGGCCCATCTCCAGTCACCGGCGGCCCCCTTCGTTCCGGTCATCAGCCTCGGTGCGCATCGGCCCGAAGATACCGACTACGTCCAGGTGGACCTGTGCACGGGCGCGGCCAAGGCCATGCAGCACCTTATTAATACCGGCTTTCGGCGCATCGTTCACGCCACTTTTGAACGCACCAGCCATTCGACCGCCAGCCGCCGACAGGCGTACGAGGAAGCCATGCAGCAGGCCGGCTTGGAGCCGGAATTCTTCTACTATCCCCTGTCCGAACAACAGCGGCCCATCGTGCGCCAGTCCATTCAGGAGTATGTCCACCACCACGGCTGTCCGGAAGCGCTCTTCTGCCATTCCGACGATGTGGCGCTAGGCATTTATCGGGGGCTATGCGACCTGAAACTGAGCGTGCCCAAGGACGTGGCGCTGGTGGGTTGCGACGGCATCCAAGACACGGAATACCTGGAAAGCCCGCTGACCACCTTGGTGCAACCCGTCGCGGAGATGTGCGAAGTGGCCTGGCAATTCCTGCTCAAGCGGCTCGATAATCCCAAACTGAACCGGCAGCACGCGGTGCTGGAACCAGAACTGGTGATCCGTGAGTCCTCGCGCCACCCGCCGGCATAGCTCGCCGTTCCGGCCGCATATGTTAATATTATCACGTGATAAATAACAGTTGATTTCAGATTTGTTTCTGCTATCGTGGGCGCGGAACCGGGCGCCCGATTTTTACCCAAAAACTATGAGCACCACCACCGAGATAGGTCGGTCAGGATATAATCGATTTCTTCTTTTCGTCGCCGGCCTCGGCGGCCTGCTCTACGGCATCGATGTGGGCATCATATCCGGCGCCCTGCCCTATTTACAAGACACCTTCAAACTGCCCGGCGGCGCATCGCTGACCGCCCAGCAAAGTTCCTTCGTGGTGGCCGCCGTGCTGCTCGGGACCATTTTCTCAACCTTGATTGCCGGCGCGCTGGCGGACCGGTTCGGGCGCAAAACGATGATGACCGTTAGCGGCACCCTCTTCGTCATCAGTGTCCCCATGATCGCGCTGGCGCACAGTTACGATGCGCTGATCTTCGGCCGGCTATTGCAAGGCATCAGCGGCGGATTCATCGGCGTCGTCGTGCCCCTCTACCTTGCCGAATGTCTCGGCGCCTCCAACCGCGGCAAGGGAACAGCCATTTTCCAATTGCTGCTGACCCTCGGCATCACGGCGGCGGCCATCATTGGCCTCTATTTTAGCAACCGGGTGGAGGACGTGTCGCAGCTGGGCGATCCCGATAAATTATTCGCCTTTAAAGACACGGCCTGGCGAAGCATTTTCTGGGTGTCCCTTCCTCCCGGGCTGTTGTTCGTAATCGGCAGCTTTCTCGTGACCGAGTCCCCGCGCTGGCTGGTCCGGCGCGGCAGGACCGATGCGGCCCGGGTCGCGCTACTGCGCTCCCGCACGGAAGCCCAGGCGGAGATTGAGCTGAAGGAAATGGCGGAAACCATCGCTGCGGAAAAAAATAAATCCGCCGGCGCACAAGTGAAGGAATCGCTGTTGCGTCGAAAATATGTCATTCCCTTTATCCTGGCCTGCATCATTCTTTCCTGCAATCAAGCCACGGGAGTCAATTCCATCATTGGCTACAATGCCACGATTTTGATCCAAGCCGGATTGAGCGATAAACAAGCCCATCTGGGTTATGTGATCCTGACGCTCGTCAATTCGCTTACCACCATCGGCAGCGTCCTGCTGGTGGACCGCAAAGGCCGGAAATTCCTCCTCTCGCTCGGCACCGCCGGCATCATCATTTCCCTCCTGTGCGTCGGCGCCCTCTTCCATCAGACCGAGGTCCAGCGCGTGGACGTCAAAGATGCCGTGCAGGCCACGGTCTCAGGCGATCAATCGCTGTCGCTCGATTTTAATAAAACGACCACTGCCAGCCTTCTGGCCGGGAAGAATTTAGGCGAGCGACCCGCGACCCTGGTCATTATCTACTCGTACGGTGATTTCGGCGCGGCTTCACCCGTCGTGCGCTCCGACGACCTGGCCGCCAAACCGCTGACCATCACGCGGGAGAGCTGCGTTCCGGCCAATAAGGTCATCGCCTTCTTCTCGAATCCCTTTGCCAATCTCGACGCTGCCCGTACCGCGCCGTTGAAGATCGAGCACGCGCTCATCACTCCGGTTCCCGACGAGCGGAACGGTTGGCTGACCGCCGTCGCCCTGTTCGTCTTCATATCCTTCTTTGCCGTCGGCCCGGGAGTTTGCGTGTGGCTGGCTTTGTCCGAACTCATGCCGACCCGTATTCGCTCCAACGGGATGAGCATCACCCTGCTCATCAATCAGGTGGTTTCCACCACCATCGCCGCCGTTTTCCTCCCCACCGTCGGCAAATACGGCTACGCCACCATGTTCTTCCTCTTCGCGGGCTGCACCGTGGTTTATTTCATCACCGCCGCGTTCTTCCTGCCCGAAACCAAGGGTAAAACCCTGGAGGAAATCGAAGAGCACTTCGAAGGCTCCAAGGCCGAATGACGAATGGCTAAATCCCGATGACGAAGGGTGTCCCATGACAAAGGTTGAATCATTCTTTCGCTATGAAGTTACCAAGACAAAGACGCCGGTGCATTTTCGACGCGGAAACGACGTCTTCCTCTCCCCAGGCTGCACCTTACAAGCATCTGCTGCAGGCCAATCAATCAATTTCCGATTGGCACGGTTGATTACCCGAATCCCAAAGGGATTCCGGCTCCAAGCCCAGGGTTGCGAGGAACGAGCTACCTTGGTTCATCGTCCGTCCAATCTCCCCAACCGCAACGCGGTTGCGGCCACTTCGCTGGCACCCGTTTCGCGAAGCGTTCGCCAAAACCCCGTCGCGGTTGTTAAACCTTCCCTGCCGTCCACCCAGGGTTGCTCCTGCGTCGCAACCCTGGGCTTTGAGCCAAAATCCCTTTGGGATTTGGGAAGACGGCGCGTACCTGAACCGAAAGATGCGTGTAAGGTGCAGTGCCCTGTGGCAAGGGCCGGAGTGAGTGTCAGCGTGAAATGTTCTTCCTCGAACGCAGCCAGCAAACGGGCCGGTGGTGTGCGCGGCTTTTCCTTCTTCCTTCTGCTGGCCGCCTGGCTGTCAGCAGCGCCGCTCCGCGCCGGCGAACCCGCCGCCCCGGCACCTTATGGCCCAGTGCCCAGCCCCCGGCAGCTTCAGTGGCAGCAAATGGAGTTTATCGGCTTTGTCCATTTCACGGTCAACACCTTCACGGACAAGGAATGGGGCGACGGCGATGAGAGTGAACAAGTGTTCAATCCCACCGACTTCGACGCGGGCCAAATCGTGGGCGTGGCCCGGGACGCCGGCATGAAAGAAGTCATTCTCACCTGCAAACATCACGACGGCTTTTGCCTTTGGCCCTCGAAGTTCACCAAACATTCGGTCAAAAACTCGCCCTGGAGACATGGCCGGGGAGACGTGGTAAGGGGAATTTCAGACGCCTGCCACCAAGCCGGCCTCAAGTTCGGCATATATCTCTCGCCGTGGGACCGCAACCAGAAAGACTACGGCCGGCCCGAGTATCTCACTTATTACCGCAGCCAGCTCCGCGAATTGCTCGGCCATTATGGGCCCATCAGCGAGGTTTGGTTTGACGGCGCCAACGGCGGCAGCGGCTACTACGGCGGCGCCCGCGAAACCCGGCACATCGACAATCACACCTATTACGACTGGCCCGCGACCCGCCAACTGGTCCGCGATTTGCAGCCGCTGGCGTGCATTTTTGGCGACGGCGGGCCGGATATTCGCTGGGTGGGGAACGAAGCCGGCCGCGCGGGCGACCCGTGCTGGGCCACCCTCAACGCCGCCGACTTCGGCCCCGGCTACGGGCCGCCCGGCGGCGGCTACGAGGCGCGGCTCAACCGCGGCGACCGCCCTGGCACCGACTGGATTCCGCCCGAATGCGACGTCTCCATTCGCCCCGGATGGTTCTATCACGCCAGCGAGGACGGCAAGGTCAAAACACCCGCCCAGCTCATGGACCTCTATTTCGATTCGGTGGGACGCGGCGCCACCCTCCTGCTCAACCTACCGCCCGACCGGCGCGGACAAATCCACGCGAACGACGTCGCCTCGCTGCTCGCGTTCCGGCGTGTTTTGGACAGCACTTTCGCCCACGATCTGGCCCGCAAGGCCGCCGCCACCGCGTCCAACACCCGAGGCAACGACGCGCAATTTGCGCCGAAAAATGTCATCGACGGCCGCCGCGAAACCTATTGGAGCACCGATGACGCCGTCACCACGCCGGAACTGATCCTCGACTGGGGCCGACCGGTGGCGTTCAACGTCGTCCGCCTGCGCGAATATCTCCCGCTCGGCCAGCGGATCGAGGCCTTTGCGCTCGATCATTGGCAGGACGGACAATGGGTTCAATTCGCGGCCGGAACGAGCATTGGCAATTGCCGGCTCGTGCGCTGCCCCGCGGTGACCACCAGCAAAGTTCGCCTGCGCGTCACCCAGGCGCCGGTTTGCCCGGCTTTGTCCGAAATCGGTGTATTCGAAGAATAATCATGGCCCTCAAACTGAAAAATCCCGCTCCCCTCGACCCCGATTTTCAGCCGGCGGCGCTGTTCAACCGCGATTATGTGGCGGTCGCCCGGGCCTCGGGCAAAGCCGTGCCGCTGGTCATCGGCCTCGAGCGCGAAAATAATCTGAGGTCCCGTTTTGAAACGGTCGTACTGCCGGAAGCCGACACGCTCACGCTGCGCTATGTCGAACGGCTCGTGAAGTTTCTGCTGTGGTCGCGCGGCGGCTGGAAAATTCTCATCGGCGGCCCGCCCGGCATTGGCCAATTCATCCGCAAGACCTATTCGCGGTCCGGCCCGCGCAAATTCGACTGCGACCTGATGCAGTCCGCCTACGGGCGGAAGTTCCAAGTGGTCACGACCACCGCCGAACAAGTGCCGGCGGGCATTGAAATGGAACAGGCCGCCGGCGGCCACTTGCGAGGGTACCGCCTCGGGTTCGATTTGGGCGCCAGCGACTACAAGGTGTCCGCGGTCCTGGACGGCGAACCGGTCTTCACGGAGGAAATGCCGTGGGACCCCAAATCCCAGCCCAACCCCGAATATCATTACCATCATATTTCCGCCGCGCTGCACCGCGCCGCCGCGCACCTGCCCCGGGTGGACGCCATCGGCGGCAGCTCGGCGGGCATCATCGTGGACAACGAAATCCGCGTGGCCTCGCTCCTGCGCGCCGTGCCGAAAAAGGATTTTCCGAAAGCGGCGGCCATTTTCAAACGCATCCAGCGCGAGTGGAACATCCCGGTGCAGGTGATGAACGACGGTGACGTCACCGCGCTGGCTGGGGCGCTGTCCCTCCGCCAAAAGGGCATGTTGGGCATCGCCATGGGGTCGAGCGAGGCGGCCGGATTCATGGACCGTCAGGGTCGTATTTTAGGCTGGTTGAACGAACTGGCCTTTGCCCCGGTGGATTTCAATCCCGCCGCCGCCGCGGATGAATGGTCCGGCGATCTCGGCGTGGGCGCCATGTACTTCTCGCAACAGGCCGTGAACAAACTGCTGCCCGCCGCCAAAATCAAGCTGCCTGCCGGTATGGGCCTGCCCGAACGCCTGAAACAGGTGCAGGCACTGATGAGCCGGGGCGACGCCCGCGCCGCGCGGATTTACGAAACCATCGGCGTGTATCTCGGCTGCACGATTCCGCTGTACGCCTCATTCTACGACTTCGAACACATGTTGATTCTGGGCCGCGTCACCACCGGGAAAGGCGGCGACATCGTGCTCGCCCGTGCCCGGACGGTCTTGAAATCGGAATTCCCCGAGCTGGCCGCAAAAATTCAACTGCATGTGCCCGACGAAAAAAGCCGCCGCATCGGCCAGGCCGTTGCCGCCGCCAGCCTGCCGGCAATCAAGAAACGCACGCCATGATGACCTCGCCCGACATAATTTGCCCAAAACTGGCACCTTTCGACACCGCGGATTTGGACGCTGTCTCGCTCGCCTTTCAACGCGCGCCCGGCTGCCCGTTGCGCCAAGCCTGGCGCAGCGAGCCCGAGCCCGATTTTGTGCCCGCCACCGTCTGGACCGGCTGGCGCGAATCGAACCTGCTCATCTTCGCTAAATTGACCGATGCCACCATCGTCACCTTTGCCACGCGTTCCAATGAACGGTTATGGGAACTGGGCGATGTCCTCGAGATTTTCCTGCGCCCGGCGGCACAGCCCGCCTACTCCGAATTCCAGATCGCCCCGAACAATCGGCAACTCCAGCTCCGCTACCCCGACGCCCTGGACGTGGCGCGGGCGCGCAAGAGCAATTCGATCGCCGACGTCCTCGTTCACGACCCCGGATTCAAGTCCCGCACCTGGATGCGGCCGGAAACGAGCTGCTGGTATGTTCTGGCGGAAATCCCTGCTGCGTCCGTTTCTGCCGCCCCGGCGCCCCTCTCCGGCGCGCAATGGCATTTTTCCTTTTGCCGTTACGATTACACCCGCGGCAGCCTCCAACCGGTAATCTCCTCCTCCTCCGCACTTTCCTCGCCGGATTTCCATCGCCTGGCGGAATGGGGAACCCTGCAGTTTCAATCATAAATTGGAAAGACCATGAATCCATCAAATCAACAAACCTTGCCGCCCCGCGCGGAAACGCCCCCGGCCAGCACCCCGCCGACGGCCCAGCCACCCGCCAAACCGAACCACGACCTCGGCGCCGTGGCCCGCCAGTTCCAACTCCGCGGCGATTTCGCCGGCGCCGCGCCCTACGGCAATGGCCACATCAACGACACCTACTGCGTCCGATGCGATCAGGGCGGCAGCCAGGCCCGTTACATCCTCCAGCGCATCAACCATTACGTCTTCAAAAACCCGGTCGCCCTGATGGATAACGTCCGGCGCGTGACCGAACATCTCGCCCGCAAAATTGCCGACGGGCCCGACCGCACCCGCCGCGTGCTGACGCTCATGCCCGCGCATGACGGCAAATCGTACCACTGCGATGCCGACGGGAATCATTGGCGCGCTTACGTCTTCATCGAGAAAGCCCGCACTTATGACGCGGTGGAAACCACCCGACAGGCCTTCGAGGCGGCCAGGGCTTTCGGCCGCTTTCAATGTCTCCTCGCCGATCTTCCCGCGCCGCGGCTGCACGACACCATTCCCGACTTTCACGACACGCCGAAGCGGTTCGCCGCCTTCGAGGCGGCCCTGGCGGCCGATGCGTTCAACCGCGCCGCCCTCGCCCGGCCGGAAATCGAATTTGCCCTCAACCACAAGGCCGTGGCCGCCCTCTTGCTGGACGCCGGCCTGCCCGAACGCGTCACTCACAACGACACCAAGCTCAACAACGTCATGCTCGACGATGCCACCGGCGAAGGCGTCTGCGTCATCGATCTGGATACCGTCATGCCCGGCCTGGCGCTTTACGATTTCGGCGACATGGTGCGGACCACGACCAGCCCGGCCCAGGAAGACGAGCGGGACCTGGCCAGGGTCCGCCTGCAGTTTCCCATGTTCGAGGCGCTGGTGCGCGGCTATCTCGCCACCGCCGCCGATTACCTGACGGCCGCGGAAAAGCGTTTTCTGCCCGCCGCTGGCAAAGTGATCACCTTTGAAATCGGCCTCCGCTTCCTCACCGACTTCCTCGCCGGCGACACCTATTTCAAAGTACACCGGGAGAATCACAATCTGGATCGCTGCCGGACCCAGTTTAAGCTGGTCGAATCCATCGCCCGGCAGGAGGAGCCAATGAACCGCCTGATCGAAACCATCTAAATGAAAATCCTGGTCACCGGCGGCGCCGGGTTCATCGGCAGCCATATCGTCGAGCATTTTCACCAGCAGGCGGAAGTGCGCGTGCTGGACAATCTGCGTTCCGGTTTCAAACGCAATCTCGAGGGTTTGAACCACCAACTGATCGAGGGCTCCGTCCTTGACCGCGGGCTCGTGCGCGCGGCCATGCAGGGCGTGGATTATGTCTTTCATCTGGCCGCGATGATCAGCGTGCCGGAGTCCATGCAAAAACCGGTGGAATGCAACGAACTCAACACCACCGGCACCCTGCTGATCCTGGAAGAGGCCGCGCGCGCGAGTGCGAAAAAACTCGTCTTCAGCACTTCCGCCGCGATTTACGGGGACAACCCCGTCACGCCCAAGGTGGAATCGATGTTCCCAGAGCCCAAAAGCCCTTACGCCATCACCAAGCTGGACGGCGAATATTATTGCGGGATGTTCGCCCGTGAGAGCCGGCTCGCCACCGCGTGTCTGCGCTACTTCAACGTCTTTGGCCCGCGCCAGGACCCCAAAAGCCAGTACGCCGCCGCCGTGCCCATCTTCATCGACCGCGCCGTAAAGAACCAGCCGATCACCATCTACGGCGACGGTGAACAAACGCGCGATTTCATTCATGTGAAGGACATCGTGGCGGCCAACGCCTTTTTTGCGACGCAATCGCCCGCCACGGGCGTCTTCAATGTGGCCTACGGCCGGCGCATCACCATCAACGAACTCGCGCAGACCGTTTGCCGGCTCACCCAATCGCGCTCCGAGATCAGCCATGCCGAGCCGCGCGCCGGCGACGTGAAACACTCGCTGGCCTCCATCGAGAAGCTGCGCGCCGCCGGGTTCCATCCCACCAGCAACTTCGCCGCCGGCCTGGCTGAGACTATCCGGTGGTTCACTTCCGAAACTAATAAAAAAGAGACCAATAAAATCGGGTCTGGTAACTAGCCGTATTGGTGCCGGTGAAGTACCGGTCACCGTCGGTTCCGGCAAGGTTGGTGGCGCAGAGGACTCCATTGGTCGAGCTGGGCCGGCTCACAAAATTGAGCGACACGCTGCCGTCGGGGTAGCGAGCCGTCCCGTATATGAGGGGTGAAGCAGTTACCACCAAGGTGGAAACGCCGCTGGCTACGCTGCCTGCACTGCCACTGGAACCGGTTACCACGAGTTGATAAGTTCCAACGTCGCCCGCCGTGACGTTGTTCAGCACCAAAATGGGCCCTGGATGGGAAACACCTCCCGGATACGGTTGTTGCCCACGTCCGCAAAAAAGACGTTCCCATTCGCGTCCACCGCCAAGCCCTCGGGAAAACTCAGGTTGGCATTGGTGGCGGGGCCGCCGTCGCCGGAATAGCCATAGTAGTTATAACTGCCCGCCACCCTCAAAATAACCCCGTTGGTATTCACTCTCCAGACCCAGTTGTTAAAAAAATCGGCAAAAAACACGTTGCCCGCCGCATCCAGCGCCAAGCCCGCCGGAAGCCCGATGGCGGTGTTGGTGGCGAGGCCGCCGTCGAGGGAATGGCCGAGCACGCCGATGCCGGCCACGGTGGAGATGAGGCCATTGGCACTCACTTCGCGGACGCGGTAATTATAGGTATCCGCAATGAACAGGTTGCCGGAGCTGTCCACCGCCGCGCTGAAGGGGTCAGCCAGACTGGTGCCAGTGGCGGGGCCGCCGTCGCCCGAAGAACTCCCCACGCCGTTGCCGGCAACGGTCGTGATGATGCCGTTGGTGCTCACCTTGCGGATGCGATTGTTGCCTGAGTCCGCAATGAATACGTTGCCGTTGGCGTCCACCGCCACGCCATTCGGACTTTGCAAACTGGCATTCGTGGCTGCGCCGCCATCGCCTCCGTTGCCCCCGCCGGCCACCGTCGTGATGGCGCCGTTCGGCAGATTTGTCCCGTTGAACTGCCATTGGTAAGTGAAGGGGCCGGTGCCGGAAACTCCCACGGTGAACGTGGCCTGGGCACCCGCCCACACAGCTTGGCTGGCCGGTTGGTTGGTGATCGTGGTAAGCTGTGCATGCAAGGGTGCCTGTGCCACTCTCAGCGCCGTCAGGACGAGAAGGCAAGTAATGCTCAAAGTATCACTTTTATAGGACCCTTTCACTGCTAAGTCTGGCCGGACGTGGGTGATGACTTATTACTTTTTCACGACCGGACCGAGTTTAAGCAGAGCACGGTGATGATCTCGGATTTTATGGATGCATGCGACTTTTCCGTGGTTTGGACGCCGAAACCTGAGAAATGTTCAAGCAACCCGCAGGGCGAAGGCGATTTTCAAATCCAAAATGGAGCGCGCCCGCCCCGGTCACCGCCAGGTTCGAACGGCGGGGCTCCGGTGATTTTTTTTTAAAGCACCGCATGGCCGGCGAGTTGCCGGGGAGCGGTTGCCCGCGCCGGCCAAGGCGGATTCAAACCCGCCGGCTTGGGCTGTCCGGCTGGGCCGCGGCTTGGGCGCCCTTTCCCGCCCGCGCGCCCTGGCCGCGGCGGGGCCAGCGGCGCAATCCATTTTGCAGCCAGAGCCACCAAACCATCCAGAAGGCTTCCACGACGATGTGCCGCGACAGCTTGGAGGTGCCTTCCACGCGGTCGGCAAAGGTGATGGGCACCTCGGCGATGGTATAGCCTTCGCGCCAGAGACGGTGGGTCATCTCAATTTGGAAGCTGTAGCCATTCGATTTCACCTCGTCCAAGGCCACCGCCTGGAGCGCATGCCGCCGAAAACACTTGTAGCCGCCTGTGGGATCACTGAAGGGCATGCCCGTGACCAGCGAGACATAGACGCCGGCGCAGCGGCTCAGCAGCAGGCGTTTGAGCGGCCAGTTCAGTACGCGCACGCCGCCCGAATAGCGCGACCCGAGCACCAGATCCGCCTTCTCCGCGGCTTTCAGAAAATTGGGAATTTCCTGCGGATCATGCGAGAAGTCGCAGTCCATCTCAAAGATGAACTGGTAATCCCGTTCCAGAGCCCACTTGAATCCGGAAATGTACGCGCGGCCCAGCCCGTTCTTCTTCTCCTCGTGCAACACGTGAATTTGCGGGTGTCTGGCCGCCAGGTCGTCGGCCACCCGGCCCGTGCCATCCGAGGAGTTGCCGTCCACGACCAGCAGGTCCACGCCGACCGGCAGCGACAAAAGTTGCTGCGCCACGCGCGGGAGATTTTCCCGCTCGTTGACCGTGGGCACGATGATCAGCGTCGGATGCATGCGGCAGAGGGCAAATAAATAGACGCGATTGCCGCCAAAAACAAGCTGACAGTTGCACCGGGTGAAAACTTTGATTGCCAGCGGCAGGGCTTCTGCCTAGTTTGCTGGCCAAGAATGTTCGCCTCACTGCTCAATTTCATCGGGAATTGGGTCTTTTTGCTGACCAATCCGGTCGCACTGGCGATCACGGCTTTCCAGTTGTGGATGCTGATCCATGCGCTGCGCAATCGGGAATGGCTGTGGGCATTCTTCATTTTTATCGGCTCGGGCTTGGGGGCCATTTGGTACTATTTCAGCGTTTATCGCGACTCTGCGTCGGGCGGTTTTGAACTCCCGGGCGCCCAAACCCGCGCCCGCGTGAGGGAACTGCAGGCCAAAATCCACCACCTGGACAACGCCTATCATCATTTTCAACTGGGCGACATTTATTTTCGGCGCGGAAAATTCGCCGATGCGGAAATATGCTATCGCGCCGCGCTGGAGCGCGACCCCAAGGATGCGGATGCCCGCGCGCACCTTGGCCAGTGCCTGCTGCGGTTGGGCCGGCCGGCCGAGGCCCGTCCCTGGCTGGAAGGCGTGGTGAACGAAAAGCCGGACCACGATTACGGGTACACGATGATGGCGCTGGCCGAGACGCTCACGGCGCTGGGCGAGACGGACAACGCACTATTGTACTGGCAGCACATCACGCAGCATCATTCCTATCCCCGGGCCAAGGTGCAACTGGCTCAATTGTATGCCGCGAGGAATCAGCCCGAGGCCGCCCGCGCTGAACTCAAGGATGTCCTGAGCGACGATGCGCACGCGCCGGCCTTTCAGCGGGCGCGCGACCGCGTGTGGGTTCGGCGGGCGCGGAGCCTGATGGGAAAATTGAGATAATCACCACGTCATCAATTTTTGCGCCTGCAAAAATCGATGCCGTTGTATTTAGACGGACCGGGGCGCGCTGGCTGGAGCGCGGCATTCGCGCCGCTTCGGCGATCAATGGCAGGTCTTCGGGGAAATCTCACCGGGGTCAGTCCACATTCAGGGCCTGGTCAATGAGCTGGGAAAGGTGGTTGAGGACGGCGGTTTCGCTGACGGCGATGGTGGCGCCGGCGGCCTGGGCGGCGGCGGGCAAATCCGGCGCGTCATCGGGCGCAAACGCGATGACCGGCAGGTGCGCTGTGGCCGGCGAGGAGCGGAGCGCGGCAATGGCGGCACAGACGTCACCTGGACTGGCCAGGTCGATCAACAGTAGCAGCGGTGATTCCCGCTGCACGGTGGCGCCGAGCCGCTCCAGCGCGTTTAGCGGCAGGACCCGGTAATTCATATCTTGCAGCCGGTTGACCAACTGGCTGCCGGGCAGCAGACGTTCGTAAAAGACCAGCGCGAGCGGTTGTATCACGCCGCCAGCTTGAAGCGTCGGGCCGGGAAATGCAAAAGTTTTTGGTCAGAACGGCCCTTTGCGTGTCCCTGAATTTTCTGCTCGCGGATTGTTGTCGGTTGGCGTATTAAATCGGCCCAGAGGAAACCATGGTAGTCTTTCTCAACGGAAATTTTTTGCCCGAAGCAGACGCGATGGTGCCCTTGAACGACCGGGGCTTTCTGCTGGGTGACGGACTGTTTGAAACCACGCGGGTGGCGCACGGGCGCCCGTTTCGTCTGGCGCAGCATCTGGAGCGCCTGTCGCGGGGCGCCGATTACCTCAAGATCAAGCTCCCGCTGCCGGCCAGGGAAATTCAAAAAATTGCCGCCGAACTGATTGCCAAAAACGAACTGCCCGAAGCCGTACTCCGGGTGACGTTGACGCGCGGCCCGGGCCGGCGGGGATACTCGGCGGATGGCGCACACCAGCCGACGCTGGCGCTGACGATCCATCCGTTGCCGCCGCAAAACGGCGAGGAGCCGCTCCAGTGGAGCCTGGTGACATCCTCGTTTCGGATTCCGGCCAGCGATGCGCTGGCGGCCTTCAAGTCCACTAGCAAGGTTCTCAATGTGCTGGCGCGGAACGAGGCGGAAGCCAAGGGCGCCGATGAAGCGCTGCTGCTGAACACCAACGGCGAGGTGGCGGAAGCGGCGGGCGGAAATCTATTCTGGGTTTATCGCGACCAGATCTGCACCGTCCCAACCGGGCGGGGCGTCCTGCCGGGGATCACGCGGGCCGTGGTGCTGGAAATCTGCCAGGCGCTCGGGCTGGAAACGAACAAGCGCGTCATCAAGCCCGAAATGCTCCGCAACGCGGAGGGGGTGTTCGTGACCCAAAGCGCCCTGGGCATTGTGCCGGTGGCTTCCTTCGATGGCGCGCCGGTGGCGCCGTCCCCCTTGGTGGACCAGATTGCGACCGCCTACAGCGAAATGCTGGCACATGAATGAACGTAAACTATCGAATTAGCGCACATCAAATCGTGCGGGACCCCCTTGCCAGCAGGCGGGGCGCGGGCGTATGGTGCAGCAAGAACCCCGAGGTGTCATATGATCAACGCCAGCCTTGAAAGTTGCTTTTCCTTCGTCAACAGCCATACGTCCCCCTCCGGCCGAACGGTGGCCAAACCCCATTTCCCCCGGGCGATTACGATTTCCCGGCAGGCTGGCTGCGGCGCCATACTGGTCGCCGAAAAGCTGGCCCATCACCTGCAGCAGCACTCGCCGCCCGGGGACGGCAAATGGACCGTGTTCGATCGCGAGTTGATGGACAAGGTGCTGTCCGATCATAACCTGCCGAAGTATCTGGCCCGGTTCCTGCCGGAAGACCGCGCCTCGCAAGTCGAGGACACCCTCGCCGATATCTTTGGGGTGCATCCGCCCACCCGGAAAGTGGTCCAGCAAACCGCCGAAACGATGCTCCAGCTCGCGGAATTGGGCAGCGCCATCCTCATTGGACGCGCCGGGAACATCGTCACCGCGAAACTGCCTGACGTCCTTCACGTGCGGTTGGTGGCCCCGCTCGAGGACCGGATCGAGCGGATTTGCCGCGACGACCAAAAAACGCCGGCCGAGGCCCGGCGGTTCTGCCTGGAAGAGGAACAGGCCCGAACGCGATACGTGAAAAGCTATTTTAACGCGGACATTAATAACGCCCTGCTTTATCACCTGGTCATCAACACCAGCCGCGTGGGCTGCGAGAACGCCGCGCGAATCATTGCCGATGCCGCGTTGCGCCTCGGACAAGCCTGAATTTACTCTTCAAAAGACTTTCGGAGCCGCCCTGCGGCGGCGTGTTTTTTGCCAGATTTCCGATTTCGCACTTCGATTTTCCCCGGCAGTCTGGCTAAATGGCTGCGTGCCGAACCTAAAAGCAGCCGCGTCCAAAGGCCGGAGCCGGGCCGGCGACTTCCTGGCGGTCCTGCTGTTGCTCGCCATCCTGGCGGGCCTTGGCTGGCTTTGGTGGCACCAACGGCATCCTGAGAAAACCCCAAAGAAGCGGTCCGCGGGGGTGGAGTCGGCCAAAAATCCGGGGGAGCACCAGGTCATTCCCTCGCTGGTGCTGGTGGAACGAAAGCCGGAAGAACCGGAGACGATCACCAATCCGGTTCCTACTCCCGGTATGTCCAATCTCCCGCCGGCTGTCACGCGCGGGGTGACCGGGAAGACCAGTCCCGCGGTTTCGCCGGCGGCGGACTTTCCACGACCGGCGAGAGACCTGCTGGAGACGCAAATTGCCCTGGCGCGGCGGGCCATTTCGCCGGGCTCCATCGATGGCGCCCTGGGCTCGCAAACGCGGGCGGCGCTGGCGGCCTTTCAACGGCTCGAAAACCTGGCGCTGACGCGCGCCTTGGATACCAATACTCAAGCCATGCTGACGCTGGATGCGCCGTGGCTCACCGAATACACCGTGGCGAGCAACGACGTGGCCCGGTTGCAGCCGCTCGGCCGGACGTGGCTGGCCAAATCGCAGCAATCGGCCCTGGAATATGAGAATATCCTGCAACTGGTGTCCGAGAAGGCGCATGCGCATGAGGCGCTGATACAAAAGCTGAACCCGGGCATCGATTGGGCCAACGTGCCCGCCGGCACGGTGTTGAATATTTTGGCGGTGGCGTATCCGGAGCCGGCCGACAAGGCGGCGTTCGTGGTCATTCACTTGTCGGACCGCTATCTGGAGGCGTTCGGGACCGACCGCAATCTGCTCGCGCACTTTCCGTGCAGCATCGCGGCAAAAGTGGACAAACGTCCGGTCGGCGAGCTGCACGTGGCAGTCGTGGCGCCGCATCCAAACTACACTTTTGATCCGGAAATATTTTCAGAATCGCCGGAGGCGCGGGCCATCGGGCATAAATTGGTTTTACCGCCCGGCCCGAAAAACCCCGTGGGGGTCGCGTGGATCGGCCTGGACAAGCCCGGCTATGGCATGCACGGGACGCCCAGCCCGGAACAGATTGGTCACACGGAATCGCACGGCTGCTTCCGGCTGGCCAATTGGGACGCGGAATACCTCCTGAAACTGGTTTGGATTGGCATGCCGGTGTACGTGGAACCCTAATCGTTGGCGTTCCAAAATAATTGCCAATTTATCATTGCCCGGCGGCGCGGTTTGGCGAAACTGTAGGCACGATTGAGAAAGGAATTTTATGGCTGCTGGAATTATCGCCCTCGTTATTTTGGGTGGCTTGGTGGTGGTTGCCATCATCGTTGCCGCCCTGGTGGCTGGCATCTACAACAAGCTGGTCACCATGCGCAATCGCTACAAAAACGCGTATGCGCAGATTGACGTGCAGCTCAAGCGCCGCTACGACCTGATTCCGAACCTGGTCGAGACGGCCAAGGGCTACATGGCGCACGAGCGGGGCACGCTCGAGGCCGTGACCCAGGCCCGCAACATCGCCTACGGCGCCGCCAAGGCCGCGGCCGAGAACCCCGGCGACGCCAGCACCATGAAGAACCTGGTGGCCGCCGAAAGCGGCCTGGGCGGGGCATTGAGCCGGCTGATGGTGGTGAGCGAGCAGTATCCGGATTTGAAGGCCAATCAGAACATGATGCAGTTGACCGAGGAACTGACCTCCACCGAGAACAAAATCTCCTTCGCGCGACAGGCCTACAACGACTCGGTCATGACCTACAATACCGACCGCGAAGTGTTTCCGAGCAATCTCATTGCCGGCATGTTCAACTTCGGCGCGGCGGAATTGTTCGCCATCGACAAGCCGGAGCAAAAAGAGGCCCCGAAGGTTTCTTTTTCGTGAGTTTTTGCTGGAACCGAAATTTACGATTTGCGATTGACGATTGACGCGCCGGCGGGTGCCGGCGCGCGGGTAATCGCGAATCAGGCGTCGTAAATCAAATGGACTTCTTTGCGCGACAGGATCAGGCCCGCCGCAAGACGAAATGGCTGGTCATCTATTTCGTGCTCGCCGTCATTTCCATCATTGTGATGATCTACGGCGCTGCGCTGCTGGCCACCGGCTATGCCGGTTCCCGGCATCATTACTATGCGGAGCAAACCCAGTTTGCGCTCTGGAACCCGCAGCTTTTCCTCGCGGTGGCGCTCGGCACCATCGCGGTGGTCTTCCTCGGCAGCGCCTATAAGACCATGGCGTTGTCGGGAGGCGGCAGCGCGGTGGCCGAATCACTGGGCGGCCGGCCGGTGGCGTCCAACACCAATGATCCCAATGAGCGCAAGCTGCTCAACGTGGTCGAGGAAATGTCCATTGCCTCCGGCGTGCCGATGCCCAAGGTCTATGTGCTCGAGGAGGAAGACGGCATCAACGCCTTTGCCGCCGGGCACACGCCCAGCGACGCCGTCGTGGCGGTGACGCGCAATTGCATGACGCAGCTGACGCGCGACGAACTTCAAGGCGTCATCGGTCACGAATTCAGCCATATTTTAAACGGGGACATGCGGCTGAACCTGCGGCTGATCGGGATTCTATTCGGCATTTTTTGCATAGCCACCATCGGGCGCATCTTGTTGCAGATGCGCAGCGGCAGCAGCCGCGATAAGAATCCGCTGCCGCTGCTCGGCCTGCTGCTCCTGGTCATCGGGGCGCTGGGCGTTTTTTTTGGGCGGCTGATTCAGGCGGCGGTCAGCCGACAACGTGAATTCCTGGCCGACGCCTCCTCGGTCCAGTTCACCCGCAATCCCGCGGGTCTCTCCGGCGCGCTCCAGAAAATTGGCGGTTACGGCTCCGTCATGGAATCCCCGCACGCCTCCGACGCCAGCCATCTTTTCTTTGCCAGCGGTTTTGCCAGTCCGTTCTTTAACCTGATGGCCACCCATCCGCCCTTGGAGGAGCGCATCCGAGCCATTGATCCCACCTGGGATGGAAAATTTCGCCGAACGTCGCAGGCCGCGCCGGGCGACGAGGACTCCGGCCGCAAATTCGCGTCCATTCGTCCGGGGGTGCCTCCGCCGCTGCCGAACATTCTGGGTTCCGTCGTCGGCGCAGCGGTGTTCGGTTCCGCAGGGGCGGTTCCGTCGGCCATCAAACCGCATGGGGTGCTGCCCAATCTGGGCAATCCCACGCCCTTGCACCTGAAGTACGCCGAGGACTTGCGAAATGCGCTGCCCGACGGCCTTAAGGCCGCCGTGCGCGAGCCTCTGGATGCCGCGGCGCTCATTTATGCGCTGTTGCTGAGCCGGGACGAATCCTTGCGCGCCAAACAACTGGATGAGCTGGTCGGCCGCACCTCGCGACCGGTGGCGGAAAAGGTGGTGGCACTGTACCCGGACGTGGCCAGCACAGCGGCGCACGCCCGGCTGCCGCTGATCAATCTGGCGCTGCCGGCGCTGCGGCAGTTGGACGGCAGCCAGTTCAGCCAGTTCTCCAAGACGCTCGAATGGTTGATCGACAGCGATGGCGAAGTCGATTTGTTTGAATTTGTCGTGCAGAAGATCGTGCTGCGCCATCTGGACCCGCATTTCAACGGAGGGGGCCGGCCGGTGGTGCAGTATTACACGCTTAAGCCGCTGGTGACGGATTGCGCCGTGATTTTGTCGGCGCTGGCCAATGTGGGCAGTGAGGATCCAGCGGAGATTGCCAGGGCCTTTGAGGCTGGCGCGCCTTTTTTGCACGCGCCGGAGAATTCCGGCCTGGCGTTGCTCTCGGCCGCGCAATGCGGAATCGAGCCGTTGGACGCCGCCCTCAACCGGCTGGCCCTCGCGGTTCCCAACATCAAGAGGAATGTCATCGAGGCCGGCGCCCAGGTGGTGGGCGCTGACGGTGTGATCCAGGAGAGCGAGGCCGAATTGCTGCGGGCCATTGCGGACACCCTGGATTGTCCGATCCCGCCGCTCGGGGTCAGCGAATAGCCGCGGCCATGAAGCCATAAAAAGGATCAAGGAACGGGCGCGGGTCTGCGGTGGCGCACATATTCCAGCAGCCGGAACGCGAGCAGGACGGTTAGCACGGCGGCGAAAACTCGCGGCTGGCGCACGTCGGCTTTTACCTGCATGTAGTAGTGGATCACCCCGCAGATGGCGGCCAGGTAGGCGAGCCGGTGCAAGGCCCGCCAGCGCCTGCCGCCGAGCCGCTTGATCATGCCGTTGGTCGAGGTCACCGCCAGCGGAATCATGAGGATGATTGCCAGACCGCCGACGATGAGGAATTTTCGTTTAACCATTTCGCTTAACGTGCCGGGCACGCTGAAGCCGCGGTCGAGACAGAAGAAGAGCAGGAAATGCGCGCCGGCATAGAAGAAGGCGTACAGTCCCAGCATCCGCCGCAGGTTCGCCAGCCAGTTCCAGCCGGTGAGCTTGCGCAGCGGCGTCACGGCCATGGTGAGCATGAGAAAAATCAGCGCCATCATTCCGGTGGTCAGAATGGCGAAATTCTCCGGGTTGGCGCCGAGTTGGTGACGGTATGCGTCCCACGCCAATAACGCCAGCGGCACCGCGCCGTTGACGAGCACGAGCAGTTTGGCAAACCGGATGTCGTTTTCTTTCATGCGCGGTTACTCCGAATCGCTTTTAGAAATTCAATTTCAGGTCCATCCCCGCATAGAGAGACGCCACCTGTTCGGCATAGCCATTAAACATCAGGGTGGGGCGCCGGCCGGAGGCGCCGATGCGCTGCTCGGTGGCCTGACTCCAGCGTGGATGATCCACTTGGGGATTGACGTTGGCGTAGAAACCATATTCGTTGGGCCTCAAAGCACTCCAGGTGGTGGGCGGCTGGCCGGCCACGAGTTTGATCTTGACGATGGATTTGATGCCTTTGAAGCCGTATTTCCACGGCACCACCAAGCGCACGGGCGCACCGTCCTGGGGCGGCAGTGCGCGACCGTACATGCCGCTGGCCAGGATCGCCAGCGGATGCATGGCTTCATCCAGGCGCAGGCCCTCCACGTAGGGCCATTCCAGGACGTCCGTTCGCTGGCCGGGCATCCGCTTGGGGTCCAACAATGTTTCAAAAGCGACGTATCTTGCGCCGCTCAAAGGCTCAACCAAATCGAGCAGTTTGGACAACGAGAAACCTACCCAAGGAATGACCATGGACCACGCCTCCACACAGCGCATCCGATAAATCCGCTCTTCGGGCGCACTGATCTTCAGCAGATCGTCGAGCTCGAAAACTCTGGGCTTCCGGACCAGCCCTTCCACGGAGACCCGCCAGCCCCGGGTGTCGAAGTTGACAGCGGCGGGCGCGACGCCTTCCTTGTCTGTCGAAAATTCGTAAAAGTTGTTATAGTGCGTGATGTCTTCCAGCGAGGTCTCTGTTTCATTCACGCGAAAACCCGAGGCGTCGGCGGCAAGGGGCGACGGCTTGGTTACACCCTGAATGACGGCGGTGTTGACCTGGCCTTTGCTGGCGGTGCCGATTGGATTGAGACGCCGATAGGCGACACCGGTGGCCACGGCGGTGGCCGCGAGCGCGGCGGCCTGGAGGAATTTCCGGCGGTTGAAATAAACCGCGGGGTCAGTCACCTCGCGGTCGGAAATTTTGTTTGCCTCTTTCACTGGATCAACAGCGGCTCAAGCGTCCCGGGCAAAGTAACATGGCCGGCCGGACAAGACAAACTATCCGGGCGGCATGAGGGAGAAGGCGAAGGTAATCTTTTTCCGTGCGCCCTCCGGCTAAATCAACTTCTTCAACTGGGGATGTTCAGCCAACCGTTTGACGAGTTCCTTGACCTTTTGGGCTTGAGATTTGTGCGCCAGCAGCACGGCGTCGTCGGTTTGCACGAGAATGGCATCGCGCAGGCCCACGATGGCAATGGGCGTCCGGTTCTTGGTGCGCGCGTCGTAAATGATATTGCGCGCGCCGTCCACGTGGATGAATTCGGCGACCGCGGCGTTGCCTTCGGGATCCTGCTGGAGGTGCCGAGCCAGCGCCGGCCAGGCGCCGAGGTCGTCCCACTCAAAGGCGCCGTCCGCCACGATGACATTTTGCGCCTTTTCCATCAGCGCGTAATCGATGGAGATTTTCTTGATGTCGGGATATTCCCGAGCGAGCACCCTGGCCAGCTTGGCGGGCTGGTTCGCCACCTGGAACCAGCGCTGGCAGGCTGCGAACATTTCGGGTTGATGCATTTCCAGACCGTTGGTCACGGTGACAAAGCTCCAGACGAACATCCCGGCGTTCCAGCGGTACTGGCCGCTGTTGACGTATTGCTGGGCGGTTTCAAAATTGGGCTTTTCCACAAATCGCTCCGCCTTGTAGAAGAGGGTCTTGATTTTTTTGGCGCCCGGCGGCGGCAATTCGGCGCCGGTCTGGATATAGCCGTAGCCGGTGGCCGGTTCGGTTGGTTTGATGCCGATGGTTACCATGGCCTGGCCTTGCGCCGCCACGTCAAAGGCGTCGCCGAGAATCTGCTGAAACTTCTTCGCCTCCGGGATGACATGATCGGCGGGCAGAACGGACATGACGCCGGTCGTGGAGCGCGCGCCCACCAGGGCCGCGCCCAGCGTGACGGCGGCGCAGGTGTCGCGGCCCATGGGCTCGGCGACGAGGTTGTTTTTGGGAATTTTGGGGAGTTGCCGGCGCACTTCCGGCAACTGTGTCCCATTGGTGATGACGAAGATATTTTGGGCCGGAACGAGCGGCTGAACGCGCTCGACGGCTTCCTGAAGGAACGATTTTTTGCCCAGCAACGCGAGCAGTTGCTTGGGCATTTTTTCGCGGCTCAATGGCCAAAAACGTTCCCCGCGTCCTCCGGCCATGATGATGACGTAGCGGTCCTGGTGGTTTGTAACGGATTTGGTGCTCATAATTTTCAGCCGGGAATCACATTGGATTGCTTATTGAACCAGCAGCCCCTTTTGGACCAGAGTGCGCCGGCCACCGGATTGGAGATAAATATCGGCCAGCACCGGCACTTTGACCGTCGGCTCGCCCTTCCCGCAGCGAAGGATTCCGGTTTTGGACTGGCCGGTTCCCAGCGGTGCGTCGGCATCGCCGATCAAATAATCCGTCGTTTGATTCAATGGATCGCCATTGGTGGAATACCAAAAACATTGGACCTCCAGGTTCGGAATCGGTTCGGAACCCGTGTTTTTCGCGCGAAAGTCGATCCGCGCCGAAAGCACCGGCGGGCTGTTCTCATTGGTGAAAAGATCGAATCGGGTGCCCACTACTTCCAGCCTGGCCGCGGTGGCCAACTGCTGGACTGTGACTTCCACGGGGACGCTTTGCACCAGTGGCAACTGGCGCTGCGATCCCAGGGGGCAGCTGACGTCGAGCGCATACTGGGCCGATTCCAGGGGTGCGCTGCTGAAGAGAAAGGAAACGCTGCGCTGGACCGATTCCCCGCTCCGGACGTTGGGCAGGATGTCGTCGGCCGTCAACCGGGTTTGTGCGCCTTGGTCCAAATGAAACTCCAACAGCGGTGCGATCCAGGTGATCGCGGAATTGTTCCGAAGGCGATAATTTACGATGAGGATCAGGTTGTCGAGGTGGTTGCTTTCGACGCTGAATTCCAGGTTCCAGGGGAAGATGCCGTCGCGGTGCTGGGCCAGTTTGAATGCCGCCTCAAACGCATTGGTGTTGTTTTGGTCCCAGGTGTTGAAGGCGTCGCCGTTGCGCAAGAGCTGAAGGTCGCTGTCCAGCGCGTCGGAAAAGCCGGAGGCGGCGTACTCACCGAGGATTTTCCGGGCCAGATCCAGGACCGGGAAGAGCCGCCAGCCGCCGGCGTCCTTCACAAAATCGAGTTCCCGCACGCTTTCTTGCGTCGCTCCGCCGCTGGTTTGGGTCTTGCGTTTGACTTTTGCCAGGGCGCTCTTGCCCAGCGCTCCGTTGCGATAGCGGATGGATTCCAGCTTTTCAAAGTCATAGATGGCGCCGTCGATGGACAGGTCCTGCAAAGTCAAATTGGTTTTGGAAAATTCGGAAAAGAGGGCATAAACGGCGTTGGTGTCACGCGAGGCCTGGGCGTCGGAATATTCCTTGCACAGCCTGGCAATGTCCTGATCGTCGACGGTTTGCGGCACAAAAAGAGACGGCTGCGGTCCGGAAGCGGCCGTGGTCGCCGGCGGACGGACGGAAGGATTGGCGGGCGGCTGGTTGTTCCTGCTGTGGAGCTGAAACACGAGCAACGAAGCAAGACCGAACACTGCCGCAACTAAAACGGCCACGATAATCACCGGGACAACCGATTTTGGCTTCGGCAGGATGAACGCCACGTGGCAATGCGGACAGGGAACCGAGCGGCCGGCGAGGTCGTTCGGATAGAGGATGTGTCCGCCGCAGTGCGGGCAGGAAATTTTCGTGTCAGCCATACAGACCGCAATAAGGAAACTCTGCCATGCATTCAAACGCAAGCCGGGAATAAAATCCGGATGACGAATTCCGAAGGCCGAAGGAAATTTTTAACCACAAACTGATTGCCTCACAACCAAGACGAATTTTTGTTTTTCCGAGGCGCGCGTTCATTGCTAATTTGGCTGCATGCGAATCTTGTCCGGCATCCAGCCCAGCGGCACGCTGCACCTCGGAAATTATTTCGGGATGATGCGGCCATCCATCGAATTGCAAGAGAAGGGGGAGGCGTATTATTTCATCGCCGACTACCATTCCATGACCTCGTTGTTTGATCCAGCCGAGCGCCGCAAAAACGTCCTGAATGTGGCCTTGGATTTCCTGGCCTGCGGCCTCGATCCCAAGCGAACGGTCTTTTTCCGCCAGTCCGACGTGCCGGAAGTCACCGAATTGTCTTGGATTCTTTCCACGCTCACGCCGATGAGCCTGTTGGAAAAATGCGTTTCGTACAAAGACAAGGCCGCCAAGGGGATACCCGTCAACCACGGGCTGTTTGCCTATCCGGTGCTGATGGCGGCGGACATCCTGCTATACGATTCCAACGTGGTGCCCGTCGGGCGCGACCAGAAACAGCATGTGGAGGTCACGCGCGACATCGCCATCAAATTCAACGAAGCCTACGGCGAGACGTTTGTGATTCCCGAGCCTGAAATCCGCGCCGAGGTGGCGGTGGTGGCGGGCATCGACGGCCAAAAAATGAGCAAGAGCTACGGCAATGCCATCGACATTTTCGGCCCGGAAAAGGCCCTGCGCAAAACTGTCATGTCCATCAAGATGGACAGCCGCCTGCCGGCTGAGCCCAAGCCCGATGCGGACCAAAATCTGGCCATACAATTGCTCAAGGTGATCAACGCCGAGGCGGGGCGCGAATACGAGGAAAAGCTGCGCGCCGGCGGGCTGGGCTATGGCGACCTAAAGAAGAAGCTGTTCGAGGTTTATTGGGAATATTTCGCCGCCGCCCGGGCCAGGCGCGCCGATTTGGCGGCCAACTTGGACTATGTGAATCAAGTGCTCAAAGATGGCGCCAGCCGGGCGCACGTGGTGGCGCATCAGGTTTTGAAGCGCGCCCGCAAGGCGAGCGGATTGGAGTAAAAGAAAAAATGAGCCTCTCGCCGAGCGGCGTCCGCCTGCGGCTCCGCATCAGCCCGGCGGCGGAAACCGCCGTGCGTTCCGGCCATCCGTGGGTCTTCGCCGACAGCGTCCAGGAATTCAACCGCGCCGGACGATCCGGCGAATTGGCGGTGGTTTACGACCGCCACGATAAGTTTCTCGCCGTGGGCCTGTTCGATCCCGATTCGCCCATCCGGGTTCGGATTTTGCACGCCGGCAAGCCCCAGACGATTGATGCCGCCTGGTGGGCGGCGCGTCTGGAGCCGGCACTCGCGCGGCGCGCCGGGCTCTTCGATGCGCAGACGACGGGCTATCGCCTGGTTCATGGCGAAAGCGACGGCTGGCCCGGCTTGGTGCTTGATCGTTACGCTGCGACCCTGGTGTTGAAGCTTTACACGGCCGCCTGGCTCCCGCGATTGCCGGAAGTAGTCGAATTGATAAAAGTGAAGATTCCCTGCGAGCGAATCGTCCTGCGCCTGAGCCGGAATATTCAGAAAGAGACGGAGCGCCGGTCTCCGACTCGGCTCGATGGCGAGATTCTATTCTCGAAACACGCCGGGTCGGCGACCGGCGCTGCAGTCATCTTCTCGGAATCCGGCCTGCGTTTTGAAGCCGACGTATTGCGCGGTCAAAAGACCGGCTTTTTCCTGGACCAGCGCGAAAACCGCCGCGCGGTGGAGTTGCTGGCACACCGCCGCCGGGTGCTCAATGCGTTCAGTTTTTCCGGCGGGTTCTCGGTCTATGCCGCGCGCGGCGGCGCCGCCGGCGTCACCGACCTGGACATCAGCGCCCACGCGTTGGAGTCGGCGAACCGCAATTTTGACTTGAATGAAAGTTCCTCCGCCGTCACCGCCTGCCGGCACGAAACCGTGCAGGCGGATGTGTTTGAATGGATCGGGAAATCACGCGGGGAATTTGACCTGGTCATACTCGATCCGCCTTCCCTCGCCCGGCGAGCCGTGGAACGCGAGGGCGCCATTCGCGCCTATGAGCGCCTGAATTCGCTGGGCATCCGGCGGTTGGCGGGCGGAGGCATTCTGGTGGCCGGTTCCTGCTCGGCCCACGTTCCCGCGGCGGAGTTTTATGAGGCCGTGCGCCGGGCGGCGCGAAAGTCAGGCCGGCCATTCTCTGAGCTGAACACCACCGGGCATCCGCCCGATCATCCGGCCGGATTCAAGGAAGCGGAATACCTCAAGGTCATTTATCTGAAATTCAAGACATAAGCTTTGCGCCCCCGCAGACCTTTCGCCACCATCGGCGCGATGCTTCCCCGCCGGTGGCTGCGAATCGTTCCGGTCGCGCTGGTCATGTACACCATTTCGTACGTGGACCGGACGAATGTCTCGCTGGCCCTCGACCCGCAGATTTCGAGCATGATGCGCGACCTCGCCATGGATGACCGCATGAAGGGCCAGGCGGCGGGGATCTTCTTTCTGGGCTACGTTTTGCTGCAAATGGCCGGGGGGCATCTGGCCGGGAAATGGAGCGCGAAGAAGCTGGTCAGCCTGTGCTTGATTTTCTGGGGCGTGTGCGCGGTGGGCTGCGGTCTGGCCCGGACTTTTCTGCAATTTGAAGCCGCGCGATTTCTGCTGGGCGTCTCGGAAAGCAGTGTCTTTCCCGCCACGGTCGTTTTGCTGGCGCATTGGTTCCCGAGCGCCGAACGCGCCCGGGCCAACGCCTTTTGGAATCTTTGCCAGCCGCTCGCCGTGGTGGTGTCGGCGCCCGTCACCGGCTGGCTATTGGGCGGCTATGGCTGGCAGACCATGCTCATTTTGGAAGGCGCGCTGCCGTTTGTCTGGCTGCCCGTTTGGTGGTGCTTCATCGGCGACCATCCGCATGAGGCCCGCTGGCTGCCGGCGGCGGAGAAGGAGTTGTTGGCAACCACCCTTCAGGCGGAAGGAGCCCAATTGGAACCGGTCCGAAGCATCCCTTTTTGGAGCGGGCTGTTGCGGTGGGAAATTTTGGTGATGATCGTCATGAACTTCCTCCACAACTCCGCCGCCTACGGCTGCATGACGTTTTTTACGGAGGTGCTCAAAGCGAGACACTTCAGCCCGATGCAACATGGCTTTCTGTTCGCGGTGCCATATGCCATCACGGCGGTGATCATGGTGCTCAATTCCTGGCGCTCGGACAAGACGCGCGAGCGACGCGGCCACGTGGCGCTGGTCTATATCCTGAGCGGCGCGAGCCTGATCGTGAGCGTGCTGACGCGCGACCACTTCTGGCTTTCCTTCGGCTTCATGTGCCTGGCCATACCGGGCCCGTTTGCCGCGCTTGCGCCATTCTGGGCCATCCCGACCGAAACGATGCCGCGAACCGTGTCCGGTCCGGTGATCGGCCTGGTGAATGGGTTTGGCAACGTCGGCGGCTACGTCGGGCCATACTTTGTGGGCTGGCTGAAAACGGAGTATCACAGCGTCTCCATCCCTTTCACCGCGCTCGGGGTCGGCCTGTTGCTGGCAGCCTCGCTGGCCTTTCTGCTGCCGGGACGCGTGGAGAAAAGGCTAAGAGGCTGAAGGCTGAAGGTGGGACAGATTCAGGCTAGAAACCAACAGGCCAACGGTTCTTGGGTGCTCCAATTCGCAGGCTTTCTGACCAGCGACGCTGCTGCGGGCCACAAACCCGCGCTCCAGGGGCCGTTAATTCGCGGCCTGGTTCGCCGGCGACGGCTCGGCTGACTGCAAATCCACCAGGCCAAAATCCACATATTGGCCGCCGGTGGTTTGGTGGCAATGAATCGCAATCAAATTCTTCCCCGGCCTGAGCGCGGCTTTGGCCGCTCCTGTCAACGGGAACAGATCGTAATTGGAAATAAAGCCGGCGGTTTTAAGGGCCAGGATGCCGTTAATATAAACCTCGGCATCCTCATCGTGATGGAGCCATCCTTGTAGATCCTGAAAGTTCGCCGATGGCAGGTCAATTTCGCGTCGCAGCCAGATGTCGTCCGTGTTCCAAACGGTGCCGACGACCGCAGCGGGCGTGCCGACGGTTCCGAAACCGCTTTGCCCCTGCCGCCAGGCGGCATCGTCAAAGCCGCCATTCATCCAGCCGTCAGCCGGTTTGGCCACGGTGTACTTCCAGGCGGCCGGTTGCTGGTCCGCCGCCGGAACCACCACCACTACCTTTGGCGGGAGCGGCATGGACGCCCAGTTCGACGCCTTGGTGCGGTCGCGCAAGGCATATTTATGCCAAATCTGCTGCTGGTAGAGCATCTGGATGAAGACGCCGCCCACCACCGGCCGGCCGGTGAAGCCCACCTTGCGGGCGGTCTTGGTCTGATACCAGTCGGTCATCGGGGAACGATCCGGGGTGGCGTTCAAGAAGGCAATGACCGGCGAAACCAAAGCTTCAAAGTCCGCGCGATCCTGAGTGAGCGTCGCGGTCCAAATGGTCCAATCCAGCTTGGTGTAGGTTTCGCGGTAATCCAAGGGCAGGCCATACTGGTTCTGGCTGACCCTGTAAAACGACATTTCTTTCCGGGCCACCTCGGCCGGAAACAGGTTCAAGCCGAGAATTTTGTCCCAGACCAGATTGTATTTCTGGCTCCAGGACGCTGGCCGGTCGAAGGCCAGCCGGAAATGGTCGCCGGTATCCGCTTCCTTGACCCAGCGCTGGGCGCATTCATGGGCGAATTGTGAATATTCTGCCGCACGGGCATGATCGCCGCGCATTTCGCACAGCTTCGCGAACGAGCCCAGCCCGCAGATGGCCTTTGCCGACAAATTGACGTTGTGCGCCAGATGGCCGGCGAAGTCGTCCGTGCAAAGCTGGTTCTCGGGGTCAAACCCCTTGTCCTTCAGATAATTCGCCCACTGCTCCAGTTGCTTCCAGTAGAGGCCGGCAAAATCCGCGTTGCCTTCCATCTGCGCCACGGCGGCAAAGAGGCACAGCAGGTTGCCGCTTTCTTCCACGGGCATCTGGTTTTCCAGGCCCCGCTCGCCGTCGCCATAAACCTGCCCGTCGGCCTGGGGATAAGTGCCCAGATCATGCGGCGCAAAGGGGAATTTCCATCGCTCGCTGGCGGCATAATTCATGAACGGAACAATGAATGATTTGGCCACTGTGGGGCCAAACAGCAGGAACTGCGGCGACATGGGATAGAACACGTCCGAGGTGCTGATGCAGCCGTTGGAGTGGTTTTCCTTGCAGAATTGCAGCGGCTGGCCATGGCCGTCGGCCACGAATTTGCCGGCGGCGAAGCATTGGCGGTAGGCGAGCGCGCCCAGGGCGGCGTAATCGTCGCCGCCGGCCGCGCGCAAATCAGCCACCAACTCGCCGTCAAACGCCGTGCAGCGCTTTTGCAGCGCCGGATAATCCTTCGCCGCCGCCGTCAGCAAATTGGCCGCCTCCCATCCGTTGCGCCGCCAGAAGGGGCGCAGGTTTTTCTTCATGTATTGGATGGAGTAAAGGTCGTCATAAGCCAGCATCAGCCAGCAGGAGACCGCCCGGTCCTTCACGCCGCCCAGATTCGCAGCGAAAGCAATCACCGAATCATTACGGGCGTTGGCCTGGAGCGACGCCGGATCGCCGGCCGCCGGCAAGGTGCCATTGGCCACAAATCCGTCACGCATGGCCCGGGCCGTCGCGGCGGAAACGCTTTCCCGTTTGTCTTTGGCGCTGGTGGCCAGGTAAAAATAGCCCCAGTCGATGCGCAGATCGTCGCCCTTCTTTTGCAGGACGGGCTGCTCGACCGTTCCCACCCGCCAGGCCGTTATTCCCTCGGAGTCCGCCTTCTCGAAATTGACGGCCTGCGACGGAACGTTTACGGCCGTTTCGGATCGAGCATCGAAATAAACTGAAACAGCATGATTTTGTCCGTCCGTCGCTTCGGCCGACCAGGTGAGATAAGTGACCGGGCGCGACAGCAGATCCACGTCTTCCGGCAAGTCTGCGGTCATAAAGGTGAGCGTGAGGCGGATGCCCGCTCCTTGGAACGTGTAAATGGTGCGGGTCGGCAGAACTTCGAGTTTGGATTGCGGCAGGGCCGGCGCGTCAGAGGGTTCAACGCCCATCAGCCGGAAACACTTGCCATCAACGCGCACCAGGCTGGTCAGCCGCTGGGGCTTGCCCGTCCAATGGGTGGTATCCACATCCGTCAGCTTGTCGCCCGGCGACCAGATGCTGAAGTACGGATCGCAGGTCACCAGGGGAACCGATGGCGGGCGGAGGACGCCCGCAGTGGCCACCAACGGGACAGCCGCAATAAAAGAAGCAGCAGCTATAGTATATATTATTTTATATAATGATTTCTGATTCATTTAAGTTAAAGTCATCCAAACGGAGCGCCGGCAACCTCGGTGATGGCTTATTGCTCCAGCGGAGAGGGGGACGGGCTTGGCCAGGAACCCGAGGTCGGCACGGGCCAAGTGGCCGGGCCATGGTTTGGATTGTAATCGTTGTTCCATTTCGCCCGCCAACTGCCGTCCAGTGGATTGACACAATCGTTTCGTCTTGGGCTTTCGACGTGACCGTCGGCAAAAAGAAGATCCGTGCGGTAATTATGGCGGTTGCAGGGACATTGACTATGCCAAGGCGTGCTGTTGTCCGAAGCATCATCGATCACGGGATCCAGGTTGGCGTCGAACGTTACAAGGTTTACCGGAATATCCGAACGCACATCCCCGACTGCGATCATGTTGGACGGGCTCTTGATTTGACTGTCCTTAACCGGCCCGGCAGAGACGTCAGCGCCCATGCCCAAAACCGGCGTACCCACATTCACCAACCCCCAGTCATTGTATCCGAGCGAAAAGCGCGACGTGTTGCTCACCAACCAGTTTGGCACCCCATATTCATCAATCTGCTTGACGAGAGTTGTGTTATTGGTGGGGTCCCACCAGGCTTGCGAGAGTGCGGCGGGACAACAGAAGGCAGCCCGGTTGTTGCCCATGAGGTACAGAAGGCGCGTCATCCAAACGTAGTAGCCTTTGGAGTTGTTAAAGTCACTGGGATACACTTGATAATCATTGGCATACATGACCAACGCCACGCCCACCTGTTTTTCGTTGTTGATGCAAGCCGTCTGCTTGGCCTTTTGCTTGGCCTTGGCCAACGCCGGCAGCAAAAGCGCTGCCAGGATGGCAATAATTGCGATCACCACCAGAAGCTCGATTAAAGTAAACGCGCCGCACCGGGCCCTGGGAGGGCGCAGAGCGCCAGTAGTCCGGTTGCAGATTGTGTTTATTTTCATAGTACTAGCATTCATCATAACTTATCATAGGGGCCGGATTCAGGCACGCGTCAACGCGCGGTACAGATATTTTCCGGCTTGCGTTGCAATCTAAAGCCGAAACCCACAATCGTCATGTGGCATGAACTGGCCACACAAAACCGTCGGAAGGCCTACGTCCAATTCTGGAATGATTTACAAGTGCTTTATAATGAATTACATACACAGTAGAGCGTCTTTGAGCAGAGTGCGGATGTATCCGCATACCCCCTGGGAGAACGGTTTGTCCCAAACCCTCGCGCGGGATTCGGCACGTGCGCTGGGCGTTCCCGCCAGCGAGGGATGGCGGAGCGCAGCGACTTGGGACAACTCGCGGTCCGGGGCGGACGCGGCGGCTGGAACGCGGTCTGCGACCCGCAGCAACTTTGCCAGCCAGAGAATTTACGGATTTTGCGGGAGGTCTTGAATTTCGGACGTAGCTGCGGCTCGTAGAGTCGCGCGTTGGGCCGCTCCATCTTTAAAATGGCTTTGACGCAAATGGCGCTTCAGGTATCAATCAGGCATGAAGCATTCCCGGAAGAAAAGGCCAGCCGAGCAGAGGGCGGGTGCGCAAAAAGGCGGGCCTCCCGCGGCTCTCTCCCGCTTCAGCCGCCGGAAATTGTGGAGTTTTCGTTTGCTGCTGGCCATTGGCATTCCCGCAGCCCTTCTGGCGACGATGGAACTGGCGTTGCGACTCGCCGGCTTTGGCTATCCCACCGGATTTCTTCTTTCCTCGGTACGCAACGGACAAGCCATGCTGGTCCAGAACAACCAGTTTGGCTGGCGCTTTTTTGGCGCCACCATGGCCCGCATCCCCGAACCCATTTGTTTTCCCCGGGCCAAAGGGACCAATACCGTCCGCCTCGTCGTTTTCGGCGAATCGGCCGCGCTAGGCGATCCGCAACCGCGATTCGGGCTGGCGCGCATGCTGCAAGCCATGTTGGAACTGCGTTATCCTGGCACGCAATTTGAGGTTGTTAATACCGGCATCGTGGCCATCAATTCCAACGTCATTCTACCAATCGCCCGCGATTGCGCGGAGGCAGATGCCAATGTCTGGGTCATTTACATGGGCAATAATGAAGTGGTCGGGCCATTCGGCGCCGGCACTGTCTTCGGCCAGCAGGCGCTCCCGCTGCCCTTGATCCGCGCCAGCCTGGCCTTGAAAACCACCCGGATCGGCCAGCTCATGGACTGGCTGCGCGGGGAAATTCAGAAACCGCCGCCGGACAAAAGCGAATGGGGCGGCATGGAGATGTTCCTGAACCAGCAAGTTGGGGCCGACGATCCCCGCATGAAGGCGGTTTACGATCATTTTGGACGAAATCTTTCGGATATCATCCATGCTGGCCGACGCAGCGGCGCGGGAATCGTCGTGAGCACGGTGGCCGTCAATTTGCTGGATTGCGCGCCGTTCGCCTCGGTCCATAGGCGGGATTTGACAGCCGCGGACCAGGGCAGATGGGAACAGTTTTATAAGAACGGCGCCACCGCCCAGGCGGCTGGCAAAATTGAGGAGGCGGCCGGCTGGTATCGCCAGGCGGCGGCGACCGATGATGCATTTGCCGAACTCCGCTTTCGCCAGGGTCAATGCGCGCTGGCGCTCGGCCAGAGCGACGCGGCCCGGAAACAGCTTGCGGCCGCGCGCGACCTGGACACGTTGCGCTTTCGTTGCGACACGCGGCTGAACGACCTCATCCGGCAAACGGTCGAAGATGGGCACGACGAAGGCGTGGCGCTGGCGGATGCGGAACAGGCATTTGCCAGCCAAAGCCCCAACGACCTGCCAGGCGATGCCCTGTTCTACGAGCATGTGCACCTGACCTTCGCCGGCAATTACCTGCTGGCCCGGACACTGGCCCCCGAAGTTGAAAAGTTGTTGCCGGGAAAAGTCACCGGCCGCGTTCCGGCCACCCAGCCTTGGCCGTCCGAAACCGATTGTGCGCGACGACTGGCCTGGTCGGATTGGGATCGGCAGGAGGCATTGTCGGGGATTTTTTCTCGGCTGACCCTGCCGCCGTTCACCCAACAGCTCACTCACGATGCGGAAGTTCAGCGGCTGGAAAAGTCGCTGGACGAATTGCTTCCCGCGACCCGGCCTCCGGGCATCAAGACCGCACAGGAGCGATGCCAAAATGCCCTGGCCATGACGCCGGATGACGCGCTGCTGCTCGAACAGCTCGCGCGGCTGCAGGAACAAACCGGCGATTTGGCGGACGCCACCACTCACGCCCAACGCGCCCTCGATTTGCTGCCGGCCAGCTCGGAGGACGCCGCCGAACTGGGCGTGATACTGGCAAAACAGCACCAGTACGAGGCGGCGGTGACCGCCTTTCGCCGCGCATTCCAGTTGAATCCCCAGGACGTCTGGGCCCTGCAAAATCTCGCGCAATCCTTGCACGATCTCGGGCGGCGCGATGAAGCGATCCGCGAATTTCGCCATGCCTTGGCCGTCAATCCGCGTTTCGGGCTGGCGTGGCTGGGCCTGGGCCAGATTTTCGACGAAACGGAGCGCAAGACCGAAGCCGAGGATTGTTATCGCCAGGCCGTGCAGAATCGCATCAAACGCGCCCCGGAACTAAAAACGCTGGTCCACTTTTGTGAGAGCCACGGCTGGCGCGAGGCGGCGGCGACCAATTACGAGGAGATCATCAAGCTGACTCCCTTCGATGCCGTCGCTTATGTGCAAGCCGGGCAGAATCTCGAGGCCATGGGACGCCACGCGGAGGCCGAAGAGCATTATGCCGACGCAACCAAATTGGCGCCGAATTTGATGGACGCGCATTTTCTGTACGGCATGGAATTGGGGCGCGAGGGCAAGGCAGCCGACGCGGCCGCGCAATTTCGCGAAGCAGTGCGGATCAGGCCGGATCTGGCCGAAGCCCGTTTGAATCTGGGCGTGGCGCTGGAGAATGAAGGGAGTTACGCGGAAGCGCTCGCACAGTTTGACCTCGTGCTGGAGCAGAACCCCGCGAATGCCATGGCCCTGAATCACGCCCAGGCCCTGCGCCAGCAGCTCAAGCAAGCGCGCTGAAGCAGCGCGATCTGAATGACGAATGACGTCGCGATTTAGCGCGGTGTCATGGGCTGCGGTGGCAGAGCGCAGTGCAGCCCAAAACGCCTGGTTGCGTTTTTGCCACTGGGCGCCTTTGCGTTGAATTCTGAAAATGTCGGCCAAGCTCACGCCGGGCTTGCGGCCCGGGCGGCGGCGAGGTCGTGCTTGCGATCGTTCAGGCTCTTGAAGAACTCGTACCCTTCGCGGCACCGGCGCACCAGCACGTCCTTGTCTTCCAGCATCGTCTTGATAATGCGTAGAATCGGCTTCGGGCGCAGGTAATAGCGGCGGTAAAAGCGGTCCACGGCTTCGAAGATTTCCTCTTTCGAGGCGTCGGGATATTCGAGCGTGCTTTGCTGGAGGCCATCGGCTTCCACCAGGTCGGTCTTGTCCTTTTTCACGAACCAGCCGTTGAGCCTGGCCTGTTCGTAGAGCTCAGTGCCGGGATAAGGCGCGGCGAGCGAGACCTGCAGCGAGAACACATCGAGTTCCTTGGCAAAATTGATCGTCTGCTCGATGGTCTCCTTCGTTTCCACCGGCAGCCCGAGGATGAACGTGCCGTGAACCACCACGCCAGCCCGATGGCAGGCCCGGGTGAACGCTCGCATTTCGTTGGTGGTCACGCCTTTCTTGATGCGCCGCAGCGTTTCGTCATTGCCGCTTTCGTAGCCCACCAGGAACAGGCGGAGACCGTTGTCCTGGAACGATTTTATCGTGTCGTAATCGAGATTCGCCCGGCTGTTGCAGCTCCACATCAGGCCCAGCGGCCCGAGCTTATTGGCGATGTCGCGCGCGCGCGGCAGGTTGGCGGTGAACGTGTCGTCGTCGAAAAAGAATTCGCGCACCTGCGGGAACACCTTCTTCATGTAGGCCATCTCGTCGGCCACATTCTGTGGCGAGCGCACGCGGTACTTGTGTCCGCCAATTGTCTGCGGCCACAGGCAGAAGCTGCATTGGGCCGGACAGCCGCGGCCCGTGTACAGGGAGATATACGGGTGCAGCAAATAGCCGATGAAATACTTCTCGATGTCCAGGTCGCGCCGGTAAACATCGGCCACCCACGGCAGCGTGTCCATGTCCTGGATCATCTCGCGCTCGGGATTATGGATGATCCGTCCGTCCTGGTTTTTGTAGGAGAGGCCGGCGATGGAGGAAAATTCGCGCCCTTCGGCGACTTCCTTGCACGTGAAATCAAATTCCTTGCGGCCGACCCAGTCGATGGCGGGCGATGCCTTCAAGGTTTCGGTGGGCAGCACCATGGTGTGCGCCCCGACAAAGCCCACCTTGGTGTCCGGCTGCTGCGCCTTGATGGCCTCGGCCACGTGGCAGTCGTTCTTCAACGAAGGCGTGGAGGTATTGATGATGACATGGTCGAAACCCTTCGCGATGGCCAGGCATTTCGCCAAGTCGATGTCATGCGGCGGGCAGTCGAGCAGGCGCGAATTGGGCGTGAGGGCGGCTGGTTGCGCCAGCCACGTGGGATACCAGTAGCTCGTGACTTCGCGGCGCGCCTGATAGCGGGCGCCGGCGCCGCCGTCGAAGCCGTCAAACGACGGGGGTGAAAGATAGAGGGTTCGGCTCATGGGAGAATGTCAGCGGCTTTCAATGGTACTGCCAGCGGCAACATCGCCTTCCTGGCCGCGGACCGGGACGGCGGGTTGGTCCCGGTGACCGTCATTGGAGAAGGCACCGCGCGCACCGGCAGCCGGCGAGTTGATGACCGCTTTGGCCTCCGCGAGGTGGCCCTTGCCGGCAGACACGCCGTTGTAAGCGCGCCGGGCCAGTTCGGGCGAGGCCGGATAGGACTTGGGGCGCGGCCAGAAATTATATTTAAAATTCTTCCAGTTGTCGCCGGCCTGGTAGTTGGTGCCCAGCGCGCCGCTCGGGTCGTAGCCGCAATGCACCATGCAGTGCTCGCAGCGCGGGTCGCGCGCCTGGCCGTTGACCACGCCGTAATTTTCCCAGACCACCTTGGACAGCATCTCCTGGTACCCGCTGTAATGGCCGTCGGTCATCAAATAGCAGGGCGCTTTCCAGCCCTTGATGTTGTACGTGGGAATGGCCCAGGCGGTGCAGGTCAGTTCACGCTTGCCGGCGAGGAATTCCTGGTACACCGGCGTGCCGAAAATGGTGAACGCCTTGCCCCATTCCTGGATGCGCGCAAATTTTTGCCGCGTCATCTCGCGCGTGAGGAAAAATCCCTTGGGATCCTTGCCCAGCCGTTTGACCATGTCCTTCTTGGCGGCGTCGTAATCGTAGCCGGGCGAGATGGTATGGCCGTCCACATCCAGCGACGACAGGAACTTGAACATGTCTTCGATTTCGGCCACATCCGTCTCCCGATAAACCGTCGTATTGGTCGCGCACTGGTAGCCCAAAATCTTCGCCATCTTGATCGCCTCGATGCACTCCTTGAAAACGCCCTCGCGCTCCACGATGAGATCATGCGTGAATTCCAAGCCGTCCACGTGCACATTCCAATACAGCCATTGGGTCGGGCGGATCACCACCTTTCTGCGCGCGCTGCCATCGGCTTGGCGGATCGCTTCCGCCTCCTTTTCGGAAATCAGCTTTTCGGCCAGCAGCCGTCTTAATTTCGGCTCGATTTCCGGCGAGTAGATCGCGGCCAGGTAATCCCTCATTTTTTTCCGCATGAACAGGCCGTTGGTGCAGATGTAGATGACGCGGCCCTGATCGAGCAGGCCGGCAACCAGTTCCTCGATTTTTGGATAGATCAGGGGCTCGCCGCCGCAAATGGAGACCATCGGGGCTTCACATTCCATGGCCACGGCCAGGCATTTCTCCAGCGGCACCATGTCCTTGAGGCTGGTGGAGTATTCGCGAATCCGCCCGCACCCGGTGCAGGTGAGGTTGCAGGTGTGCAGCGGTTCGAGCTGCAGAACCATGGCGAACTTGGGGGTTTTGCGCAGCTTGTGCTTGATGATGTGACTGGCAATTTTCTTCGTCAGTGCAAAAGGGAAACGCATAATTTAAACCTTCAACGGCCGTTAACAGCCTCTCTTGATCTTGACCTGGTTCGGTTCCGCGCCTAGCGGACCGAAGTGAGTTCGACTGGACGCTGGAGCACCGCCACGGGGGCGTTGGTTGGCGGCATGTCATTTTTCATCACGCCGGGCAACAGGAAGTCCAACGGCGAAACGGTCCGCGATGCGCTGATGCCGCCACACCCGCCGAGCAGCAGCGAACCGGCCGGCAGCAGGGCCAAACACAAGAATTTCCAGCTTATTCTCACTTGCCGAGTATAATTCACTCCGCCACGATAGCAACTTCAAATTCGGATCATGCCATTGCCAACACCAACCCGGCTGCAAGGTTTCGCGATATTCTTGCTGGCCACCGCCGCGGCTGTCGCCCAGCCCACCACCAACGGCGTGTTTGCCGCTTATGCGGAACAGTCGTTTGTCCATGCGCAAAACGAGATCGCCGCGCATCCGGACGATGCCGCCGCTGCCTGGGTCCTCGGGCACGCCGCCTACGACTGGGCTGAATTTGCCACCAATGCCGAGCAGCGCGCCGGCATTGCGCGGGCCGGCATCGCGGCGTGCCAGCAACTGCTGGCGCGCAATCCAAACTCGGCCCAGGGACACTATTTTTTGGGCATGGATTATGGCGAACTGGCCGAAGCCGAGGCGCCATCCATGGCCGCCTACAAGCTGATCCGGGAGATCGAGCGCGAGTTCAAAACCGCGGCGGATCTGGATGAGCACCTGGAGCACGCCGGGCCGCTGCGCAGTCTGGGTTTGCTGTATCGCGACGCCCCGGGGTGGCCGATCAGCATCGGGAGCCGGCGCAAGGCACGGGAATTGCTCGACCGCGCGGCCGCCCTGGCACCCGATTACCCCGAAAACCAAATGAATTTGGTGGAATCGCATCTCCTCTGGCGCCAGGCCGACGAGGCGCAGCGGGCCTGGCGCAAACTTCTGGCCATCTGGCCGGCCGCCCGCACCAATCTCACCGGCGTGGCCTGGGCGGAGGACTGGGACGATTGGAGCTATCGGCGCGAAGTGGCCAAGGGCGAGTTTCGGAAGGTTTTTAAGCGGGAATTGGAGCCGTGAATATTTTGTCGCAGTTTTCAGTGGCGCATAAATCTTTAATTGGGCTAAAATAGGCGCAGACTCAGACCTATCGCATGGCAAGAAAACTGATTGCTACCTTGAGTGACTCGACAGTATTCCTGCGCGAGTGGCTCGTCAACCCCCAACGCACGGGCGCGGTGGCGCCCAGCTCCCCGCAATTGGGCGCGGCGATGGCCCGGTGGCTGCCGCGCAATCCGGAGAGCTTCGTGCTGGAACTGGGTCCCGGCACCGGCGCCGTCACCGACGCGCTGCTCAAATACGGCCTGCGCGAGGACCGGCTGATCGGGATCGAGAAGAATCCCGCGCTGGCCAAGATCCTGCGCAAACGCTTTGCCCAAGCCCATATCATCACCGGTGACGCCTGGGACCTGGACTCGCTGCTGGCCGAATCGCCGCAGCCGGTCGCGGCGGTGGGGGCGGTGATTTCCAGCCTGCCGCTGTTGAATTTCCCCAAGGAACAGGCCGACGCGCTGGCGCGAAAAATTCGCGCGGTGCTGGAGCCGCGCGGCCGCTGGGTTCAGTACAGCTACCAGATCATCAAAGACCGCAGCCGCGGCGGCGATCACTTCAAGCTCATTGCTTCCAAGATCGTGTGGCTCAATCTTCCGCCGGCGCGGGTGAGTGTGTACCAGAAATGAAGCGTGGCGTCCGGCGTCCCTGCCGGTCGTAGAAGGTGCGAAGCGTCAGGCCGGGATGCCCGACACCACTCTCCCCCCGAGCGTTCCCCGGGTTCGGTGATTTCGTTAGCGTTTCGAGCGACTGCGCCCTGCGCCCACTTCGGCGCCTAGAACGGGCGCGCTTTTTTTGGGAATCAAATGCTAACTCATCCTTGAATTTGCCGAAAACTGTCACGTTTGGCGCCTCTCGATCACGCTTGGCTATTAATATCGTTAAAGTTTATCCCAAAAAAATAAAAGATTTCTGAAAGAAATGGCGCAAAATCAACGAGCTATTACGAAACAGAAGTTTGTAATGAAACGAAAGCCAGACTGTGCTGTCAGATCTGCAACCATTTTGGGTCTTGCGCACAGGCGCTCAGAAGGGCGCCTCGATTCGCCGTGGGTGCGATCGAGGCGCAACATTTTCCTCCCTCGTTGCAGCGGTCCAAATGGGCGGGACAAAGATCGATGGGATAATGCCGAAGGGACATGGGCAGGGACATACGGGCAGGGATTGGGCAAGGGATAAAACGGAAGGGAAAGGGCGGCGGGAACGGGCGATTGGATCTCGGCGAGGGGGGATATTTCTTGGTCCCTGGCCGACAGGTGGAGCTGGGCTCCCTGCCGACCGGAAGGCGCAAAAGCGGTTTGCCTCAAGTCTGATTCGATATGAACGCGACCACATTGTTGTCAAATGACCATCTTCCAACCCGCTACAGCCTGTTGAGCCGCCTGCAAGACTGGGACGATCAGGACAGTTGGAAGGAGTTCTTCGACACCTACTGGGGGTTGATCTATTCCTTCGCGCTGAAATCGGGGCTCACCGCGGCCGAAGCCGAAGACGTGGTGCAGGAAACGATCATCTCGGTGGCCAAGGACATCCAGAAATTCAAACGCGACCCAAAGTTCGGTTCGTTCAAAGGGTGGTTGCGCAATCTGACTCGCTGGAGAATTGCCGATCAATTGCGCAAGCGCCACGAGCCGGGATCCGTGCCGATGGAGCTGGCCGAACAGGCTTCAATCGAACTCGACGTGGCGGAATTCCCCGCTTCGGCCGAGGCGGAGTCGATTTGGGATGACGAATGGCGCGCAAATCTGATGAAGGTCGCCCTGGACAACGTCAAACGCATGGTCAAGGAGGAGCACTATCAGATGTTTGATCTCTATGTTGTCAAACAGTGGCGGCCCGGCAGGGTCGCAATCACATTGGGTGTCTCCGTGGGCCAGGTCTATCTGGTGAAATATCGGCTCGGAGCCCTGCTGAAAAAAGAGATCCGCCGGTTGGAAACCAGCGAGATCCAGATGAAATGACGAATGGCCGAGAGCGCTGAAAAGCCCGACGAGCCGTCGCCCCAGCCAATCGTGGCGGAGCACCAGCTGCTCCGGCTGATTGGCTCCGGGAGCAGCGGCGAAGTCTGGCTTGCAAGGAACTCCATCGGCGTGTTTCGGGCCGTCAAGATCATCTTCCGGAAGTCGTTTCCCTGGGCCAAGCCCTATGAGGATGAATTTCAAGGGCTGTTGCGATTCGAGCCGCTTTCGCGGCAGCACGACGGCTTGGTGGATGTGCTGCAGGTCGGCGGCAATGCCGAATTGGGCTACTTTTATTATATCATGGAGCTGGCCGATGACGTCCATGCCGGTCAGAACATTGACCCTGATTTTTACCGGCCGCGAACCCTGGCCTGCGATCTGGCTGAACGCAAGCGACTGCCCATTGGCGAATGCATTCGCCTGGGTGCGCCGATTTCGTCCGCCCTGGGCTTCATGCACCGCAATGGTCTCATTCACCGCGACGTCAAGCCGGCCAACATCATTTTCGTCAACGGCTTTCCCAAACTCGCCGACGCCGGGCTGGTGACCGAAATGTTCAAGACCCGTTCCCGCGTCGGCACCGAAGGCTACATCGCGCCCGAGGGTCCGGGCACCGCGCGGGCAGACATCTATGCGCTGGGCAAGGTGCTTTATGAAATCAGCACCGGCAAGGACCGAAACGCTTATCCCGAATTGCCGGCGGACATGGGCAGCCCCGCCGCCACGCGGGATTTAATCCGGTTCAATAAGATTGTCCTCACCGCTTGCCGCGCCAATCCCCGGCTCCGTTACCGCGAGGCGGAGGAACTGATGAGCGAACTGCTCGCGTTTCAGTTCAGCCCGCGGAACCCATTCGAGGACAAGAACGTGCCAAACTTCGTATCCTGGATCGGCTTTGGCGGGCTGCTGGTCGCCATCCTCGTCGTCTTATATCTGATTCGGCGCATCTTTTTTTGAGGACTGACTCTCAGCGCCGAATAACGACCGGCCAACAGTTGAAATTTGTTCGCGGCGGTGTTATGGACAAGCCATGAAAAGTGCTGCCACCACCGTCGAAGATTACCTGCGCGAACTGCCGGCGGACCGGCGGACCACCCTCAGCGCAATCCGGGACGTCATTCTGGCGAACCTGCCGGCCGGCTACGAGGAACGCATGAGTTACGGCATGATTGGGTACGTCGTCCCGCACAGCCTATTCCCGGCTGGCTACCGTTGCGATCCCAAGCTGCCGCTGCCCCTCGCCAATCTCGGCTCGCAGAAGAATTACATGGCCCTCCACCTGATGACCGTTTATGGCGACCCGAAAATGGAGCGCTGGATCCGCGACGCCTGGCAAGCCGCCGGCAAAAAGCTCGACCTGGGAAAGGCTTGCATTCGCTTCAAGCGTCTCGAAGACGTTCCCCTGAAGGTTCTCGGCGAGGCCATCCGTCGCGTCCCGGTAAAAGACTATATCGCCCGGGTCGAACACGTGATTGGCACCACTCCCAAAAAAGCGTGAAAGAGCGCGTGACTCGGGTTGGCTCCACATTTCAACAGAGATAACGAAGAAGGGATTCTTGGGCCAAAACCTTCGGTTAGGTCTTTGTCCGTCGTCGCGGCCGTTGTTTGGCGGACACTGAGCGAATGATCAGCTTGCCAGCACCATTGGCCGGCAGCGGCACTTTGGCCCGGTCCACCGCAACCCCCAGCAGCGCCTCGACTTCCGGACGTTTCAACACATCGACCGACGGGATTCGGAGAAAGCGGCATTGTTTGCCGGATCCGCTGAGTATCTTCTGCGGATCCGGCAGGCTGGCGCCGTGGATGAAGCACAGACCAACGCCATTGGCCGCCGCGGCAATGGAAATGATGGAGTCCGATGGCCGCTCAGTCGGGCAAAAACCAATCACAAAAAAATTATAGTTATCATACACCAGTTCGTTCGCCGTGGGGAACCGCCGCCGCAACCCCTGGCGCGTGGCGCGAATCAAGGCCTGATGCGCGGGCTCGAATTTGGCGATGAAGCCGTCGAGCTGCGCTTCCGCCCCGGGATTTCCGGCTCTCCTTGTGCTCATACTCACTCATTTCTTACTTCAACCATCGTAATCCGGCAATGGAAAACCAGGCTTGGTCCATTAGCGTGGGGCTACAACTTCTATGGCCAAACCAACGTGCCGGCAGCGGCAACTAACATAGTGGCCATGGCCGCTGGCGACGAACATTTCGTCGCGTTGCGGGCGGATGGGGTGGTGTTAGCCTGGGGTGGCACGAATTTCTCGCAATGCCAGATTCCCACCCAAACCCAGAGCATGGGCTTGATCCGCGCCGGTTCAGCCCACGGCCTGTCGGCCTTGGGTCATCCGTTGCAGCAGACGATATTGGCCGGCGGCACCGTCACCTTTTCAGCCGCGCAATATGCCAACCGGCTTTCCACGTTCCAATGGCAGTTCGATGGCAGCAACATTGCCGGTGCAACCAATTCCACCTTGACGCTGGGAAACCTGTCCTGGACAAGTTCAGGAATTTACCGCGCCATCATCAGCAATCAAGCGGGCAGCATCTTCAGTCCCGCGATGAGCCTGACTGTCCCTGCCCTGCTGTTTGATCCGTCCAGCCTATCGTATCAGGCCACCACTGGCGCCTTTGGCATGCGCCTGACCGGCTCGTCCGGCGCGTACCCCGTGGTCATTTACGCCACCACCAACCTGATCGATTGGACGCCGGTCTTCACCAATGCGCCCACGACGAACGTGATCTATTTCATGGATTCATCCACCAGCGCCGGCCCCAGCCGCTTTTACCGGGCGGTTGAACAGCCGTGAAGCGTCCCGCGTGGTTCGGTGCCCGACTCCGGAATGTGGGCAGCTGGCACGCTCATATCGATTGACAATGACCATGTCAGACACTATCGTCTGACAACATGAAGACAGTCGCCCTTCGCACCTTGCTCCGGGAGCCGTTGAAGATCAAACGAATGACCCGCGGCGGCCGGGCCGTAACCGTTACCGACCAGGGTGTGCCGCTCTGGATCATTCAGCCGGCCGGCGGAAACGGTGCCGATCGGAAGCGCCGCCGGCGCGAGCTCGAGGCCGAGCTGACGAGCATCCTGGGCAGCCCAAGATCGAAGCTGCCACTCTCCCGGGTTGTTCTTGATTCGCGGCGATGAGGGCCTACGCCGACACCAGTTTCCTCGTCAAGTTGGTCGCCAGCGAGCCCGGCTCGATGGCAGCGATGGCTGAATTCCGGCGGCTTGATTTTCCGCCATTGTTTTTCCTTCCCTTCCACGCACTTGAAGTGGCGAATGCCATTCGCCAGCGGGCATTTTTTCTGCGACGAGGCACCCGCGCCGGCCAGCGGCTTGCCATTTCACGCGAACGCGATACCGCCCTGGCACGAATCAACAGCTGGCTCAAACGCGGATGGTTGTTTGATGCGGTCGCGGATTTTGACGAAGCGATTCTTCGCGCCCACGTGCTTTCGGCAAAACACACCGAACGGCTGGGCTGCCGCGGGTTTGATATTCTGCATGTGTCGTTGGCATTGGAAATGGAGGCGGAGGTTTTCCTGACTTCCGATCGTGTTCAAGGCGCTCTGGCCAGCGCGGAGGGTCTGGCCGTGACCATCAGCACAGATTAGCGGCCAGCTCGTCAATTGCGTCCCTGTAAAACTCCAAGTCGCCCGAATCCCTCAGGTGGTCGGCATAGCTGGAACAAACAAAAGGGAGTTGAGTTTTTGAATCCGTGTCGAGTGCCACGACACTGCTCTTCATAACGCGGCATCCGTTTTTATTCTCTGTTGGCCGGCGTTTGCCTTACTCTTCGCTTATGTTCGAACTCCTCAAGACCGATTCCCGGACACCGGCGCGCCTGGGCAGGTTGTCCACGGCACACGGCACCGTGGACACGCCCGTTTACATGCCCGTCGGCACCCAGGCCAGCGTCAAGGCCATGGACCCGCGCGAGTTGGTCGAGTGCGGCACCCAGATCATTCTCGGCAATACGTATCATCTGAACATCCGGCCCGGAATGGAAATCATCGCCGCCGCCGGCGGCCTGCACCAGTTCATGAACTGGCACCTGCCCATCCTCACCGACAGCGGCGGTTTCCAGGTTTTCAGCCTCGCCAAAATCCGCAAAATCAAGGCGCATGGCGTCGAATTCCGCTCCCATCTGGACGGCTCGCCACTTTTCCTCGGCCCCCAGGAAAGCATGGGCATTCAACGTGTCCTCGGCTCGGATATCGCCATGGTTTTCGACGAATGCCCGCCTCACGACGCCCCCGCGCGCGACCAGCGCCAGGCCGTCGAGCGCACCATCCGCTGGGCACGCGAATGCAGCGAGCAACCGCGCGCCGCCGGCCAGAAGGTCTTCGGCATTGTGCAGGGCGGCAGCAGCGCCGACCTGCGCGAACAATGCGCCAAAGCCATCGTCCCGCTGGACTTCGACGGCTACGCCATCGGCGGCGTGAGCGTCGGCGAACCGGAGCCGGAGATGTTCAAGGCCGTGGAGATCACCGTGCCGCATCTGCCGGCGAACAAGGCGCGCTACGCCATGGGCCTGGGCACGCCCGCGCAAATGATCGAACTGGTCGCCCGGGGCGTGGACATGTTCGACTGCGTGCTGCCCACGCGCGTGGCCCGCAACGGCACGGCCTACACCCGCCGCGGCGCGATTGGCATCAAAGGTGGCCAGTTCAAGGCCGATTTCCGCCCCATTGAGGACGACTGCGATTGTTTTGCCTGCCGGCATTTCACCCGTGCCTACCTCCGCCACCTGTTGAACGTGAACGAGATTCTCGGCCTGCGCATGTTGAGCGTCCACAACACGCACATGTATCTCAAAACGATGGCCGACGCCCGCGCGCACCTCGCCGCCGGTACCTTCGGCGACTATTACCGGGAATTCATCGTCAACTTCCGGCCCTCGGAGAGGGTGCTCGCGCAGCGGAAAAAGGAATTGGCCGTCGGCGGTTAAAACATTTGCCCGCGACGACTTTATGTGGCACTATTTTGCCATAGTACAAACAATTTTTGCGAACTATGACCAAACCAAAAATCATCGCTTATCTGAAACCGACCTGCGGCTGGAGCCAGGGCGTGCGCGCCGTGCTCCGCAAATATGACCTGCCCTTCGAGGACCGCGACATCATCAACGACCCCTTGCAGCGGCAGGAAATGATCGAGAAGACCGGCCAGATGCTGAGTCCCTGCGTGGAGATCAACGGCCACATGCTGCCGGACATCAGCGGCGAGGAGGTTGAGGCCTGGATGCTGGCCAACCACGTCGTCACGCCCAACGACACCGTGCCTGACGCGCCGATCAACCAGCCCTGCGCCCACGAAATGCCGGCCAGCGCCCCGCTGAATTTTCTGCCAAGATAACCATTAATCGAACTTTTTTGCGCCACCGCGCCGGGATATTCCCGCGCGGTGGTCTTATTTCCAGGGACCAAATTGAACTGTGAAGCCCCGCGCGCAACCGCTAAATTGGCGCGGTGAAAATCATTTCTTCAGCCGCCGCCATGCAGCGGCTGGCAAAACAATGGCAGCGCGCCCAAACCCGCATCGGCTTCGTGCCCACCATGGGCTGCCTGCATCATGGCCACCTGAGCCTCGTGCGCGAGGCCCGGCGGCGCGTCGGCAAAAACGGCAAGGTGGTCGTCAGCATCTATGTCAACCCGATGCAATTCGCGCCGACCGAGGATCTGGCCCAATACCCGCGCGACCTGCGAGGCGATTTGATGCGCTGCCGCGCTGCGGGCGTGGACGCGGTGTTCACTCCCAGCGACGCCGAAATGTATGCCGGCCAGGCGGAAGGCCGATACAGCACCTATGTGGTGGAGGAAAACCTGGCGCGGGTCATGGAAGGCGTGTCCCGTCCCACCCATTTTCGCGGCGTCACCACGGTCGTCAGCAAACTCTTCCACCTGGTCCTGCCGGACGTGGCCGTCTTTGGCCAAAAGGATTTTCAACAGGCGGCCATCCTCCGTCGCATGGTGGCGGACTTGAATTTCCCGCTCAAAATCGTGATTGCGCCCACGCATCGCGAGCCGGACGGCCTGGCCATGAGTTCGCGCAACAAGTTTCTGAATGCCGAAGAGCGGGCGCAGGCGGTGATCCTCTTCCACGCCCTGCAGGCAGCCCGGGCGGCGGTGGCAAAGAAATCAATTCCGGCCGTGCGCTTGAAAAAAGATCTGCACGGATTCTTCACCGCCGCGCCCCTGGCGCGCCCGGACTACCTCGAGTTCTTCGACCCGGAAACGCTGCAGCCCGTCCGCGCGGTAAAACGCGGCACGCACCTGGCCCTGGCGGTTTTTTTCGGCAAGACACGCTTAATCGACAACGCGCGGCTCTAGGGTGAAACAGGTTTCCAGCCTGTTGAATCCGGCGTCTCGCCGGATTCCGCGCGCACCGTGGATTCGTTATTGTAAGACCAGTGGCGAACGGAACTGTCCTGTTTTATGCGTCCAATCACCTGGCCATGGCGTAGATAAGGTGGATGCACCGGTTGAGGATACAGTTTGGCGCTGGCGGTCAGGCGAAAGATCTGGCAAGTTGGGCCGTGCCCATTGGCCATGGCGCGGCCGCGCCGGTGGGTGGGAGGCAATCATGCCAGAGAACGAACCGATCGAATCGCAGCAGGCGCAACTGCTCCGCCGCATCGCGGCCCGGGACAGTTTGGCCCTGGCCGAGTTTTACGATCAAACCGCAGCCACCTTTTTTTCCTTCGCCTTGCGAATGCTTCATGATGCGCATGATGCCGAGGAAGTCATTCAGGATGTTTTTGTGCAAATTTGGAACAAGGCTCCGACCTTTAATCCGGCGGTAGGCGTAGCCTTCCACTGGGCCATAAGCATCGTTCGCAACCGCTGCATTGACCTTCTACGCTCCCGGCAACGCCGTTCACGGATCATCGCCGACACTGACCTCGACGGTGAATCCGCACCGCTTCTGGAAGCCCAGGCATCGGCCCCCATTCCGCCCGTCCAGGATGAGATCGAGGCCGTTCGCGCCGCGCTTGGCGCCCTGCCCCGGGATCAAAGGACGGCCATCGAATTGGCCTTTTTCGGGGGCCTGTCGCACCACGAAATCGCCGCCGCCTTGAACGAGCCGCTGGGCACGGTCAAGGCCCGGATTCGGCGTGGCATGATGAAACTGCGCGATGGACTGGAGGCCTGCGTATGATTCCCGAACCGCTGCAGGATCAGGCCGGTCTTTACGTGCTCGGCGCGTTGACTCCGGATGAGCATCGGGAGTTCGAGTCTCAATTGGTCGCCGACCAGGAGCTTTGCGCGCTGGTGTTGCAATTGCAGCGGACCACGGCCTCGCTGGCAAAATCCGTTCCGCAAGCATCGCCCCCGCCGCAGCTCAAGGCGAACATTCTGGAGCGTATCGCCCCGGCCGCAAAAACCTCCGGCCCGCTCCTGACCGCCATTCCCGGCCTGCACTTCCACGAAGCGGCAACGGCCACCGGCTGGAAATCCCTGCCCATCCCGGGCGCGTTCATCAAATTATTGTCGTTTGAGAAAGAGCGCGGCTATGCGGTTTTGCTCGGCAAAATTGAAGCCGGCGTCCGCTATCCGGCCCATGTGAATGCCGGCCCGGAGGATTTTTACATTCTCAGCGGCGACCTTGTCGTGGGCCATCGCAGGCTCCTGGCGGGCGATTTTCATCACGCCGACAAAGGTTCGCAGCATGAGATGAACTATTCCGAGAACGGGTGCATCCTGCTCGCCGTGCTTACGACCGATGATCCGCTGGTGATGTTCGCCCGGTCCTGACCAATTTGCCGCAGCCGGCGTCAGGAGGCGCCGACTTCAGTTCGAGGTAAAGAACGATTCAGCACCGGCTCCTTTCGCTGATATCATTTCAACCAAAAAGGATCACCGGTTCTCCGCCGCGCTCCGCCGCTCCGACTCGCTCAGCGCTCCAGGACGATAAAACTTGTCATAGAACTCCACGTCCAGGTGGCTGGCTTGAAATGCGAGGACTGTTCGATACGGCGGCATGTAAACCGGGAATCGCCCGTATCGCTGCCACAGATATTGGCAATGTGCCGTGGCCGCCGCAATCGCCGCTTCACTGAAAGGCGGGACTTTTTTTACCACCTCATCGTGATTGGCCCAGGCGCTTCCGTGATGTTGGCTCCGAAAAATCCCGCCGGCGCCAAACTTAATATCCGCCACGGCGCGCACCGCATCGGCCATGGAGTGGTAGTACGGCGGGCAAAACGGCTTCAGCAGGACCTCGCCGTCGCGCTCCAATCCCAGCGGATACGGAACGGCTGGATTGCGCTTCATGATTTTCAACGCCAGCGAAGGCAGCCAGCCCGCGCCCACGTATTCGTTCGCCGGCATTGCACCCATGCGAAAACCCAGCGCTTGGAACCACGCGAACTCGTGGTTGGCAAAATTGGGAAAGCCGCCCAAACCCAGCGCCTGCGCCATAAGGCCGAGATTTTGCAACATCATACCCTGCTCCACGGTCACAAACTCGGTCACAAATTGCTCGACCTGTCGGACCGTGGCTACCCGGCCCCGGTTCGGGTCATCCTCCAAATGGCCGCCCCGGCTGCGCGCAAACCGTCCGAGGCCCGCCGGAAGAAAATGGTTGCGCTCGTCCAGAATGAACGCCCCGGTCTCCTCGTTGAGGATCTCCAAAAGCCCGTTCACATACATGAAAGTCAGGTCATTGATGGGCAAAAAGCAGGTCGAGCCGCGCGCGTGCGCGGACCAGCGATTCGCATTGAGGTTGAAGAGCGGTTCGGCCGGCGTCTTGGGACGCTGCTCGGCGATCCGCACGCGGCTGCGCCGGTACAACTCGGTGAATTCACCCTGCCTGCCAAGTTCGATATGCGCGGAAATGCGCTCCGCCGGCAATTCACCCGGGCGGCGCACGAGCCAGGCGCCATCGTCGTTGATCACCGTGAGGGCCACCGTCTGCAAGCCGTCGCCGCTGGCCACCGTGCGGGCGACCAGGCCGGCCATGATGCCGCCGCCGCCGCCCTGGGCGTAGCACAAATCCGCCAGCGCATGTCCGGTAATGCCGGACGCCGCGAAAACGAGCGCGGCCTCCTCGTCCTCCGTCAGCGGCCGCGGCGCGAGTTTGCTCTCATAGGCCAGCGGGCCGCCGGGAATTTTCATGCCGCGGCCGAACCGCCGGGAGCGTCTCTCCCGCAGCGCCGCCAGCAGGGGAAAATTTGCGAGACGCCCGCGAAACAGGGAATCCCGCGCGGAGGGATTGACCGGATTGCCGCCTTCCTCGTTCATGCCCACAGCATGCAATAACCAGCCAATTTTCCATATCAGAAGTTATTCACTTCGGCCATTTCGCCGGCCCCGGCCACCCGGCCCGCCTACGAACGATCCTCTCGTTTGGGCAGGCGTTGCGGTCAGGCGGAGGCGCCCAACGGCGCGTCGGGCGGGACGAGTCCGAGTTTCCAAGGGGTGTCGGCGTCGTAATGAAAATAATTGCAGGTGATTTCCTCGCCGGCCGCGAGGTCGCGCCAGGCCACGGTCACCACTGGCAGTTCCGCCGCGGGCAGGGCTCCGCTGTTTGGTGACAGCGAATGATTGATGAAACAGGCATGGTCGCCGCTGAGGATCACGTGGCCGTCGAGGCGGCTCACAAAACAGAACCAGCGGGTGTGCTTCTGCGCCAGCGGGGGCAGGGCGGCGAACTGCGCCGGGGAGAAATCGTGGTCAAACCCGGGTTCGAAGCGCCAGACCGGCGTTCCGCGCGGCACAAACCGCACCGCACACAAGCCTAGGCCGTGGATTCCGCTCGGGCGCACACAGGTTTCGATGAGCATCATAATTTTTCTCCACCATCTCCTTCGGGTTCATGCGAATTCCCCTGATCCAATCGGACCTGCTGACGCCCCATGAACCTGCGCAAACCTGGTGCCGGCGCAACCCAAGACGCGGGAATAACGTCTCCCTCTCCCCGGGGGAGAGGGCCGGGGTGAGGGTGGGCTTCCCCTTTCAAAAAACGTGCTTCCATCTGCGTTCATTTGTGTCCATCTGCGGTTGCGCCTCCGTTTGACGGGTGTAACTCTTCGAGGTATTGCCGCGCCGCCGAGTTGGTCGGCTCGATCTGTAAAGTGGTGCGAAACTGGGCGAGCGCCAGCTCCGTTCTTCCCTGCTTCGCCAGCAGAACGCCGAGATTCAAATGCGCCGGGGCAAAATCTGGACGATAGCGGACGGCTGCCAAAAACTGCGTCCGGGCCTCCTCGGTTTTTCCATCGGCCAGCAGTTCCCGGCCAAGCAGATAGTGTGCCTGCCAGCAGCCTGGTTCGAGCTGAATGACCATTCCAAAAGCCTCCCTCGCCCGTCCCCGGAAGCCCAGCGCGCTGGCGTCAACCGCTTCGCTGAAAAAATCCGCCATTCCTTGTGGCTGAAGGCGCGCGGCCTTCTGATAATAGATGGAAGCCTGCTTTAAATTTCCCCGGTTCTGCTCCAGGAATCCCAGGAGAAAGCAGGTTTCCGGGTCGTTGGGGTTCGCCCGGAGCGCACGTCGAAAGCAGGCCGCCGCTTCGCCGGCTTCTTGCTGGTTGGCCCGAATCTGCCCCAGCCCGTTCAACGCGTGCACAAAATCCCCCTGGAGAACCAGCGCGCGCGAATAGCATTCCGCCGCCTCGTCGATTCTTCCCTGAATAATCAGCAGATTGCCGATGTCGTAATACTGCGCGGGTCTCTGGGGCAGCAGTTCGCAGACGCGCTGAGCCTCCACGGTGGCTTGCGCCAGATCTCCTTTGGCTCCCAGATATTGCGCGAAATTCTGGTGCAAGAAGTTGTCCTCCGGAGCCAGTGCCAGCGCTTGCTGGTAGAGCCGCCGCGTTTGGTCCGGCGACTCGGAATCCGACCGGGCAGTCAGTGCTCCGATTTCGTCCTGGCACCACTTGACCGTGGCGTCGTGGGTCAATTGTTTGGCGTAAAGCGGCTCGGACGTGCGGCTGAGAATTCCTTGAAAAACGCGGGCGCGGTCCCACGACGAAACCGCCAGGCGGCGGTCGCAGATTTCCGATGACGCCCATCCACCCTGGTCATGCGACCCCATTGGTTTTGGGAGAAGCTCTGCCGTTTGTTCCGCGAACGCTCGCCCCAGCAGATAATTGCCGTCAAAATTCAAATGGACATGTTCATAAAATAATTCATCGCCGGGAATCTTCGCCGGACTGTTTTGCGCCAGCATCCGCCCGGCATCCAAAAAATGAACGCCTTTGCCGGCATTGGCGTCCGCCGCCTCCTTTATGATTACATTGATGCGGGTGTCCGCGCGAAAGGCGAGCGTGTCGTAATCGCGGGCCAGTTCAAATTCGGGCCGGGCCTCGGCGAAATTTGTCAGGGCCAGATGGCAGCTTCCCCGGCGAAACTGCAACTCGGCATATTGAGGGTCAATGGCCGCCGCCCCGGCAAATTGCTTCAGCGCGTTTTGATACTCTCCCGTGGATTCAAAGGCCATGCCGCTCTGGTAAGCTGCCTCCCATTGCTCCTTTTGAGCCTCGCTCAAGTTGGCCGCATGCAGCGAAGCAAACGGGGCGCAATCCTTTAAGTTGCTGCCGACCGTGCTTAATATAATCGGCACACCGGCCGCTTCGCCCGCCCGCAAAATGTCTGCCAGGTTTTTTTTGAAATTCTCATAAGCGCGCAGCCGGTTGGGATCATCCTGCCGCAGTTGGTGATGCTCGAACAGGCTCAGCCCGCCCCAGGTTTTCGGAGTTGAGGAAGGAGCACCCCAGCGCTGCCTCAGACCGTCCAGCATCTGCCCGATCCGGGTGGACTTTATGGCCAGATCGATCCGGACCAGACCCGTTCCCGGCGTGCGGGAACCGGCGGCGTCACCCGCTCCGAGCGGACCAACCATTTCGTTGTTGCCCATATAGACAATCCACAAATCACCGTCCCGCCGGGCGCACTCGCGCGCCATGGGCAAAATGGCGTGCGAATTGATGGCGGTCATGGCCACGCAAACCACCTCAAAATCCGTTCCTGGGTAGCGTTCGCGCAACAACGTTTGCAAATAGCGCCAGGCGCCATAGCTCGGGTCCGGATCACCCATCGCGGCCGATTCGCCAAACACAAAAATGCGGACCGTATCGGGCGATTTTTTTACCGCCATCCGCTGGGGTGCGGGTGTGCGGGCCAGGGCGGGCGGGAAAAACCGGTAGCCGAATTTGTCGTTCGGGACGAAATAATCCTGCCCGTTGATGGTCGTTTGAAGAAAGAAACGGGTGGGATAGCCATAGCCGGACAAGCGCAATCCAAGCTCAAGCCCGCCTACAATTGTCAGGGGAACCAAAATTGCCGCGCAAAATCGAAACAGCCAGAGTCGGGGTGCCGGAATTGGGGGCGGCAACTTTGGAGACGGGGGACTTTTCCCGTTCGTGGACCGCGCTTTTGGGGAAATTTGCTTTTTCGGCTTCAAACGGTTCCAACCTAGCAAGGCGAATCTGCCGGGTAAACGCGAATCGTGCCGCTGTAGGGTCGCAACATGCCCAATCCCAAAGGGATTGGTAAATCAGTTATGTACGGTGGTCATGCTTTGAAGCCAGGCCAAATCACCACAACCCGGTGTGGCCGGCAGAGAGGGCGGATCCTCTGTCCTCTGGTTAATAACAACCGAATCGGTCCATTTCTTGATTTGAGCATGTCCATCGCAAAAAGCCATTCCATTCGCCCGATTGTGATAAGTAGCCGGGTAATCAACCCAACTGAGATCGCCGCCGGCGCCCGTTGAGCTGCTGGGCGGCGGATATTCGGCCATATATGCATCATTAATGCTATACGGATTCTCGTCCATAACCAGCCAGACATTGGCCACTCCCGGAACGCTAAGATCCGAATCCTTTCTATAAACACGTCCATCGCTGTTACCATCCCAGAGATTGTAAGGGTTGAGCCAGCAATTCATGGACATGCTGCGAATTTTCGGCAACTGCTGGCCATACACGGGAACGGTGCTTTGGTCAGCGGGACAGTGATAAACCGCAACGCTCTTCACATAAGGATAGATGCAACCATCCATAACCCAAGCCGCATTCGTCGGTTGGCCAGTGGGAGCAGTGGTTTGCACCTGGCCGGGACACCATTGGACCGCGTATTGGCTCGTGGTATCGGTTGGCGAAGTCGGCTGGGCAGATTCATCCCCGTTCGGAGCCAGTTTGTTGTTATTGTCTCCCGTGTACATGATCCAAGCGAGACCGAGTTGCTTGAGGTTGCTCATGCATTGGATGCCTTGCGCTTTAGATTTCGCTTTGGATAAGGCGGGCAACAGCATGGCCGCCAAAATCGCGATAATGGCGATGACCACCAGCAATTCAATTAATGTGAATCCGGGCGGACATCCGGAACCGGATGTTCTCTTTACGCTGACTCTTGCTGTATTCATAGATTTGTTTATGCAATCAACCGACGCTGCCGGCGACCACCGGGCTGAAATTAGGGTCAACTCTTAATTTAGTTGAATCTGGTTGTTTGTCAATCCGCAGGTAAATCCAATCTTTCATGCCGGCCGGTCCAAAGGCGGCACCCGCCGCCTTTGGACCCGCACCGGGCGTTGATTACGGAGAGGTGATCTTGATATAGCCCTGGCTGCCGCCGGGCGGGACGCTCACGGTTGTCGTAGAGCCGGTGCCGGCAACGGTTTGCAAAAGGGTCCAGGTTCCATTCAAGGTGCTCGCTTCCCAAACGCGGTAGCTCGACCCAATGGTCGTGGGGAAGGTAAGCACGGCTTTGCCGCCGGATTGCACCGCCGAGATCTTGATGGCCTGGACCGGCACCAGCATGATGTAGTTCGCATTCACGTTGCCGCCGGAGGTGACCCGCAGCGTTTCCACGCCGCCCAGCGTCACCACCGCGGGGAAGCCATTGGTGAGCAACGGGCACCAGTTCCAGGTCTGCCAGCCTTCATTAGCCGCATTGCAATTGCAGACCCCCAGCGTTTTCAAGGTCTGGTTGGCTGTTCCCTGACCGGCGGTCACCTGTGAAATCGTCACGTTGCCTGCATAGCCGGCGAGCCGTGCTTCAAGGTAGTATTTGCCGGCCGGATAATTCCGGGTGTAGTTGGCCCAATCGCCGGTGTTGAAGTTGCCGACGTCCCAATCCGCGCCGGCTGTGTATCCCGGCAGCGGCGTATCCGAGGTTACCTCCGTGGCCAGGCCCGTCGGGCCACGGTAGAGGAAGTTGCCACTGGTGGCGGAATGCGAATAGTCAATATTGGTTACGGCACCCTCGGTGTCATCCGGCAGTCTGTCGCCTTCATAGGCATTCGGAGCCAAGCCGTTACCCGAAGTATCATACAGCCCGCCATTAAAGTCCCAGTCTTCCATTTTAACGTAGAAGTTGCCCGGCTCACTAAACGTGTCGAACGTAACGGTGCGAGTTACGCCCACTCCCGCCGTATTGGTCGCGGAAACGACTGCGGTATAGATGGTGTTCGTCCTCAGAGGCGAATAACTTGCGTTGATCGGTCCTGAGCCCGAGAGGGTGAGGCTGGAAGTCACATCGGCACCGTTCAAGCTGAGATGAATGCCGCTGTTGTTGAGCGTCGATCCCGCCGAGGCTGTGGCCGTGAAGGTCAAGCCCGCCGCCGCCGCCGAGAACACCGCACCATTCGCCGGGTTAATATTGCTGATGGAGGGGGGCAGTCCAGCGCTGGGAAATGGGACGAACAGGAAAGATATGACATTCTCACCGGCAATCGGCGCACTCAGCAACTGCAACGTTTGCCGGCCCGAAGGCACGTTGACCGGCACCAAATTGCCATCAGCGTCCGTCAGGGGCACCCAGTAATAATGAGTCCAATCCGTGCCTTGTGGGGAATCATATAGATTCACGTTCGGGATGTCAAACTCTCCCAGGCGGTTGGTCGTTTGATCGTCCGTGCCGTAGCCGCCGGTGAGAATGTTCAGGTATTCGGAAGCCGCTCCCTGGCCGCCGGAGATGCGCGCAAACACCTCATAATTGCCGGCCGGATAAGGATTTCTGGTATAGTTGAACCAGTTGCCGGCGTCGTTGTATCCTATATTTACGTTATATACGCCGGAGTTGGTGGCTTCGGCGGCCAGATAGAGAGGCAACGGGATGTCGCCGCTATTCTGAAAAGCCACATTAGCATCCGTACGGTCCGGATAATTGGGGATCAGCGTGCTTGCTCCTCCTGGCAATACTCCGGTTCCAGCGTAAGTTGACATGTCCGTTCCCAAAGTGCCTGCCAGACCAAAATAGCTGTTGGGAGCAGGGGTGGTGGTCGGAACCGGGTTTTGGATAAATTGTCCGCCATTGTAATCATAAGTTTCAACTGGGACGATGAACACGGGCTGAAACGTGTCAAAATTGGCAGTGGTGGTGGTGATCAACCCGGCGCTATTGTCAACCGTTATAATGACATTATAAAGCGAGTTGGCAGCCAGGTTTGGCAGACTTATATTCCAAGCGGTGCTGGTGCCGGTGAATTGCAGATTGGCGGCCTGGTTGACTCCATTCACCAATACTGTGATTCCATTGGTCGGGTTGGTGGGCAGAGGAGAGCCACCCGTGGACGCCGAGGTCACACTAAAGGTCAAACTGGTGTTGGTATTGAAAAACTGCGAGCCGTTCGGTGTCAGACCGCTGATGACCGATGGCGACGGCCCTCCGAGTTGAATCAGCGTGCAATCATCCCAAAAATTGGCGCCGGATTCATATGCTGCTTGGGCCAGGCCGACGAAGTATATCACAAACGCTGTTCCAGGCGGTGCGGTCATGATACCATTGCTCAACGTATTGGTGACCGATTCGGTTGCCGGATCCGTATCAGGACCGATGGTTTTGACGTCATATTGATTGGTCACCTGACAATCAATCCAAGCCAGATAGACATTGCCATTTGTCTCGGTCACCGTGGGCACCGTGGCGGAAGTAACGTTGAAGGTCTGCACTCCGGCAGATCCCGGCTGAGTAGCGGTTATGGGGCTGAGGATTACGGACTTGTAATCCGCCAGAATGGCGTTGGCCGAATTCAGGAATTGCACCTCCACCCAACAGTCCTCCACCCCGCTCCCATCGCTCGTGAGCAGGCCTGAATTGCCGTTGGCGCCATCTATACCGGCATAAGGATAAGATACATACGCGGAATACCAGGCATCCGCCGTAAAGGTTGCTCCCGGAGCACAGGCGATCTTCTGGTAAGCACCCATGTTATAGTAAGCTGGCGCGGGACCATTTTCATACAAACCCTGCATCCACAGCGCGTTCGCCCCGGTGCGAACTAGGCCATTCGGCGTGGTCGTGGCAGCATTCATACTCCAACTTTCAAGGGTTTGAGCCGACCAGTAGCTGAAGATCGGGGTCGCCTCAAAACCTGGATCCACCAAAATGTTCGCGGCTTGGACCGTGATTCCAGCGCCGAACAGGGCTGCCACAGAAAGCAGCGCGACTCGAAACCGGTTGTGACACGCTGAAGCCTTCCAGCGGTCGGCCCCGTTTGATGGAACGGAGCTGTTTGTTTTTTTATTCATAAACGGAGGGCTTTCTATTTGGTTGTTTGTTTGTTGGTTTTTCGGAGTCTATGAACCACGCGTTGGCACGAGCGTGCAGGCTTCGCCGATGTTGAACGTGGTGGGCATGTAATCAAAAGTATTACGCAACAAGGAACTTGTCAACAGCAAAAGTTTCACGTGGTAGAGTTGTAATCATTAGTATTACACAACAAGAAAATTTGTCAACAGATAATTACAGGTTTTCTTCAAGAGTCAGCACTGCTCTATCGCATACACTTCAAAGCCCAGCACTTTCGGAAAAAATCATTGACTCTCCATGTGATTTATGATATCACACCAAATGTAATCCCATTTATTACATGTTGATGAGCGTATTTCGACGGGTGGCGAAATCAATCGAATCCGTTAAATTCACGTTCCACTGGTCAATATTATTCTCATGAACTCCAAACAAGAGCACCTCGGTATTTTTCTCCTGCCGGCGTTGATCGGAGCCATGGTGGCTCAAGCCGGACCGGCCGCCGACCCACGGGTCGAGTCCCTGCTAGCGCAAATGACTCTCGACGAAAAAATTGGGCAGATGGTTCAACCCGACGTGCATGCCCTCAAGGAGTCTGCCGACATTCAAAAATATTTTCTCGGTTCCATCTTGAATGGCGGCGGCGGCGGCCCGACCAACAACGTCCCCCAAACCTGGTTGCAGGTCGTCAATGAATACCAGTCTTGGGCCTTGAAAACCCGCCTGCAAATTCCGTTGCTTTACGGAGTGGACGCGGTCCACGGCCACAACAATGTGGATGGGGCGGTCATCTTCCCGCACAACATCGGGTTGGGCGCCGCTCACAATCCGGCCCTCGTCGAGCAGGCCGAACACATCACGGCCTTGGAAGTGGCCGGCACGGGTATTCGCTGGGCTTTTGCTCCCTGCATCGCCGTGGCGCAGAACGAACGCTGGGGCCGCACGTACGAAAGCTTTGGCGATTCTCCCGAACTGGTCTCCGAACTGGGCGCGGCGGCGGTGCGCGGATTTCAGGGCCGCAAGCTTTCCGATCCCGCCTCCGTGCTGGCTTGCGCCAAGCACTTCATCGGCGATGGCGGCACGGAAAACGGCGTGGATCAAGGCAACGACGTCTGCGATGAAGCCACCCTTCGAAAGTTGTATCTTCCGCCTTACCAAGCCGCCATCAAGGCCGGCGTCGGCTCCATCATGGTTTCCTACAGCAGTTGGAACGGCAAAAAAATGCACGCCAACAAGCATCTGCTCACCGATGTGCTGAAGGGAGAACTGGGTTTCCGCGGATTCCTGGTTTCGGATTGGGCCGCGATCGATCAAATCTCACCGGACTACAAGACGGATGTTGAAAGTTCCGTCAACGCCGGCTTGGACATGATCATGATCCCCTACGGACCGGACCACCCCAACAACTTTGTGGAGTTTATTGGGGACTTGAAGCAATTGGTGGCCGAAAACAAAGTCCCGCTGGCGAGAATTGATGACGCCGTGCGCCGGATTTTGCGCATCAAATCCCAGCTGGGATTGTTTGCCAACCCTTACACTGATCCGGCGCTGACCGGCGCCATTGGCAACGCGGCCCATCGCGCGGTGGCGCGCGAATGCGTGCGCCAGTCGCTGGTGCAGCTCAAGAACGACAAGCACACTCTGCCGCTCGCAAAAAATCTGAAACACCTCGCGGTGGCCGGCGCCGACGCCGACGACATCGGCGTGCAATGCGGCGGCTGGACGATTAGCTGGCAGGGACAGTCCGGCGACACCATTCACGGCGGAACCACCATCCTCTCGGCGATTCGCAACACCGTGTCGCCCGGGACCCAAGTTAATTTTTCCCGCGATGGTAGCGACTTGGCCGGCGCCGACGCCGTGGTTGTGGTTGTCGGCGAATCGCCCTATGCCGAGATGAAGGGCGACCGCAGCGATTTGCGGCTGGCGGCTGGCGATGTGGCGCTGGTGGAAAAAGCCAAATCCGCCGGGGTTCCGGTCGTCACGGTGCTGCTCTCCGGCCGGCCGCTCATTCTAGGCAATGCGCTGGATGCCAGCGACGCCTTTCTCGCCGCCTGGCTGCCGGGCACCGAAGGCCAGGGCATCGCGGACGTTCTGTTTGGCGACTACCGACCGACCGGCCGGCTGCCCCGCCAGTGGCCGCGGAGCAATGAGGGCGTGGCCACCGCGGCAGCGGCACAATTTCCGCAAGGTTATAGCGTGGGTAATTAGCAGTGCGGTAACTTCAACCGCCTCCTCTTGCGCGCCAGCGTACTGTGGTGCGGCTCGTCCCCACTGGCTGGTGTAGCCCATCTCGCGCGGAGCAAGGTCCGGGTGTCTGGTAGCCTCATTCCGCCATCCGCATTCCCCACTCCGCACTCAAAAAAAATCGTGATGAATTGCGCCCGCCGGGGTAACTTGGAATTCAAAACAAGCATGACTCTGGCTCCCATCCGCCTCCTCCTATGGACCGCTCTGATTTCATGGCCCTGGCTGGCCGGCGCCGAGGAGTTCACGCTGCCGCCCACTGGGGTGGTTCCCAATCGGGCGCCACTCTCCAAGACGCCTTTTGCGGCGCTGCCCCTGGGCAGCGTCCGCCCACAAGGCTGGCTCCTCAAGCAATGCGAACTCCAGCGCGACGGCCTTACGGGAAATGCCGAAGCGGTGTATGCCGATGACCTGGGTGCCAACAGCGCCTGGCTCGGCGGCTCGGGCGAGGCGTGGGAGCGCGGACCGTATTACTTGAAGGGTTTGGTGGCCCTCGCCTACACCCTGGACGATCCCGGGCTTAAACAAAAGGCCCAAAAATGGATCGATTGGCTCGTGGAGCATCAGGGAGCCGACGGTTATCTCGGTCCCGCCGCGAACAACGATTGGTGGCCCCGTATGGTCGCCACCTACGCGTTGAAGGATTATTATGAGGCGACTGCCGACGCGCGGGTTCCCGTGGTGTTGGACCATTATTTTCATTACCTGCTCGCCAACCTGTCCCAGCGCCCGCTCAAGGAATGGGGCAAGGCGCGCGCGGGCGACGAAATGGAGGTGGCCCTCTGGCTTTACAGCCAAAACGGCGACACGAACCTCTTGTCGCTCGTCCAATTGTTGCAGAAGCAGGCGTATGATTGGACCGGCATTTTCACGAGCAACCGCTTCATGCTCTATGGGACCGACTTTCAGCCGAAGCATAATGTCAATGTCGAGCAGGCCCTCAAATTCCCCCCGGTGTATCATCAGCTCTCGGCGCAGCCGGACGATGATGCGGCCCTGGCGCTCGGCTTGAACAATCTGATGCGCGAACACGGATTGCCGTGTGGCATCAACAGCGGCACGGAATTTCTCGCTGGCAATTCGAGTATCCAAGGCGTGGAATTGTGCGCCATCGTCGAGGCCATGTTGAGCCTGGAAACCGCCGTCCGCATCACCGGTGATCCCGTGCTGGCGGACCGTCTGGAGACCATATCCTTCAACGCGCTTCCCGCTGCGCTGGGCCATGACATCAAGGCCCTCCAATATTACATCCTGCCCAACACCGTCATTGCCACCAACGGCGGCCATGGTTTCGGCCAGGATTACGCCAATGCCATTTTGCCCGGCCCGCACTCCGGATTTCCCTGCTGCCGCTATAATTTTCACATGGGCTGGCCAAAATTTGTCCAGAATTCCTGGGCGGCCACGGACGATGGCGGTCTGGCCCTGATGGCTTACGCGCCGACGGCGGTGAACTCCCTGGTGCATGACGTCCGGGTTCAAATCAGCGAGGAGACGGGTTATCCATTTGCCGAGCTGGTCCGGCTGCGCATTTCGGCGGGCAAGCCGGTGACGTTCCCGCTGGTGTTGCGCATTCCAGCCTGGTGCAGCAACGCCCTGGTGACCGTCAACGGCCGCGCTCAGGGCAGGGTGGCAGCGGCTTCCTTTTATCGCCTGGCGCGCAAATGGAAAAGCGGAGATACAGTGGACGTTCGACTGCCGATGGCGGTGCAACTGTTGTCCGGACCAAGCCGGTCGGTGGCGGTCAGCCGCGGGCCGCTGGTGTATGCGCTGAAGGTTGGCGAGCAATGGGACGTTCGCACGCCCGATCCGCTCAAGTTGGGCTTTGACGAGTTTGAACTGCGCGCCACCACGCCGTGGAACTATGCCCTGGCATTGGACCCGGCCAATCCGGCGGCATCCTTGACTTTCACCAACGGGGCCGTCCCGGAGAATCCGTTCGACCCCAAGCAGTCTTCGGTGGCGTTGTTGGCGCAGGGGCGGCAATTGCCGGACTGGACGATTGGCTGGCGCGGGACCCATGCCTTCGAACCGCCGGTCAGCCCCGTGGCTGCCGACGGACCGCTCGAAAAGGTCACGCTCGTTCCGTTTGGCTCACAACACTTGCGCATCAGTTGGTTCCCTTATCTCGGGTCCCCCCAGCCGGTCACTACTTCTTTTACTGAAGATTTCGATCCTTCCTGGAGTCAGCGCTGGACCGTGTTCGGCGGAAACTGGGTCGCACGCAATGGCACCTTGAGCACGGTGCCCCTCTCAGGGAACGGGCCCAAGGCCTTCGCCATGGCCACCGCCTTTACGAATTTTATCTACCAAGCGGATGTTCTGGCGGGCACCCAGGGCGACGCGGGACTCGTTTTTCGGGCCAGCCAGCCGGACCTCGGTGCGGACGCGTATTGTGGCTATTACGTGGGCATCAATCCGCAGGCCTCGCGCATGGAATTCGGCTACGCCAGCAATTCCTGGAACGTCATCGCCCGCTCGCCGATGAGCTGCACCCCCAACAAATTTTATCGCCTCAAAGTTCAAGCCGTTGGCACCCATCTGCAAATCTTCATCAACGAACAGCCCGTGATGGACGTCCGCGACGATCATTTCTCCAGCGGCATGATTGGCGTGCGCGATTTTTGCGTTGACGATAAGCATTCGGTGTCCAGCTTTGCCGGCCTGACGGTCAAGTCGTTGGCGCCGTAGCTCCCGACTACTGGGCAATGGGGGCCAGCAGCTTTCGAGGCAGCCTAACGCGCCAAGCGGACGACGGGTTCCGTATAAGTGGCGGTCAATTGCACCGGCGCCGTCAGCCGGATGTCGCGGGAGGAGGAGCCAATTCCGATTTCATAGTTGCCGGCGTCTGATTTCCACTGGTGGCCGACGACATCAAAGTAAGCCAGGTCGCGCGGCTTCACGACGAAGGTGATGGTTTTGAGCTCACCCGGTTTGAGCGCGACTTTGGAAAAGCCCTTCAGTTCGCGAATGGGCCGTTCGATTCTCGGAAAGGAGTCGTAAACGTAGAGTTCAGCCACTTCTTCGCCGGGGCGCTGGCCGGTGTTGACCACGTCCACCGTGGCCGTCAGCGAGCCGCCGGGCGCCAATTGGGGCGAGCCCACCTTCAGGTTTTTATACTCGAAGGAGGTGTAGGAAAGGCCAAAACCGAAGGGGAACAAGGGCGCGATCCCGTTCCGATCGAAGTGCCGGTAGCCGACAAAAATATCCTCCGCATATTTCACCTGGTGGTTGGCGCCGGGAAAGTTGCCGTGGTCCGGATAATCGTCGCGACTGGCGGCGAGCGTGTCGGGAAGTTTGCCGGAGGGATTGACGTCGCCGAAGAGGATGGCCGCCAAGGCCGCTCCGCCTTCCTGGCCCGGAAACCAGGCTTCCAGCAGGGCGGGAACACGGCCCAGCCACTCTTTCATTGTCACCGGGGTGCCGTTGTTCAGCACCACAATGGTGTTTGAGTTGGCGGCGGCCACGGCACGGATGAGGGCGGACTGGTTGGCCGGCAGGTCCATCGACGGCCGGTCGTTGCCTTCACCCTCCGTGCCGCGGGTGGAAATACAAACCACGGCGATATCGGAATTGGTTGCCGCATTCACGGCCTCGGCGTACGGGGTCTGGTTGGGCCGCTGCCAGTTGAATTGGGCGGCAAAATCCCCGCCATTTTGGAAGTATTCGATGCGCAGGTCATAAGCCTTGCCCGCCTTGAGGTCCGCCTGGGCGGTGACGGCCGTGGCCGCTTCCTCCACCCAGTGATCAATCAAAGGCTTCCCGTCCAGGAAAATGCGGAAACCATCGTCGCCGATGAAGGTCAGAGCATAGATTCCGGTCTCCGGCGCGACGAGCATGCCGGTCCAGCGCACGCTGAAATGGGTGGTGGGGATGCCCGGCGCGGGCGGCGCGGGTGAAACGATATCGATTTTTTCTTCCGAGCGGGTCAGCTCCGGTTCGCCTTGCAGATCCATGTTCTTGAAGTATTCAGCGCGAAATCCGGCGGTGCCGTCGGATTGGCGGATGATCGCTCCGGGCACAAGTTCGCCGTCGGTTCTGGCAGCCACGTAGCGAATCTTCAAGACGCGGCCGATCCGGTTCTTGATTCCATCCAGCAATTGGGTGGTGTGCAGCGGCTTGACTTCCGGGCTGCCCAAGGCGCCCACTTGCAAGTTATCAGCCGCCTCGCCAATCACGGCCATGGATTTGATTCGGGAACAATCCAACGGCAGGAGGTCATTCGCATTTTTCAACAAGACGATACCTTTCGTCGCAGCTTCGAAGGCGAGTCGGTCGTGCTCGCGGGAGTTCACCAATCGGGCATCCGGAGACGCCGGTCCATCCAGCAGGCCGACGCGGACGATGGTTCGCAAAATGCGCTGGACGGAATCGTCCACGGCCGCCTGGGTGACGCTGCCATTGGCGAGAGCCGCCTTCAACTTGGGCACGCTCATGTTGTCGCCCGTGGGCATTTCCAGGTCGTTGCCGGCCTGGACGACGGCGGTTTCGTGGACGCCGCCCCAATCGGACATCACCAGGCCGTTGAAGCCCCATTCGGCCTTGAGAATTTCCTTGAGCAGGCGGGAATTGGCGCTGGAATGGAAGCCGTTCACCTCGTTGTAGGAGCTCATGACGGCCCAGACCTGGCCTTCCCGGACGCCGGCCTCGAAGGCCGGCAGGTAGATCTCCCGCAATGCGCGTTCGCTGACAATCACATTGACGTCATTACGATCGACCTCCTCATTGTTGCAGGCGAAATGTTTGATGCACGCCGAGGCGCCGCTGGACTGCAGGCCCCGAATGTAGGCCACGGCCATGCGCGCGGCCAGAAACGGATCTTCACTGAAGTACTCGGCGTTGCGGCCGCCGAGGGGCGACCGGTGAATGTTGACGGCCGGGCCCAGCAGGATGGACGCGCCGGTGCCCTTGTTACGCACTTCTTCGCCGATGGCGCGACCGATCCGCGCGATCAAATTCGTATCCCAGGTGGAAGCCATCAGTGCGCCGCAGGGAAAGGCCGTCGCCGCTCCCTGGGTCCCGTCGGTGCCGCCGCGCACGCCCTGGCCGGCATCGGCCATGCCCATCGCGGGAACCTCGAGCCGGGGAATCGGCTGGGTGGTGAAACCGGTGCCGCCGAGCAACGCCAGTTTTTCATCCGGTGTCAATCGATGGAACAGATCGTTGACGCGATCCTCGAGCGGAGCGTGGGCATTCTTATACACAGGCGCTTCCTGCGCCTGCCCGCCGCTGACGAACAGGCCCGCCGCCAGGGCGGCCAGTGAGCAGGATTTTGAGACCGACGTGATCATTCGAAATGGGTGTTTCATTTTGGGTTGCACGGGCTTGCGCCAAGGTAAAAGATTCTCATGTCTGGTGTCGAGTTCAATTAAAGTGGCTGTGCCGAAGGCGGAATGCTCGTTGCCTGGCCTCAACTTTTGAGCCTTGACTTCGCCTTGATTTAGGACGACATACAACAGCGTAAACTTTAGCTTATGAAAAAAATTAAATCCAAGAAGCAGTGGAAAAAGCCCCAGGTGAAAATCTTGCGGATTTGCTGCGAAGCCACCGCCTATACCGGCTTGCACAGTTAAGCGGCGGACATTTCAAAGCCGCGTATTCGGAGGATCTATCCGCGTCTGCCTGCTAGGTGTCGCTGCGGGAGGAGGTTTGCCCCAGTGGAACTGTAGCTGCAGGAATTGCCGCGACGCGCGGCTGGGCCGTATCCGACCCTTGACCCAATCGTCGGTTGCCCTCGGCGACGACGAGGGGTCATGTTTTCTAATCAATGCTTCGCCCGATGTGCCGGCACAGATCAGAGGCTGGCGAAATCTTCAGCCCAGCTTCGATACCGTGCGCAACAACCCTGTTTCGGGAATTTTGCTAACCAATGCGGATCTGGACCACGTTTTGGGCATATTTTCGCTGCGTGAAGGCGAAAGACTGCATATCCACGCTCCGGCGGAAGTTCGCAAGAGTTTGGATGCGGGTTTTAATTTGACGCGGGTTATGAACTCTTTTTGTGGCGTTGCCTGGCACGAACCGCCAGAGACGAATTTTGCTCCGCTCATCCAGGACGAAGAGAAACCAACCGCCCTGCTCTATCGCGCCATCAGGCTCCCGGGCAACCCGCCTTTGTTCGATTCGCCGGCGCACCCGGGTGGCGTCCATAGTGTGGCCTATCACTTCATGGATCGGAACACCGGGAGCCGCCTGCTGTTGGCACCCGATGTGGCAGGTTGCACCGAAGCCTTGCTTCACGCCATGCGCGAAGCGGATGCCGTGATTTTTGACGGCACGTTCTGGTCGGAGGACGAATTGGCGCGCCTCAAGCCGGGCAGCCGAACGGCTTCGGAAATGGGGCACATCACGATCAAGGACACCAGCCTGCCCCTGTTGAAATCCCTCGGGGCCCGGCATAAAATCTACATCCACATTAACAATACCAACCCGGTGTTGTCCCCCCATTCGCCGGAGCGGGCCCAGGTCGAGGCCGCGGGCGTTCAAATTGGCCAGGATGGCTTCGAATTTGTGCTATGAACCATCTCCCCTGGCCGCGAAATAAATTTGCCCGGAAGCTCCGGGAAACCGGATCGTCCGCCTATCATCACCGGCATCCGTTCCATGTCTTGATGAATTCCGGCCGGCTTGACCGGGCGGCGATCCAATTGTGGGTCGCCAACCGTTTTTATTACCAGACCAGCATTCCGATCAAGGACGCGGCAATCATGTCGAACTGCGCGTTGCGCGAGGTCCGGCGCGTGTGGCTGCACCGGATTACCGACCATGACGGCCTGCGGGAGGACGAAGGTGGCATTGGCGCGTGGCTTCGCTTGGGCGCGGCGTGTGGCGTGCCGCGCAAGGCGCTCTTGAGTCATGAGCGCGTCCTGCCCGGAGTGCGGTTTGCGGTGGATGCTTACGTTAATTTCGCGCGGACTCGCCCCTGGCCAATCGCGGTGGCCTCGTCTTTGACCGAATTATTTGCCCCCGACTTGATGGCCAAAAGGCTGGCCGCCTTTAAAAAATTCTACTCCTGGGTTGAGCCTGGCGGCCTCGATTATTTCGCGCGGCGGCTCTCGCAAGCTCCCCGCGATTCACTCGAGGCGCTGGCGCTGACCTTGGACCACTGCGTTACTCTGGAATTACAGCAGGCGGCGGTGGCGGCCCTGCAATTCAAATGCGACTTGTTGTGGGCCATGCTCGATGCCATTCATTCCGCGTCGCCTGGCTCAAAATCGCGCCCAGGAAAATGATCGCGCCCGATGAAAACAGCCGGCCGAGGCTGGGCCGGGGTGTTCGCCTGAAAAACGATCCCCTTACGGGCGAGCCCCTATTGCTTTTTCCCGAAGGGGTGTATCCCTTGGACGGCATTGCCCATGATGTTCTTTGCCGTTGCTCCGGCGACGTTCCCCTGAAATCCATCATCGAATCGCTCTGCGCGGAATATGAAGCCGATCGCAACACGGTCCGCGACGATGTTTGCGAATGTCTGGCCCAGTTGCGTCAACAGATGTTAATCGTCTTCACACCGTGAAATACCGGCCTTACCTGCTCCTGGCGGAAGTGACGTACCAGTGTCCCCTGCACTGTCCCTACTGTTCGAATCCGGTCCAGCCTTCCCCCGGCGGGCAACTTTCCACGGGAGAATGGCGGCGCGTATTCCAGGAAGCCTCCGGCCTCGGAGTTTTGCACGTCGGTTTTTCCGGGGGCGAACCGCTGCAGCGCCCGGATCTCGTGGAATTGGTGGCCGCCGCCCGGCAAGCCGGGCTCTACACCAATCTCATCACCAGTGCGGTGGGGCTTCAGCGCCGGCGCGCTGAACAGTTGCGGGACGCCGGCTTGGACAGTGTTCAGATCAGTTTTCAATCCGATGAGGCGTCGCTGGCCAATGAAATTGCCGGCACGCCCGCGCATGCGGCCAAACTCGAAGCGGCACAAATGGTGCGCCAACTCGGATTTCCCCTGACCGTGAATGTGGTATTGCATCGCGCCAACATCCACCGGCTGGAGGCCGTCATCCGGCTGGCGGAAAGCCTCGAAGCCGAACGACTGGAACTGGCCAACACGCAATTTTACGGGTGGGCCTTTCAAAACCGCGCCTTTTTGTTGCCGACCCGGAATCAAATCGAAAGAGCCGTCGAACTGGTTGCCGCCGGGAAGAAGCGCCTGCTGGGTCACATGGATATTTTGTTCGTGACGCCCGACTATTACAGCGAGCGTCCCAAGCCGTGCATGAATGGCTGGGCGCGCCAATTTTTGACCGTCAATCCCGTGGGCGAGGTGCTTCCCTGTCCGACGGCATCGGCGATAAAAGAACTTCAATTTGAAAACGTTCGTGAGCGGCCGCTGGCCTGGATTTGGAATGACTCGGAGTCGTTCAACCGCTTTCGCGGCACCGAATGGATGCCGGCCCCGTGCCGGGATTGTTCATTCCGGGAAGTCGATTTTGGAGGCTGCCGCTGTCAGGCAGCGCTCATCACGGGACACCCCGAAGCCACGGACCCGGCGTGCGCGCTCTCGCCTTACCGGGGGCTGCTTGAAGATTTTGTCGAATCGATACCCTCGGAAGAAACCGGCTTTCTTCTCGCGGGCAAAGGGGTCAGCGGTCTCGTCTTTCGGCAAAATCCGGGTCGTGTGCAAAGCGTGTCAGAAAGGATGCCAAACCAGTCTGCTAATCCCTGAAAGTTGGGCCAATGACTCGAGAAATAGCGGCGGTCGTTCTGAGACCAGCCGGACGGGCATGTTCACCCCGGTTAATCCCGACCAAAGCTCCAGCCACAAATGTCAAAGCCAGCCGTAACACAATGTCGTGCCAGGTCAAATTGAGCGTCATGGGTTTGATCTTTTGTGCGTTTCCAATTCAACCTGAACCGAGAACTTCGCGAGCCGCCCGCAAACCGCTTTCCAACGCGCCAAAAACTGTTCCAGTTTGGGCATCGGCCACGGTGGCTTCACCGGCAAAAAATAATGTTTCAGCAATAGGCGCGGCCAGGATTTGCGGCAAATGGATTCCCTTGACGGGAATGTAGCTGTAAGCGCCGCGAATGTGCGGATCCGCCTGCCAGTTCCAATAATGTGACGCCACCAATTGGTCGCGCAATAGTTCCTTGCGCGCTGAGAATGTCTGGCCAAGGATTTCCAGGCCGGCCGCTTCGAGTTGAGGCTGGGTTTGTTTCAACAAGACGTCTGCCTGCGGCCCGCCGGCCCAACCCGTCAAGATTGGTCCCCGCGGATCGTTCCACCAGGTCGGAATCGGTTTGTCCAGGGTGTGGATGAATCCGCAGTCTTCCCAAAATGAGCTTTTGAATTGGAGTATCAACTTGACGACGTTTCCAAATTCCAGATTCCGCATGGCGTCGGCTTTTTCCGGGAGCGCAGGCAGAAAACGAAATTCGCCTGATTTTAGGATTCCCAGCGGCACGGTGATAACGGTTGCTTCTGCGCGGAATAGTTTTCTTTGGCCGTTTGCATCCGCCGAGATTTCCACCGCATTGCTTTTCCACCGGATCTCCCGTGCCCAGGCATTGGTCACGCACACGCCTCCGAATCTCTCAACCTCATGCGCGAGGAATTCCACGAGCGCGCCATAGCCGCGATTTATACGAAACTGCGCCGCTCCATTCATCTGGTCGGCAGCGCGTTCCGCTCGCAGCAACGCGTGCGCGCTGATGCGCTTCGAATCAGCCGCATTGAAGCCTTCAACGAAATGGCGCGCTGAGTTCCTGGCGCGTTCGTCAATGTCTCTTTGCCGGCCTAGAAATTCTTCGAACGAAACATCGGGATCGTCCGGATTGATTCGATTAAACAACTCTTCCGCCTGCTCCCAAATGTTGTCCGCGACAAAACGTCCGTTCTCAAATTTTCGATTTTTGGGCGCGACGGTTTGAATCGGCAAAGCAGCTTGCTGGATTGTGTCCAAGAGCGCCTTGCTTTCGCCATGAATAAACTCGGCGCCCAGTTCGATGGGAAATGTTCCGTTGTGCAGGCTATGAATGCGTCCCCCCAGCCGTTCTTTGGCCTCGAGTACGGTCACGGGAACATGGCGACGAGCCAGTGCTCCCGCCGCCGCCAGGCCCGAAACGCCCCCGCCCACGATGAGCACGGATTTTTTCATCGAGGGGGAGGGGGCGGAATCAAGACTTGGGGGCGGAGACGTGGACCAGTTTGGGCTTGGTGACGGGGGGACGATAAATTTCCTGTCTGAGACTCGGCCGCTGTTGCCGCTGGATCTGTTCCAGTTTTACCGGCGCGCGCGCCTCGATTGAGCGATACAGCGAACGGATGATATGAACATCGCGCAGGCCCTCAATTCCTGACGGTTCAGGCTGCCGATTACGGAGGATGCAATCAGAGAAATAGATCAGTTCCGGTGCAAACTGATCGCGCGCTGGATACAGCTTTCTCTGGGTCCGGCCGGCCGCCGTCAATTCAAGGATCACGGGCATGGAATAATCATACGCCTGGCGGGCGCGCAATCGTCCCTTCGTTCCCATGATTTCAAAATCTGCCGTGTCCGCCGCGCCAAAACTCGCGGTGAAACTGGCCAGCCGTTCTTTTGGAAAACGGAGTATGGCACTGGCCATTTCCTCAACCTTTTGGAACCGCGGATCATCGTTCGCTGCGGACTGGCAAAATCCTTCGATGGGCTCATCGCCAAAAATGTATCTGGCGGCATTGATGCAATAGATGCCGATGTCATACAAGGTGCCCCCTCCCAGAGCGGATTCGGTACGGGTATTGTCCCGGTTGACTTGCATCGTGAAAACGGAGTTGAACATTCGCGGCTCGCCGATTTTGCCGGAGCGGACAATTTCGATGGCCTCCAGATTGCCGCGCTCGAAATGGAGCCGGTAGGCCGTCATCAGTTTTACGTCATTTTCCGCACACGTCCGTATGATGTTCTGGCAGTCATCCTCCGTCACCGCCAGCGGTTTTTCGCACAGCACGTGGATGCCCGCTTCCGCCGCCCGCACACAATAGTTCCGGTGCAAGTTGTTCGGCAACGCAATGTAAACGGCATCAACCTCCCCGCTGCGAAGGCAAAGTTCATAATCATCATAGCTGAAACAGTTCTCAACGCCGTACTGTCGCGACATGGCGCGCAGCTTTGCCGGATCATCGGAAACAAGCGCGGTGAGTTCGGAATTTTCGGTGGCGTGGGCGAACGCCGGCAGGATCGCATTTTGTGCGATATGCCCCAGGCCCACGACAGCGAAGCGCACCTTCTTTCGCGAACGATGATTGCGGCTCAAAGTTTGGGACTGTGTATGGCGCTGTTTCATGGCAATTGTTCAGGGTCAAATATATCGACGCTCTGACCTCCAGCTTTTATTCTGCCATTCTAGGCGTGGGTTTTTCCCCTGAAATCCCCGCGGCGGTTCGTCTGTTAAAATGCAATTTGCTGCACGGCTGATGCAATTTGCAATGCATCAATCTCAGCCTCGGCATCCTTCTGACTCCCCATACCGCCCTGTTTCTGGCCCGTTTCCAGCTTGGAAAATCGATGGCTCGGAAAGCGATTATGGTCAAGCATTGGCGAGGCAACAAATTCCGGATTGTTTACGAACTCCTCCGGGATGCCACGCTGGCGTCCATTGAAGGAGACTTTCTTTCGCATAGCGCGGCGCTGGCCTATTATACTGTCTTTGCCGTCGCCCCGCTGTTCGTCATCGCCCTGGCCATCGCCGGTTTTTGGTTCGGGACGGAGGCCGCCAGTCGGGAGTTATTCGGCCAAGTGAGTGAATTGATCGGCAAACAAGGCGGGGACGCTCTCCGATCACTGGTCCTGGCGGCCAACAAGACGCGCACCGGCCTTTGGGCCACCTCCCTGGCGATCATCACGCTGTTGGCCGCATCCACCGGCGTCTTCGTGCAACTGCAGAGTTCCCTGAACCATTTCTGGGGCGTCAAACCGCTGCCGGGACGAAGCCTCCGAAACTTTCTCCGGCATCGCCTGTTGTCCTTTGCCATGGTGTTGGGCATCGGCTTTCTCCTGCTCGTCTCGCTGATCGTCAACGCCGGGCTGTCGGCTCTGGGATCGTTCCTTGGCGAACGTCTTTCCGCGCAGCATTTGGTTGCGGAGATTGCCAATCCTTTGGTGTCTGTTTCGGCCATCACCGTCCTGTTCACGATGATTTTCAAGTTGCTGCCGGATGTCAAAATCGCCTGGCAAGACGTCTGGATGGGAGGCTTCGTTACGGCGCTTTTGTTCAACGGAGGCAAGTTCTTGATCGGCCTGTATATTGCCCGCGGCAGCATCACCTCCGCCTATGGCGCCGTGGGTTCGCTGGTGATCATTCTGGCGTGGGTTTACTATTCCTCGGTGATTCTTTTCTTTGGGGCGCAACTCACGCGAGTTTTTGCCATCCGCTTCGGAACGAAACCGCAGCCGGCCAGCGGGGCGAGCATTCCGGCTTTGAGCGCCCAATGATGCATCGTCCTCAATGAAACGCCCGCGTCAGATAATCGCCCGAGGTCAGGGGGAATTGGATCAGCAGCCAGAAGTAGCCGGCCACGGCGAAAACACGAACCAGATTGCCGCGGTGGCGTAGTTCCATAAAGACCAGCATCACAAGTATCATTTGGATGATCGCCAATGTGAGGATGAGCGGTGTGCCGATCCCGCCAAACTTCAGCATCGAGATGCAGAGAATCGTAAAATGCAGCGCCACCAATGTCAGCCAGATGACGACCAGCGCTTTGATGGATGGCGGCGCGATCTTCATGAATGGCGATTTACCAGGTAGAGGAGCGGATACAGGTACAACCAGACGATATCCACGAAATGCCAATGGAGTCCGGACAATTCAATGGCGGTGCGTTTTGCCGGCAGATTCTTTTTGCGCCAGACCCACCAAGTCATCACCGACAACACGCTTATGCCGATGACGACATGAACGGCATGCAGTCCGGTCATGGCCCAATAGAGCCAGAAAAAAATCTGGCCGCGCGGCGGCAACGCCGGATTGAAATCAGGCCCGGGGACCAGATGGTCAGCAATGTCCTTGTGATATTCGAAACTCTTGATCACCAGGAACGAGGCGCCCAAAGCGATGGTAAAAAGCAACCCGCGCTGGGCGGTCTTGAGGTCGTCCAAGTTCGCGGCCCGGACCGCCAGTGCCACGGTAAGGCTGCTCGTCAAGAGAATCACGGAATTGATGGTGTAGGCATCTTCAGTGACAACGGGTGTTTTGGCGAAATTGTGTTTGGGCGGCGGCGACGAAGTCTGCCATTCAAGCCCGGTCGCTTGCCATGGATTGCTGGCGGCTTTTTCCCCCTAGCGCAGCGACCAGAGCAGGTAAAGCAGCGGCAGCAGATAGCCCAGCCCCAGAATCGCCGCGCCGGCGGTTGAAATGATATTATAGGGTTGGAACTCCGGCGCGTAGTCGTGCACCCGGCGCGGCATGCCGAGGTAGCCCAAAATAAACTGCGGGAAAAAAGTCAGATTGAAACCGGTGAACAAAATGACCGCTGCGCCCTGGGCCAGCTTGCGGGGATAAAGGCGTCCGGTGATCTTCGGCCACCAATAGTGCAGCCCGCCCATGAAGGCGGTCACCATGCCACCCACCATGATGTAATGGAAATGCGCCACCACAAAATAGGTCCCATGCACATGCACGTCCACGGGCAGAGTGGCAAGAAACAGCCCGGTCAGGCCTCCCACCACAAACAGCCCCATAAAGCCAAGAGCATACAGCATGGGCGCGTCGAAGGAAATTGACCCGCGATACAAGGTGGCTGTCCAGTTGAAAACCTTGATGGCCGAAGGGATGGCCACGAGGAAGCTCAGCAGCGAAAACACCATGCCCGCATATAAGGATTGCGTGCTCACAAACTTATCTCAAACCGCCGGTGTGATCTTCACCGCCACCGTCATCTGGCGCCCCCGCGTGCCGTGGTAATTGCCACGGATGGGCGGTACATCGGCGTAATCCCGTCCGTGGCCGATCTTCACATACGTTTCACCAATCTGGCGGTTGTGTGTGGGATCCAGTCCGCGCCAGCCATGGCCGGGAATGAACACCTCCACCCACGCGTGCGTGGCGCTCGCCCGCTCAGTGGCCAGATAGCCGCTGACATAGCGGGCGGGAATCTTCAGCACCCTGCAGAGACCGATGAGCAGATGCGCGAAATCCTGGCAGACCCCGCGCCGGCCCTTCATCACCTCGGCCATGTGCGTTTCGACATGCGTGGAATAAGATTCATATTTCAGGTAGCCAAAGACAAAATCCATCAGCGCCAGTACGGCCAGCCAGGCGTCGTCCAGTCCGCGCGTGGCGTCCAAGGCCAGCTTCCACGCGTCCGACGAAAGCTCCACAAACCGGCTGGTTTGCAAAAAATCAAACCAGCATTCGATGTTCGGCGCTGTTTGGATGGCCTCAAACGGGCACAGCCTTGCCGCCGCCGGCAGCGGCGCCACCGGATGCGTGTTGACGCGCGACTCCGCCTCAATCACCAGGGAACGATGCGGTCCGGAGATTTCAAAACGAGAGATCCGGTTGGAAAAAAGATCAAGGAAATGCGTGGGCCGCGACGCCGGGAGCACGTTGAGCAAAAACGATTCGACCGTCTGCTCCGGGATGGGTGCCGGCTCCAGACACACGTTGTTAACATTGTCGCGCACCGCGGACACGTAGTCGTAGCGGGTGCTATGAAATATATTCCACTTCATAACATTGACTTCAAAAGGTGCGAGCTTCGGTGGATTACCGAACGGCACAGTTCCGGCCACGAGGCCGTCTTTGCCAATTATGCCTTTGGTTTCACTTCCAGCGTGGAGGTGACGTCGCGGACGCCGTCGGTGTCGAGTGCGATGGCGACCGCCCTGGCAATGTCATCGGGTGAGGCGACGGTGCCCGCAAGGGTCGCGTGACCTTGAGTGCATCCCGGCGAAATACTCCAAACGGAAAGCGTTGCGTCCGCCGCGAGCTTGGCTTTGATCTCGGCGACGACCCGCGCGTCGGCCGCAGTGTCAGCCACTTGATCGCCGATATCCTGCGCTTTGCGCCGGAAGATTTTGCCGTTCCGGCTGAGCTCATCCTTGATCTGATCGGTGCGCAAATCGAGCGTGTCGAGCTTGGCGCGCAAGACGTCTGACATATTGTGTGCCACTTCGGTGGCGCTGGTGCGCAACTGCGCGGCGGACTGCTCGTAGCGCTGTTCCGCTTCGGGATGTTCATGGGCCTTCTTTTGAACAAACCAAAAGCCAAGCGCGCCGATCACGATGCCGAACAGCAATCCAGTTGAAAAACCTCTCATAATAATCCTTAATTCCAATAACCCTCAGTGAATCGATAGGCATTGCCTCGTTGCGCCCAACTCGGGGCCACCCATACAGCATTTGAGTTCGGCGGCAGTTGCCAGTGACCCGCCATCCATTCATAGCGGTCGTTGCGCCATGACCAATAGCCTGCCAGCCAGACATACTTCGGTGACGGTTGCGCCAGCACGACCTCCGTTTGGAGCGACGGTGGGGCCACCGTCACAACCGTGGTGCTGACGGTGGGTGTGGTTGTGGTGACCAGCACGCCGCCGGTGTTGCCGACGGCCACGGCGGGCACTGCGTCCGGGGTGGTCGTTGTTGTGGTGGTCGTCATTGTGCGGACCGGTGCCGATGGCGGTGGGGCTGAAACGACGTGCGACTCCGGCTGGGTGGCGCAACCGGCGAGAAGACCGAGTGCGCCGCAAGTCAGCAAGGCGGCTGTGAGCCGCGCCGCCGTGCGAACGGCGGGTGGACCAGGAAGAAATACGATATTTTTAATTTTCATTCTTCCAAGATGCCTTTGAATCCCTCCCGGAACCATGGGGTGTTATACTTATTCAGCCATGCCTGGGCAGAATACCCCATAGGCGTTGCTGGCCGGGGAAGTTATTCTGTGACCATGAATACATTACTCTTCATCGTTGTGCTTTTGCTTTTGTTCGGCGGCGGCGGGTTTTACTTTGGTGGCCCTCTCGTCGGTGGAGGCGGCCTTGGCCTGATTCTGGTCATCTGCCTTCTCCTTTATTTCACGCGCGGATTCCGCACGAAAAGCTAGCCAGTGTGCTTTTCATATTTGATCAAACAAGTTTTGGTGCGGGTTAATCTCGCCGGATTGTTCCGCACAGTTCACCTTGAATGGTATCGCCATTCCACCGGCTTGGATTCCACAGGTGTGCCCGTCAGCAGATTGACACCGCTGCATATACCTTTTGCCCCACGAGCGTGCGGTGGACGACATCGGCGAGAACGGTCATGGAAACTGCCTTCTGGATCAATCCGCGGATGCCAGCTTCGCACCGTGAAGGAACTGATGGAGGGCAAAAACATCGAACGCCCTTCCAACGTCGCCGCCCTGGACGAAACGTTCAGAAGAGCGCCGAAAGCAAAAGCCAAAGGCGAGGGACAGGCCGCGCTGGGATTGTGATTGAAAGGAGCCGGACTCAGGCCCAAAAGAATTTTCCAGGTTGGACAGCATTTGTCCCACCCTATTTGGCACAATGGGTCCGTGAAAAATGAATTGAAACCGAGCGTGAAGGCCAAGGCAATCAAACTCATGTTGAGGGCAGATGATGGTCACGTCCATTTCCTGCACGACGGCGCGACCACGCCGGAATTGCCGGGGCTGCCCGCGGAACTCTGCGCACGCTCTAACGAATGGCTAAAACTGTCAAGCTGGGTGGACTATGTCAATTAGGTCAAGCCAGGTAAAACCAGGTAAAACCACTTTTTGGGCGGAGCGTCGGCCTTGCAGGCGGCAGGGTGAAAATGTTCCGGCGCCCTTGGCGACGCAAGCATCCGCACAGCCTTGGACAATGAAAATTACGAAACGAACCCAAATGCAAAATCGCACATCTCCTTTAATGAAAATGGGTTCGCGCGTTCCGGATGGTTCTTGGCCGGTAAAACGAACCCAAAATACCCCCTAGCGCAGCCCAGATCAAAACCAGCGGCCCCAAAACATAATTGCCAGTGCCTAACGATTGGTGTTAAAATCAGTCTCGCGCGCGGCGAGTAGTGCGCGAAGTCGACCACGACCAGCCAACGCCAAGCGTGTTGGTTGTTTTTTCCCATTTATGGCGATTTAAGACCATTTTGGTCCAGCTGCGCCAGCCGGATATTGTTTTTGCGGTGCGTGACCAGGGCATTATGAAAAGGAAGATTGAAGCTTTCCGCCGACCGAAAAGGCCGGTTTCAATCGCTGCCCCCAAAACGTCCAAGCCGCCCGCGAGTGTGTCGTTTCCCATCGTCGGCATTGGCGCCTCGGCCGGAGGCTTGGAGGCTTTGGAGCTTTTTCTGTCGCGGGTGCCGAGAGACAGCGGTCTCGCTTTTGTCATCGTCCAGCATTTGGACCCGACGCGAAAGGGCATCATGCCCGAACTGCTTCAGCGCACCACCGGCATGAAAGTACTCCAGGTCAAGGACCGGACCAGGGTTCAGCCGGATTGCGTCTACGTGATTCCGCCGAACAAGGACATGTCCATCCTGCACGGGGTGCTGCACCTGCTCGAACCGGTGACGCCTCGCGGGCTGCGCCTGCCGGTTGATTTCTTCCTTCGCGCGCTGGCGCTGGACCAGCAGGAACACAGCATCGGGGTGATTCTCTCCGGCATGGGGTCCGACGGCACGCTGGGGTTGCGGGCCATTAAAGAAAAAGCGGGTGTGGTGCTGGTGCAGGATCCCGCGACGGCCAAGTTCAGCGGCATGCCGCGCAGCGCGATCGACGCAGGGCTGGCGGATATTGTGGCTCCGGTGGAGGAGTTGCCGGGCAGAATCATGGCCTATCTCAAGCGCACGCCTTTGGTTCTCGCCGCTGCGCCGGAGCTGGAAGACAAGGCACAGAGCGCCTTGGAAAAGGCGGTCGTTCTGCTGCGCGCCCACACCGGCCATGACTTTTCGCTGTACAAGCAAAACACCTTTTATCGGCGCATTGAACGGCGCATGGGCATCCATCAGATTGGCAGGATTGCCGACTATATCCGGTATTTGAGGGAAAACTCGCAGGAGCTGGATTTGTTGTTCAAGGAACTGCTGATTGGAGTGACGAGCTTCTTTCGTGACGCTGCGGCCTGGGAGGAACTGCGCGAAAGCGTCCTCCCGGCGCTTCTGGGCAACCGACCAGGCGGCCAGGCATTGCGGGCCTGGGTCCCCGGCTGCTCCACTGGCGAGGAGGCGTATTCTCTGGCCATGGTGTTCAAGGAGGCGATGGGCAGGCTCAAGCCGGCGAAAAATTTTACGCTGAGCGTCTTTGCCACCGACCTGGACAAGGATGCGATTGACAAGGCCCGGGCTGGCATTTATCCGGCGAACATCACCGCCGACGTGTCGCCGGAACGGCTCAACCGGTTCTTTGCAAAAACTGAACACGGCTATCGGGTGGCCGCCGAGATCCGGGAAATGGTGGTTTTTGCGCCCCAGAGCCTGATCATGGATCCGCCATTTACGAAGCTGGATTTTCTAAGCTGCCGCAACCTGATGATCTACCTCACTGCGGAGATGCAGAAGAAACTCATCCCGCTGTTCCACTATTGTTTGCGCCCCGGCGGCATCCTGTTTCTCGGGAGCGCCGAGACCGTCGGCAGCTTTACCGATCTGTTCGAATCCCTTGGCCGCAAGACCCGGCTCTACCGCCGAACCGATTCGGCCACGCCGGTCGAGCCCATTGATTTTCCCTCGGCTTTCACGCGGCGACTGCCGGCCGGGGTCGAGACCCAATCAGCATCGAAAACGCCGCCTAGTCTCCAATCGCTCGCCGACAAATTGGTTTTGGACCATTACTCATCTCCCGCCGTGCTCGTCAACGACAAGGGCAACATCCTCTATGTCAGCGGACGGACGGGCGATTATCTGGAGCCGGCCGCCGGAAAAGCCAATTGGAATATTTTTGTCATGGCCCGTGAAGGCCTGCGCTACGAACTCACCGAGGCCTTCCAGAAAGTGCTCCGGCAGAAGGGATCCGTGGTGCTCAGGGGCCTGCGAGTCGAAACCAACCAGGGGGAACATTTCGCAAATCTCACCGTCCAGCGCCTGGAGGATCCGGAGCCCCTGCGGGGAATGGTGATGATCATTTTCGCCGACGTCGCCGCACCTCCGGAGACCACCGCCGCGGGCCGGTCCCGGAAAGTGCCGGACCGCGGCGCCCGGCAGACGGAATTGGAACAAAAGTACCAACAGGTTTGCATGGAATTGCAGACCACTCGCGAAGAGATGCAGAGTTCCCAGGAAGAACTCCGTTCAACCAACGAGGAAATGCAGTCCACCAATGAAGAGCTGCAGTCCACCAACGAGGAACTCACCACGTCCAAAGAGGAGATGCAATCGTTGAACGAAGAGTTGCAGACGGTCAACACGGAGTTGCAAGCCCGGGTGGACGAATTGTCCCGGTCCAACAACGACATGAAGAACCTGCTCAACAGCACGGATATCGCCACGTTGTTTTTGGACAACGACCTGAAAGTGCGCCGGTTCACCACCCAGGCGACGAAAATCATCAAGCTCATTCCCGGCGACGTGGGCCGCCCCATCACCGACCTTGCCTCGGAGCTGCTTTACCCGGAACTGACAGCCGATGCCCGCGATGTGTTGCAAAAGCTCGGCTTTGCGGAAAAGCCAATCACCGCCCGCGACGGGCGCTGGTTCACGGTGCGCATCATGCCGTACCGGACGCTCGACGACCGCATTGACGGCGTGGTGATCACCTTTGCGGACATCACCGCCGCCAAGAAGCTGGAAGCGGAGTTGCGGGGGAAACATGCGTTTCTGGAAACGCTCGTTGCCAGGCAATCTCCGGTCGCCGCTCGAGTCTCGGACACGGTAACGGCGAAAACGCTCGAAGGCAAAGGCGCCAGGCATGGTGCGGAAAAGCCGGCGGACCCGGAAAAAGTGTAGGACCGCCGTGCCCAAGCGACCAAACAACGCCGATGATTCCGCCGAACAGCGCCGCCGCGCCGAAGCCCGCCTGTGTGACAAACAGATGAAACCGGGATCACAGTTCGAAGGGCAAAAATCGGAAGCTGACACCCGGCGGCTGCTCCACGAATTGGAGGTTCACCAGGTGGAACTCGAGATGCAGAATGAGGAACTCTCGGAGGCCAGGGACAAAATGGAGGCGCTGTTGGAAAAATACACCGACCTCTACGACTTCGCCCCGATAGGCTACCTGACACTCGATCCGGCGGGCAAAATTTCCGAGGCCAATCTGGCCGCCGCCAACCTGCTGGAAGTGGCTCGATCCGCGTTGGCGAGCCGTGACTTCGAACAATTTGTTTTCGCCCCCGAGCGGGCTGCTTTTGCGCGCTTTCTGCAGAGAGTATTTGCCGGCAAGAACCGGCAGAGCTGCGAGTTGACGCTGCAGGTGACAGGCCAGCCGCCACTCACGGTGGAGTTGGCGGGGATTGCTTTTGAGTCTGGACAGGCATGTCGCGTGACGCTGACGGACATCTCGGAACTGAAACGGACGGAGACGGATCGGCTGGTTCTGAATAAACTGGAATCCACGGGGATCCTGGCCGGCGGCATCGCCCATGATTTCAACAACCTGCTGACGGTTATTCTCCTCCACCTGGAACTGGCTCAAATGCTCAATCTGCACAATCAGGAGCTGACGCAATATCTGGAGGACGCGAAGAAGGCCGCCTTGAAAACCAAGAGCCTGACCGCGCAACTGCTCACCTTCGCCGAAGGCGGCTCGCCGATCCGGAGGGCGATGCTCCTCTCGGGATTGATTCAGGAATCCGTTTGGCTGGCGTTGAGCGGTTCCAGGGTGCAATGCAAATTTTCCCTCGCGCAGGATCTCTGGCCGGCTGAAGTGGACGAGGCGCAGATGGGGCAGGTCATCCGTGGCATTGCCCTGAATGCGCGCGAGGCAATGCCGCAGGGAGGAGTGTTGAGCGCAGCGGCGGAGAACGTGGTGCTGGGTGACCAGGATCATCCGCCTTTGTCCGCAGGAGACTATGTCCGAATCAGCATCTCGGACCAGGGCGGGGGCATTCCGAAAGACGTGCTGCCGAAAATCTTTGATCCCTATTTTTCCACCAAGGAGCGCGGCGATCGCAAGGGCATGGGTTTGGGCCTCACGATGTGCCATTCCGTCGTTCAGAAGCACGAAGGAACGATCACGGTGGAATCGACGGTGGGTGTCGGGACTTCGCTCAGCATCTACCTGCCGGCGGCGCGGAACGTAAACGTTGAACTCAAGGCGCCGCCGCCAATCCTGCCAGAACATGGGCGGATGCTGGTAATGGATGACGAGGAGACGGTGCGAGAAGTTATCGGGCAGACGCTATCGGGCATGGGCCACGAAGTAGCGCTGGCGCAGGATGGTCCGACGGCCATCGAGATTTACACAACCGCGCGGCTGCAGGGACGTCGCTTTGATGTGGTGATTCTGGATGTGACGGTTCGTGAGGGAATGGGAGGGAGGGAGATTCTCCAGGAGTTGCTCAAGATAGACCCGCGCGTCCAGGCCATTGCCATGAGCGGATACGCCCTCGACCCCGTGCTTCTGGAACCGCAGCGTTACGGATTTAAAGGCGTTCTGACCAAGCCCTTTGAGGTTGAAAAATTGCACGGGATTCTTTCCCGGATCGTACACGGCCCCAAGGGCAGCAAGATCACTCCATGATGAGAAAGACGAAAAAATCCGACGACCTTCCAAGGCGCCGCCGTTCCACGCCCGAACTGCACGAACTGCATGCCCTGCAGAAGCAGCGGCCGATGATGACCGAACTATACCGTCGCGCCGAAGCCCGCCTGCACACCCAGCAGAAGGGGCAGCAGCCAACGGCCGTTGCACCAAAAACCGCGGCCGATCCCGAGCGGTTGCTCCACGAATTGGAGGTTCACCAGATTGAACTGGAGCTGCAGAACGCCGAATTGCGGCAGGTCCGGGATGACCTGGAAGCCGCCTTGGAGAATTATACCGACCTCTACGACTTCGCGCCCGCGGGCTATTTCACGCTCGCCGCGAACGGCGCCATCCGACAGGTCAATCTTACCGGGGCCCACCTCGTTGCCATTGAGCGCTCACTTTTGGTGGGTCAGTCATTTGGACAATTGGTTTCCGCGGCACAACGTCCGGTTTTCAATTCGTTTCTCAAACGGGTTTTTGCCGGTGAGGACAAGCTATCCATCGATATTGAGCTGCTGGACAGAGGCCAGCCGGCCCGTGTCGTCAGCGTCAGCGCCAAACGCTCGCCCGTCGGGCTGGATTGCCGCGCCGTGGTGGCAGACGTCACCGCGCTCAAACGGGAGGAGGACAAAGTCCGTGGTTCGGAAACCCGCTATCGCCGCCTCTTTGAGGCGGCGCACGATGGCGTCCTGCTTCTCGACCCCGGCACGCGCAAGATTACCGACGCCAATCCGTTCATGACGAAGTTGCTGGGCTACCCGCAAGAACAGTTGGTCGGCAAGGAACTCTTCGAGATCGGCTTGCTCAAAGATGAAGCCGCGAGCCGGGAAATGTTCGAGAAACTGAAAAGGAAGCGCGAAATCCGCTATGAAGACCTGCCGCTGGAAACCCAGGCTGGCCGGCATCAGGAGGTCGAAGTGGTGGCCAACCTTTATTCGGAGAATGGCCGCGCCGTCATCCAATGCAACATCCGCGACATCACGCAGCGCAAGCAGGCAGAGGACGTTTTACGCCGCAGTGAAGCCTTGTTCTCCGCCCTCATCGAGCAGGCCCCCGTCGGCGTGTATGTGGTGGACAGCCGGTTGCGCCTGCGCCAGATCAATCCCAAGGCGGAGCCGGTCTTTAAAAATTCCCAGCCGGTGATTGGCCGGGATTTTTCCACCATCATCCACCGCATCTGGGCGAAGAAGATTGCGGCTGAAATCGTCAGCCGTTTCCACCACACGTTGCGGACCGGCAAACCTTTTTACTCGCAGGATTTTTCCGAGCAGCGGCGCGATACCGGTTTGACTGAATTTTATGAATGGCAGTTGCAGCGCGTCACCCTGCCGGACGGCGAGCCGGGCGTGGTCTGCTTTTTCAACAATCTCACCGAGCGCAAGAAGGCCGAGGGCGCTCAGCGTCGCCTGGAGGTGATCGCCGCCACGAACCGGAAGTTGGAACTGGAGATCGCCCGGCGGCAGGTGGTTGAGCAGTCGCTTAAACAAAGCGAGCAGCAGCAGACCCGGTTGTTGGAACAGTCGCGCTCCATGCAGGAACAGTTGCGGGATCTGTCGCGACAGGTTCTGCAGGCGCAGGAGGACGAGCGCAAGCGCATCAGCCGCGAGTTGCACGATGTCATTGCCCAGACTTTGACCGGCATTAACATCCGCCTGGCCACCCTGAAAAAAGGAGCTGGACTCAGCCCCAGGGATTTTGTTCGCGACATCGAGCTTACGCAAAAGCTGGTGGAAAACTCGGTCAACATCGTGCATCAGTTCGCCCGCGAACTGCGCCCGGCGGTGTTGGATGACTTGGGACTGATTCCCGCCCTGCATTCGTTCTTGAAGAACTTCACGGCGCAAACCGGCATCCACACTCATTTGACGGCTTTTGCCGGGTTGGAAGAACTGGACGCGTCCCGGCGCACCATCCTCTATCGCGTGGCGCAGGAAGCGCTCACCAACGTGTCCCGTCATGCGCAAGCCAGTCGCGTGGAAGTGACCATCCAAGAACATGCGGACGGCATTCGCATGAGAATCAATGACAACGGCAAATCCTTCAGCGTGGAACACCTGTTGCGGGGCAAAGGCGGTAAGCGTCTCGGCTTGGTGGGGATGAGGGAGCGCTTGGAGATGGTCGGCGGCCGCTTTGAGATCGCGTCCGCTCCAGGGCAGGGCACCACGGTTGCCGCGGAGATCCCTTGGGGCGGGAACGGAATCAAAGTAGGGTAATACCCCATGGCGAACTTTTCACCCGGCGCGTAAAGTTTGTTTGCTAGCTCTCGAATCAGGACGATGCAATCGTTTTGAAGTGGCCGGCGGTCTGTCTGGCCGCCGCCACTAGCCGGCAATAAGAAATCGTCATTACAAATCAATGAATATGAAATGGATTTTGTTATCCGTCTGCGGCTGCTCTCTGCTCTTCACCACCGGCTGTCTGTCTTCCCGTGAGGAATGGCGCGGCCACGCTGATAACGCCCGTTACGGCGGCGTCGCGGCGGGACCATCGGCAGTGGTGGTGTGGGCTCCAGCGGGCGCAAAGCGTTCACCGGGAATTATCACACGATGATTCGCCTGCGGGATGGAGATTTTCATATTTTCCCAGGCTTTCAAATTTTGTGTCTTATACTTGCCAATGGATTATCGTTGCCAGAGGATTCGTGGGTCTTCCAGTGGAACCATCACGCCATCGCATCGTGGCATGACTCGTGCCGTGTAGTCGGACGGTGGCCGGCCCACCGCCACGGTGGCACTATACCCATGGCCGCCTGATTCGTCCGCCAGCGGATGCAAGCAGGTCATCTCCTGCCGCACGCCAGGGTCGCCGTTGATTCCGTCGGCATAGAGTTCCACCTTCACCATTTTGGGATCAAGACCCTGGAGGCCAACTTGAACCTCAATGATGTGATGTCCATCGCGCGTCTCCACCTTCACGGCGCCAAAGTGCAGTGCGGCCCATTTCTGTTCCAGACCGTTTTGCCAGTCAACCATTTGCTTTCCTGGAGCACCCTTGCCGGCGGCGCGCGAATGGTATGCCATGGCGGCCGGCAGATAGTGTTGTTCAGTGTATTCGCGGACCGCGCGGTCGGCGGAGAAGCGCGGGGCCAATTCGGCCATGCTTTCCCGCATTCGCGCGACCCAACGCATGGGAATGCCTTGCGCGTTACGACTATAAAATTCGGGAATCACCTCGCGTTCGAGCCGTTCATACAGCGCCTCGGCGGCGGCGGCGTCCCAATACGGATCAATTTCATGTTCCTGACCGTCCCCGAGAGCCCAGCCTACTTCCGACGTGTAGGCTTCCGCCCACCAGCCGTCCAATTCCGAGAGGTTGAGGCCGCCATTGACCAGCACCTTCATGCCGCTCGTGCCACAGGCTTCCCAGGGCCGCCGCGGCGTATTGAGCCAGACATCCACGCCTTGCACGAGGCGCTCGGTCAATTGCATGTCATAGTCACTGAGGAAAATCGCGTGCGGACGAACCTCTGGTCGGCGAATAAACTGAATCCATTTCTGGATCAGTGCCTGGCCGGCCGCATCCGCCGGGTGGGCCTTGCCCGCGAGCATGAGTTGCACGGGACGCTGCGGATTGGTCAGCAAACGAAGCAGTCGCTCCGGATCGTGCAGCAGCAGATTGGGCCGCTTATAGGTTGCGAATCGTCGCGCAAAACCCAGGGTCAATACGTTGGGATCAAAGAGGTGTCTGGCCGCCTCAACCGTCTCAGGGGATGCGCCGGCCGCGGCATAGTGCCCGGCCAGACGCTCGCGGGCATAGTCAACCAGTGACTTGCGGGCGGCGAGGCGAAATCGCCAGAGGCTCTCGTCGGAGACCCGACGAATATCCTGTTGCAACGTTTCCGCCGTTCCCAGCCAGCGGTTCTTGCCACAGGCCTTCGTCCAGAGCTCGTCGGCGGCCGCCGAGTCCCAGGTGGGCATGTGAACGCCATTGGTAACATGGCTGACGGGAACTTCGTCCACCGGCCAGTTCGGGAAAAGCGGCGCAAAAAGCTGCCGGCTGACTTGACCGTGCAAACGGCTCACACCGTTCACCGCCCCGCTGCCGCGAATCGCCAGATACGCCATGTTAAAACTTTCGGCGGAGTCGTTGGCATTCTGGCGGCCCAATGCCAACAAGTCGTGGAGTGTTATGCCAAGCTTTTCCGCAGCATAACGACTGAGGTATTGCTCAACGAGGGCCGGAGGGAAACGGTCAAATCCGGCGGCCACGGCCGTATGGGTGGTGAAAAGATTTCCCGCCCGCGTGGCGGCCAAAGCCACTTGAAAAGGCTGCGAGTTTTCCTGCATGAAACCGCGGGCGCGCTCCAACACGGCAAAGGCCGCGTGGCCTTCATTCAAGTGACAGACATCGGGCCGGATGCCCAGCGCTGTCAGCAGCCGCCAACCACCAATGCCAAGCAGCAGTTCCTGCTTGAGGCGCAGCTCGGGTCCCCCGCCATATAACTCGCTGGTTATTCCGCGATGCGCCGGGAAGTTCGCCGCATCATTGCTATCCAGCAACAACAGCTTTACGCGGCCGACTTGCACCTGCCACGCGCGCAGCCACACCGAATAACCTGGCAGGGTGATTTCCAAGCGCAGCCACTCGCCGTTCGGTTGGCGCAACGGCGTGATCGGCAGTTGTCCCGGGTCGTTATACGGGTAAAGGGCTTGCTGCGCTCCGTCCTTGTCAATCACCTGGCGGAAATAGCCTTGCTGGTAGAGCAGCCCCACGCCCACCACGGGCACGCCGAGGTCGCTGGCGGCCTTAAGTTGATCTCCGGCCACATTGCCCAGACCGCCGGAATAGATCGGCAGCGCTTCGCTCAACATATATTCCAGGCTGAAATACGCGACGCACTTTAACTGCGATTGCGGATGATTCTTCTGAAACCATGCGGGCATCTCGCCCGCCTGACGTTTTGTGCCCACGAGTTCATCAATGTTTTTGCGAAAACTTGGATTGGCCAGAACACCTTTGAGTTTGTCCTGGGAGATCGTTTGCAGCACCACCCAGGGATTTTGCGTGAACTCCCACAGCGCGGGATCAAGCTGCCGCCAAACTTCGTCGGTGGCGTGGTTCCATGACCAGCGCAGGTCCAGCGCCAGTTCCGCCAAGGTATCAAAGCCTTCGATGTCCGCGGTTGATTGACTGTGGACCGGCTGGGGAACAGGCAATTGGTCGTTCATTTTTTCCTCGGAATTAATCTTAAACCCGCCTTTGGCAGGGTTCAGTTGGGATCTCCTTCATTGCTCCATACCGCGATCGCCTCCTCCACTGTCGTTGCGTGAAGGCCCACCAGAGATTCGAGTCCGGCTGGCGGCAGCGGCAGCGCCGCCGACACTCCCGAGTCGATGATGGTTTGGGCATCGGCTTGAATCCGGCGCAGATGATCTGTCCCCAGAAAGCTTTCCGCATAAATTTTGTAGATATTTTCGGTCCCGGAGGGACGCGCGGCAAACCAGCCATGCTCGGTCACCACTTTCAATCCACCGATGGGGGCATCGTTACCGGGCGCGTGAGTGAGCATGGTCTCGATTTTTTCGCCCGCCAACCGGTCAAGCTTGACCTGCTGCGGCGAAAGTTCTGCCAGCCGCGCCTTTTGTTCCGGCGTAGCTGGAGCATCAATCCTTTCGTAGGCAGGCTCGCCAAACTCGCGCCGGAATTCGCGGTAGCTTGCCGCAGGATCGTGACCCGTTCGCGCGGTGCTTTCCGCGGCGAGCAAACAGGGAATGAAACCGTCCTTGTCCGTTGTCCAGACGCTGCCGTCCTGACGAAGGAAAGCCGAACCGGCGCTCTCTTCGCCGGCAAATCCGAGTGAACCATCCAGCAAACCCTCCACGAACCATTTGAAACCAACCGGCACCTCGAAGAGCCTCCGCCCCAATTTGGCGGTAATCCGGTCGATCATCTGACTGCTCACAATGGTTTTCCCGACGGCAGCCGATGTGGACCATCTTGGCCGGTTCTGGAACAGATAGAAGATCGCGGCGCAAAGGTCGTGATTTGGTGGCAGCAGCCCCTCCCTTTTGGTGACAATCCCATGCCGGTCGTGGTCGGTGTCGCAGGCGAAGGAGAGATCAAAACGGTCCTTCATGCCGATCAGCCGCTGCATCGCGTAGGGCGAAGAGGGGTCCATGCGAATTTGGCCATCCCAATCCACCGTCATGAAACCGAAAGTCGGGTCCACAACATCGTTGATCAAGGTCAGGTCCAACTCATATTGCTCCGCAATCCGCGGCCAGTAATGAACGCCGGCGCCGCCCAATGGATCAACGCCCAGATGAAGCTTCGCGCTGCGAATGACGTTCATGTCTATCACATTGCCGAGATCATTGACGTAAGTCGTGAGAAAGTCGTGCCGATGGGTTGTCAAAGCGCGTAGAGCCTGCGCATGGGGAATTCGTTTCGCTCCCGCCATCCGGGCCTCAAGCAGTTCGTTTGCCTTTGCCTCGATCCAACTGGTGACGACGTTATCCGCCGGTCCTCCGTTCGGCGGGTTATACTTGAAGCCGCCGTCATGTGGTGGATTGTGTGATGGGGTGATGACAATGCCATCGGCGAGCCCAGCGCTGCGGCCGCGATTGTAAGTCAGGATTGCATGGGAGATCACCGGGGTGGGGGTGTACTCATCTCCTTCGGCGAGCATCACGTGGACGCCATTGGCGGCCAGCACCTCCAGCGCGGTGGCACAAGCCGGGACAGAAAGCGCATGCGTGTCCAGGCCGAGAAACAGCGGGCCGCCGATATTTTTCGAGATGCGATAAAGGCAAATCGCCTGGGTAATCGCGAGGATGTGCCTTTCGTTAAAAGCCAGCTTGAGGGACGACCCGCGATGGCCGGAGGTGCCAAACGCCACGCGCTGGGCCGGCACTTTTGGATCGGGCACGCCGGTGTAGTAAGACGTGACGAGCTTTGGCACATTGACCAGTATTTCGGAGGGTGCCGGTTTCCCGGCCAGGGGGCTGATAGTCACGGTGTTTCCTTTTTTGGTTTGTATTCGAGTCCCAGCACTTTCGCCAACCGACGGCAATGACGCTCCGCTCCGGAGAATTTCTCATCAATTTGCGGTCCGCACCGCGTCCACTTCACCTTTCATCGTCAGCGGCGGGATCGGGTAAAACGGGGGGACGCCAGCGACGATGATGCCATGGCTGGCGAGACGGGACGACAGGGCAGAGCAAATCTGGAAAAACTGATGTTCCACGGCCGCGCCTTGCGCATTCGTTCCAGTGAGCGACCCAAAGGATGTCAAGGTATCATAAGCCGTCTTGGTTTCCAACAGGGCCTGGAGTTGAGCCGGGGACAAATCCGCCAACGGAATGCGGGGCAGAAAAGCCAGATGTTGTTCCAGCACCAGCCCCTTGGCGTCAAGCACCCGCACGTTGCCGGTGACATTTGACAGCACCAAGTAATCGTTCGTCGGTGCCCGGAGCGAAGGGCGGGCAGAGACATTGTTGTCAACCGATTGCCCAGTTGCGGTGGCCGCCAAAACAGGCACGATCAAGTTCCACGCGAGCCAACGAGCGTTTTTGATATTTTTTTTAAGATTGTGCATACAATAACCTTTGCCAGAAAATAGGTCCGGCCGCGACTTCGCGCCATGGGGTGTTCACCTCATAAGCCGGCTCGCGCACGAGGCCAAGCGGCAAAGCTCCAACCGGTGCATCGGAGTCGTTCGACGCCATAAAAACTTGTCTCACGTTGTCTTCCGCGGATTGAACGTGGATTCGGTTGATAACTGTTTCCATAACCGTTCCTCCTCTTTGCCAACGCGGGATGGAACCTGGATGGCAACCACCACGTAAATATCGCCTCGCCTGCCAGCGCCGGCGGGCAATCCTTTGCCGCGAACCCGCAGTTGTTGTCCCTGCCGCGTGCCGGCAGGTATTTTCAGGGACACGACGCCTTCCAATGTCGGTGCGGAAACGGTCGCTCCCAAAACCGCCTCCCAAGGCGCCAACTCCAGATGACTCACCAGATCACTGCCGCGCACCTGCCAATCAGGGTGCTGCGCATACCGGACACGCAAATAAATGTCCCCGGCGCCGCCGCCGCCCAATCCCTCGCCGCCTTTGCCCGGCACCCGGATGGACTGGCCGGCCCGGACACCGACTGGAATCCGGACATGGTAGGTTTCCGTTTCCTCCAAGCTCGTACGCGCATTGGTTCGACGTACCGAGATGTCGCGCATGGCCCCTTTGAGCACCTCATCAAGTGTGATCAGAATGTCCCCGCGAATATCCTGACCCCGCAGCACGGCCTCGGGTTCTTCAGTCCCTGTCTCGTATTGATCGAACGGCGAACCGCCACGGGACCGGTTGGCGCGGCCGCCGAAGAACTGTTCGAAGAAATCACTGAAACCCGTGCCTTCAAATTGGAACTCATCTTCCTGACCACGGCTTCCCCGTCCGGTGGTTCGGCCACCGGCGTGACCCGGCGGTGATCGCGACTCCGCCCCCGCTTTCCAATTGGCGCCAAGCTGGTCAAATTTCCTGCGACTTTCCGGATTGCTCAAGACCTCGTTGGCCTCATTGATCTCCTTGAACTTCTCCTCGGCCGTTTTTTTGTCCTTGGCGACATCAGGATGATACTTCCGCGCGAGCAAACGAAAGGCCTTCTTGATTTCTTCATCCGTCGCCGTTGGCGTCACCCCGAGCACACGGTAGTAATCTTTGAATTCAACGGCCATGATGGCCTTGCATGGAAGGTGTCAGGTCATTTACCACCACTTTGGCCGGCCGGACAACTTTCTCGCCCCGCCGGTAACCTCGCTGGAGCACGGCGAGAACCGCGTGGTCGGGTTGGGCGGCATCATGGCCCTGTGAAAGAGCTTCCTGCCGGTGCGGGTCGAACGGCTTGCCAACGATCTCCTCGCTCTCGACGCCGTGCTGGCGGAGCAACTGTTGTAACTGTTTCAACGTCATCTCCACTCCCTGACGAAATGGGGAGGAATCCCGCGCTGCACCCGAGGCCAGCGCCCGCTCAAGGTTGTCGATGACCGGCAATAGCTCAACGATGAAAGATGCCTTTTGTGCTGCCGCTTGAACTTCGCTTTCCTGCCGGCTGCGCCGCTTAAAATTCTCAAAGTCCGCGGCCAGGCGCAAATGCAGTTCCCTTTGATCAGCGAGATCCCTGAGAAGTCCTTCCGACTCGGTCGCAGCGGTTTGGGCGGTCGGGGCCACGGGCTCCACCTCGGTTGACGCAGAATTTCTGAGTTCAGTTTTCATGGACCTGCTGGAATTGCGAGAAACATCCTGTTTTCTCGATGGTTGCTACCGTTTAAAGCGGCCCAATGTCATTCTTAATGACTTCACCGCTGACTGTCTCGCTGAGACCGCCGACTCGCGCAGGTTTCGGGTAAAGCCATTGACGTAGAATCGGGCCGCGGCTGGGTGGTGACAAAGGCATTCCAAGTGCAACACCGCGCGCCCGAGCGGAGTTCGGGAAAACCTGGCGGCACTCATGTGGAGTGATTCATACTCGTCTCCGTCCCTGACTGGCAATGATTGATATCGTGTTCTCATGATGAGTGTTTGTTTAAGTGGCCACCAGGTTGGGGATTGGAGCCGGCGTTTGCAAAGGGTCGGTGGCAGAATTTCTTTGTGGGATACCGGCGTTTAAGAATTGTTGCACGCGCGGATCGGGATTCCGTTTGATCTCATCCGGGGTGCCGATGGCGATTATGGTTCCTTCCTCAAGCATCGCGATGTGATTTGCGATGCCAAAAGCCAGGTCACGATCATGCGAAACAATCAGCGTAGTAGCGTGAATCCGGTCGTTGAGTCTCTTGATGTCCCCGACAATGTTCACCGATGAAATCGGGTCCAACTCGCTGGTCGGTTCGTCATAGAAGATCAACTGCGGTTCGACCGCAAGTGCCCGGGCAATCGCCACGCGCTTCCGCATTCCGCCCGAAAGTTCGTCCGGCATTTTATTTTCAATGCCATTCAGCCCAACCTGTTCGAGGTCTTTGGAAACGATTGCCGCGATTTCACCCGGCGATTTCAGGTGATGCTCGGCGAGATAGAAACCGACGTTTTCTCCGACGGTCATGGAGGTCAGAAGAGCGCCGGACTGGAACACCATCGCCACGCGGTAGCGGGTGGTGATTTCCGGCGATTGAATCGGTTGACCTTCGATCAGAACCTGCCCCTGGTCGGGCTCTTCCAAGCCAATGAGCTGTCTGAGCAGGACCGATTTGCCGCTGCCGCTCCGTCCAACGATGACAAAAATTTCTCCAGGGTTGACATCGAAATCCATGCCCTTGAGCACCTCGATTCCATTGTAGCTCTTGCGCAGTCCTCGGACTGACAAGCTGACTCCATGCAGCTTGGGAGAAACGGGTTTCGAGGTGTCATTTCCGTGGCCAGCCGTGGCGCGCCGGCTGGTTTCTGGCTTTGAGGCTGCCTGTTTCATTATGTTTCTTGCTGAGAGCATGACGGTGCAACGGGACGTCTGTTACGGGCTATTTTCGCTCGTCGCGCCTTGGCTGAACATGTCCACGGGCATCTTTTCTGAAACGATCATTGCGAGTGGCGTGGTTTCGCCAATCAGGATGACCCCTTTCCCAGCCATGGAAGCGATCCAGGCGGTCCGCTCCGGCGACCAGCCAGACATCACCTGGCCCCAGATAGAAATACCGGTCGCCTACCAGACCGACGTATTCGACACCATCCCAAGTGTAAGCCTCGGGAATCATTACTGGCTCAACCGCCACTGCCGGCGCCACCACCACTGCCGGCGCAAACGCAACCGTCGGCACAAACAACGCGACCTGCCCATTGGGTTGAACCACACATCCTGACACTAATGCCAATCCCCCTGTCGCCGCTGTCAGGATACAGGCACGCAAACAGTTTAAGTCTCGATTCGTTCTTTTCATTTTTATTCCATTCCGGTTGGTTGATTAGTCACCCCGTTTTTGGGGTTCCTTTTTATTTGCCAGCCATGGTCTTCCATAAACCATGGCCAACCATCAAACCAAATGCGACGATGGCCACCGCCAAAATGCAAGCAGCCACCGCCACTTCGATAAGCCATGTCCTATTGTCCATGCCCCAAATCATCGCCTGACGAAACTGCGGACGCCATGGGGTATAACCCGACCGGACGTTCCTCGATTTGCATCCGGCCAGCCTTCTTCAAGGAGGTTTGGAAATTCGTCATTTCTCAGCCCAGAGAAACGCCGAGGATTCGACCGATCAAGGCGGTAACTGTCATGGCCAGTGCGCCGCCGAGGGTGACCCGAAACGCCGCCCGTCCGAGCGGCGCGCCGCCGAGCTGACCGCCGAACGCACCGAGAACCGCGAGACTTAGCAGCGAGAAGGCTGCTATGATCGGGAGGCGCAGAGATGCGGGGGCGATGAGCAGCGCAGCGATCGGAACCACGGCGAAGGACGCAAAACTTGTGGCAGATATCCACGCCGCCTGCAGCGGACGTGCGAGGGACTTCTGGTTAATCCCAAGCTCATCGCGCAGGTGGGCGCCGAGCCGGTCATGCGCGCTGAGCTGCTCCGCGACTTTCATCGCCAACTCCGGCTCCAGACCGCGTTTTTCGTAGATCATCGCCAGCTCTTGCAATTCAGCTTGCGGCTCGGACGCAAGCTCTCGTTCTTCACGCCCGATGTCCGCCTGCTCCGCGTCGCGTTGCGAACTGACCGAAACATATTCGCCAACGGCCATTGACATGGCTCCGGCAACCAGTCCAGCCACACCGGCTATCAAAATGGCCACCTTGGGAGCGGACGAGGCCGCGACACCGATCATGAGGCTCGCGGTCGAGACGATGGCATCGTCCGATCCGAGCACCGCCGCGCGCAACCAACCGGTGCGCCCGCTTCGGTGCGTTTCCGCCTGGCTGGTCAAAATGGCGAGCTTGGAACTCATTGAATGGCCGCTGTGATTCCCTGCGGAACATCCCAGCCGCCACCCAGAGCTTTGATCAACTGCACGCTCGCCGTCAGTTGTTCCATTTGCAGGTTCTGCGCCGTCCGCTGATTGGTCAGCAGCGTGATTTGCGCCGTAATCACATCAAGGTAGTTGTCGAGGCCGGCTTGGCAACGGGCGTTGGCAGACACGAGGTAGCTTTGCGATGATTCGACGGCGGCATTCTGTTGGCGGAGTTCTTGGGACAGGATTCGCAGCATTGAAAGATTGTCTTCAACTTCCTGGAAGGCGGTGAGCACGGTCTGACGGTAGTTCGCCACCGTGCCCTGATAGACCGCCCGGGCCTGTTCGGTGACGGCTTTGCGCAATCCACCGTCAAAAAGGGTTTGCGCCAGCGTCGTGCCGACGGCCCACACCAGACCCGGCCCGGAAAACAGATTCTGGATTGAGGTGCTCTGAAATCCCGCCGTGCCGCTCAACGTAACCGTCGGATAATAGGCCGCGCGCGCCACGCCGATTTGCGCGTTGGCCTCGGCCACGCGGCGTTCCGCGGCGGCGATGTCGGGACGGCGTTCGAGCAGTTGTGACGGGATGCCGAAGGGAATGGCGACCGGTCTTGCGGCGAGCGAATTGGTGGCGATGGAAAATGATGAAGCCGGCTTTCCAAGGAGCATCGCGATGGCGTGTTCAAGCTGCGCGCGCTGGATGCCGAGGTCGGTGGCCTGCGCGCGGGTGATTTCGAGTTGGGTCTCGGCTAAATCGGTATCCTGGCCGGACGCGAGTCCCCCAACTTCCTGGACCTGGGTCAGCTTCAGCGACTCCAGATAAGCGATTGCCGACGCATCCAGAAGCTGCTTCTGCTCATCCAGAATGCGAAGCTCAAAATAGTCCACCGCCACTTCCGCCTCAACCGTTAGCCTCACGTTTCCGAGATCGGACAGCGTCGCTTGCGTTTCCAGCGAGCTGGCCTTCACGGTGTTTCGGACACGGCCCCAGAAGTCCGGCTCCCAGGAGGCGTCAAATGGCAGCGAGTATGCGGTGCCGGTTACAGAGGTGGACGGAGTTAACAGGGATGGCTGCCGTGAGCTTATGACCGAAGGACTGGCGGATACGGTTGGAAAATACTGGGAGCGGGCTTGTTTCACCACGGCCCGGGCGGCGAGGAAATTGGCGAGCGCGGCGGCGACACTTTGGTTTGAACCAGCCACCTGAGTTTCAAGAGCGTTCAACTCAGGCTCATGGAACACTTCCCACCACTGGCCGCGAATCAGGGCGTCCTTTGGTTCGGCGGTTTTCCAGCCGTCCGTTTCATTGAATTGTGCCTCGGTCAATTCCTTGAACGCCGCCGGAGTTTGGACGGACGGTTTCGCATACTGCGGCGCTAAACTGCAGCCGTCGGACAGAACCAGACACGCCAGGATGAACAGTGTCATCCTGGTTGCCTTATTGAGTAATGAGACGGGGGTTTTCATTGATGACTCATGGCTATCCGCGGAAGATGTCGAAAGGCTCGATCTTGAGAACCTTGCGTACTCCGATATAGCTGGATATACCGGCAATCAGCAGGACCATGCCGAAGGCCAGCCCCAGGTTCCAAAACGTGATCGTCGCGGCGTAATTGGGCAGTCTGGATTTGGCGATCGTGATCATCAGCGTCACCAGGCCGATGCCCAGGCCGTAGCCGATCATGGCCGTAAAGAACGCCATGAACAAGATCATATAAATCAACTCGCGGCCCTTGGCGCCAATGGCCTTCAAAGCGCCAAATTTTTCCAGGTTTTCCAGGATGAAGGTGTAAAACGTCTGACCCGAGATGGATAGTCCGACGATGAAGGCGATGATGGTCATCAACAAGATATTGGTGCCAATCCCGGTTTGATAAGTATAGTAGTTGGCGATCTGGCTGTTAAATTCGTCCTTGGTCAAGACGATGTAGCCAAGCTTGGCAACCTGGCGCTTGATGCCGGCCACGGCGGCGTCGTTCTTGGGCTGCACCAGAACATAGGACAGGGTGAAGCGCGTTGAGGGAATGTATTCAATCGCGCGATTGTAGGTGGTGTAGAGCGTCGGCACGCCGTTGAGTCCATTGGAGACGACTCGGGCGATGCCCACAATCCTGCCCTGGTGATCGTTGAGTTCGAACGTGGTGCCTATCTTCGGGTTCTCCATTTTGGAGAACTCAACGTCATCCACCACGAAGAAAGTGTTGTCGGCATAGATGTCCAGAATATTGCCCTGTTCAAGTGTGGGGTGGCCAAAGAGGCTTTCATCATCCAGCCCGACCACATTGACCCCTTGCCAGGTGCCGCTGGCGAGTTTGACCAGCGCGCCGCCCATAAACAGCGGCACCGCGTAGCTGACGCCGTCCATGCTGCGCGCCGCGTCCAAGACATAATCCGGCATGGGAATCGGACTGGTGGCGGTATTGACCGCCGGGTCCATGATCCACATCGCAGCGCCAATGTTGGTCACGGGCGAATAGGCGCGATTGAGGATGCCGGCAAACATGGCGGTCATTTCCATCATCAGGAACACGGCGAAGGTGATCCCGATCAGCAAAGCGAAAAACTTGCCCCGATCGTTGACCAGTAGCTTAAATCCAATCCGGAGGATGCCGCTGTATCTCATAGAATCTCATTTCTGCCCGATAAAGACATCCACCATCAAGCCCGGATAGACCGGGAGATCCGATTTTTCAAACCGAAAAATCACCGGGAGCACGCGCAGATCCACTTGTTCCTGCTTTTCATTGGATAGCTCGATCTTGGGCGAGACATAAGGCTGCACGCGGACAAATTCCAGCGGCACCTTGATATCGGTCCCGATGATCTGCATTTGCGCCTGGATATGCCAGTGAGAGGGCAGCCGCGAGACCAATATTTCATCAACATAACACCGGACGTCCATGTGATCTTGCGGGCCGCTCATGACCACGAGCGGATCAAACAATTCGGTGTAGGTGTCATAGTTGCCCTGCGAGGACACATAGCCGCCCACCGCTGCATTGACAGCCAGCACCACTCCGTCCACCGGCGCTTTGACCGAATAATATTGCAGCAGTGCGGTGGCGGCTTTCAGTGCGGCGACCGCCTGATTGACCGTGTCCTCCGCCGTATCCAGCACGTCTTTGCTAATGGATTTCGAGTCCATGGCATAGGAGGCGCGGTCCTTGTCATACTGGTCGCGGGCCAGTTTCAGGTTGGCGGCGGCCAATTCGGTGTTGGCTCTCTGCACGGAATCTTCAATGGTGAACAGCGGCGTGCCGGCCGGCACCGGTTGCCCCTCACGCACCAGCACCTGGGTGATTGGACCCGAAACTTGGGGAAAGACATTGATGTTTTCGCCGCTCGGCAGGTCGCTCTCAATCATGCCATTCGCGTAAATGGCGGAGGCGTAAGGATTGCTGACCGGTTGGAACACCGGCGGTTGCGCCTTTCGCTGCATCCCAAAAATGTAGGCGGCAACCAACCCGGCTAGTATACCAATGGCAGCGATGGTGAAAATGATCTTGTTGCCAATTGTCCTCTTGGGCACGGCTGCCTTGGTTGCTGGCTTGGTCTCATCCGCTTTGGCTTCAGGTTTAAGTTCAGGTCCGGCCTTGGGTTTGCTCCCGGCATCGGCCTTCGGTTTAAGTTCAGGCTTAACTTCGGTTTTCGGTTCAACGTTGGCCTCGGGCCTGGGCTCGGCCGTTTTGGTTTCATGGGTAAGCTCGATTGCCTTGGGATCAGGCTTAAGCCCGGCTGCCTTGGCTTCTGGGGCGGGCGCGGCTGGCTCCGGCTTTGGATCGGTAGCTTTGACCTCAGGTTTGGGCTCAGTCTTTATTTCGGCGAGAGGCACGGCAGCTTTCACTTCTGTTTTAGAACTGGACGTATCCGGCTTTGGGTCGGTCACTTTCACTTCCGGTTTGGGTTCGTCTGGATTCATTCTGTTCCTTTGTCTACGGCGCTGAGAGTTCCATCTTCCATGTGGAGGATCCGATCCGCATATTCGTTGATGCGCGCATCATGGGTGACAATCAGAATGCAGCGCTTTTCATTCAGAATTTTCTCTTTGACGAAAGCTATGATCATCCTGCCGGTGTCACCATCCAATGAGGCGGTCGGTTCGTCGAGAATCAGGATTTCCGGCCGGCTGATGATCGCGCGGGCGATCGCCACGCGCTGCTGCTCGCCGCCGGACAACTTCACGGGCAGAATCTCGCCCCGGTCTTTCAGGCCGACGATCTCCAGGTATTGCCTCGCCTCGGTGATGGATTCGTCCCAGTCGTGCTGCTTGAGAATCAGCGGGATGGCGACATTCTCGGCCGTGGTCAGCCGTGGGAACAGATGATAATCCTGAAAGACGAAGCCAATGGTGTTCAGGCGGAAATCCGCCAACTGGTCGTTGTTCAGTGTCCAGATATCGGCCCCCTTGACCATCACCTGGCCGGCGTTGGGACGCAGGATGCCGGAAATCATGCTCAAGATCGTGGTCTTGCCGCTGCCGGAAGGACCGACGATGAAAAGCATCTCGCCAAAATGAGCGACCAGCGTGACCTGATTCACGGCCGTCTTCCGGGTGTCGCCCTCGCCAAACCATTTGGTCAGGCCGGTGGCTACAATCGCCTCATTTTCTGTTGATCTTGCGGAATCTGAATTCATGTGCATGTCCCGATAACCATCCCGTCCAATAGTCGTCAGCAAACAGACTTCGAACGGGGCACGCACATCCGGCGTGCGCTCATGACCAGCCTATTGTACCGGAATCCAGGAGTCGTCCGGATCATAAGTGGCCATGGCCTCGGCGATTTTCACAGTCCTGGAGCCAAGGTTCTTTTGACGGATCTTGTCTTGTTGATTGACAACAAAAGTCATCACGCCCGTGTTCCCCCATTCGGCCGGCCAGGCGACGAGGGCAAAGCCGGCAATCATGCGGCCGTTGATGAGGTAATTATACTTTCCGCCCGGCGCGTGCTTTCCCTGGCGGGTCAGGATTTTGAAATAGTAGCCGTGATAGGGTGCCTGCTCGTCATTCACCATTTTGGCTGTGTGCCGATAACCTTCCACGTGCGCCTGCGCGATGAGCGGGCCAAAGGGGCTCAACTCCATGTCGCCCGGTTGATCCGCGGGCCAGAACAGGCCGTCGTGGGTGCCAGGGGTGCTGCACAGGTTCTGCGCGTACGCCAACACGCCGTCAGCCATCCGATCCTGGGTGGCATATTCGTGCTGCGCGTCCACATACGCGAGGCAGACATCGATCGCGCCCATTTCGTCCTGGCCGACCCGACGGGCCAGGATTTCTTCCGCGCCGGCGGCGGTGTCGAAGTTCCAATCCGCGCCCTGTTTGACCAGTGGAATGGGAAACGGCCAGCCGTCCGCGCCCAATTCCAGCGTGACATTGGAATCAGAATTCTTGATCAACTGCGTTTTTTCCGTGAGCCTATGGAGGAACATTTTGAACTCCTCGGTGGCTTGGACAACATCGGGCGAAATCAACTCGTGTCCGACCGGGCCGAAAATCAGATGGATGGCGTTGGTGTCATTATTCCGGGCGGCCGCCACCAAAGCATTGATGGCGTCGTCCGGTGAACTGAAAGTTTGCTCCCCCGCAGCCGAGGCGCCCAGCGGCAGTCCCAAAGCCAGTGCCAAGACCATCATCGAAGCGCGACGCCACGATGCGAGCAAGTACACTTTCGTCCGTATTATTCCTTTGAAAATCATAGGAGTGAAAAATCAACGTTTGCCGCCGCCGCCACCACCGTGACTACCGCCGCCACTGAAACCACCACCGCCGCCTGAGGGTGCCGACCGAGACACCGGCGCGGAATGGGTGACTGCCTGCATGCTCAGCTGGCCGCGATTGCTATAGGTTCTGGTCTCTTGCGAACTTTGTATGCCGATGAACGCACCGGTTGATTCCGACCGGCTCACGGGTGCGGAACGTTGAACGGGAGCGGGACCGGACCGGGAAACACTCCCCGAGCGTTCAACTGGCTGCGCCGCCGGATGGGCCAGCTCCTGCCGGATGGCCGCCGGAGTGGCCACGCGCGAAAGCGTGTTCCCGCCGTACCCGCGGTCGCCGCGGTTGGCCGCGCCCGCGCCCGGATGGCTGTTCGCGCGCCAGACGCCCGCATGACTCATGTCCCGCTGACGTGATGATTCGCGCCACCAATTGGCGGGGCGCGAGAAGCCATTGCCCCAGAAAATCAGATTGCCGCCCCCCCAATTGCAATCGTAGCCCATCCATGCTCCGAAGGGCCAGCCGATGCCAAAGGTGATGAACGGGGAGCCATCGGCGGCATCGAAATAAACCTGGTCCGGCTGATAGACCGGCACATAGATCACCTGTGGATCTGCTGGCACAATTTCAATGTCGCTGCCGTCAGCAATCACCTGTTGCTGCGGAGAGGATTGCAGGTTTCCGAGCTTGGAAGCCTCCGCGCGCAGGCGCTGAATGGAGGCCATCACATCCGGTTGTTGATTGAGAAAAGCCTGTCCCACTTGCGCCGTCCAGTTCAAATTGTCATCCATCCATTTCAACACACTGGGGTACCGGGCCATGGCCTGGACGCCGGGGTCCCAAGGCTGCTGGCCAATCTGGTTGGGGTCGCCGCCGCCGCTGACATAGCGGTCGGCCAAAACGATCTGTGTGGGCAACGTGGAGGCCGGCAAAATTTCCGCAATCAACGGGTCGGGATAAAGCGCAATCGGGCCCAGCAACTGGTCCAGTTGCGCGGCTGGGAGCGGCTGATAGGCGGCCATCGGCGGCGGAGCCGCCACTTGTGCCCGCACCGGCACAGCCGCGGCGGTAAACAGACAAATCAGAACAGGAATCTTAAGCAATAATTTCAGCAGGATATTCTTGTTTGAACAGGTCATGGCTTCTTGAATTTCCGACCTTATTTCTCGGGCACCTCGGAAACCACGTCCGTTACGCCTTCGTCCGGCACCAGCGTCCAATCGCTGTCCGGATTATATTCCTTCATCGCCACCGCAATCCGGGACGTCTTTTCGCCCAGATTGCGCTGAAACACTTTGCCGTCCTGATCGACGATGAAAGTCATGATGCCCGACTGGTCCCACTGTTCCGGATAAGCCACCAGGGCAAATCCACCGGTCAACCTGCCGTGGCTCAAGTAATCCGTTCTCCCGCCCGCCGCGGCCTCGCCTTGCCGGGTCAGAATTCTGAAATAATAACCGTGAAACGGGTGTTTGCCTGCGCCCTTATGCAGGAGGTAACCTTCGGCATGTGCTTCGGCCACCAAAGGCCCGAATGGGCTGGCCGTTTCGTTCTCCGCCGCCGGCCAATAGAGCCCGTCCTTTTTGCCGGGTGAGCTTTTGAACTTTAGCGCGTAGGCCGCCTCCGCCTGCGCATCCGGGTTTGCGCTGAAGTACTGCCGTTGCGCGGTCACATAAGCCCGGCAAACCCCGATGGCGCAGAGTTCATCCTTGCCGATGTGGCGATTGATGATTTCTTCCTTGCCCGCGGCCGTGTCGAAATACCATTGCCCGCCAGCTTTCACCAGCGGAATAGGCATGGGCCAGTCGTTTGTGCCAACTTCAAGGGAGATTTTTTCGTCACCCTCTTTTACTTGATTGCAACTTTGTGCCATCGCGCTGGCGAACCGCTGGGCATTGTTCGCGTCCTGCACCTTGTCACCGGTTTTAAGTTCTTGGAACTCAGGGCCGAAAATTTCCTGCAAGGCCGCTTGATCTTTGGCTTCCGTAGCCGTCTTCAAGGCATTTATGGCCTCCTCCGGCGATGCGAACAACCGTTCGGCAATTGCCGGATTTGCCGGCGCCGCGTCCGGCTCCACCGCATAAACGGGTGCCGGAAAAATAACCAAGGTGCCTGCCAAAATAGCAATGGTCAAAAGGCTGGGAAAATGGGTCAATCGGTTTGAAAATTTCATGAATGTTGTGTTATCAGGTTTGATTTTGTGCGATCGCAGTCAATTATGAGGTTTATCGCCTGCCCCCGCCTCCGCCACCCGCATGTCCGCCTCCGCCATGCGCCGCTCCGCGACTGGCAGCTCCACGGGCGCTAAAGCCATGGACATCGCGCCCCCGGTCACCGCCTCCGCCCCACCACCCGCCGACATCTCCCCCCCACCAGCCGCCGCCGCCGCCCACAACGCCCACGCATCCCGTCAAAGCGGTCAGCACGGCGATTGCCAGCCCGATCTTGATCCGGTCAACCAAGGCATTGTTCTTTTTCATATTCGATAGATTACCCGCGCAAAACTTCTGCTGCCATGGGGTGTTTACCCCAGTGCCTTTCCGGATGGGTGACTGTTGGAACTTTCCGTCGGGAAACCAGCTTAACGTAAGCCAACGCCCCCTTTGCGCCGGCGCGGGGGCGGGACAACGCAAATGTGTGTGCGCATTGTGCCCAGGGAACGGGCAAACGGCAAAGAAAGGGTGGGGGCTTGCGCCGCAATGGGGCACCAACCATCGGCGTTCGATCAAGGCGATGCGATTTTACCCGACGCACTTCCGGGGGAAGGCCAAATGAATCCCCGCATTGCGGATTTTTTCCACTAGGCAAATTGTTGGGGGGCGGCGCGCCGGGCGCGCGGGGGGGTGGCGGCCGGCCCGGGGGGGGGGGGGCGCGCCGCGCCCTACTCCCCTCAATGCACGAAACAGTTTCTTGAGATTACGTCCCAAATTTACGCCAGCCGGGCGAGCCGGCGCAAGTTGGCCGTTACGGCCGCCGGCAGGCGGGAATTGAAGGTGGCCCGGCTCTTGACACCCTTTTGTTTGGCGATTGCCTGCAACATCGGCTCGGTTCCCGGCAATAGGTCATTAGGTTGGGGCCGTCCAGCGTCTTGAGTTTCTTTGCCTGGCCGGTTTGATGGGCGGCCAGATGCAGATAGGCGCGAAACTGCTTTAAAATGGCCTCCCGCTTCTTCTGCAATTCAGACGGATCGGTGGATGGCGGATTCATGGGTCAAGCGATAGGAGTAGCATAGTCTTCGATTTCTGCCTTCTGGCGACTCCCGAACAACCAACCACTCACAAAGAGCCCGGCTCCAAAAATGGCCGCCAACA
>JBEKZM010000049.1:0-41482 GCA_049509875.1 Verrucomicrobiota bacterium | reverse complement strand
TTGACATCAGGCGAGAAAATCCCCGCACCGAAGGGCGCCGGGGCTCCCAGGGCGGTGTTGAGGCCCATGCCGTTGACGTCGTCCAGAAACTCGCCGCGGAAGGCCAGCCCCACCTTGGGCGTGAAATCGTACCAGAGCCAGCCGCCGATCGACCAGGTATCACCCGTCGCCCCGCTGTCGGGCGCAAAATGGAAATAATCAAACTCGAAACCGGATCCAAGTTGGGAAGTAAGCTGGCGGCCGCCAATGACGGATCCGCCGTCCGCGCTCAGGGTGCCGGCCCCTTCGCCCCCAAACCCGATCAAGTTAATCCACGTCTTGCTGTCCAGCTTGAGGTTGATGCTGCCCATCACGCCCTTGCGGGAGGCGGTGGAAATGGGCCCGGAATAAAGGCCGTTGTCCACGCGAAATTTAACGTCGAGCCAAGGCGTAAAGGCGTAGTCCAACTGCACGCCGGCGGCGGGCGGATTACCGGTGTAATACCACTGATAACCTTGGGAAAAGTTCTCATTGGCCGCCCCGCCGTCGCCCGACTCATAGTTTAACAAAGAGATGAGTTCGCCGGCCTTGATGTCGAGGCCGGTACCGACCGGCACGTTCAATTCCACATAAGCTTCCCGCAAGTAATCGAAACCCGTGATGCCGGAGTCCGTGTTCACAATGGGCGCGTCCTCGCCCGCTATCAGGGAAAGCCGGTAGCCCGCATTCCAAGTGTCGCCGTTTTGTTCCACCGGAGCGCTGGCCAGCGTGATCTTGACCTTGTTGATGGCGAAATTATTGTCCTTGGTGTTCCAAAGATAGCCGTCGGAATAACCGCTGGACGGCCGGTTCAGATTATAAAAGTAGGAGGCTTCAACGAACCCGCTGATGGTCATGCCGCTGAGCGCGGAGACCAGGTTGGTGGTCGTGCCGCTGGGCATGAGGCCTTCCTTCTTGACGACGTCCTCCAACGAATCCAGCCGCTGTTGCAACTGCTGATTTTGCATTTCGAGCTGGGAGAATTTGTCGGTTTCGTTGGTGGACTGCGCGTGCGCCTCGAGGCCGGCCGTGGCGAGGACGCCCAGGCAGGCACCGGCGGTGGTCACGCGGCTACCGAATTGCACAGGATTGGTTTTTCTCATGAATCGTGGGTTTTAGAACTGCTGTCGTTGTTTATTTCATTCGGTTCTGGGCCGGGGCGCCATATGGCTCACCATCTGCTTGTGTGACTGTCGCCAATCTGGGATTTTAGGTCGCCTCGTCTGCAAACCAAGGGCAGCAGCGGCGGTGCCAGACAGGCTGATCGGTAATCGGTTGGACGTTGAAAATTATTTCGGAGGACCGTGAATGGAATTCATCAATGAATGAATCACTAGACAGCAGACAGCTAAATGCGTTTGTCACGCTGGCCAAAACCGGCAGTCATGCGGCAGCGGCCAAGCAGCTTCACCTGACCAACTCGGCCGTAAGCCACTCCATTCACGCCCTGGAGGAACAGGTGGGCTGTCGCCTTTTTTGCAAATTGGGCAAAAAAGGAATGCTCACTGAAGCCGGAGAAGCCCTGCTGCACCACGCCGAGCGTGCGCTTTCTGAAATGCGCCAGGCCCGCGGCACCATTGCCGAATTAAACAAATGGGGTTTCCGACGACTGCGGCTGGCGGTGGAGATCGTTTTCCATCACGACTTGCTGGCGCCGATCATACTTGAATTTCACAAAGCATTCCCGGGCACGGTCATCCACGTTGAAACCTGCTCCGCCGGCCGAGCCGCCGAGCTGTTGGGGAATGGCACCGTGGACGTGGTCCTGGGGGCCAAACCCGTCGGGAGCGGAGATTTGGAATTCCGGCCGCTCTTCGCCGATTGCTTTCATTTGGTGGCCGGTCCAACCCATCCTCTGGCCGCGGCAACTCACCCCTCCCGCACAGATCTGTCCGGACTGCCCTGCATTTTGTTGCGCGGTTGCGGCCATGATCGGGAAACGCTCGAAGGGCTCTTGCTCCAGCGGGACGTGCGGTTATCCATTGCGGGTGAGATCGAGGAAGTGGGTACGGTCAAGAGCTTGATCCGGCAGACGCAACTGCTTGGCCTGCTTCCGGCCTGGGTCATTGCGCGAGAACTACAAGATCGGTCGCTGGTCTCCTTGACCTTCGGCAAAAAGCGGATTGAACAAACCTGGGGCCTTATCCATGCGGCGGGCCGATCACCCCGTCTCGCCGAGGCCGCGCTGTGGGCGGTCTGCGGCCAGGCGATCGCCAAGCTCGGCTGAACTCCTTCAGACGGCCTTTTCAGTCAATCATAAGTGAATCAGAGATGGCGCTTTTCAAGGGTTCCGTGTTTTGGTAGCCTCGTTTTGCCCACCAATGAATCCCTTCTACCGCCCCGCCTTTTTGATTGGTTTGATGGCCTGCCAAGCCTTGCAGGCGCAGGTCCGCATCTCCGAATTCATGGCCAGCAACACGCACACGTTGCTCGATGAAGACGGCGACTCGTCGGATTGGATTGAACTGCAAAACATGACGACCAACGCGGTCAGCCTGCTTAACTGGTCGCTCACGGACAGTCCGAGCGATCCGGGCAAATGGCGCGCGCCAGCGACGAATCTGCCGCCGAAGAGTTTTATGATCGTCTTCGCCTCCGGCAAAGACCGTGCCGTTCCCGGCCAGGAGTTGCACACCAACTTCAAGCTGAGCGCCGGCGGCGAATATCTCGGCCTCTGGGCGCCCGATGGCACCGCGGCCACCGAGCTCACACCGCAGTTTCCGTCGCAATTTCCGGACGTGTCCTATGGCATCGGCATGCGGCTCACGACCACCGCGCTGGTCGCCACCAACGCGGCCATTCACTTCTGGATTCCGGCAAACCCATCCGCGGATGCCGTCTGGAATCAAACCGATTTTGACGATTCAGGCTGGCAGGCGGGCACCAACGGCATCGGTTACGAAACCGGCATCCAGGATCCGCAGGAAGAAGCGTTTGCGGAAAAAGTGCTGGCGTCGGGCCCGGTCGCCTATTGGCGGCTGAACGAAACGAATGGCGTGGCGGCGGTTAATTCCGGCAGCGACGGCGTGGAAGACGTGGGGGGTTACCTCGGCAACATTGTGCTGGGCCAACCGGGTCCGCGACCGCCGGCCTTTCCAATGTTCGAGGCCGGCAATGATGCGCCGGTATTCAACGGCACGGATGCCTACGTCAACGGCCCCTACGAACTGGTGAATGATCTGCCGGCGTTCACGATCGGCGGCTGGATTTGCCCAACCGCCGCGCAGGGCGACCGCACCGGGCTGTTCGGCCAGAACGACACGATGGAATTTGGTTTCATCTCCTCCTCGACGATTCAATTCTGGACGCCGGTGGGATCGGTATCCGCCACCTATCCCTTCGCCAACAACACCTGGCATTATCTCGCAGCCGTCGGCGGCAACGGGCAACTGGCGCTGTATTTCGACGGATTGCCCGCCGCCAGCACGACGATTTCGGCGTTGAATTTCGGCGAGTCGGAATTCGATTTCAACATTGGCGGCGGCGGCGTGTTTGATCCCACGGGAAATTATTTCACGGGGCAAATTGACGAAGTGGCCGTGTGGTTTCGCGCCCTGGCCACTAACGAAATAACCGGGCTGCTCGCCGCCAACGCCGATTTTGTCAGTTACACGAATTACCTTGCCACCGACGTGCGATCGCAAATGTACGGCTCCAACGCCACGGCGTATGTGCGCATTCCGTTTACGGTGACCGATCCGGGTGCGTATGACAATTTGCAATTGCTCATCCGGTTCGACGACGGTTTCGCCGCGTTTCTGAACGGGCATCTGATCGCAGCTTCCAACGCGCCCACGTCGCTCGCGTGGAATTCCACGGCCACGCAGCGGCATCTCGACACGGAAGCCGTGCGCTGGACCGACTTTGATGTCAGCGCCGCGCGGCCATGGCTGCAACCGGGAAACAACGTGCTGGCCATCCAGGCGCTCAACATCGCCGCGACCAACACGGATTTTCTGATGCAAGCGCAACTGGTCGGGGAGAACATCGCCGACACCGCCGTGGGGTGGCGGTACTTCACCGGCCCGACTCCGGGCGCGCCGAACGGAACCAGCACGAACGATTTTGGGCCGGTCATGGCCGGTGCAGCGCATTCGCCCAATGCGCCAGCGGCGGGAACTCCGCTTGCGGTGTCCGCGCAGGTCGCGCCGGGCTTCTATACCATTTCCAACGCCACCCTGCATTACCGCGTGATGTTCAATGATGAAACGAATCTGCTCATGAGCCTGGCCGGCACCAATGGCACCTGGACGGCCACGATTCCCGGCGGCGCCGCCACGGCGGGTCAACTGCTGCGTTACTACGTCACAGCGGTCGACGTCTCCAACAACAATTCGCGCTGGCCGTTCTTCCCGGACGCCACCGGCTCACAGCAGTATTACGGAACGGTCGTCGCCGACCCTTCGATTCAGACCTGGTTGCCTGTCGCCTGCCTGTTCCTCCAGGACACCAACGCCGCGGACAACCAGACCGGCACGCAAGGATCGCTGTTTTATCTGAACGAACTTTACGACAATCTTCACATTTACGTCCACGGCCAGTCGTCCGTCGGCTGGCCGAAGAAAAGCCACAATCTGGATTTTCCCAGCGACCACAAATTTCTCTACCAGCCAGGCGGGACGCCCGAAGACAAGGTCATTTTCATGAGTAATTACAGCGACAAGGCGCGGATGCGCACCACGCTATTCTACGCCATCGCCGCGCAGTCCGGCGGCGTCAGCCTGTTTTCGTTCCCGATCCGCATTCAGCTCAACGGCTCGTTCTGGGGCCTGGAGGACATGGTGGAGCACGGCGACGACAATTGGCTTTCGCGCATCGGACGGGATCCCGACGGCGCGCTTTACAAAATGTACAACGACATGAGCACCGCGTCGGGCAACGAAAAGAAAACCCGCACCGACGAGGGCACGGACGACTTGACCGCACTAATCACCAATCTCGATGAGTCCCTTCCGCTGGCCACCCGTGTCACTTATTCATGGGACAACCTCGATCTGCCGCAGACCGCCAGCTTTTTCGCCGACCTGGCGATCACGAGCGACCAGGACGTGGGCCACAAGAACTATTATCTCTATCGCGACAGCAACAATACCGGCGAATGGGCGATCTTCCCGTGGGACGTGGACCTTTCGTGGGGACGCGACTGGGTGGACAGCTTCACCGGCTCGAATTACTTCAACGACGTCATTTTCACAAACAACGTTTTGAATTTCTACCCCGGTTCGCCCATTCAGGCCAAACCATCCAACCGCCTGTTCGATTTGTTCCTCGCCAACAGCGATTTTCAGCAAATGTATCTGCGCCGGCTGCGCACGCTCATGGACACGATCCTCCTGCCCGCCGGCACGCCCACGAACGCCCTCGTCATCGAGCCGCTCATCCGCAGCTATGAAAGCAAATTGAATCCCCCGGATTTTTCGCCGTCGGACGCCACGTTGGACAACGCGCTCTGGGGACCGGCGTGGGGCGACACGAGCTTGAGCGTGTTTCCCAATGACGCCGAGCGCCTGATCTCCGCGCACCTGGCGGGACGCCGGGCGTTTCTTTTCACCAGCACCAGCGCCACGCTCAACGGTGTTCCGATTCCGCCGTCGCAGCCGACCAACGCCGTCATCCTGATCGGATCCTGGGATTACCATCCCGCCAGCGGCAATGCGGCGGAGCAATTCGTGGAATTGCGCAATACGAATTCCTATCCCGTGGATGTTTCCGCTTGGCGGCTGATCGGCGCGATTGAATTCTCGATGCGCCCCGGCACGGTCATACCCGCCGGCGAATCGCTCTATCTCGCCGCCGACGTGAACGCCTTCCGCGCTCGCGCCGCCACCCCGCATGGGGGGCAAAATGTTTTTGTTCAGGGACCGTTCGGCGGGTTTTTGAGCGCTCAAGGCAACTCGCCGTTGATTTTGGAAAATGACCAGGGCGCGCTCGTCAGCCAGAATGGTTACGCTGGCAACCAGTCGGCGGCGCAATTCGCCGCCGGCAACCTCGTCGTGTTGCGCGCGGGCGATGGCACGGAAAGTTTAAGCAGCCACGGCAATTCCATTTTCATCGACCAATACACCACCACCGGCACCCTCGCCGGCAGCATCGCCGTTCCCGACAGCGGCGGCAACGCGCTGCTTATCAGTGGCAGCGCCGCGTCTGAAGGCCCTGTCTCGCTGTCGCCAGACGGGCGGCAACTCGTGCTTGCGGGCTACCACATCGCCTATACCAACAGCAGCTCGTCGGTGGCTGGCGCGAGTGCGGCCAGCGTCCCGCGCGGGCTGGGCATTCTGGACGCCGCCGGCAGCTTTGCCTTCGCGGGCCTCACTACCAATCAATTCAGCGGCAACAACATTCGCAGCGGCGCCACCGACGGACTTGGCAATTACTGGAGCGCCGGCGCCAACAGCGCGGGCAACGGAACCTTTTATTTCGGCGATGGCCTGGCGGACACCATTCAAAGCGCCGTGGCCAACACCATTGTGCTCCAGGACTTGGGCGGGAATCTCTACTTCAGCACGGCCAAAGTCACGCCCGGGGTCTGGAGGATTTCGGGCACACCGACGGCGCCTGCGATCGCCGGCATTTTTTTGAGCGCCGGCTCCAAGGCGAGCCCTTATGGCTTCGCGTTCAACCGCAGTTTCACCACGGCTTACCTCGCGGACGACACGCTCACCGGCGAGGGGGGCATTCAACGCTGGGATTTCAGCGGCGGCGCCTGGTCACTGACCTATGCGTTCACGAGTTTAACCAACGTCGGAGCGCGCGGCGTGGCGGTGAATTTCAGCGGCGCCCAGCCGGTGATTTATGCGACCACCGCCGAGACGGCAAATAACCGTCTCGTCGCCCTCACCGATTCTGGCGCCGACGCGGCGCTCACGACCCTGGCCACCGCGGGGGCGAACCAGATTTTCCGGGGCGTCGCCTTCGCGCCGACCGCCGGCCTGGCGCCGCAATTTTACAGTTGCGCCAAAAGCGCCGGCGGCGGCGCGCTCACTTGGACCACCTTGCTGAACCGAAATTACACGCTGCAATCCATAGGCAACCTGCTCCTCACGAACTGGGTTGCCGTCACGAATTTCACCGCGACCGCGCCACTGGCCAGCGTGACGAACGGGATCGGCTCCGGCGGCACCAACCGGTTCTTCCGCGTGATCCTGAATCCGTGAGCTGAACCGGAATCAGCGGATGACCACGCGATCAACTCGGGGACGCGAAAAGGGCCGGGCGGGCCAATTGGTTCCTGTGCCGCAGGCTGGAAACCGCCGGATTCATGAAAAGGGCCGCTCGCAATCGCCGGTTTTCAATCATATCCAAATGCGCGGCAGTACCGTTCCAAGGTCGGCAGAATGGGTGACAAGTACTTTTCGTAGGCCCGCCAACGGGCGACTGAACGGCGGTAAACCGGCTGGGTGACGTCCTGATACGTTGGAGAATAGAGCTGCTTTTTGCCGCTCTGCTCATGGAAGCGCGCCTGGTTTTCGTGCCACGTGAGACCCAGAAATTCCGTCACCCGCCGCCCTTCCCTTTCCAGATCAGCGACTACATCCTCATAATGGGTTTCCAGCCAGGCGAATCCGTCCCATTCCCGCACGCCCAGCCACACATCCATCAGATCGCCATAATGCTTGGCCAGGCGATCAAAACTCAGGAAGTTGACGTTGGCGGAATTCAGCGGAATGTTTTGAAAATAGCAACTGATCAGCACGTCGCGTGGGTCACGCAAGGCGATGATCACGCGCAATTCCGGAAACACACGCAGCCACAGCGGCAGCCGGGACGTAGGCGAGGGATTTTTATCGATCAAAACTTTGCCCGCCACGTCCCGCCCGATGTCCTGGCGCAGCGCCTCGAGATAGAGACGGCGAAGCTGGTTGACGCGGGGGCTGGCAAGCTGGGCCGACTTGTAAAATTCCGGCTGGAGCACTTCCAAAAAGGCGACCGGCTCATCCGCCGCCGCCACGCCTGGGTGGGCGTCGAGGATTTGTTCCAGCAACGTAGTGCCGCTGCGGGGATGGCCGCCCAGAAAAGCAAGTGGCGGAATGGCCTCACGCTTTTGTGCCGGAAAGAACCGGGCCCAAGCATGCAGAATGTCCTTCGGCTGGCTCGAGGTGAAACGCCGGACGCTTTCGGAGCTTTGATCGTAGCCCCGCATGAGCAGTTTCGCGTCGGTCAGGTTTAGCACCATCTCCTTGGCCTCCGCCAGCCAGCGCATCGCCTCGTCGAAACGCTCCGTGCGGTCCAGCACCTGCGCCAGTTCATAGCGGCAGGCGTAGCGCACATAAGGGTGTTTGGGTTCGGAAGCAATTAAATCGCGCAAGCCTGACTCCGCCTTTTCAAGCCTGCCTTCGCGGCGGTCCAGAAAGGCGGCAAAATAGCGGGCTTGATCGTCGCTGGAATTGATCCTTAAGCATGCCTCCACGGCTTCGCGCGCCGCTGCCAGGCGGTTCATTTTTTCCGAGATGACCGCCAGGCTGATGCGCGGATTGATGGCCCGCGCGTCGGCGTCGGCGGCCCGCGTAAAAAAGGCGCAGGCCTGCTCCGGCTGGCGGGCCGCCTGGTATTGATGGCCGATCATGGCCAGCAACTCGGCATTGCGGGGATCCAGGTCCGCTGCCTTCTGCCACGCCTGTTCCGACTGCTTAACTTTGCGCAGTTTAGCGCTGGCGTTCCCGTACTCGTACCAAACGACAGCCAAGCCCGGATACTGGCGGGTCAGTTTTTCGTACAACGGCAGAGCGCGCGCGGAATCGCCGGAAAGCAACAAAGCGCGCGCCTCACTGATTTTCTTTTCCAATTGGCCGGGCATCATGAAGGATCGCTTCAACGCGTTCGCCAGACCAGCATGCCGGTGGCGGAGGCCCGGGACAAGGTGGAACCACAAACATCATTTTCGTCGAGGGCATCGCCGAGGCAGGCGCCGTTCAGGAACACGGTTCGTTCAGCGCCGGTCAATGGGACGGCGGCCTGAAACACCGCTTCTTCGCGATTTGGGACAGGTGGTATTTCTGGCTTGGATTCGCTCCTACACTCCTATATGCGTATTGGCACAACTAAAAGTATGGATTAATCTTCCAAATACTTTTTGTGCCGGATATGCGCATGCCAAAGAGGAATACTATGAACACGAACGAGTTCAAATTTTATTGTTCCCATTGCGACCAGCCGTTGAAGTGCGATCCTTGCCATGCCGGCCGGCAGATTCAATGTCCCGCCTGCAACCATCTGATCCGCATCCCGAACCCGCCGGCGGGCACCGGTTTCACTCACGTCGAGCCGGAATCTGGCCAGACCTGGGCCACGCATGTGCCGCGGGGTATCAAAGCCTGAGCCAGTTGCGGCGCACAAGAATCAGCGCGGTTGGGAAGGGCGCGTCTCAACCATGAGCCAGCACCGCGCGTAAGCCCACCATTCCATGGCCGTGGGCACCGCAAAGCCCAGCGCCGCAGACGCTTCCTCGAAGCTCATGCCGACAATGGGGGCCAAAATTGGTTACCCACGCGGGTCCAAATTTCACGCTGGGATCACGGCGCGTCTCCCGCGAATTTCCAAGTGTTTCCCAGTTTTTTCATGATCAGGATCACGTGCCCGGTATGGAGGCCGTCGATTGACCGCTGGGCGTGAAGGTGGAGATGGACTTCGTCATCGGCGATGATTTCCTTTTGAGTGACCTTATAACCGGCCATCGAATTAGCCCAAGCCACACATCCTTGCCTGATATCGGCTTCAGATTTTCCCGCCATTTTCCGCCGGAACAGTTCCATTTGGTCGGGGGTGATTCCTTCCGCAAGCTTTTCCAGCGGCTCGCCCGCGCCGGCACTCCAAAGCGTGGATTCAATCGCAGCCTCAGGCGTGCCGTAACCAACGAACTTGAAAGGAGCGGAGGACGTGCCGCTTCTCATCCGTTGCATGGTCACGGTCGCCGTGCCTGCGGCCAGGATGGCGATAATACCGACAACGACTCCGGTTTTGAGTTTTGTCCAGGTCATAATTTGGAGGGTGGTTTTGATAAGTGTTGAGGTGGAGGCTGTGACGGCAATTCCTTTGGTGGCGGCGAAGGTGGCGGAGGTGGCCAATCCCGGTGGTGCAGCTTGAACCGAATTGGCGGCGAGGGAGGCGGCGATCAGTGCCGCCGAAAAAGAGAGTCCACGTTTGGCGAAAAACATTCGTAATTTTTCCAAGGCCCGGATTACTCGCATCTTGGCTCCCGCTTCGGTCGTACCCAGAGCCACACTCACTTCCTTAAAACTCCTGGCTTCGAAAAAGCGGAGCACCAGGGCGCTGTGATCCTTTTCGGAAAGCTCCGCCATGGCCACGTCCAACAGCGGCTCGATGTGCATCCAGGCATGGGAGTCTGCTTCGTTCGATGGGGATTGCATATAAGCTGCCTGCTCGCGCTGCTGCCGTCGCCGGCGCATGGTTATGGCTTTGGCCGAGGCGTAGCGGGCCGTTTGACAAAGCCAGCCTGGAACGATCGTCTTCGGTCCGAGAGATCCGGCTTTCCGCGCCAGTATGACGAAAACGCTCTGGGTGATCTCCTCCGCCAGTTGCACGTCGCGAACCTGCCGGAACGCAACGGAATAAACCAGGTTGACATGCCGGTTCACCAAAGTGGCAAAAGCCTCCTCGGATTTGCAGCACGCATACTCTCTTACGAGTCCCAGGTCATCAATCATCATTCCATCCATACATCCCCACTGGTCTGAAAAAGTAACATTTTTTCTGAACGATATGCGTCCGGTCCTCCACCATGAACGATTTCTTCCTGAACGCGCACGACGATAATGGTTGAATGACAAATCACTCAACCGCAATGTTCGTCCCGAGTGCAACCGGCCCGCTTCTCACAGACGGCCCGCCGACTGTTGACCCGCATCGATTTCTTCTGCGAATTGGCCGTGCGCCCGAAATTCCAAGTGAAACAGACTTGACACCAAGAAGCCTTTTTGGTTGACTCGAATGTCTTCCAAGAGGTCATTGCCAAACAAAACACGTTTAAATGAAACGTAGAGACGAAGGAACCTATGAAAAAATGCCATCCCCATGCAGGAAAACGCCGCGCCAAGCAGGTTGCGTGCACGGTTTCGGCAGCAGCACTGATGCTTGGCGTCAGCGAGGCAGCGACAGTCGGCTTGCACTTCCAGGTCAACTACTGTGACTCCCAGGACTATACCGGCTTCCAAATCACTCAGATGGCCTTCGGGATTGCCACGAACGGCTGGCAAAATTTGACGCCGATGGACACGGGCTATTCTTGTGGTGCTTATCCCCAACCAGGCGTTGGCGACTATTTCACGTTGGAAGAGGATGGGATTGGATCCACTAATACGACCCCCGGCTTGAATCCCTTGCCCAACGGCTCCCTCAACGTGATCTGGAGCGCGTACACGGCCAATTATGACCCATTCGCCGGGTATGGCGCCCCCCCGCCCAATTACTACGGCCCGGGCGGGCAAGCGGGGGCTTTGGCCGTGGCAAGCGCCCCCATCAGTGGCGAACAGCAAGTTTACGCGTCGTTTTTGCGAGACGGCCTTAATTTTGGTCCCGGCGGCGCAAATAATGATCAACCTGGGTATCTGATCGACGTCACCGGGCTTAAGAGCCTCTTTCCAAGCTCGTCGTTTGTGGTGGAATTGATCGCTTCCGCGGATTCGACTCAAGTCTTCACCAATGCGTTCGTGGTTGACGTGGCAAACTCGAAAACGAATTCCGTGAGCTACCCGAACACCCCTCCCGTGCTAAACACCGAAGGCACGATTTATTATCAAGGAACAGGAGGAGGCTTGAGCACCGGCAGCGCCCCTTTTACGAACATTGATGAGATAAGAATCTTTAGCGCCACGCCCTACCATTCGCAGACAGGAACGACTGCGAATCCCGGATCCAACTTCTGCGGCACTATTTCGGGATTTATTCTGACCGACAAACCGGTCGTGACGATGTCGGCTCAGCCGGTGGTGGCTGGCCCGCACGACTCCGTATTACTGAATCCGTACGCCATTGGCGTGCCGCCCCTAGCTTACCAGTGGCACCTCAACGGGGTCTCCATACCGGGCGGGACCAATTTATCCTATACCATTTCGAATCTCACCGCCAGCATGGGCGGGAATTACACCTTGGTCGTCACCAACAATTACGGTTCCACAACGAGCCTGGTGACGACCCTGACGGTGGACAAGCTCTCAATGGCGCTCGGCAACAACTTTGTGGCGGATACGAATCCCACGAATGCCCCGCGCGTTGGGGTCGATTATGGGGCCACCTGGCTGGCCTCGGATTCCGACGGCACAACCACACGTTCGGGTGTAATGCAGTTTGTGGCGCTGGAAACAAACGAGATTGTCGTCGGCGGCGTGACCAACTTCGAAACGCCCACCGGCACGATCACCTTCTGGATGCGCTCCGCCGGCACCGATAGCGGCAACGGCGCGGCATTGTTCGGACAAGCGGCCAGCACCTCCACCTCCGGCAGCGACTTCATAATTGCCCAAACCGACGGCGGCAACATCTTCTTCAACGCCCCGAATGGCAACAACTCGGTCGATTCGTTCACATCGTCCGCGAATATTTCCGACAATAAATGGCATTTGATCGCCCTCACCTACGACCAAAGTAGCAGCGGAGCCGTTTCGCTTTATATCGACGGTAACCTTGATACCGCGGGCGGAAATTCCACCGCGTGGGCCCTGCCAGCCAGCGCGCCGATCCAGATCGCTTCCTCCGCCGATCCGTACTGGGGCTCCTATAATGGCGCGCTGGATGATGTTCGTGTTTACAGCCGCCAATTGACCGCCGCCGAGATTGCCTCCGTCTTCAGCACGGGCAGCCTGGTGGATGCGTCCACTTTGCAGATGGAGTTAAATTTCGATTCGCCGCCCGGCGATGGCTTCATTCTGAGCTGGCAGTTGCCCGGCGCTGTTCTCCAATCGGCGACCTCTGTCACCGGACCGTACACGGATGTTCTCGCGGCTCCGTCACCGTATGACGTGTCGTCGCAGTCCGGCCAGAAGTTCTACCGGTACCGCTTTGAAGTCCTGGACCTGATCAGCAATCCGTATCTTATGTAGGGCTCTCATAATCGATGTGCTTGCTTCGTTAAGCGAAGGCCCCGGCCTCGGGATCGAATTTGATCTTGCGGGGGAGCCTTAATAATGCCCGAACTCTGAATCGCGCTGCGGTCACCGTGGGATCATGGCAAGGTTATGATCTCCGCCCAAGTTGGCGCGCGCCAGATGTGCAATATGCCGCTCCACCCGCAGGCGGCTATCATGTTCCCGTCGGGTGAAAAGCGGGTGTCGGCAAAGAGTGAACCCTTGCCTTCCAACGTGAGCAGTTCCTCATGGGAATCGGCGTCCCAGATCTTCACTGCTTCCCGGCCGTTGCTGCCGGCAGCGATCCGTCGTCCATCCGGCGAGAAGGCCACGGAATGCAAACCCAACAGCACATCGTGCAGAATGGCCTTGCGAGCCAACGTCCGGGCGTCCCACAGGGTAAGACTGCCATCCTCGCAGGCAGCGGCCAGGGTTTTCTCATCGGGCGAAAAGCTGAGCGCGACGACCCAGAGCGGACAATCCTGCACACGGCGTTGCGCCGGGGCGCCGGCCATGAAAACCTGCAGGTTCGTCTCGCCGCCCAACTTGATGGCCAGCAGCCCATTGGTCGAACTCGAACTCCACACCGTGGTTATGTGGGTGTTCTTTTCGGTCAAAGGCCAGCGCGCTTTTTCCTGCCAGGCTGCAATGTCCCATTCCTTGCCCAAGTTGTCCGTTCCCCAGGTTAAAAAAGTCTGGCCGTGGTTCAAAAAGGTTGAACCCAACAAGCCGGCCGCCCCGGCATGGGCGACGAAATTCGTGACGCGACGCCCGTCCGGCACATCCCAAACGCCGACGCGACCGCTGGTATCCGTGGCAACCAGCAAGCGCGAATCCGGTGAAAACATCAGCCGTTTGGCGACTTTATGCAATCCGAAGTCCGGCGTTTGGAGGGGCTGCAGAGTCGCCGCGTCGTAAATTTTAACCGCCTCGTTTTCCACCACGGCGATCATCCGGCTGTCCGGTGAGAATTCAAAACCGCTCACTATACCCGGCTTCAACTTGGAATCGATGGTTTGCCACCATTGGGGACGTGACGCCTGCGCGGCCAGATCCCAGACCAGCACGGCCCCATCCTTGCCGCCGCTGATCAGCGTGCGGCCATCCTGCGTGGCATCCAGCACGCGCACTTCGGCATGATGGCCGTGCAAGGTGTGGAGCGATTGGCGGGCCGCCACGTCCCAAATCCGGATGGTCTGGTCGGCGCTGGCGCTGGCCAGCGTGCCATCGGGCAAAAATTTAAGGCTGGCGATCCAACTGCGATGACCCTCGAGCTGGCCGATGAATTCGCGGTTGGGCACGCTCCAAAGCTTGATCACGCTTTCGGTATAGCCGGCGCCCGTGGCCAGAACCGTTCCATCCGCCGAGAAGGCCAAAGCGGTCGTGTGCTCTTCCGTCACCGGGAATACCCAGTCGTCTCTTTTTCGTTCCAAATCCACCACCTTCACGAGTTTGTTTGAAAAGGCAAAAGCGATCACGGTTCCGTCGCCAGTGGCGGTGAACTTGGTGCCAATGCCGGTCCCGTGAATGGGCGCAGCGGCATTCATCACGGGAAGTCTTGTTGAAAGGTCCCAAATGGAAACGTCGTTGGGAAAGTTCATGGCGACCGCGAGCACACGGTTCTCTCCAATGAACCTCAGGTCGCGCATTTCCATGCCAACGGGCAGCCTGGCGACTTCCCGGCGGTCTCGGCAGTTCCAAATCACGACATTCGTACCGTCGGCGAAGGCGAGTAAACTGCCGGTGGGCGGAAAGGCAACCCGAGTGACGCTGTGATAATGGTTTTCCATTTGCAAAGCCTCTTGTCCGTTGACACCGTCCCACAGAGTCAACTCGCCATCCTCGGTGGCCACAGCCACTCGCGTGCCGTCTCGGGAACATGCGAGCGAGGTGATCGTGTTGGAGCGCACGCACAGGGTGGCTTTGGCGTCGTTGCGGCAAAACTGCCAGAGATAACGCCATTCCCAGCCTCGAAAATCAGGCTTGCCGGGCGCAGGCCGCTGCTGATCCAGCAATTCCACGGCCCGACCAAGGTTGTCTATTTGCAGCGCCTGCTGGGCCAGGTTCATACTGACGGCATAGGTTTTAACCTCCGCCGCCCGTTCCTGCGCTTCGGCCTGGCGACGCAGTTTCACCTCGCTGGCCTGGGCCAACTGGGCCTCTTCGCGCAAACGGCTCTGCTCCCGTTCGGCGCGGCTCTTGGCCAGGAACTGCCAGCTGGTAAGCCCCAAGCCGATGGCCAAGGCCGCCACCACGGCCGCCGCCGCGGCGAAAACCAGCTTGTTGCGCCGGACCAGTTTTTGGAACCGGTAGAGGTTGCCCGGCGGCCGTGCCACCACGGGCTCATCCTTGAGGTGACGCTGCACATCCATCGCCAGGCCATTGGCTGTTTCGTAACGGCGTGCCCGATCCTTCTCCAAAGCTTTCATCACGATCCAATCGAGGTCGCCGCGAACCAGGCTTATGAGTTTTGGCGCTTCGACCTGGCGGTGACGGGCGGCGGCGGTCAATTCCCCTGCCAGCATCGTTCTCAGACGGGTGGAAGGTGTCGCCGGTTCGGTTTCGCGAATAATGCGGCGGATTTCGTCCATGCCAGCCTGCGGCATGGTTTTGGCATCGAACGGCGTCTGGCCGGTCAACAGCTCGTAGAGCAGTACGCCCAGCGAATAAATGTCGCTGCGCGTGTCGATGCCGGACGCATTCATCTCCGCCTGTTCCGGACTCATGTAAGCCGGAGTGCCGATAAACTGCTCAAGTGCGGTGAACAGGGTTTTATCTGTCAATCGTTGCTGCGTGGCCTTGGCGATGCCGAAATCAATCACTTTGGGTGCCGGCACGCCCCCAACCAAAGTAACGAGTATGTTGGACGGCTTTATGTCGCGATGAATGACCCCTTTCTGGTGGGCATGCTGAACTGCATGACAAACCAGGGTGAAGAGATCCAACCGCTCGCGCGTGGACAGATTTTGTCGATCACAAAACTCCGTGATCTTGATTCCGCGCACCAGTTCCATGACAAAAAAGGGTCGCCCGGAACCGGTGATTCCGGCATCCAGCACCTTGGCGATGTTCGGATGGTCCATCAGCGCCATCGCCTGTTGCTCCGCCTCGAACCGGGCAATGACACTTTTCGTATCCATCCCCAGCTTGATCACTTTGATGGCGACGTAGCGACGGACCGGTTCCTCCTGCTCGGCCATATAGACCACCCCGCAGCCGCCTTCGCCAACTTGGTGGAGGAGCTTATAGCGGCCGACTCTTTCCCCCGGCTGTTCGAAAGGGGGTGGGTCGCCGGCGGGATCGGCCGGCGGCTCGGCGGGCGTCAAAGCCAGCTGTAGCAGACAGCGCACGCAATGCCCGCCGGCAGCGTCCGGAACAAGAGTTGCGCCGCACACCGGGCATTTTTTCGATGTGATCATATCAGCCAAGCCTCGTGCCTGTTTCTAAAGCAACCCAGCCGGCGGGTTACAGGGTTTCTTGCCATATCTCCCGCGCCACGGCGCCGCTCATTCCGAGATGGCGGAGAAAAGATAACGGATTTCCTCCTCGAGCGAGGTCGCATCCGCGACGGTGCAGCCGACCTCGCGCCGCAATAATTCACCGAAGCGCCGGCGCAACCGGTGCAGCGCCACTTTTACGGCCCCTTCGTTCATGCTGAATTCGCCGGCCAACCGGGTGTACAAGCCAGGGGGGATTTCCTGGGTGAGCAGCGGTTCCAGCCGGGCGAGGAGGCCGGCGTTGTTGGCCGCGGCATATTCCTCGCGCAACAACACCAGCACTTTTTCGACGAGCATGGCCGCCCACTGCCGGTCAAAGAGCTTCTCCGGAGTGAGGTTCCCAGCCGGTTCGCTGCGGTAGAGCCCCTCAGCGGTTGCCTCATCGAGTGAAATGATCTGCCGCTGCCCGCCACGCTTCAATGTCTGGCGCTTGTCCCATTCGTTGTTCAGGAAGTTGCTCACTGCCGCCAGCAGAAAGGAACGGAATCTTCCCTTATGCTGATCTGCCTTCTTCAGAACCTGTCCCTCCAGCAAATAGGCAAAGAAAGACTGCGTCAAGTCTTCCGCTTCGTGAGCGTCCGAACCGCGCCGGCGGATATAGGCGTAAATGGGATACCAATAGGCGCTGCAAAGACGATGCAAGGCGGCGGCCGATTTGCCAAAATCATCGTTGCCCGCGGCAAGCACATCGCTCCACAGGGTGGTCACAAACACGTCCTGCCTCCCGCTCGCCGGGGAATCCTCGTTCATCGGACTGGTTTATAATTGGAATTCTGCCGGCCGACAATTGAAATCAGTCCGTGCTGAGATGGAGGGCGTCCCCTTTCAAATTCCGTGTAACCCGGGCCGGCCAATCCTTTAGAAAGCGGATAAGAAAGGATTTCAATATGAAAAATACATTTGTCCAACCCTCTGTGGCGCTGGTTCTGCTGGCGCTCTCAACCGTGTGCTCCGGCCCAACCAACGCCTGCGCCCAAGGAACGGCCTTCACCTATCAAGGTCAGCTTGAGAGCGGCGGGGCGCCCGCCAACGGCAGTTACGATCTGACTTTCGCGCTGTTCAGCAACGACAGCGGGCCCAGCCAACTCGGCGGCACGCTGACGAATACCACCATTGTCAGCGACGGACTGTTCACGGCTACGCTCGATTTCGGCCCTCAATTTCCGGGCGCTGACCGCTGGCTGGAAATTGGCGTCCGCCCCAGCGGCGGCGGCGGCTTCAGCACACTGGCACCGCGCCAGCATCTGACACCCGAGCCGTATGCGATCACCGCCGAGAATCTTGCCGGCGTCGCCGACTACAATACAATCGCCGGATCATATAGTGCTCTAGGCGGCGGTTATGACAACAGCACCGCCAATGAGTATGCGACTGTGGCGGGCGGATATCTCAACACCGCCAGTTCCTGGGGTTCGGCGGTGGGCGGTGGTGCCGAAAACACAGCCAGCAGCCCCGACGGTTCTGCGACCGTTAGCGGAGGCTATCAGAACACCGCCAGTGGCGATAGTTCGGCGGTGGGGGGAGGCGCTGACAACGCCGCCACAAACACATATGCAACCGTGGCTGGCGGAATTTTCAACACCGCCGGCGGCTATGGTTCCACCGTGAGCGGTGGCTATCAGAACACCGCCAGTGGCGATGACTCGACCGTAGGCGGCGGTCAATACAACGTCGCCAGCGGCTCGGGAGCAGAGGTTGGCGGTGGTGATGGAAACATTGCCAGTGGTGGTAATACGGCGATTAGTAGCGGATACTTTAATACCGCCAGCGGCAACGCAGCAACGGTTCCGGGAGGTTCAGGCAATGTCGCTTCCGGCGCCGCCAGCTTCGCGGCCGGTCATGAAGCCATGGCCTTGAATGATGGTTCATTTGTCTGGTCGGACTATTCAGGCGGAAGCTTCTCTTCAACCGCCGCCAACCAGTTTGCCGTAAGCGCAGCTGGAGGAGTCGTGCTTGCGGGCGATGTGGCCATGGTTGGAGGAGCCAAACCTTACCATAACCTCTCGCTCAGCGGTGGAAACTCCACCGGCTTTCTCTACGGCTCATTTCCAGCCCTCGCCGATGGCATCCACCTGGGCTACAACTGGTATGCGGACTCCGCCGGCACCGGCCATGTCCTGAACACCGGCGGCGCCACCTCGCGCATATCGGCCGGCTATGGCCAAATCGTGCTGGCGGTTGGCGACGTCAACACCGCGCCGAACAGCGTCCGGGTGGATGTGACCACGGGTGGTGTATCGGTCTATGGCACGTTCAACAACAACAGCGACCGCAATGCCAAACAGGATTTCGCTCCGGTGAGTCCGGCGCAAATCCTGGACAAGGTGGCGCACCTGCCCTTGAGCGAATGGAGTTACAAGGTGGATGCTGCCACCCGGCATATCGGCCCGGTCGCGCAGGATTTTTCCGCCGCGTTCAACATCGGCACGGACGACAAGCACATCGCGCCCATTGACGAGGGCGGCGTGGCGCTCGCCGCCATCCAGGGCTTGAACGAAAAGCTTCAGGAAACACAGCAGGCACTTAAGACCAAAAATGGTGAAATTCTGGAATTGCAACAGCATCTGGAGGCGCTGGAGAAAATGTTCCGCAACCAGCCATCGAAATAAAAAAAAGGAGTCCATCATGAAAATCAAGTCCGCATTCCCGTCGTTCGCGTTGGCACTGCTGACGCTCACAACCATCAGTTCTCAACTGTCAACCAGCCAGGCCCAGGGCACGGCATTCACCTATCAGGGCCGGCTGAACAGCGGAGCGAATCCTGCCAGCGGCAGCTTTGATCTGATGTTCACCTTGTTTGACACCAACACTGCCGGCGCCATCGTTGCCGGGCCGATCACCAACCGCGCCGTCGCCGTGAGTGACGGGCTGTTCACCACGGCCGTTGATTTTGGCGCGGGCGTTCTCATCGGCGGCACCAACTGGCTGGAAGTCGCCGTGCGCCCTGGCGGCGCGTCCTCTTTCAATACGCTGGCTCCCAGGCAGCAATTGACGCCAACTCCGTATGCCGTCACCGCTGAAAATCTGGCCGGCGTTACCGAGTTCAACTCGATCGTGCCCGGCGAAAACGCGACGGTTAGTGGCGGCGACGCGAATACGGCCAGCTTTTATTTTGCAACCGTCGCCGGGGGTCAGTTAAACACCGCCAGCGGCATCCAAGCAACCGTCGGAGGCGGCGATAATAACGAGGCCACCGGCAACTCGGCGACGGTGGCGGGCGGACAATCCGGCAGCAGCAGCGGTGAGTATTCAACGATCGGTGGCGGCGACGACAATCTCAGTAGCAGCAATTTTACGACGGTGGCCGGAGGCTGGGACAATACTGCCAGCGGTTACGCGGCGACGGTTGGCGGCGGCTATGAAAACACCGCCACCGCCACCTTTACAACGGTGGCGGGCGGAGCTGACAATACCGCCACCGCCTATGGCTCGGCTGTGGGTGGCGGCGTTTACAACACTGCCAGCAGCCCCGACGGCTCCGCGACAGTCAGCGGCGGCTATGAAAACACCGCCAGTGGCGATAGCTCGTCCGTCGGCGGCGGCTATGACGACACCGCCACCGGCCCCTACTCGACGATTGCCGGCGGGAACCAAAACAGCGCCAGCGGCACGGACTCGTTTTTGGGCGGCGGATTGGGCAATACGAATACGAGCACTTATGGGACGCTTTGTGGCGGAGCTTACAATTACTGTTGGATCAATGGTTACGAGACCATTCTTGGCGGCTCGCACAACTATTGCAGCGGCGATCATGCCACGATCGTTGGCGGCGCAGGAAACTTGGCGGCAGGCGTATATAGCCTGGCGGCAGGTTTTCAGGCCCAAGTGGTGAATAACGGTTCGTTTGTCTGGAGCGATGACTCCGGCGCCACGACTGTTTCGACAGCCAACAACCAGTTCATGGCCCGGGCTAGCGGCGGCGTTGTCTTCTACACCGGCACCGGCAGCGGCGGCGCGCAATTGGCCGCCGGGGCCACTTCTTGGACAGCCATTTCCGACCGCAACGCAAAGAAAAATTTCCAGCCGGTGGACACTGGCGCCGTGCTGGACAAGCTGGCGGCCATCCCCATTGAGCAATGGAATTACAAATGGGAGAAAGACACCGACGTGCCCAACATCGGCCCGATGGCGCAGGATTTCAAACACGCCTTCTATCCCGGCCGCGATGATAAAGGCATCAGCACGCTGGAATTTGATGGCGTGGAACTGGCGGCCATCCAAGGGTTGAATCAGAAAGTGGCGGAAAAAGCCGCGGAAATTGAATCGCTTAAACAGCGGAATGATTCGCTGGCAGAACGCTTGAATGGACTGGAAGCCTTGGTGAAATCAATCGCCGCCAGCAAATAGGATCCTTATGAAAAAACTGCTTCTTCTCTTCGTCCTGCTGGCGCCAGTGGCCAGCCTCGCCCAGCCATACTCCATCGACTGGTTTAAGATCGCCGGTGGTGGCGGCACCAGCACGGGCGGCCCTTACTCCCTCAGCGGGACCATCGGCCAGGCGGATGCCGGTGGCGCGATGACGGGCAACGGTTATGCCCTCAGCGGCGGCTTTTGGTCGCTCTACGCCATCCAAACTCCTGGCGCGCCATGGCTGACCATCACCCTCGCCGGCAGCCAGGCGATTGTTTCCTGGCCGACCTCAGCCACTGGATGGACGCTGCAGACCAATGCCGATCTCGGGACTCCGGCGTGGGGCAATTATGCTGGCCCCATCGTCAATAACCGCGCCACCAATTCCCCACCCAAAGGAAACTTGTTCTTTCGGCTGATGCAATGAGCGGTTCTCCCTCACCCGAGACCACCGCCGCATAATAAGGGGGCGGCTATGGGCGAGCGCCCTGATCTTGGGAGTACTTCCCCAAGATCAGGGGCAATTAGAACCGCTGTTGCCTGCCTTAGCGGCCGAAGTCATCGAAGTCTCGAAGTACCGTAATGTCAAAAGTGACGTCATCATCCACAATGGGCGAACTGAGCGGGCCGGCTACGCCGACCCAGTGAATCGTGTGTCTCCCTGGCGACAGTGGGGACAGCATCAAGTACACCCCGTCCGTCACCGCCGGATAAATGGTCAGCCCTCCGGGGATGCAGTCTTCTCCTTCGACAATCGAAAGAATGTTGTCACGGTCGGCCGTGGTGTAGCTGAAAGCCGGGGACACCACGTTGTAAACTGAGTTGGTCGGGTCGGCGATGCCGGCGACCGGCACCCCATCGATCGTGCAAGTAGTCAAGTTGGCGGCGCCACTCCACCCGCTCAAGGCTTCCGCCGCCAGTTGATCGCCGGTCAACGAAGTGAAGTTGTTGGTGGGACAGGCGGTATTATCCGCCACAAAGCCCAGAACCGTCAGAAAGAGTGGCGTCCCGGCGAAAATGGTGACATGGTTCGTTTCGGCGGTGACCCCGAAACCATACGCACCGGCCAGAAACCGCACCTGGCTGGCGGGGCCTTCGCAAATGCCCGGGCCGCCCACCAACTCCAAGCGCTCCGTGGATTGTCCCAGGCTCCACTGCCACCATTTGGCCGACCATTCCTGGTAACTTAACCCATAGGGCAACGACGAGGGCGGCAGGACCTCGCCCAGGGCCGACGTCGTGGCAATTCCCAGCAGCAGCAGAGCCGCCATCGCCGACCCTGATTGGCTCGACCGGGCTGTGACTTTTTCCAGTTTGAGTTGATTCTTCATTGTTTGTTCTTTCTCTTTCAAGCGCAAAGCGCCTGGTTTTGGTTTGGTTATGAGCGAATATCGCCCCTCACAGCACAATGCGGAATGATTGGGCGAAAGGCGCAAACTATTTTATAGAAATGAGGAGGAGGCCACTCGCACCTCAGCGATTACCCGATACTGCAGGATTGTGCAACATAACCAAAGTCCAGCGGAATACTCAAGGACCGGGCGAAGCTGGCAGGGTCCGGTCTTCGCAGAGCGCGCCCAACGGCCCGACCTTTACGGCTAAATCCAATGGAGCCCCATCACGACGAATTTCCAACGCAATTCCACTTCCGGTGGCACGCCCCGTCAGAATCGGAAGATCAGCCGAAGAGACCACCGGATGGCCGTTGTAGTGGACCAACACGTCTCCTTCCCTCAGGTCGATCTGCTCGGCCTGGCTGCGGGGCAGGATTTTGTTAACCACAACCTCGGCCTTTTCCTCGCCCAGTTTGATGCGGAAAGCGACGCGCAGTTTTTTTGCATCTGCGTTTGCCGCATCGCTCTCAAGGATGGATGCGGCAATGCGCAGGCCGCTTTGGTAGTTTGTGATCGCTTCCGCGGTTCTTCCTTTGTCTCCGAGCAAATCGCCCAGTTTCAAGCAGGATCTCGCGAGGCCGCTTCGAACGACGTTGTTGCCGGGTTGGGCCGCATCAATCCGCTTGAACATCGCCAGAGCCTGTTCGTATTTCGGAATGGCCTCGTCGAACCGGGACAGGACACTCAGCGAGTCTCCAATGCTAATGAGGACGATGGCCAGATTGGGATGGTCCCCCGCGTCAATTTTCTGACACATTGCCAAACTTGCCTCTTCATTGGTCAGGGCTTCAGGCCAGCGTCCCATCCGTTCCAGGCACAGGGCGCGGTCTCTGAGTCGTCTGGCTACTTCCATGTTATCACCCATGTACACCCGTTGCGCCATGGCCAGGGCTTCATCGTGGTTCGAGAGCGCCTCGTCAAAACGGCCAAGGTGTTCCAGGCAAAGTCCCAAGTTGGCCAAGGACACGACGACGTCAGGATGGTCGGCATGGTAGATTCGCTGCCGCATCTCCAAGGCGGCCTGGTGCTCAGGGAGGGCTTCGGCTGGACGATCGAGATAGTCCAGACACAGGGCGGCATTGCACAATGCGGTCGCCACGTCGGGATGGTCGCCTTTGAAGAGTCGCTTTTCCATGGCCAGGGCCGCCTCAAATCTCGGTAGCGCGTCCGCGTATCGGCCTTGGTATTGCAGACAGCGCGCCACGTCGCCCAATTCAAAGGCCACATCGGGATGGTCTCGCTTATAAACACGTTGCCACATGGCCAACGCCTGCTCGTGCTTCAGCAAGGCTTCCGGCCAGCGGCCCAATGATTCCAGGCAGCAGGCCAGATAGCTCAGCCCTTTGGCGACCAAAGGGTGGTCTCCCGGGTAAATGCGCTGGTTCATCGCCAACGCGGCCTCGGACTTTGATAGTCCCTCATCCATTCTGCCCAGCACTTGCAGACAATCCGCTAGATTGGCCAGCTCGGCAGCCACGCTCGGATGGTCGCCTTTGTAAATCCTCTCCTCCATCGCCAGAGCCTCTTCGTACTTCGCCAGAGCCTCGTCATTTTTCCCCAGCAACCGCAAGCACGAGCCAAGATTGTCCAGATCCAGAGCCACTGAAGGATGATCCCTTTTGTAAATGCGCTGATGCATCGCCAGCACGGTTTCATATTTTGGCAGCGCTTCATCCAAACGGCCCGATTCCGCAAGACAGGTCGCCACATCGTCAAGACTGTCGGCTACCTCTACCCCTTCTCCTTTATACATTCTTTGCCGCATCGCCAAGGCGGCCTCCTGCTTCGCCAGGGCCTCGTCCATGCGACCCAAGTCGTGCAGACAATCACCAACAACCGTCAATCCTGTCGCGACTTCAGCGTGATCGCTGTGATAGAGGCGCTGCCACATCGCCAGCGATGACTCTGCTTTCGGCAACGCCTCGTCTAGGCGGCCTAAAGCGCGCAGGCAGCCGGCCAGATCGTCCAGACTTTTGGCTGTATCGGAATTATCTTCCTGCCCGTGGATGGATTTGGCCAGCCGAAGGGCTGCCTCGGCGTTGGGAAGTGCCGTGTCGTCCTTCCCCAACTTCTCATAAATGCCGATCATCGTTCTGCGGATGGGCAGTTCGGTGATGGGATCGTTGGGAAAAGCATTCCCGATGTTGCTGCTGGCCTGATCGAGGATTTCCCGCACGCTGATCTCGCGCAACTTGGCCTCCGCCGGATCAATGCTCTCAAACATCCCGGTCAAAAATTCGGTCGTGTGCTTCGCAATCCTGCCCTGGCGCTCCGCTTCGTGCTTCTGCCGCAGCGCATCCATCAAACCCCAGGTCGTCCCGACTATGCCTGCCACCAGCGCCAACAGGACCAGGCTCCCGGCCATGACGCCGGCGCGATGCCGCCGAAACAATTTCTGGAGCCGGTAAAGATTGCCCGGTGGACTCGCCAGCACGGGTTCGTTGTCGAGATGGCGCTGAATATCTGCCGCCAAGCCATTGGCGGTCTCGTAACGGCGGGTGCGGTCTTTTTCCAGCGCCTTCATCACGATCCAATCCAGATCACCGCGCACCAAATGAATCAGCTTGGGCGGCTCCGTCTGACGGCGTCGTGCCGCAGTCGTCAATTCCCCAGCCAGCATCGTGCTCAAGCGCGTCGAGGGCCTGGCTGGTTCTTCCTCCCGAATCGTGCGCCGGATTTCGTCCAGCCCGGCTTGCAGCAGCTTCCTGGCGTCGAAGGGTGTTTGGCCCGTCAGCAGTTCGTACAGCAATACACCCAGCGAATAGATGTCGCTGCGCGTGTCAATGTCCAGCGCGCTCATCTCCGCCTGCTCCGGGCTCATGTAGGCCGGCGTGCCGATGAATTGCTCGAAGGCGGTGAACAGGGTTTGATCGGTCAACCTGCCATGCGTTGCCTTGGCGATGCCAAAGTCGATCACCTTGGGCACCGGCTCGCCGTCGTTCGTCGTCACCAGAATGTTTGAAGGTTTGATGTCCCGATGGATGACACCCTTCTGGTGCGCATGCTGGATGGCGCGACATACTTGAATGTACAATGCAAGCCGTTCCGAAGTAGAGAGGTGGTGTTCGTCGCAGTAATCCGTGATCTTGCTGCCGCGCACCAGTTCCATGACGAAATATGGCCGGCCGGTTTCCGTCGCACCGGCGTCCAGCACCTTGGCGATGTTCGGATGATCCATCAGGGCCAGCGACTGCCGCTCGGCTTCAAAGCGCGCGATGACACTCTTGGTGTCCATGCCCAGCTTGATGACTTTTAACGCCACGAGGCGGCGAACCGGCTGCTCCTGCTCGGCCATATAGACCACGCCGCAGCCGCCTTCGCCGATTTGCTGAAGCAATTTGTAGCGGCCGATGTGGTCGCCAGGTTTCTCGGCGGACTTGACCGTGACCCGAACGGTGGCCGCCGGCCCGGGCGAACCGGCGGCGGGACTCTCGAGGAAATCACCCGCGGCATCGCTGGCTTGCAGGAGCTCTTCGACGCGCTGACGCAACGCGGGGTCGCCGGCGCACGCCCGGTCAAGAAACGCACCGCGCTCCGGCCCCGGCAGTTGCCGGGCGGCGCTAAATACGGCCAATTCGCGATCAGGGGGGTCCATCATGGACAGACGGCATTACTCTCTCCTGTCCAATGCGAAAAACCAGAACAAAAAGCGCAACGAATCTTCAAGGGAAATCAAGAAACAGGAATCGGAGCCGCTGGGATGCGGCAAAACTTGCATTATTGGCGTTGGACTTTGATCTCCCGGTAGAGCCACGCGCGGGCGTGAGCCCAATAGTTGTCGGCGGTACGGGCAGAGATGCCCAAAACCTGGGCGGATTCCTCAAGGGTCATGCCGACGAAATAACGCAACTTCACCAGTTCGGCCTCGACCTTGTCTTTGGCGGCGAGCTTATCCAGCGCCTCGTTTACGGCCAGTAGCTCATCGTCGTCGCCCGGCGCGGCGAGGGCCACGTCTTCCAGGTCCACGCGCTGCTGGTCGCCGCCGTGACGAAGGGCGCGCTTGTGGCGCGCTTTGTCAATGAGAATGCGCCGCATCGCCTCGGCGGCGGCGGCAAAGAAATGGGCGCGGTTTTCAAACTTGGGTTCCGCGTTGCCGACCAGGCGCAACCAGACCTCATGCACCAGCGCGGTGGGTTGCAGAGTTTGGTTGGCCGCTTCGCCCGCCATTTTCGATCCCGCGAGTTTGCGCAACTCGCCATAAACCAGTGGCAGCAGTTCATCGGCGCCCTTGGGGTCGCCGTGCTCGATGGACTCAAGGATGCGGGTCACGTCGCTCACCCGGCAATGATTACCGAGTCGCCCGGCTTGTGCCAGTAAATTGCACCTCGATGGTTTTGTGAATACTTATTTATGTGACGGTGAATGTTTTGCACGCCTCGCGTGCTTTGTCGTCCCGGGGTCCTGGTGGTAAGTTTGGCAAATGGCCAAGCATTTCGAAAACGAGCGCGTCTTTCGGGCTTATCTAAAGCTCGCCCGCGCCGTCGTTTTAGGTGGGAGCGGGAGCAGGCTCCCGTCTCGTGTTTCTTTGGCACGGCCGTTGGCTCAAGACCGCGCGGCCGGGCCGGTTGGAGAGGTCGCGGTTAAGACGATCGAGCATAACGGACGTTGATGCGATTGCTGGCTTGGCTTCCTCATTTGCGCCCTTCGTGTTTGCTACCGCTCCCGTTTGAGCCTTTAAAAATCAAGGACGCGGATGAGTCCATGTGGACGAGGTAGGGTTTCATCCCATTGGCCCTCCTGCGGGCATCCGACGGCTCATTGCGGATTGGTCGGGTAACACCCCATGGCGGCCTTCGGCCTGCCAGATTAAGCTCGAACCATGAACAATAAAACATCCGTACACACTGGAGGCTCCTCATGTCACTGATCTCTCTCATTATCACGCTGATCATCGTCGGCGTGCTCCTCTGGCTCGTCAATTCATATATCCCCATGGACTCCAAGATCAAAAAGATCCTGAACGTCGTCGTGGTGATTTGCGTCGTGGTGTGGCTGTTGTCGGCCTTTGGCGTTATTGGGCATTCCGGAGACATCCGTGTGCCGCAACTGAAGTAGGCGCCGCCAACCCCTGAGCACCCACGTTGAAGCCTCTTGGTGGCAGATACCGCCAAAACCGGCCCGCGGGCGGTTGATATCGCTCCCATCCGCTTCTCTGGGCGATGGTCAGGACCGCCCGCTGTCAATGGGGTGAACACCCCATGGCCCTTCGGCCAGAAATTTGGCTATTATTCTGGGTTATTTTTAAACTATGAACGCTGAACTCTGCAAATTGGCTAATGAAAAAGTTGGCAACCCCAATGTGCTGGTAAACCTCATTTCACGTCGGGTGCGCCAGCTCAATTCCGGCGGCGGTGGTTTGAGCCGTCCGCTAGTGAATGTGCCCGACAGCATGGGTCTGGCAGACATTGCACTGACGGAAATCATCGAAGGCAAGATGGAATGGGAACTGCCGGAAGAAACCGCAGCGGTCCGCCCGGCATCCAAAAAGCGCCGCAAACATTGATTTGACTCGAGCCCAGAAGAGCCGCCGAAGGGCCCACTCAATCGGTGTTCACCGTGAAGCCGCTGTGGCGCGATTTTTGCTCCGATTCAGGTTGTGAGCCTGAGAATGGCAGTCAGTCCGAGTTTCCACGAAGTGCACGTTCAACTCCGGCAGGAACTCTTGGAACAGCGACGCGACGAGGCGGCGGCAACTTTTTGGAAGCACCTTCGCCGGCGTCTGGCTGTCGGCACACGTTTGGTGTTTATCTTTCTGTTTGGTGCGACCGTATTGGTTTTCCTGTATTGCCATGCACCGGCCATCCAGCAATCAGCCGCGTCAAAAGTAAAAGGCGCCGCTTGGAGCATTTCCGAATCTTCCCGCCTCAGCCCGATCCGCCAAATCGCCATCACCGACGAAAAGGAAGTTGATGAGGTCACACGTTGACCTGACACAGGATTAATTCCGCAAGCCTTTCAATATCATTACGTTCCATTAGCGATTGTCTTGATTTTGTGAGACAGCGTATCATTTTAGGACACTGCGGACATTATTGGAAACTCATCCAGTTCGAGCTTGCAATTTTTCTAATTTAGCTCATAAGTTAAGGATCTCAGAAAGCACGGCGACCACGTGGAGCCGGCTTGATTTGAGCGGAGGCGCGGATGTTCAAAACCAGTCAAGCAGAGACGCCAGGTAGCGGTGCATCACCAATCGGCACCGCACACGCTCTCGCCGCCTGTCCATTGGTTCCGTTTCGAGTCGACCGCGCAGCCACGATTGAAAGGACTTCCCATGAAAAGAATCCCGACTTACATCCTCTTGGGCTTCCTCGCGGCGGCGGGCACGCGGGCTAATACGCCCCTGACTATCAACGGCAGCCCGCCGTATGCGTGTTTGCAAAATGCGTACATTGGTCCGACGCCAATATTGCAGGCCACAGCCAATTTCACGCTCAGTGGTGCCTCCGGGACCGCCACCATCGCGAGCAGCGTGCCGGCTTCGGCGCCGACTTTTGGCTATCCGCCGGAGGTCTATGTTTACGCCTATACGATCGACTTGAACCACCTTTCATCGACAGCCAGTAACTGTGTCAAGTTGGTGGTTCATTTCGGCGCGCCGAACGGCTGCGGATACGATGCAGTCTATAGCAGCCCCTCTGCCATACAGTCAGCCACGCTGGCGCCGTTTGGCGACATCACGTTTGAATTCGCCGGCGGCTGCCTTTCACCAGGGCAGCCGGCCGTGCCTATCACAATGTTTTCGGGGGCCGCGCCCAAGATCGGCGTCGTTACAGTCATTGACGATTATGTTGGTCCGAACGGCCAGAACCTGGAGCTAAGCACCAACATCACAGCCGTTGTCCCGGACATTCCGCCGAATCCGCCGCCCTGGCTTTTTCCCGTTGAATTTCCATTCCCCTACGTATTTTTTCAAGGCGCCTTGAGTCAGGTCGGCACCAATCAATCCAATACCAACAAGCTGCCGGTAACCGGCGCCTATGATTTCACCTTGCAGCTCCTCAACGCGCCGAGCAACGCCCTGGCCGTCAGCGAATTGGCCACCCAGACGGTACAGGTGGTCAATGGCTTGTTCACCGTGCCGTTGCCGTTTGATCCCATTACGATGGGCGACGGTTCAAGCCGCTGGTTGAACATTGGCGTCCGACCGTCCGGACTGCCGGCGGTTCAATTTACACCAGTCGGCCCGCCGCTGCCGATCACACCGGCGCCGCAGGCAAACTACGCCTATACCGCGGGAGTCGTCGCCGATCTCACACCGGGACAAGCCGTCACGAGCTTGAATGGCCTAACCGACGCCGTCAATTTGCAGGCAGCGAATGGCATTCTCCTGGGCACCAACGGCAACACGCTTACGGTGGCGGTCATACCTGGTTATGCTTCGGACCGCAATCTCAAAACCGGCTTCGCCAGCATCCAACCCCGGGACATCCTGGACCGGCTCGCGGCGCTGCCCATTGAAGCCTGGCGGTACACCAACGAACCGCCGGACATACACCATATCGGACCCATGGCACAGGATTTTCAGGCCGCGTTTGGCCTGGGGACGGACGGAAAGATAATTTATTTCGCCGATGCCAGCGGCGTGACGCTGGCAGCCATCCAGGGCTTGAATGAAAAATTGGACGCCAGGGACCGCCAAATCCAATCCCTCGAACAGCAGAATGCGCTGTTGTCGAAAAAATTGGAAGCCCTGACCGCGACTGTGGAGTCGCTGGGCGAACAGAAGTAAGTTGAGGGAGCGCCTATTCCTGGCTGAGCCGGCTAAGTTGCTTTAAGGCATCCCGCCGCGCCTCTTCGTCCTCCGGACCGGCGGCCTTCATGCCCTGGCATCGGCTTAGTTCCGCGAGGGCGAGCGTCTTCTCCCCGGCCGCCTCGCAAGCCATGGCCAGCCCGGCGTGGTGGATGATCCGATTGGGCGCCAGCGCGATCGCCTTGTGGAAGTCGGCGATGGCGTCCTGATAGCTCGCTTTGGGGAGTCCGCCGTAGATCAGTTTGACATAGGCTCGCGCGAAAAAACCCGCATTGGCGATGGCATAATTCCACCGGCCCAGGAGATAATAAGCAATGTCCTGTTTTGGATCCAGGGCAATGGTCTTTTCAGCCTCAAGTTTGAACAATCTGGAGTACGCCAGTTCGGTTTTGAGATCAGCGAAGGCGCAACTTTTCGCGTAGGCAACGGCCAGACACGCGTGAGCATCGGCGCTGTTGCCATCCAGCGTGACTGCCTCGAGCGAACAGGCCAGCGCCTGTTTGACCAGGTCCTTCTGAATTGCGGCCGAATCGGTCAAATAGGTCAGCCCGCAATAGCGCCGGGCCAGAACACATAGATGGGATGCGCCATCCGTTTCCGACTTTTGCGCCCGGCCGTAAATTTCCACGGCGGCCAGGATATCACCCCGGCTTTCAGCCAGCGCGGCCTGTGCCAGCAAGTTGGTAAAAGAAGCTTCCGCTTCCAGGCCCACGGAGCGGGACAGAAACAACCCGGCGAGCGCCAGGCAGATAACCGTCCCTACCAATGATCTTTCGCCTTCCACAACCCCCAGTGAACCGCAGCGGGAGCAAACTTCCAAGCTATTCTTTTCGCACTCTTAAATGATACACCGCAACAAGTTCTGATTTCGAGCGTTCCATCGTGTTATTAAGACCGCTGCGTGGATGGTAACCAGCGCCATATTTCGTCTCATTTTTTGCTTGGACTAAGTCCGGTTAATCGCTATAAATTAAACCGTGAGTTTAATCCACCTAAGTCCCGCTCAACTCCGACATGCAGCCGGCCTCAAGGAAAAGATTGAGACCCTGCAATCGGAACTAAACAAAATCCAGGGCAATGGCGCCGCCGACACCGGATCGCCGGCCGGCCGCGGCAGGAAAAAAATCAGCGCCGCGGGCATTGCGAGAATCCGGGCCGCCCAGAAGGCCCGCTGGGCCAGGGTGAAGGCCGCCGCGCCGGCCAGGCGCGGCCCCAGGAAAATGAGCGCCGCGGCCCGCGCCAAGATTGCGGCAGCCGCCCGGGCTCGCTGGGCCAGGGTTCGGGCCGCCAAGGCCGCAAAGTAGAATTCCAAGCCAAACACCGGCCGCCATCCTGCGGCCTTCTTTTTTTGAGGGCGTTACTCCGGCGAAAACAATACCCGGCATTACTCTGGCCCGCACAATGGCGACCCCTAACTCACTGCAATGAGTGAAGCCCGCTCATTCTGATCATCCCGGGCAATCCCGACCGCGTGCGGATCAAGCGTGGGTTGGCCGTCCGTCAGAAAGCGGTATTGGTGGTGGCCATGGCATAATTCGACCTGGGCCAGCCACCAACCGTCCATCGATCGGGTCATTGGCAATGGCTGCCATTCATTGAAGTCGCCAACCAGTTCGACCGATTTCGCCCGGGGCGCGGCGCAAAAGAAGCTGACCTGCTTGTGCGGACCGTATTGCCTTCCCGCGGCAGAGTGCCGGATAAAACTCCAAGGACGGGACCTCGGCCGATAGCCATCAGCCTTGGTTTTGCCGCGGCCGCCAGGCAAGTAATGAAACGAAATCCTTACCCCAGTGTCTAACAGTCAAGTTTTATGAAAAAACTGTTCCACTTCATCGCGTGCGGCCTGAAATGGTCGTGCATCATCACCGGCGCTGGCTGTCTGGCATTGATGGCCATGTTGCTCCTCCTGCTGTTCGCCGCCATTGTAGGCGGCGGGAAAAAGCCACGCGTCGAGAATAAATCCGTGCTCGTGCTCGACCTCGCCAACGGCATCGCCGACAAACCGGCCGATGAGAACGCCGCCGGCGTCCTCGCGGACCTGCTCGGCGACGGGAACCACACCGTCTCGCTCCGCGCCGTGACCGACAGCCTTCGCCTCGGGGCCAGAGACCCGCGCATCGCCGCACTTTATCTGCACGGGAGCATTGCGCCGATGGGTTACGAATCCGGCTTCGCCGCGTTGAAGGAAGTGCGCGAAGCCATCCTCGAATTCCGCCACAGCGGCAAGCCCGTCGTTGCCTACCTCGTCAACGCGGGCAAGCGCGACATCTATCTGACGTCGGCCGCCGATGAAATTTTGATGAACCCGATTGGTACGGTAGAATTCAATGGCCTCGCCGCCACCGGCACATTTTTCAAAAATGCCGGCGACAAATACGGCATCGAGTTCCAGCCCGTGCGCCACGGCAAATACAAGGGGGCCGTCGAGCCGTTTCTCCGGTCGGATTTCAGCCCGGAAAATAAAGAACAGCTAGGCGCGCTTTTTGCCGACGTCTGGGCCGAAGTCATCAACAGCGTCGCCGACACCCGCCAAATCAAGCCCGATGCTCTCCAGGCGCTCGCCGACAGCCACGCTATCCTTCGCGCAGATACGGCCAAAACCGCCGGATTGATCACCGGTACGGCATACGAAGCAAAGGTCCTCGAGCGACTTCGCACCATCACGGGCAAGACCGGCAAGTATGACCGGCTCGCGCAAATTTCCCCGGAGGACTACGCGCCCGAGGCGCGCCGGTCGCAGGCGAAAGGCATACTGAAGAGAGACACTGTCGCCGTCATCTATGCCGAAGGCGAAATCGCGGATGGTTACGGCAAAGGCGGCGGCGAGGGGATTTACGGGGACCGCTTTGCCAAAATGCTGCGTGAGGTGCAGAAGGACAACAACGTCAAGGCCGTGGTTCTGCGCGTGAATAGCCCCGGCGGCAGCGTCACGGCCTCGGAAGTGATCTTGGAAGAAATGCGCAACTTGCACAAGTCGCGGCCCCTCGTGGTCTCCATGGGCACCGTCGCCGCCAGCGGCGGCTACTTTATTTCCACCGCGTCCGACCGCATCTTTGCCGAGCCGGACACCATTACGGGCTCCATCGGGGTCTTTGGCCTGCACCTGAATTTGCAGAAACTCGCCAACGATCATGGCATCACTTTTGACACGGTGAAAACCGGGCGCTTCGCTGATTCTGCAAGCATCTCCCGCCCGTGGTCCGACGAGGAAATGATGCAGATGCAGAACTTGGTGGACAGCTTCTACGCCGATTTTTTGGCGCGCGTTTCCTCCGGCCGCAACCTGACCACCAACCGTGTGGATGAACTCGGCCAAGGCCGCGTGTGGTCCGGCGCCGCCGCGAGAAAAATCGCGCTCGTGGATGAACTCGGCGGACTGGACGCGGCCATAGCCGATGCCGCCCAGCGGGCGAAACTTACCCAATACACCATCGCCGAATACCCGCACAGAAAGGACTTCATGGAGCTGCTGAAGGAAAACCTGGACAAACGTTCCGCCCCGCTCGCCCGCGAGGGCCTGGCCGGGCGCGTGGCCGCCCAAGTCAGCGACCAGCTCGATTTCTTGACCCAGTTTAACTCCGCGTGCGGCGTCTATGCGCGCCTCCCGTTCGATTTGGATGTTCGCTAAACCGCCTAAGGACGGAAAGAGTCAGCCCTGAATGCCCCTCACGTGGTTAATTTCCTAAACAGGCCGGCTTTTCGGCTTCGGTTTTTCCGCCGTTACGGTATCTGTGGTTCAATCAATTCGCGTCCCAACACCTTGCGCTGCTGCCCCTTGGCGTCTTTGCGTTAAAAATTCCGTATGCCTCGTTTCCGCTTTCCCGCTTTTCGCCTTGGCTTTCCGAACGGATTTTAATCAACCATATAGAGTGACTTAATAAACGTTTGCTCTATTCGGGTGTCTATTATAACAGCCTATGAGGATACTATTGGTGGAAGACGAAAAGAAGGTGGCCGACATCATCGCGCGCGGGCTGAAGGCGGATCGCCTGGCGGTGGATGTGTGCCACGACGGCCAGCAGGGGTGGGAAACCGCGGACGCCTACGCCTACGATTTGATCATTCTGGACCTGATGCTGCCCGGCTTGAGCGGCACGGAAATACTCGAACGCATCCGCCGCAAGAATACCCAGGTGCCGATTCTGATTCTCACCGCGCGGGACAGCATGGGCGACAAGGTTTCGAACTTCGAAATGGGCGCCGACGATTACCTGACCAAGCCGTTCGCGTTCGCCGAGTTGCTCGTGCGGGTCAAGGCCCTCCTGCGGCGCGGGCCGGTCAACCGCTCGAGCGTGCTGCGCGTGGGGGACCTGGAAATTGACCGTCTCTCACAGAAAGTCAAAAGAGCCGGGAAAAAAATCGACCTCACGGGCAAGGAATACTCCCTGCTGGAATATCTGGCCACCCATCCGGGCCGGGTTTTCTCGCGCACCATGATAATTGAGCATGTCTGGGACCAGAGTTTTCAGGGCCTGACCAACATCGTGGATGTCTATGTTCGGCACCTGCGGGAAAAAATCGACGATCCGTATGAAAACAAACTGCTGCGCACGGTGCGCGGAGTGGGCTATAGTTTGAGCGATGAGGTAGCCGCGTGAATTCGCGCTCGATCAAAGTCCGCCTGGTGGCCTGGTATGCCGGACTGCTGACGGGCATCTTCTTGCTGCTGTGCACGTCGTTGTACCTGGACTTGCGGCCGACGCGTGAATCGCAGATCGTAAAAAATGCGCCCTCTGCGCAGATGGCTAAAAGTATTTTAGGTAAACCGGGCAGCCCCGCTAACCTTGAGCGCCCAATTGCAGGCGCGAGTCGCTCTCCAGCATCGTTTTCAGGTTCGCCCAGTTGGCGTTGTTCATGTCATTGAACGCATTCAGATAGACTGCGACCACTTCGTGCGGATATTTGCCCAGCAGCAGTTCCACGGCGGCTTTCAAATTCGCGTCGTCCACGGAGGCGGGCAAATCCTCGACTACGCCATTCTCATTGGGGATGTTGAGCGCATTCAAGTAATCCACCAGCATGGCTTGGTGTTTCTTCACCAGCCAAGCGCGGAGCAGTGCGCCCGCCGCGGCGTCCATCTGCGGTTTGGTTAGGGCGGCGAGCATGGCCACGTGCCGCGCGTCGCGCGGCTGGCGTTCGAGAAAAACGGGCCGCACATGCCGGGCCTGCGCCACGGCGGCCAACGTGGCCTTGTAAGCCGGCTTGTCCGACTCAAACGTGAATTGGAGGATGTCCGTCGCCAGCGCGGGCGACATGAAACCGACGAGTTCGTGAGACTTTAACATAAAAATCTATGATTATGCTTCTATTTGCCTTAGGCAATGGCCGTTTCCGGGGCTCCTTTCGCCATCAACCATGAACCGGCTCAGCCGGCTTCAATAGTGGTGAGTGAAATTTTGTTCTTTTTGGCGAACTGTTCGCACTGGTCGCGATCGAGCAACAAGGTTTTGCCCGACTCGAGCGCGAGCACGGAAATCTTGGCGGCGGCACAGGTCTCGAGGGTCCTGGCGCCAATGCACGGGATGTCGAAGCGCATGTCATGGTTCAACTTGGCGACTTTGACGGCCACGGCTCCCCCATCTTTGCCGGCGAGTTCGCCGCCGCGCGCGAGGCATTTGTCCGTACCCTCGAATCCCTCAACGGCCAGCACGGTCCCGTCCTTCACCACGGCCAACTGCCCGATTTCCAACCGGGAGACTTCCTTGGCAATGCGGAAACCAAAGTTCACGTCGCTGCGCTGCTCCTCGGAAAGCTTCGGGCCGAGCCCAAAACCACTTTGGGGCATCAGCGGCGCAAGCCAGGGCGTGGCTTCAATCAGCTCCACGCCGTCCTTTTTCAGCTCCTCGGCCACGGCGCCAAAGAGGGTGTGCGCGTTCTTTTCTTTGAGCCGCATCAGCACGCCCATTGCCCGCAAGTCGGGCCGCACGTCAAACAGGTTTTTCGGCGCAAGCTGGCCGGCCATGACACATTGTTTGATGCCGCGGCTGGTCAAAGCGGAAATCATCCTCCCCACCTGCCCCACGTTTAGCCAGACAATCTCATCCACAAGCGTGGCGAGCGCCGGGTCCGTTTCGCCTTCGGCCGCAACCGCGACGATTCGCCGGACACCGGCCGGTCGGGCCAGGCGGGCGAAATCCAAGGGCAGCGAACCGCTGCCGGCAATGAGGCCAATGGAGTCCAGCGCAAGATTCATGTCAATTTGAGCGGCGCAGTCTAACCATTCCCGCGCCGGAAGTCAGCCGGTAATTATGAACCGGTAATTATGAACCTTGGCAGGGTTTATCGGTAAAACGTCATGCTGCCCTCAAGCGAGGCAAACCTGTCACGTTTTGGCGCACAGCGTTGACCGCCGCGACCGCAATTCGGAGTAAAACCCTATTGGCGCGGAGGTTGCTGAACTTTCTTGAAATGCCATCATTGGACAACATTCACCAGAAAAAAACGCCCGCATTGGAACCGGCCGCGCCGACCCAGTTGCACCCGGAACCGGCGCCAACCGACCCGCAAAACCAGATCGGGCGCGAGGTGGCGCATGAATTGAACAATATCTTGACGATCATTCAAGGCTACGCCGACCGACTGGTGTTGAAACACGGCGAGAATCTGGCGTTACGCCATGATTTGCAATTGATATCGGACAACAGCCACCGGGCTGTCCTGGCCATCAAGAAAGCGCGTGGACCCGGCACGACCCCGGCGATTCCGCCCGCCTCAATTCAAACCAAGGCCTGAGTTTCGGCCAGCCATTCTGCCAACTAGCTCTTTGAGGCAGAATCAGCAGAAACAAAAATCCTTTGGCTTTAATCCAGAACACGTTGGTCAGGTCTTTCATAATTTCAAATCATTTTCGGCGCGATTCTTGTTCTCTTGCTCGCAAGCACCAGGATCGAACCAAACCGCGGAGGCGGGCATTCATTTGATCAAACTCAAAATGGCCCCAGCCGCGCGGTTCGGCGCCCCCGGATTTCCGAGGGAGGCAATGACCGCCGCCAACTGTAGTCTCATCGTTGCCCGGCGCGCTTCATTTTGCAACAGCTCCAACGCGGCTTGCGCAACGTTTTCCGGCGTCAACCGCCCTTGCAGAAATTCCGGATAAACTTCCCCGCCCGCCAGCAAATTGGGCATCGTGAATGATTTTACGGTGATGATGCCCAGTGCCAACGCCAGCCCGAGCAACGGCTTCTTATAAATGGTCACGGTCGGCACGCCAAAAAAGGCGCATTCCATGGTCACCGTACCCGTGGAGGCAATGGCGACGTCGGCCTCGGAAAGGGCCCAGGGCAATTCGCCGATTTGGACATCCACGGTCGAGCCCAGCGACTTGGCCAGTTGCGCCAGCGCCGGATTTGGCAGCACCATTCTTGCTCTCGCTGCAGGCAGCCTCTCCTGGATCAATTTGACCGCCGCGAGCACCGAGGGCAGGTGCTGGCGCAATTCGCTCTTGCGGCTGCCGGGCAGCAGCAGAATCTGCGGCGGATCCTTGGCGATGGCTGCCGCGGGAGACAGCGGTCGCCCCAGTTCATCGTTGGCAAACCGGCCGATCATGGGATGCCCCACAAATTCCACACGCAACCGCGGCACCCGCTGCGCATACCATTCCTTTTCGAATGGGAAGATGCTCAACAGCAAATCATAATCGGCCGCCAGCAGGTTGGCCCGGCCCGGCCGCGACGCCCAAACCTGAGGCGAGACGAACTGGACAATTTTCGGTTTCCAAGTGGAGAATGGGTTGTCGCGGACATATTCCCGGGCACTGTGGCCGAAGCGCAGGTTGAACCCGCCATAGTCCACACCGATGATGAAATCCGGCTGGCGTTTGACAGCCAGCGCCAGAAGCTGCCGGCCCAGGTCGCGCAGCTTGAGATATCTGCCCAGGCTGGGAATGCCGACGACCGCATGCTGCGTGAGGTCAAAGGCCAGTTCCACGCCGGCGGCGGACAGACGGCTGCCGCCGGCGCCAAAAAACGTTGCGTCGGGCAATTCCTCCCGCAGGGCCGCCACCAACTCCGCGGCCAGCAGATCACCGCTGGCCTCACCGGCGATGAGCATGAACGACTTTGGTTTCACCGGTTCATTTCAACGCAAAGGCGTAAAGTTGCAAAGCCGCAAATGCAGTTGTGAGCGCCGACTTCCCCGTGCCCAATCTCCCCCACCTCCCGTTTAGCAGTCGAAATGTCTTCCGATCCGATGGCCCAATGCCAAGAATCCGCCTTCCGGCTGTTCAAGAATTGACAAGTTCTTGACAACGCAGGTGGAGTCTAACGGGAGATTTCCCCTGAAAATCAAGGGAATGAAATGCTGCCCTTATCTGCTGTTAATCCCGCTTCTGCTGACGACGTTTTCCGTCTTCGCGGGCGTAAAGAACAGCGAATGCCTGGATTGCCACAGCGACAACACGCTGTTCAAGACCAATGCCGCCGGCAAGGCGATTTCCCTGTTTGTGGACGCAGCCAAACTGAAGGCATCGGCCCACGGGACAAACGATTGCATCAGTTGCCACGCGGATGTCACGGCCAGGCATCCGGACGACAACAAAGCCATCGCCCGGGTCGATTGTGCACGCTGTCATCAACTGCAAATGCAGAGTTTCAATGCCAGCGTGCACGGCCTGGCGTTGAAAGCGGGGCATGATGACGCGGCCACCTGCTGCGACTGCCATGATTCGCATGAGATCATCTCCGACAATTCGCCCACCTCGCCCATATACTTTTCGCGCCAGGCCGGGACCTGCGGCGCCTGCCACGACAAAGAGGCGCGAGAGTGGGCACAGAGTGTCCACGGCCAGGCGGTCCTGGCCGGCTCGCACGACGCCCCGACGTGCACTGGCTGCCATGATGAACACAAGATCCGCTCACTCAAGGGCAGATCCTCCATGGTCATCTCGGAAGACGTCTGCAGCCGTTGCCACGCCTCCGAGCGGTTGAACACAAAGTACAACCTGCCGGCAGACCGGGTGAAAACCTTCTTTGAGAGTTACCACGGGCTCGCGGCGCAGTATGGATCCACGGTAGCGGCAAATTGCGCCAGTTGCCACGGCTACCACAAGATTCTTCCCTCTTCCGACACCAACTCCACGATCAGCAAGGTCCACCTAGTGGAGACGTGCGGCAAGTGTCATCCGGGCGCCAACACGGAATTTTCCCTGGGTAAAATCCACGTGCCCCCGGACGGCCAAGCGGCGGGGGCAGATTTTGGCAGCCAGCTCAACCGGTGGGTGCGCGTCGTTTATCTATTCTTAATTTTTGCCACCATCAGCGCAATGTTGGCGCATAATGGCACGTTGTTCATTAAAAAGACGGCGTCCCGGCTGCGCATGAGCGAACGTCCCGTGGTGCGCATGACGGCATCGCAGCGATGGCAGCACTTGGTGCTGGCCACGAGCTTCATCGTGCTGGCGCTCACCGGATTCGCGCTGAAGTTTCCCGATTCCTGGCTGGCGAAACTCCTGGGTTCCAGCGAGCCATTCCGCCGCTGGTCCCACCGCATCGCTGGCATCGTGATGCTGCTGATCGGCGCGTACCACCTGATCTATCTCCTCACGACGCGCGATGGCAGGCGACTGGTGGCGGATTTGTTCCCGGTGAAAAAGGACGCTTGGGATGTGCTTCAGGCCATCCGGTATCTCACTGGCCTGACGACACATAAGCCGCAAATCGGCCGTTTTGGCTACGCCGAAAAAATGGAGTATTGGGCGGTGGTCTGGGGCACGATCATCATGGGCGCCACCGGGCTGGTCATCTGGTTAAAGATTGATGTGACCCAGCACGTGCCGCGCTGGGTGGTGGCAGTGGCGACCACGATTCATTATTACGAGGCGGTGCTGGCCTGCTTGGCGATCATCGTCTGGCATTTTTACCATGTCATCTTCGATCCGGAAATCTATCCCCTGAACACCGCGTGTCTGGACGGCCGGATTTCCGAGGAGTTCCAAGCCCACGAACATCCCTTGGAGCCGGAAGCCCGGCAGCGGCGCGCGGACCAGCCCAGCAACCTGGAAACTGGTAAGGAAATCTGATTTACGAATTCAGTCTATCGTTAAAGTTTTTATCTTGCCAAACCTTGCGTGGTAAATAGCAAAAAACGGTAAGCACGGTTCGTCCGCACCTCCTAAAGTTGGCCACGATACGACAGCCAAACAACAGACCAACATGAAAATCTTTGTGGCCGGATTGAGTTACAAGACGACGCCCGTGGAAGTGCGCGAAAAGCTGGCAGTGCCGCGGTCGCGGCTCCAATGCTGCGGCTGCCGCCTAAAGTTGCGCGGCGGACTCGACGAGGTCGTGCTGCTTTCCACGTGCAATCGCGTGGAGATTTACGGGGTGTCGGGCTGGATTCATGGGCGGGTCCACCAACTTTTCCAGGAACTCACCGGCGCCGACATCGATCTGACGCCCCATCTCTACGTCAAGGAAGGCGCGGAGGCGGCCAGGCATCTGTTTGCGGTTGCCAGCGGGCTTGATTCGCTGGTGATCGGCGAGACCGAAATCACCGGTCAGGTGAAAAACGCGTATCAAACGGCGAAAGACGCGGGTCTGGTCGGCAAAATGATGAACCGCCTGTTTCAAACGGCCTTCTCCGTGGTGAAGCAAATCAGGACCAACACCGCCATCGGCCGGGGCGCCACGTCCGTGGGCAGCGTGGCGGTGGAGCTGGCCGAAAAAGTTTTTGACGCCAATTTGAGCGAAAAGACCGTGATGATTCTGGGCGCCGGCAAAATGGGTGAGGCCTGCGTGAAACATCTGGCCAAGCGCGGCGCCAAAACCGTCCTGGTGGCCAACCGCTCGGCGGAGCGCGCCGAAAAGCTCGCCGCCGAATTCGGCGGACGCGCCGTACGAATCGAAGATTCCGCCGCCGCCATGACCGAGGCGGACATCCTGGTCAGTTCGACGGGCAGCCCGGACATCGTGCTGTGGCGCGATGACGTGGCCAGGACCCTTGCAGCCCGCCGGAACCGTCCCCTGGTCCTGGTGGATATCGCGGTGCCGCGCGACATCGATCCCGCGGTGGCGGAACTGCCGAACGTCTTCCTTTATGACATTGACGACCTCGAAGCGGTCGTCCGCGAAAACACAAAAAACCGCGAGCAGGAGTTGGCGGTTTGCCAGGAGATCATTGCCCGGCACGCGGCCGAATTGATGACGCGCTTCAACGCGCCCGGCTCTCGACCCACAACCGCGCCGGTCGAAGTTGTTCCCGGCTGGGTCATGGAGACCACTCCCGCGTAACTGGCCCGCGACATGAAAGTCTACAAACAATTTAACGGTGGATGCGAAACGACACCCTTGCCGCCAAGCGCTTCTGCTGTTGGGAACCCGAGAATGATTGGATGCGGGTTAAATGAATACGGTGCTGATATCGCGCCGTACTGAGATCGAGCAGACAATAAACAACAAC
>JBEKZM010000048.1:0-42036 GCA_049509875.1 Verrucomicrobiota bacterium | reverse complement strand
CGCCCTTTGCGGCCAGCCGCAAGGGGCGACCTCTGCCGACTATCGCGCAGAAATCCCGCCGGAGATTGTCCGGCACGTTGGAAAATTAAAAATATGTTCACACATACAAGCAGTTCACGCGGCCATGACCGCTACCGCAGTTCAGGCAATTTGCAGCCGCTCGACAACGGGCAATTGCAGGTTGTCGCCCCGTCCATTTTCGCCCAAAACGCCATGCCCGGCGTGAGCGAAAATTATTCATTCCTGCCCACCATTCACGCCGTTGACGGTTTGCGAAATGCAGGCTGGCAACCCGTTTGGGTTTCGGAACAAACCGTCAGACTCGAAACCCGGAAAGGTTTTCAGAAACACATGATTCGGTTTCAACGTGCCGACCTCATCGGCACCGCCGCCGAATTTTGCCCGGAAATTTGTCTGGTAAATTCGCACGACCGCAGCAGCGCCTACCAGTTGCACGCCGGAATTTTCCGCATGATTTGCGGCAATGGTTTGATTGTCGCAGATGCAACTTTTGAACGTGTCAGCATCCGGCACGTTGGTTTTGAACCGGGTTTGGTGGTGGATGCCAGCTTGAAAATTCTGGATTCACTGCCGCAGTTGACCGACGCCGTTGAAAGTTTCCGCGCCCGCCGGTTGACGCCCATTGAATCCAAGGCGTTTGCCGAAGGTGCAATTTTGTTGCGCTACGATGATTTGCAGGCTGCACCCGTCAGCCCGCAAAAACTTTTGGAACCACGCCGCACCGAGGACGCCAGCGACAATCTCTGGACGACCTTTAACCGGGTTCAGGAAAATTTAATTCGGGGCGGCTTGAAAGATTATTCCCGCCGCAAGGTGGACGGCAAAAGATTTCCGCGCACACGCGCCGTTGCTGGGCTGGATGAAAATGTCCGGTTGAACAAGGCACTTTGGCATTTGGCCGAGGCGCTTAAATCAAATAATTTCCCCGCCTGACCGGGGACAGTCCGCAGACGTGGTTGAGGCCCGCGAGGGTTTTAGCCTCGTTTGCTTTAGTGGGGCGGCGACTTCCGCCCCACACCCCGCCCGCCAGAGGTTGCACCTCTGGACTCATCATTCGTTGCTCTGGCTTGAACGCTGCGCGCCCTTTCCGATTACGGAAAGGAGAGTGTTTGATAGGCCATCAAAATCCGCGCATCAGCTTCGATTTGCGCTGTGGAATTTTTCGCCGATGATTTTCCGCCACGATTTCTGCCGGGAGTTTTAATTTGGCTTTCGCTTTGTCGATGCTGCGCTTGAATTCCGGCAGCGGCTCGTGGATGCTCGGCAACTGGCCTTCGCCTTGTTCCCATGCCTGACATCCATCCCACCAAATCCAAATCGGATGGCTGCCCACCAGCTTCACCTTGTAGCACATCATGCCGTGACGGTCGGGATAGACCACCATTTTGAATTCGTCTGGCACGTCCAGCAGTCCCGCCGGGAAAATTTCAACCCGCTCGATGACCCGGTGTAACAAGCTCCGTAATGACAGGCGCGCTTCGCGGGTTTCCGCGCCCAATAATTCAAGAATGCGTTGGTGTTCCTCTTCAAAACTGTCCATCGCGTATTTTTGACGCCGCTCCTTATCCGTCGCGGCTTCCAGTTCTTTGGTCAGCCGCCTTGCGGTCGCTTCCCGCTTCTTGATCTGCTCCATCACCACCGCTGACGGCTCGCCACTTTCGATGGCTTTGACCAAATTCGCCAGTGCCTTGGTATTCTCCTGCTGGTCTTTTTCAAGCAACCCGATTCGTGACGATTCCGCCGGGGTCCGTTCCGGCAATGCCTGAAATAAATCGATCTCCGAAAAGTGCCGCAGGAAATGCGCCTCAAATTCGTTGTAGCGGATGCTCTCACCCGACAACGGGCGCGCGACTGGTTTTTCGCCCCTTTCCATTGCTTGCTGTCGTTCTAGGTAAAGCGGATCAATGGTCGCATAGTCGCTGGACAAATAGATGTAGCCCTTTTCCTTATTCATCATGAAAAACTTCATGCGATAATCGGGATGGTAGCCATCGTAAAGCAGCCCGGAGAAAAGATTGTTTGCGTCGGTTTGCGGTCCCGCGTTGAATGTTTTGTTTTTTTTCGGCTGGATGCTCTGCCAGGTTGCCTCATCTATCACCGCCGGGTAATAATTTTTGACGATTTCGCCACTGTCCCGTTTCCGGCGCGTCAATTTCAATTCGCCCACCAGCGCCCGCGACTTCACCATTTCCAAGATGTAATTTTCCCGCCAGCGTTTCGCCCACTTCTTGGTTTTTTCCGTTTTCCATTTTTTATCCGCGCCCCAGGTCGGCACGCCTTCAGCATCCAGCATCCGCGCGATTTCTCGCTTGCCCTTGCCGTTTTTCATTAGCTGGATGATGCGTTTGACAATGGCCACCCGCTCCGGTCTCACTTCAAATCCGTTCTTGTCCGCGTTGACCTTGAGCCACGGCGGGCGGTTCCCGCTCATTATGGCTTTGCCTTCCTTCACCAGTTTCCGCTTGGTTTCATACGCCGCCAGGATGCGGGTGCTTTTGGTTGCGCTTTCCTCATGCGCTCGTTGCATGGTGACGAGCGCGACAATGAACGAGGTAAACTCGTTGTAATTATTCGCCGTGTGAAACTTGCCATCTTCCAGCGTCACCACATCCACCCCCAGCTTGATGATTTCGCCCAGCTTCGTATAGGCTTCAAGGGGTTCCAAACGTGAAAACCGATCCCAATTTTCTACGATGAGCACCGAGCCCTTGGGAATTTTCCCCGCCTTCAACGCTGCGATGAAAACTCCCAGCGCTCCTTTTTCGATATTCGCCCCCGTCCAGCCCGATACCCCCAAATCTTCGTAGCGCGTTTCATTTAATTCAAGATTGTGCGACTTGCAGAAAGCCGCTGCCCGTTCCACTTGTCGCCGGTAAGAATCCCCTTCGGCTTGCTGTGAACTGCTGAATCTTGTATAGCTATAGCAGTTACGTTTCACGTATGGTTCAGATGTCGTTTGCATTTTTTTTATCATGATTTGCTTGTTTATGCAAACCAAACGAACATCTGTTCAACTGTGGTTAAAAAAAATCGGAACCGGCAATCGAAAAACTTTAACCAATTTAAACCAAATTAAACCAAAACCAATTGAAAGACACCAATCCACGCCCGCATTCCGAAATCCGAATTTTAAACTCCGCAATCAGTTGGCCCAGGTGCCATATTTGCCTGGTCCGTGTTCAAATACGGATGAATACAAATAATTACGGATAAATTCGGCCACTTAAAATGATCAAACCCAGCCCTCATCCTCTTCGCGCCGACTTGTCCCGGGGCAGGCGGGAAGCCCCGGGGCGGGGACGGCTCGTCCCCGCCTCGCCATCCTTCATCTTCCGGTGTTTTTGCTCGCCACTCCACCCGCTTTGGCGTCATTTTGTGGCCCCAAGAAAGCCAGACATGAAAATCGGTTTCCTTCTTCTCACGTTCTGCGCCGGCCTCCTCACGCAGGCCGCCGCCGCGCCGGCCAATGGCGAGTTCAACGTGCGCGACTTCGGCGCGATCGGCGACGGCACGAACCTGGACAGCGCCCCCATCAACCGCGCCATCGTCGCGGCCGCGGCCGCCGGCGGCGGTACCGTGCGCGTGCCCGCCGGCCTCTACCTCAGCGGTTCGATCCATCTGCAAAACAACATCCACCTGCTCATCGACGCCGGGGCCACCCTGCTCGGTGCGTCGCAGGACCTCAACGCCTACGATGAAACCGAGCCGTTCACGCTGGGGGGTTATCAGGACGGCGGCCATTGCTTCTTCCATAACAGCCTCATTTGGGGCGAGCATCTGACCAATGTCTCCATTACCGGCCAGGGCATGATCAACGGTGGCGGTTTGGTGCGGGACGACAACGCACTGGACCGCATGGTCGGGTTCGGCAAATTTGATCCGCCCGTGACCCATGCCGCGCCGCCCGTGCGCTTGGGTAACAAAGCCATTGCGCTCAAGCTCTGCCGCAACGTTCTCCTGCGCGACCTGACCATTTTTCACGGCGGCCATTTCGCCGTCCTCGTCACCGGCTGCGACGATCTCACCGTGGACAATGTCACCATGGACACCGACCGCGACGGCATCGACATCGACTGCTGTCACAACACGACCGTGAGCAACTGCCGCATCAATTCGCCCAACGATGACGGCCTGTGCCCCAAGAGCACCTATGCCCTCGGCGAACGTCGTCTCACGGAGAATCTGACGATTGTGAACTGCCAAGTGTCCGGATTCCAGGAAGGCACGCTTCTGGACGGCACGATGAAACCGGTCCGGAGCCACACCGGGCGCATCAAGTTCGGCACTGAATCCAGCGGCGGCTTTCGCAATTGCACGGTGGCCAATTGCACGTTCCGGCGATGCTGTGGCCTGGCCCTGGAGGAAGTGGACGGCGGCATCCTCGAAAACATCACCATCGAGAACCTGGCCATGATGGATGTGCCTGAATACGCCATTTATATTACCACCGGCCAGCGCAACCGCACGCCAGGTATCATCACCAACAGCCGGGCGCGGAACATCTTGATTTCCAATGTCGTGGCCGACGGCGTCGGCAAAATGAGCGGCATTCAGATCATGGGGCTGCCAGAGCAGCCGATCGAGGGCGTGCGCATCGAAAACGTCCGCCTCACCAGCAACGGCGGCGGCACGGCACGCGACGCCGCCCACACGCCTAAGGAACTGGGCCGCGGCTACCCGGAGCCCGGCGGGATCGGCACTCTGCCCGCTTATGGCGTTTATGCGCGCCACGTCAAAGGCCTGGAGCTGGCGAACATCCATTGCGGTTTCCTCACCAATGATCTCCGTTCCGCCGCGGCGTTCGTGGACGTGCAAGGACTGGAGATCGACAATTTCAAACCGCAACTGGCTCCGGGCGTCAAAGCCGCCGTCTTTGCCGATGACGTAAAGGATGTGACCGTGCGCGATTCACCAGCTTTGGAGAACAACTTTCGACCACAGTAACATCATGAGACGGGAGACTGCTTCATTTCCGGATTCGGGGATTGCCTTCGGAGGCAGATTCTGGTTGGTTGACGCGAACAACATTCTATGATTAAGAATTTTCTGGCCATCGCCGGCCTTCTTTGCGCCGCCGCCTTGACGTCGGTGGCCCAGGATGCCAAACCGCCGGTCCGATTCGCCATGGTGGGACTGGTCCACGATCACGCCATGGGTTTTCTGCCCCGCCTGGAAGGACAATCCGACTTGCAACTGGTCGGCATCGTGGAAACCAACCAGTCTTTGATCGAGCGCTATTCCCAGCGCTACAATCTCCCGCCCGAGATCTTCTACTCCAGCCTGGAAGAACTCTTTGCCAAGACCAACGTGCAGGCCGTGGCCACGTTCACTTCCACCTTTGATCACCAGCGGGTCGTGGAAACCTGCGCCGTGCATGGCGTGGACGTGATGATGGAAAAGCCGCTGGCCACCAACATGAAACAGGCGCGCGCCATCGAGGCCGCCGCGGCGAAGAGCGGCATCCAGGTGATCGTCAACTACGAGACAAGCTGGTACCCGGGCAACCATGCGGCTTACAAAATGGTCCACGATGAACATCGAATCGGCGACATTCGCAAAATGGTCTTCCACCAAGGCCACCGCGGACCTCAGGAAATCGGCTGCTCGACCAATTTTCTCGCGTGGCTGACCGACCCGGTGCTCAACGGCGGCGGCGCCATCTATGATTTCGGCTGCTACGGCGCCGACCTGGCCACTTGGTTCTTCGACGGCGAAAAGCCGGTTTCCGTCACCGCCGTGGCGCTGCATATCAAGCCGGACATTTATCCCAAGGTCGAGGACGACGCCACCATTGTGCTGGCTTATCCCAAAGCCCAGGTCATCCTGCAACCGTCCTGGAACTGGCCCATGGACCGCAAGGACATGGAGATCTATGGCCAGACCGGCCAGGTGCTGGTTCCGGTGCCAGACCGGGTGCTGGTGCGCACCCAAAACTCCCCCAAAGAGCAAGACCTCAAACCCGCCGCGCTTGCCGGGGCCGACGCCAATCCGGTGGCGTACCTCGCCGCCGTCGTGCGCAAGGAAGTCAAACCGGATGGCCTGGCTTCCTTGGGCGTGAACGTGACCGTGGTGGAGATCTTGGAGGCGGCACAGAAATCCGCCCGGACGGGAAAGACGATCAACCTTTAAACGAGGCGGCGCGGAGCTCCTGGGTGAGCGCGTTGGCCAGGCACTCGTATTGCGGCAGTGAATTGTAAACCTGCGCCGAAATGCGCAAGAGCCGCTTGGGCGGCGCGGGCCAGGAAATCAACGGCACCTCGATCCGATATTTTTCCCGCAACACGTCCTGCAAAGGGTATTCGTTAAACGGCAGCCGGGCCGTGGCGCCGGGCGGGGCATCTGGAATGGGAACCGCCGCCAGCGAACCGATGAATTCCTCCGGGCAGGGCTCGGCTATCCCGAGGCTCGCGCAAAGAACCCTCCTGGCCGCCAGGGCCAGCGCGCGATTGGCGGCCATCACCTCGGGCCAGCCGCCCGGGAGCAGCGATCCCATGAAGCGAAGCGCTTCCGGCACGCTCAAATAGGCCGCGGGATCAAACGTCCCCTGCCAGCCAAACTCGAGGAGAAAACGCGAACGGTCGCTCCGGGCTGAATTGGCGCCGTGGCTGATGGTCAGCGGGCGGATCAGCTTCTGCTTGTCACGCCGCACGTGCAACAACGCCACGCCCTTGGGCGTGCACAGCCATTTATGGCAATTGCCGCTGTAATACGCGGCCCCCAGCCGCGCCAGATCCAATGGCACCATGCCCGGAGCGTGCGCGCCATCGATCAACGTCTCCACGCCGCGGCGCTTCAATTCCTCCACCAAGCGCCCGACCGGCAGGATCATTCCGGTCTGGCTCGTGACATGATCCAACAAGGCCAGCCGCGTTCGCGGGGTGACGCAGCCCAGAACCGGCCCGATGATTTCGTCGGCGGAACCGAGCGGAAATGGCACGTTCGCGACCACCACCCGCGACCCGGATCGTTCCGCCACGAAATCAAGCGCATTGCGGCAGGCGTTATATTCCTGGTTGGTGACCAGCAGTTCGTCGCCGGGCTCAAAGATGAGGGAGCGCAGCACGGTGTTCACCCCGTGGGTGGCATTCGGCACGAAGACGAGGTCGGCGGGATCGGCGCCGACCAGCTCCGCGAGGGCCCCGCGCGCGGCATCCAACGGCGGCTCCAGTTCGCGCACCAGAAATTGCAGGGGCTGACGTTCCATCCGGGAGCGCCATTCTTGCTGCACTGCCAAAACCGTCCGCGGACAGGCGCCGAAGGACCCGTGATTCAGAAAGATGATGTCCCGCTCCAGCAGCCAGTGTTGCGGATCGGCCACCGGTTGAGTCAGAAGCTTCTCGTGTGCCGCCAACGCCATGGCCGGGTCAGAATTGACGCTGCGGAAAGGTCGAACTTTGAGATGAATCGGGCAGCCAGGGCGGCGGCTGCACCAAGGACAGCTTCTTGGGTGGAGGCGGCTGCGCTCCAAGGCCGGGAAAAGGCAGTAAGCCGGTCGGTTTGCCGATGGTTTCGGCAATTGAAGTATAGGCGCGCCCAACGGACTTGCTGGCCGCCGGCGACTGCCCGTTTATGTCCTGCGCGAATCCCGACGGGGTGGCCAAGGCGGAATTGATCGGTTTGACAGCCGGCGTTGGCCCGTCCAAGAAGGCGCTGAAACGTTCCCGGTCCGCCAGTTGCTCGAGAGTTGGCTTGGTATCCATTACCGGCACCCCAAACGGGCTCGTCCAGACAGGGTCGGACCGGTCAGTGCCGGCCGCCAATCGCAAATCGCGGTTATCGAACGGCTTCAGATCCTTCAATGCCGCAGAAACCGTGGCACCGGAGGGATTTGAACGGCGCTCGTCGTCCAGGTCGCTAAGCGGCCCAGCCTTTAGGGCGTTGTCGCGATCCAGCGTTGCGCCTGCACGCCGCATGCCGTTGGTGGCCGTCACCTGGGATTCCCGGTCCTGCCGCCGGATGAACTGTTCCGCGGGCGAAAGCTTGAATTCATCCGGAGAGTCCGAGATTCCCAGAATGGATTCCGCGGTGGGAATGTTCAAGATTTCCTTCGGCGTTAGCAGCGCCCAGTTTTTTCGGTTATTCAGGAACCGCTGCAATTGCACGGGATTGCCGTTGAACAGGATCGGCTGGGGGGAGCCGGGCAGATCGTCAAAGCTGGAACCCTGGTCGCCGAACAGGGAGGAAGGCGCGCTGAGGGCGCCGGGCAGGGGGCGGGTGGCTTCCAAGTCTTTCGCGTCCGACACCGGGTCCGGGTTTACAGGCGGGGAGAACTGAATCGTCTGCTGTGCGAGCGCCGGGAGGCCGAGCGTTACAACCACCGCCCAGCCAAACCGCTGCACCGTCAATTTGACCGCAAAAGCAAACATTTTTATTTCGAAGCAAACAGCCTACCTTAATTGACAAGCCTGGTCAAAAAAGAATTCAATAATAAACTGTCCTTCCATTTGGCGCCGACCGTCGCTATTCTCTGGGCCTTTCACTGAATAGAGGCCGCACATATGGATAAGACCCAGGAGCCGAAGCATTTTCTCAATCGCGAATTGAGCTGGCTGGAGTTTAACCAGCGCGTGCTGGACGAGGCCTGCGACCGCGCCAATCCCTTGCTTGAACGCCTCAAGTTTTTCACCATCGTCAGCTCCAATCTAGATGAGTTTTTCGAGGTGCGCGTGGCCGGTTTGAAACAGCAGATCGAAAGTGGCAACAACGCCCGCACGGCGGATGGGCTTACGCCGTCCGATATTTTCGACGCCATCTCTGCGCGGGTGCGCAAAATGGTGGCCGACAAGTACGCCTGCTGGCACGCGGAACTGCAACCGGCTTTGGCCGAACATCATATCCGCATCCACGATATCAGCAGCCTCAAGCCCGCCGACCAGGCGTGGGTCGAGGAATTCTATCACCGCAAGGTGCGTCCCGTATTGACGCCGCTGGCCATCGACCCGGCTCACCCGTTTCCTCAACTGCTGAACAAGTCGCTCAACCTGATGGTCCGCCTGGAAATGCCCAAAGACGGCGTCCAACTCAAGCACCTGGCCGTGGTCCAATGCCCCTCGATCCTGCCGCGCCTCATTCAACTGCCCCACGACGACGAACGGCGCGACTATGTTTTTCTCGGCCAGCTTATCGGACATTATCTGGCCGACCTTTTTCCGGGCACACAACTGCTGGGCTATTGGGCTTTCCGGCTCACGCGCAACAGCGAACTTTACGTGGATGAAGGCGATACACCCAACCTGCTCAAGGCGGTCGAGGAGGAACTGCACAAGCGCCGGCGCGGCCAGGCCGTCCGGCTGGAAATCGCCCACGATTGCCCCAGGCCAATCCGCGACGCGCTCCTCAAAACACTGCATCTCGCCGAGCAGGACTTATTCCTGGTGAACGGCCCGCTCAATCCCACGCGCCTCATGGCCCTCTATCAGGGCGGCCATTCGCCCGAATTGCGCGATCCGCCGTTTCTGGCGCCCGTGGGCGCGGCGCTGCGCGGCAAAAAGGACATCTTTGCCGCCATTCGCGAGCGCGACATCCTGCTGCATCACCCTTACGAAAACTACTCCAGCGTCGTCGAGTTTCTCGAGACCGCCGCCACCGATTTCGACACGCTGGCCATCAAAATGACGCTGTACCGCACCGGGGGCGACTCGCGGATCGTCGGCGCCCTGATGAACGCGGTGAACAACGGCAAGCAGGTCACCGCCGTGGTGGAACTGCGCGCCCGCTTTGACGAGGCGAACAACATCGAATGGGCCCGTAAACTCGAGGAAAACGGAGTGCACGTCGTTTACGGCCTCGTCGGTTACAAAATCCACGCCAAGGTGGCGCTGGTCGTGCGGCGCGAAGGCGAGAAGATCCTCCGTTACGTTCACCTGGCCACCGGCAATTACAACCCCACCACCGCCCGGCTTTATACCGACCTCAGCCTCCTCACCTGCCGCGCCGAATTCGGCGAAGACGCCACGAACCTCTTCAATCTGCTGACCGGCATCTGTCAGTTCCCGGGCATGAACAAACTCATCGTGGCGCCGTTTGACTTGCATGCCCGGTTGCTGCAACTGATTGCCCGCGAGGCCGAAAACGCCGGACGCGGCCTGCCGGCCCGCATCATCGCCAAGTGCAATTCGCTCGTGGAACCGCGAATCATCGAGGCGCTTTATGCCGCCTCGCGAGCCGGCGTGAAAATCGACCTGATCATTCGCGGCATTTGCTGCCTGCGCCCCGGCGTGGCGGGATTGAGCGAGAACATCACCGTGCGCAGCATTGTGGATCGCTTTTTGGAGCACAGCCGCATCTTTTATTTTGAAAATGCCTGCCAGCCGGAAATGTTCATCGGCAGCGCGGACTGGATGCCCCGCAACCTGTTCCGCCGCATCGAAGTCGTCTTCCCCATCGAGGACGGTATTCTTTGCGACCGGGTCTTCCGTGAAATTCTCTGCGTAACCCTGGCGGATAATACGAAGGCGCGCTTCCTGGGCCCGGACGGTATTTATCGCCGCGCCCAGATCGCCCCCGGCGAGGCGCGCCGTCGCAGCCAGACCGAATTCATCGCCCTCGCCCAACCGAAGAACGCGGACAAGGCAAAGGACACGCTTCCCCGCGTCGAACTGGCCCCATCGCCGTTTGCCAAAGGCGAAAAGAAGTCCCGGCGGCTGCGGGTTTAGCCATGATATGGCTGACTACTCTTCATCGGGCACTTCGCGGACTTCCTGTTCCAGGTAACGTTCGATGTGGCGATCCAGATCAGACAGCCCGCCGGCGCACGTCGCCGCCTGAACGCGTTCCACCATTTCCGTGGACCAGTTCTCTTCTTCCACCTGCTCTCTGATGAACCAGTGCATGAGCACCTGCGCCGGATAATCTTTCGCCGCCACGGCCGCCTCATAAACCGCGTTGATGCCCAGGGTGTTGGCATGTTCCTGCGCCTGCACTTGCTGGGCAACTTCCAGCAGGGTCTTGAATTCCTGCTTTGGCGCGGGCAGCGCGGCCACCTCCGCCGTGACGTCGCGGTCGGTCAGGTGCTTGAGAATCCGCTCCGCGTGCGCGCGTTCTTCGCCCGCCTGTTTGACAAAATACTTGCCGAAGCCCTTGAGATTTCTGATATCGCACCAGACGGACAACGCGAGATAGGAGTGCGCGGCGGTGAGTTCCAAGTTGAACTGCCGGTTGAGTTCCTCGATGACGCTGGGCGGTACTTTGGATTTAGCCATAATGATGTCCACTATAAGCCTTGTCATGGCTCACGCCAGCCTAAAAACAGGTCCTTTTGGAAGGCGTCCGCCGGCCTGTGCGGCGCCGCACCGTTTGGTGGGCCGGCCCGCGCAGCAGCCCCAGGCTTCGAAAATTTGCTCGTAAATCGTAAATCGTAAATCGTAAATTCCCCCGTGCTTTCATTTGCCGATGATCTTACCCAACGCCTGGCCGGCCTTCGCGAACAGGGGCTTTATCGCGAATTGCGCCGCGTGGATTCCGCCTGCGGTCCGCGGATTGAAATTGCCGGGAAAAAACTCCTCAATTTCTCATCGAACGACTACCTGGGCCTGGCCAGCCATCCCGCGCTAAAGCAGGCGGCCATCGCGGCCGTGGAAAAATTCGGCGCCGGGGCCGGCGCGTCGCGCCTGATTTGCGGCTCCCTCGCCCCTTTTCACGAGCTTGAACAGGCCCTTGCCGTCTTCAAGCGGACTGAGGCCGCCCTCACCTTTTCCACCGGCTACGCCGCCGCCCTCGGCACCATCACCGCGCTCCTGGGCAAGGACGACGTCATCATCCTGGACAAGCTGGTGCATGCCTGCATTGTGGATGCCGCCCGGCTCTCCGGCGCGAAACTGCGCGTCTTCGCCCACAACGATTTGAATGACCTCGAGGACAAATTGAAATGGGCCGCGTCCGCCTCCCGCCGCGCGTCACCCCTCACTGGTCACATCCTGGTCGTCACTGAGAGCATCTTTAGCATGGACGGTGACGCCGCGCCGCTACGTGAAATGGTTGCGCTCAAGGAAAAATATGGCGCCTGGTTGATGGTGGACGAAGCCCATGCCACCGGCGTCATCGGCGCACATGGATACGGCCTGGCGGATGCGCTGGGCGTCAGTTCGCAAATCGAAATCCAGATGGGCACGCTCGGCAAGGCGCTAGGCGCCAGCGGTGGCTTCATCGGCGGCAGCCGCGCGCTGATCGATTACCTCGTCAACCGCGCCCGCAGTTTCATCTTCAGCACTTCCCCCGTGCCCGCCGCCGCCGCCGCCGCCCTGGCGGCCATTGCCTTGGTCCAGTCCGCCGAAGGTCATACGCGCCGGGCCCAGCTTCACCATCACGCCGCGGAATTGAATACGGAACTCGCCCACGGGCAGCCGGCGGCGGCCGGTGCCATCATACCGCTGATGGTCGGCGACGAAGCCGAAGCCGTCGCCGTCGCCGCGCAACTCCGCGGACAAGGCCTCTTCGTTCCCGCCATTCGCTACCCCACCGTCGCCCGCGGTTCGGCGCGGTTGCGGATCACGCTGACCGCCGCCCACTCCGCGCATGACCTCTCAGCACTGACCCGCGCGCTCGAACCAATCGTCAATCGCCAATCGTAAATTCCCCATGTCTCTCGCCCAACTGGACCAAAAATTTGTCTGGCACCCCTTCACCCAAATGCGCGACTGGCTCCGGCACGAGCCCATCGTCATCGTCGAAGGCCAGGGCGCCGTGTTGCGCGACGTCCAGGGCCGCGAATACCTCGACGCCAATGCCTCAATCTGGACTAATTTGCACGGCCACCGGCATCCGCGGATCAACGCCGCCATCCAGCGGCAGTTGAAGAAAATCGCCCACAGCTCGGCGCTGGGATTTGCCAGCGAGCCGGCCTCGCTGCTCGCCGCCCGCCTCATCAAAATAGCCGGCGCGAAGGACACCATCTCGCCGCTTCCGGCGCGTCGATCGTCCATCGCCAATCCAAAATTGGCGAAGGTTTTTTTTGGCGACGACGGATCCACCGCGCTCGAAGTGGCCTTGAAAATGGCGTATGAGTTCACCCGGCGCGCGCGCGGGCAAAAAAGCCGGCCGCGATTCCTTTCCCTGGCCGGCGCCTACCACGGCGACACCATCGGCGCGGTTTCCCTGGGCCATATCGATTTATTCCATCAGGCTTACCGCGGGCTGCTGTTCGCGACGGACCACGTCATGGCGCCGTATTGCTATCGCTGTCCATTCAACCGGGCCAAACCCGGGCGGGAAGACGCCCGGGAATACCGCCAATGCGCTTGGGAGTGCGTGGGCCAGGTGGAACGAAAATTCGCCGCGCAAAAAAAGAGGGGCAATCCTTACGCGGCCTTCGTGTTCGAGCCCCTGATGCAGGGAGCCGCCGGCATGATTCCCCAGCCGGACGGCTGGCTGGCGCAGGTGGCTGAACTGGCCCGCAGCCACAATGCCCTGCTCATTGCCGACGAAGTGATGACCGGCTTCGGCCGAACTGGAGCACCCCAATCGCCAATCGCCAACCCGCCTTCCGCGGCTTCAGCGAGGGAGAGTCGCCAATCAGCAATGCTCTTCGCCTGCCATCACGAGGGCGTACAGCCCGATTTTCTTTGCGTCGCCAAAGGACTGACCGGCGGCTATCTGCCCATGGCCGCCACGCTGACCACCCAAAAAGTCTTTGACGCCTTCCTTGGCGACTACGAGGAATTCAAGACGTTCTTCCATGGCCACAGTTTCACCGGCAACCAGCTCGGCGCCGCCGCCGCGCTGGCCAGCCTGGACCTGCTGCAGAGCGCCGCCTCCATTCGCGACCGGGCCCGACTGCAACGGCAGCTGCAGGCCGGACTCCAGTCATTGTGGGCGCTGCCGGCCGTGGGCGACATCCGCCAGGTCGGACTGGTGGCGGGTATTGAACTGGTGAAGGATTGGCGCACGCGGGAGCCGATTGCCTTGCGCGAGCGCGCGGGCATTCGCGTCTGCGATGCCATGGCCCGCCGGGGCGTCCTCACCCGGCCAGTCGGCAACGTCATCGTGCTGATGCCGCCCTATTGCACGACCAAGCTCCAGTTGCACCGCATCATTTCCGCCCTCCACGCGGCCATCTCGGAAGTCCTGCCCTCCCCGCGCCGGAGCTTTCCCCGAACCACTCGCCCATTGAACGATTGAGGAGGGCGACCTTCAGGTCGCTTCAGCGTGGATGGCAGACAGGCCTTCGAATTCTGCGCGTGCGTCCAAGGCAAAATAAATTGGGGCGCAATTCGCCGCTGCCACCCTAAGTGGTCTATGGCGTAAAGTGAGAATTCATCAGTTGCTGCGGCTCACAGAGTCGCGCTCCCGAGGGGCCGCGCGAAGATGCACCCGCCGCTGCCCGGGGCCGCTGAATTTGCTTCCGTCCGTGGGCACCGTCTGCTAGAAAGACGCCGTGCGCAAGTTCCTTATAGTTGTGAGCCTCTGGCTGGGCCTGACCGCGGGCGTTTTTGCGGCGGACACCTGGACGTTGGCCGATGGTACGTCGGTTACCGGTGACATCGTGAAGACCGATGACAACGGCGTGATGATTCATACAACGGCGGATGCCTACAACACGGTTCCGTGGGCGCAATTCTCGCAGGATTCGCTCAAGCACTTGGCCGAGAGTCCCAAATACAAGCCCTACGTGGAGCCATTCATCGAACCGACGGCAAAGGAACGTCCGGCCAAGCCCGAAATCAAAGCACCTTCCGTCACGCGCATTTTGCAACCGCCGGACCAGCTGCATCCTTCGATCCTTGGCGGGCTGGTGCAGTCGTCGCTGGGCCTCTTCATGCTGCTGGTAATTTATGCGGCCAACCTGTACGCGGCGTTCGAGATTGCCGTGGTGCGCGGCCGGCCCATTGCCACGGTGATGGGCTTGTCGGCGGTGTTGCCAATTATCGGGCCGATCATCTTCTTGGCGCAGCCGGAGCCGGCGCCTCCGGCCGAGGAAGCGCCGCCGGCGGAAGGCGCCCCGGGCGCCCCCGCTTCAGCCGCCGGCGCGGCGCCGGCGCCGGGACAGGAAAACATCGAGATCGTCGCGGCCTCGTGGCAGGCGGCCGAGGGGGAAAAGAAGCCGCAGCCGCAGGTCTTTTCGCGCGGCAAGTTCACGCTCAACCGGCGCTTTATCGAAACCAAGTTCGCGGGATTCATCGGCGAACCCAAGGGCGACGCCAAGACGTACTCCATGGAGATCAAAACCTTGAAGAATGTTTTTGCCGTGGAATGCATCAAACAGGTGGGGGCCAACGAGGCGATGTTGGAGACGCCGACTGGCCAGGTATCCGTGCCGTTTGCGGACATCATGGAAATCAAACTCACCCCCAAACCTGCTTGAAATATCGTACAATTCTCATGTTCGGCGCGCCCGGTTCGGGCAAGGGCACTCATGGCAAGATTCTGGGAGCCATTCCGGGCTATGTGCACTGCAGTTGCGGCGAAGTTTTTCGCAATCTGAGCCCGGAAACGCCGCTAGGCAGAGTGTTCGTCGAATACTCCAGCCGCGGCGAGCTGGTGCCGGATGAGCCCACCATCGAATTGTGGCAGCAATTCGCCCATGGGCTGGTGGCCACCGGGCGGCTCGATCCGGCCAGGGACACGCTGGTGCTGGACGGCATTCCGCGGAATGTCCACCAAGCGCAGATGCTCCGCAAATTTGTCAGGGTTGTGGCCGTGTTTTACATGTGCAGCGCCAATTTCAAGAATCTGGTCGCGCGCATGCAGCGCCGCGCGCTCAAGGACAACCGCCTGGATGATGCCAACATCGATGTGATCCGCGCGCGTTTGAAGACCTACGAGCAGGAAACCAAGCCCGTGCTGAGTTTTTACGGCCGCGAACTCGTCCACCGCATTGACACGGATGGCACCCCGCCGGAGACCTTCGCCAAGGTCCTCCGGCACGTCATCAAATTCCGCTGATTGACGACCCGCGATTTACGGTTTGCGCCTCGATTCGGCCGGATCCGCTTAATTCGCAAATCGCAAATCGTAAATGAGAATCATCTTCATGGGCACGGCGGAACTGTCCTGCGCCAGCCTGGAAAAGCTGGCGGGCAGTGGGGACTATTCGGTGGCGGCCGTCGTAACGCAGCCCGACAAACCCAAGGGCCGCGATTTGAAATTGACCCCGTCACCGGTCAAGGTTCTGGCGCAAAAGCTGCCGGTTCCTGTGCTCCAGCCGGCCCGGGCGCGCGATGAACTTTTTATCGCCCACATACGGGCACTTGAGCCCGACTTGATCGTGGTGGTGGCTTATGGCCAGATTCTGCCACAGCGGCTTCTGGAAGTGCCGCCGCACGGGTGCCTGAACGTTCACACCTCATTGCTGCCGAAGTATCGCGGGGCGGCGCCGATTCAATGGGCCATTGCTGAGGGCGAGGCTGAGACCGGCGTGACCATTATGAAGATGGATGCGGGTCTGGACACGGGGCCGGTGCTGGCCGTCCGGCGTACGCGGATCCTGCCGGCGGACGATTCGCCGATCCTGCATGACCGCCTGGCCCAATTGGGGGCGGAATTGCTCATGGAAACCATTCCCGAATTCGTGGCCGGCAAAATCTCGCCTCAACCGCAATCGGCCGAGGGTGCGACGTATGCCGCCAAAATCAAAAAGGACGACGGACGCATTGATTGGAACTGGCCCGCTGCGAAAATCTGGAACCGGCTGCGCGCCTTCACCCCGTGGCCCGGGGCCTTTACGTTCCTGGGGGGCGGAGCGAAGCCGATGTTGTTGAAAATCTGGAAGGCCGATTGGGTGGAAAGAACCGGCCAGATTGGGATGGTTTTGAGCGCCGACAAAAGTGGAATTGTCATCGGCTGCGGGCAGGGGGCGCTGCGCGTTCTGGAGCTGCAGTGTGAAGGCGGAAAGCGGCTGTCGGCGGAACAGTTTCTGGCCGGTTATCCATGGTCAGCGGGAGCCTGTCCCTTCGCCTGACAAAATCCAAGGCTTTGAAGTCGCCGACCTTTTCTTCCATTATCGGGGCCGGCGGCCATTTATGAGTGTCCTCGACGAACGGACCAAGCAATTTGGCGCCCAAATGGCGGTGGATTCCCTTTTCTTCGAAGTGCCCGCCGGCCATATTTGCATGGACTCATGGGGCGGGGAGTGATAATGATTTAACAACAAATTTTTAATGCTTATGAAGTCATACAGAACTTTCGCAGCTATTATCATGGCCGCGCCCCTGCTGGCCGCCACGGCCTGGGCGGCCCCGGAGCCAGTGGACGAATCACTGCCTTTGGTTGGCACCGACGCGCACGGTCACGCGTATCCGGGCGCCACGGTGCCCTTCGGCATGGTCCAATTGAGCCCCGATTCCGCGATCCAAGGCTGGGACGGCTGTTCGGGCTACCATTATTCCGACTCGGTGATTCATGGCTTCAGCCATACGCATCTGGGCGGCACCGGCTGCGGCTGCCTGGGTGACGTGCTGTTGATGCCCACGGTGGGCGAGGTGCATCTGAAGGCGGGCACGCCAGGCGACGGTTACGCCTCCAAGTTCTCCCATGCGCAGGAGACCGCCACTCCCGGCTACTATCGCGTCGTGCTGGAAACGCCCGGCGTCACGGTTGAACTGGCGGCCACGGCGCGCTGCGGTTTTCATAAATATACGTTCCCGGCTTCCGAGCAATCGCACGTGATCCTGGACTTGGAGCATGGCGTTGGGAACAATGCGATCGAAACGGGACTGACGGTAGAAGGTCAGGACACGGTGAGCGGCTATCGCCTTTCCGAGGGCTGGGGCGGGCGGCGCGCCATTTATTTCGTCCTGCAGTTTTCCAGACCGTTTGAGTCCTGCGGCATCGAACAGAATGGCCGGCGGCTGGGCGCCGACGCGCATGAGGCCAAGGGCAAGAGCACGAAGGCCTTCTTCAATTATAAGACTTCCGCCAACGAGGTCGTGCTCGTCAAAGTGGGCATCTCCGGCACCAGCATCGACGGAGCGCGCAAGAACCTCGCGGCCGAGATCCCGGATTGGAGTTTTGAAGGCGTCCGCAAAGCTGCGGTCAAGCAGTGGGAAAACGTGTTTTCGGCGATCCAGGTCAAGACCTTTGACCCCCACATTGAAAAGACATTTTATGCCAATCTGTACCTGAGCTGCCTGGCGCCCGTGTTGTTCAACGACGTGGACGGGACCTATCGCGGCTACGATCACACCAATCACCCGGCGGCCGCCTTTCAAAATTACACGACGTTTTCGATCTGGGACATTTATCGGGCCGAATGGCCGTGGCTGACGATCGTGCAGCCGGGTCGGGTTGATGACATGGTGCAGTCGCTGCTCGCCGAGTACAAGGAGCTGGGCCAGCACACCACGCCGATCTGGCCGCTGTGGGGCAACGAAACCTGGTGCATGATCGGCTACCATTCGGTGGACATGATTGCCAAGGCCTACCTGGACGGATTCCGCGGGTTTGACGCGGAGACCGCGTATCAGGCCATGCGCGACACGGCCATGCAGGACCGGAACGGTCTGGACACCTACAAGCGGCTGGGTTATGTGGCGTCCTCGCCCGGCAAGCAAGCGACTTCCTGCACGCTGGAATATACAGTAGACGACTGGTGTCTGGCGAAGATGGCCGAAGCCTTGGGTCACCAGGAGGATGCGAAGATGTTTTACCAGCGCGCGGCCAATTATTACAACCTGTTTGACCAATCCACCAAGTTCTTCCGGGGGCGCAAGTCCAACGGACAATGGCGGACGCCGTTCTCCGACCGCTCCCTGGTGGGCGACGAATACACCGAGGCGGACGCATGGCAATATGCCTTTGCGGTTCAACACGACGTTCCGGGCATGATCGCGCTCTATGGTGGCGAACAGGGATTCATTGAAAAGATGGACGCCTTGTTCACCACCGATTCCACCATCTATACGAGCATCCCTGACATCAGCGGCTTGATCGGCCAGGACTCCCAGGGCGACGAACAATGCCATCACGTACCCTATCTGTACGACTACGCCGGCGCGCCGTACAAAGCGCAGCAGCGTCTCCGCCAGATCATGTCCACTCTGTACGACGACACGCCGGCCGGCCAGTGCGGCAACACCGATTGCGGCCAGATGGCGGGCTGGTACCTTTTCAGCGCTCTTGGCATCTATCCGGTGAATCCGTCCAGCGACGTATTCGCCATCGGCAGTCCAGTCGTGAGCAAGGCGGTTGTGCACCTGGACCGCGACCGATACAAGGGCCGGAAATTCACGGTGATCGCCGACGGCAACAGCGCGCAGAACATCTACATTCAATCGGCCACGCTGAACGGCCAGGCGCTGACGCGGCCCTGGATCACGCGCGACGACCTGGTCTCCGGCGCAACGCTGCATTTTGTGATGGGCCCGCAGCCAAATCCGCAATGGGGCAGCGCGCCGGCCGACCGGCCGCCGCCGACCATGCCGGCTGGTTTTCAGTATCCCGCCGTGCCGACGCCGGCTCCCACCAATGCCCTGGCGCATTTCACCCTGCCAATCCGGATTGTCTGCGGCAGCGACGATGCGGTGGGAGACTTCCAGCCGGATCCCGACGTGATTGCAGGCGGAGTGAGCCGGGCGGATACGGCCATCGATACGAGCGCTCCCAATGCCGCGCCAGCGGGAGTGTACCAGTCGGAGCGGTATTCTCAGGATCTCACGTACAGTTTGCCGGTGCCGGCCGGTCAGCGCTATACGGTGCGCCTCCATTTCGCGGAGATTTTTGACAGCGGCGTGGGCGAGCGCCTGGAGAACATCTATCTCAACCGGCGGCAGGTCCTGACCAACCTCGACATCTTTGCCGAGGCAGGCAAGAACAAGGCCCTGGTAAAGGAATTTGCCAACATCCGTCCCAACCGGCGCGGAAGCATCTCCGTGCGCGTAACCACCACGGACGCAAGTCCGGATAAGAATGCGAAGATCAGCGGCATTGAGATTTTGAAGCAGGAGCAGGCGGGGCCGACCGCCTCGGTCCCGCCCTTTGTGATCCCGCTCGCGGATGGTTCGGGCGCCTTTACGATTGACATGTCCGCCGCGCCCGAACTGGCGGATTGGTCCCAGCACACGCTGGCTCCAGTGCTCGCGGAATGGTATCCGAAGATCGTGGCGATGCTGCCCAGCGACGGGTACACCGCGCCGACGAATTTTAATCTCACGATTCAGCCGATGGACGGGGTGGCGTACACGACGGACACCGGCATTTTCGCCAGTTCCGCCTGGTGCTCCAGCCAGATCAAGGGCGAAGCGGTGGGATCAATTGTTCACGAATTGGTGCACGTGGTCCAACAATACCGCGGCGACCACGCGCCCGGGTGGTTGGTCGAGGGCATGGCGGACTATATCCGCTGGTTCCGCTATGAGCCGCAAAGCCACGGCGCGGACCTCGTCTGGATGCAGCATCGCGGAAAAAGCTTCTCGCCCCGCTATGACGGCAGCTATCGCGTGTCGGCCAACTTCCTAAATTGGGCCACGGAGAAATATGATCCGAACCTCCTCACCGAAGTGGACGCGGTGTTGCGGAACGACAAATACAGCGATGATTTTTGGAAACAGCACACGGGCAAGACGGTGGATGAGTTGGGCGCGGAATGGAAGCAGGAGGTGGAAAAGCAATTGAATGTTTCCACCGCCGCCGGCAAACAGACGAGTTAGGCGGTGCTTCTTCCCGGTGCCTTGATGCTCCCCGATGTTGCGGCATCCGAATTTTGAAAGGCTGGAAGCGGAAGGCGAAGCGAAGCATGGGACGGCCTGCCGGCTCGGCCGAATTTTGGGGAATTGACGTCCTATTTTCTTCCCAGCACAATCAGCGTGCGGACGGGAATGGTGAACTCGCCGTCTTCAAACCGGATGCCCAGTCCCGCCCAATGCGCCTTGGGCGCCGCCGCCAGCCGCGCCCGGATTTTTTCCGCCGCTTCCCGCGGGCTGCTGCCGATCTCGCACCAGCGCCGGACGGTCAAGCCCGCCGGCATTTCCGTCTGTTTGGTTTCCAGCGCCTCAATCGTCAGACCGCCGGCCTCAAAAAATGCCCGCCAGCGCGTGGCGGTGTGGCTGCGAACATGCGTCGGGTCATGCAGCATTTCAATTTCGTGGTTCAAGTCGTCCAGACCCGGGTCTTCGCTGCCTTCCAAATCAATCACCGCCACAATGCCGCCGGCCTTGGCCAGCCGCGCCATCTCCCGAATGGCCTGGGCAACGTCCGGAAAATGATGCGGCGCCAGCCGGGAAACAACGGCATCGAAGGAATTGTCAGGAAACGGAATGGTCTCGGCGCGGGCTTGAACGGTTTCCACTTTCACACCCCTCGCGCGTGACAGTTTTTCAAACTGGCGGAGCATATTGGGGGCGGCATCAACGCCAACCATTCGGGCGGCCTGGCCCGCGAACGACAAGGCCAGGTGGCCGGGCCCGCAGGCCACGTCACAAAGCGAAGTCGGCGGCTGGCGCGACAGCAACTCATGCAGCCGCCGGATCGTGGGGCTGTCGGCATGAACTTCGCTGCCGGCGTATTGACCGGCGATGGCATCAAAGTGTTCCGGCGCGGACGTGGTCATAATAAGGCCGTTTTCAGTCGGAGGATTGTAGTGGTTCGCCCGGTTGGGTCAACTGCCGGTCCGAGCCGGCGCTGCCACCGGGGACAGTGTCGAGGCGCCCAAGCCACCGGCCACGGCGCAGACTTCGCTTTACGGGAGGGGCGGTTGGTTTAATATTAGTCATATCTTGATGCCACGAATTTGCGTCTGCCTTGCGGCTGGGTGTGCCGGTCTGACTTTCGTCACTGCCCGGGCGGGCGATTTTGCGGCGGATTTGATGGAGACGGCCAGTTCGATGCGCACCTGGCACGTCAGCGACGGCTTGCCCTCCGATTCGGTGACCGCGGTCATTCAAACGCGTGACGGTTTTCTTTGGATTGGCACCAGCGCGGGCCTGGTCCGGTTCGACGGCGTCAAGTTCACTGAGGCCAAGCCGGCCGTCTCGCCGATGAACAATTTGACGGGCGTGACGGCGTTGTGCGAGGACAGCAACGGCGCCCTCTGGATCGGCACCCAGGAGAATGGCCTGTTCGAATTGAAGGGCGGCGAGCCGATCCATTTCGCGAAACAGAAGCGGGGACTGTTGAGCGATAACGTGACCAGCCTGGCGGCGGACAGCCATGGCGGGGTCTGGGTGGGGAGCCAGGCCGGACTTTCCCTTTGGACCGGGCGAAGATTCGAGTCCTTTACCAAGCATGATGGCCTGCCCGACGAGTCGGTGTCGGGCATCAACGTGGCGCGCTCCGGGGCGGTGTGGATCACCACCAAGGTGGGCATGTGCCGGTATATCGATAGACACCTCGTGCCCTATGCCTTTCAGACCGAAAGCCAGGGGCGCAGCCCGGAGTATCTGGGGGCCTATGAAGATCAGCGCGGGAATCTATGGGCCTTCGGCGATACTTACTTGATCAATTTGACGGAGGGCCAACGATTCAATTACTTCCGCAGCTCGGAACCGGGCTCGGTGCGCATCTGGAGCCTGTGCGAAGGGCACGATGGCCGGCTGTGGATCGGCACCAGCGGGCGGGGGCTGTATTGTTTCGAAGACAATCGTTTTCAGCCCGTCATCCTGGGGGAGGATCGCTGGCCGCATGATGTGCGCTCCATTTGCGAGGACCGCGAAGGGAATGTCTGGCTGGGGACTTCGGGCGGCGGCTTGGTGCAGTTGCGGGTGCAATCGGTGTATGTGTTGCGGGAAAGCCAGGGCCAGCCCCACGGTCTGCCCACCGTCCTGGCCGTGGATGCCACCGGCCGCCTGTATGTGGGGTTGCAGCGGGGCGGTTTGTGGACGGGTGAAGCCGGGAAATTCGAAACCGTGCAAGGCAGCGGCGGGTTTGCGTTGGACGGTTTTATTTCATCGTTGTGCGTGGGCCGCGACGGCACCATTTGGGCCGGCACCCTCGGCGACGGCTTGTACGGGTTGCGGGACGGGCGAGCCATCCATTACACCGGTGCGGACGGTCTATCGGATAATACGGTGCTGGCCATGAGCCTTGACGAGGCGGACGTTTTATGGGTGGCGACCAGCGCCGGAGGGGTTCATCGAATCGCCACCAACCACGTGGCGCGCTATGACGCCGTCCAGGATCTGGCGGGCGCGCCGGTGACGACGATGATTCCCGCGGCGGCTGGCGGGTTGTGGCTGGGGACGCAGAACGGCGATATTTTACGGGAAGCAGGGGGACGCTTCCAAGTGGCCAGAAGGGCGGAGAGTTCCGCCCGGCGGCCAGTGCTGGCGCTGTTTGAAGGCGAGCAAGGGCGGCTCTGGATCGGCTCGATGGGCGCGGGTCTGGTCTGCCTGGTGGACGGCGCCAGCTTGAGCTGGAGCACGAATAATGGGCTGCCGGACGCGACCATTACGGGCGTGGCTGAGGATGCCGCCAAGAATCTGTGGCTGGGAACCGGGGTGGGAATCTACCGCCTCAGCCGCGACGACGTCCTCCGGGCGCTGAACAATCCCGAGAGCCGGCTTTCCTGCCGGCTGGTGTCGCCGGCCAAGACCATGCTCGACACGGACACCGCCTTCGGCGGCCTGCGCACGGTGCTGACGCCGGACGGGTACATCTGGTTCGCCACCGCGGAGGGAATGTTGAATGTGGACACCAAGCGGTCGGAGGCCGAGCCGCCGCCATTTCCGGTTTATATCGAAAGCGCGGCCATCAACGGCCAGCCGCCGATGACCGTGCTCCGCGGCCGCCTCTGGTCGCCGACAGCCACCAACGAGACTTTTGTGGCCCCCGGGGAGTTGCGCTCCCTGGACATCCATTTCACGGCCTTGAATTTTGTTGCCCCGCAGGAAATCCAGTTCCGCCACAAGCTGGAGGGTTCGGACGCCGACTGGGTGGATGACGCCGGTGCTCGCCAGGCGCATTATGGCCATTTGCCGCGGGGAAATTACCGGTTTCGCGTGGCCGCCCGCATGGCGGACGGCCCGTGGCTTGAAGCGCGCGATGCCTTTGTCTTCACGAATCCCACGCCGATCTTTTACCAGACCTGGGCAATTGGCCTGTACGTCTTCGCGGCCGTCTCGCTGGTGGCCGGGACGGTGCGCATCATTTCCCACCGCCGGCTGCGCCGCCGGCTGGCGCGGCTGGAGCAGGAGCGGTCGCTGGAACGTGAGCGCATGCGCATTGCGCGGGACATGCACGATGAAATGGGCTCGAAGTTGACCAAGATCTCTTTTTTGAGCGAGCATTTGCAGATGGATGCCGCGCAGCGTGGACCAGCCTTGGAGAAAATCCAGTCCATCGCCCAAACCTCCCGCGATCTGTTGCAGACCATGGACGAAATCGTCTGGGTGGTGAACCCGCGCAACGACACGCTGGAGAACCTGGTGGCGTATTTGAGCCACTATGCGGTGGAGTACTTCCAAAACACGAGCGTCGAGTGCGACCTGCGGCTGCCGTCGGAAATTCCGCAGCATCCCCTGTCGTCGGAGGCCCGCCATAACCTGTTCTTGACCTTTGAAGAGGCGTTAAACAACGTCCTCAAACACTCGGGCGCCACCAAGGTGAAGGTGGCGATGAGTGTCAACGCGCACGATCTGGAAATCAAAATCGCCGACAATGGCCGGGGAGTTGATCCCGGCGCCCTGCTGGCGGCCAACGGCGATACTGGGGCGGGGCGGCACGGCAACGGGTTGCGGAACATGCGGCAGCGCCTGGCGGCCCTGAACGGGAATTTTTTGGTGGGCAGCCCTGACGGCGGCGGCACCACGGTGACCTTGCAGATTCGCCTCAATGAGAATTCCATCAATTAATGAAAAAACCCATCACAGTTTCCATCGTGGATGATGAAGCCGACCTGCGCAAAGACATCGCCAGCTATTTGGACGCCGCCGGCTCGATCCACTGCGTGAGCGCCTACGCCAGCGCCGAGGAAGCCCTGAAACACCTCCCCCAGGACAAGCCGGATGTGATCCTGATGGACATCAACCTGGGGGAGATGGACGGCATCGAATGCGTGCGGCGGCTGACGGTCCTGATGCCGGACGCCCAGGTGCTCATGCTGACCGTGTTCGAGGATACCGATCAGATATTCAACGCGCTGGCCGCGGGCGCGAGCGGTTATTTGTTGAAACGGCTGTCGCCCAGGAAGCTGGTGGAAGCGATTGGAGAAGTCTGCGCGGGCGGCTCGCCCATGTCCGCCCCCATTGCGCGCAAAGTCGTGAAATCCTTCAAGACCACGCCCGCGCGCGGCGATGAATCCGGGGACTTGTCACCGCGGGAACGTGCCGTGCTGGACGGGCTGGCCGAGGGCCTGGCCTACAAACAGATCGCCGACCAGTTGGGCGTGAGCATTCACACGGTGCGGAACTACATCCGCCGCATCTATGAAAAACTCCAAGTGCGCAGCCGCACGGAGGCGGTGGCAAAATTTTTGCGCAAATGAAGGCCACCGCCAATTTTCCCCTTCTTCGCGCAGTCGTTGCGATGCTTCGGGCGCATCTGTTTCCCGAAATATCCGCGCATTGCCCCCTTGAACCGATAACGCCAGATTTCGCCACGACGCTGGAAACGTTTCTCCCTTTTCCCGGGGGCGAGATTTCCCCGAACGATTCGCGCGTTGTACCCTTGAACCCGAGCGCCACATTTTGCCAAGACGCGGCAACCGTTTCTCCCTCTCCTGGGGGAGAGGGCCGGGGTGAGGGCGGGCTTCCCCCTTTCTCCTGTCCAACTTTCAGTTCATGGAGAGGGCCTGCACGCTCACCGCATCGGCGGAAGAGCAGCCCCTCGATTGCCTGGTCGCTCCTAAGCATGAGAGCCTTGTGCAAATGCGTTCTCTTGCTCCTGGCCGCGGCCGTGAGCCCGGTCCGGGCCGCCGACACGGAGGGCTGGCATCCGGCGAAGGCGCCCCTGATGACGCGCTGGGGCACCAATGTGACGCCCGCCAATGCCTGGCCGGAATATCCGCGTCCGCAATTGACCCGGCCGGATTGGGCCAATCTGAATGGACTTTGGGATTATGCCATCACTCCGGACTCGGCCGCGCAGGCACCGGCCTTTGCCGGGAAGATTCTGGTTCCCTTCCCCGTGGAATCCTCGTTGTCGGGGGTGCTCACCAATCTCGATGAGCACAGCAAGCTTTGGTATCACCGGAGCTTTGCCGTGCCCGACGCCTGGCATGGCCGCCGGGTGCGGCTGCATTTTGGCGCGGTGGACTGGCGGTGCGAGATTTGGGTGAATGGACAAAAAGTCGGCCAGCACCAGGGCGGTTATGACGCCTTCACCTTCGACCTCACGGAGGCACTGCTGTGGCAGGGCGCCGAGCAGATTCTGGTGTGCGTGGCCGATCCGACCGAGGGGGACCAGCCGCGCGGCAAGCAATCGCGCAAGCCGGAGGGCATTTTCTACACGCCCACTTCCGGCATCTGGCAGACCGTCTGGCTGGAACCGGTGCCGGAGGTTTGCATTGACCGGCTGAAGTTCACGCCGGACGTGGACACCAATTCGCTTCACCTTCGGGTGGCCGTCAACAGCCTGGCGCCGGGCCTGCGCGTGGAAGCCGTGGCCGCGACCGAGGGCAAAGCCGTCGCCACGGTCACCGGGCGGGCGAACGACGCGCTGGTTTTGAACCTGTCGGATCCCCATTTGTGGTCGCCGGACGACCCATTTCTCTATGATCTGAAGGTGACGCTGAAGGACGGCGACAAGGTTCTGGATTCCGTTGGGAGTTATTTTGGCATGCGGAAGATCGCCCTGCGAAAGGACGATCAAGGATTCAACCGGATCGCGCTCAATAACCGGTTTCTCTTTGGCCTCGGCACGCTGGACCAGGGCTTCTGGCCGGATGGAATTTACACGGCGCCTTCGGATGAAGCCCTGCGCTCGGATATCGAATTCTTGAAAAAGGCCGGTTTTAATTTCACCCGCAAGCACGTGAAGGTGGAGCCCGATCGCTGGTATTATTGGTGCGATAAACTGGGGCTGCTCGTCTGGCAGGACATGCCCAGCGCGAAAAACGCGACGGCCGACGGACGGCGCGATTTTGAAAACGAGTTGTATCGCATGGTGAGCGGACTGGAAAACCATCCCGCCATCATTGTCTGGGTCCTTTTCAACGAGGGCTGGGGACAATATGACACCAAGACGCTGGCGGACTGGCTCAAGATCCGCGATCCGTCGCGGCTCATCGATGACGCCAGCGGCTGGACCGACATGCGAACAGGCGACCTGCTGGACATGCACAGTTACCCCGGGCCGGACGCGCCCGCGCCCGAGCCCCGCTGCGCGACGGTCCTGGGCGAATTTGGGGGCCTGGGGCTGGCCGTGCAGGGGCACACATGGTCCACCAAGTTTTGGGGCTATGTGATGGTGCCCGATGCCAACGAACTGTCCGAGCGCTATGCGCAAATGCTCAAGCAGGTGTGGAAGTTGCACTACTTGCGCGGCCTGAGCGCGGTCGTTTACACGCAGACGACGGACGTGGAAACCGAATGCAACGGATTGCAAACGTATGACCGGGCCGTGGCCAAAATCGCGCCTGACATCCTGTGGGCGGCCAACCGCACTGAACTTCCCGACATGCCCAAGGACATCATCCTGGCCGATGCCTTGTTCGGCCGGGTCAACTGGAGCTATACCATTGAACAACCCGCCGACGACTGGTACCAAGTCAAGTTTGACGCTTCCGCCTGGAAGACCGGGGCCGGGGGGTTCGGCAGTGCCGGCACGCCCGGCATCGTGGTGAACACCGCCTGGGATAGCTCTGACATCTGGCTGCGGCGCGACTTCACTTTGGGGCCGGAGGACCCTGCGCAGCTAAAACTCCAGATTTTCCACGATGAAGACGTGGAAGTCTATCTGGACGGCGTGCGTGCGGTCGAGCTTCCCGGGTATATTACGGATTACGATGAATTTGACCTTTTGCCGGCGGCCGTGGCTGCCCTCCACCAGGGCGAAAACACGATTGCCGTGCACTGTCATCAGACCTCCGGGGGGCAGGGGATCGACGTGGGCATCGTAGTGCCCCAACCGGCGGAGGCGGGCCAGTCCAAGAAATAGTCGTGTGTGGCCACTTTATGCCACATGACGTGCGGCAGCAACCAGTCTAGTGTCTGGTTTACGCCCGCGAATTAAAGGTGCCCGAATGGTCCACAGTGCAGTGTCCCTAATCGGCCACCGCTTTGATTTTGAGGGACGAATTAGTAATCCAAATACCAACATCGAATGAAAACTCCACAAGTGATAAAACCAAACAGAAGCGGAAAATCCCCGGGATTTCGGTTTGCCCCTGCATCCAGACGATTGATTGCACTGGGGCTGTCGGTTCTAGCTTTGCCATGCCTGCTTTCAGCCCAAACCCTGGTGCATCGCTACAGCTTCGTGAGTAATCCCAACGATTCGGTGGGCACTGCCAACGGCACGATCGTGGCGCCTACCACCGGTTCGGCCTGCACCATCGCCAACGGCCTTCAATTGCCGGGCGGCGGCGGCCCGGGAACTTCAGGATATGTGACGCTGCCGGCGGGGATCCTCTTCGGCACCACCAACATCACCTTGGAATGCTGGGTGACGCAGAACACCGGCAATACCTGGGCATGTATCTGGGATTTTAACAGTGGCACGGGCGATCGTATCGGCTTGTGCCCGATCAACAACAACGATGGCGGCCACTTGGATGCGGAGGTTGACCCCAACAATGATGAAGTGGACGTGAATTCGCCGGTCAACTTCCCGGACGGAGTGGAGACTTACGTGACCTATACATACAACGACGCCACGTTGGTGGGCAATCTCTATACGAATGCTGCCCTCGTTGCGAGCGCCAAGTTCGCAAATAATTCGTATTCTCCCGGCCGCATCGGTGGTGCCACCGGCACCCAAGTTGATCAGTTCGGTCAGGATCCGTACGGCGACCCGCAATTCCAGGGAACGATCTTCGAGTTCCGCATATGGAATGGCGTGGTTTCACAACGTTATCTTGCGGCCAGTGCCATCGAGGGGCCAAGTGTGGTGGTCAACAACCTGGCGCCCACGTCGGTCAGCCTAACGGCGGGTCCCAGCGTGATCGTCACCGGCACCGAACAAGCTGCGGTCACCGTCCAGCTGGCGGTAACCGGCGCGGCGAACTTGCCGGCGACTGGTGACGCCACCAACTGGGTCAGCAGCAACCCGAACGTTCTGGCCGTGAATGGCAGAGGTGTGATCACCGGGGTCAGCCCCGGCACCGCCACGGTCAGCGCCCAGGTCGGCGGCGTCTCCGCCACCAGCGGCACCATCACGGTCACCGGTTACCAGACCCTGCTCCACCGCTACAGCTTCGTCAGTGACGCCAGCGATTCTGTGGGCGGCGCCAATGGCACGGTCGTTCCGGCCGGCAACGGCAATGGAACGAACGTCACCATTGCCAACGGCCTGGTACTGCCGGGCGGCGGCGGCAATAATTATTCGGGTTATGTGTCCCTGCCCGCTGGCATACTCACCAACACCACGTCGTTAACCGTCGAATGCTGGGTGACACAGGCTGCGGCAAATGGTTGGGCGACCGTTTGGGACTTCGGCTTCAACGGCAGTGCCAATTTTGAATTGTGCCCGAACCCGCAAAGAGGCATTAACAACTTGGATGTGGCTGTCACGCCGGCGGAGGGCGAAATTGACGCGATTACGAGCACGCTGTTTCCATCCGGCACGGAGCAGTACGTTTCCTATGTCTTCAACGCGTACACCCTCACTGGCAATGTTTATACCAACGGAGCCTTGGGGGGCACGGCGACGTATCCTGATGCCACTTATATCCCCGGCACCTTGGGCGGCCCGGACGGGACGACGAATAATGCGTTGGGGAACGACATATATGGTGATTCACAGTTCCAAGGCACCGTCTACGAGTTGCGCATCTGGAACGGCGCTCTTTCACCCGCCTATGTGGCGGCCAGCGAGGTCGCCGGTCCCACCGTCATTATCACCAATGTGACTCCCACCTCGCTCGCCATTAACCTGACCAACACCAGCATGCTGGGCGCTGGTACCCAGCAGGCCACGGTCACCGGCAGCTTCAAGCAGGTATCCGGGGTCACGCTTACCGACGCGGCCACCAATTGGGCGAGCAGCAACCCGAATGTGCTCGTGGTCAGCAGCAGCGGCGTGATCACCGCGCTCAATGGCGGCACCGCCACGGTCAGCGCCACGGTTGACGGCGTCAGCGCCACCAGCGCAACCATCACGGTTGCGACGACTCCGCCCGATCCGACCCAGAAGCCGGCCAACGTGGAAGTGGCTTTGGGCAGTACGGCCATCTTTACCGTCCAAGCTCTCGGTGGCAATCTGACCTATCAATGGAGTTTTGGTGCCACGCCGATCACGGGCGCGACCAACACAACTCTGGTGATCACCAATGCAGCCTATACGAACGGGGGAACTTACACCGTGACGATTGCCAACAACCTCGGAACCACCAACCTCTCCGCGACCTTGACGGTGCAGTCGTCGGTTCTCCTGCACCGCTATAGTTTCGTGAGCGATGCGTCCGACTCCGTGGGCAACGCCAACGGCACGCTTGTGACCGGCATCAACGGATCTGTCGCCACCATCGCCAACGGCCTGACCCTGCCGGGCACTGCGGGTGGTAACGCCTACGGCGAATCAGGGTATGTGGCCTTGCCACCGGGCCTTCTGACCAACACCACTTCGCTGACGGTGGAAATCTGGATGAACCAGAATTCTCAGAATACCTGGGCGGAAGTATGGGACTTCGGGAGCGATAACAACCACAACTTCGCGCTCATTCCCTATCCGGCCAACAATGGCAACAACATGGAAGTGGCTTTCACGCCGAATGGTGGCGAGGAGGACTTGCAGACGGGAGTTTTATTCCCCAGCGGCGTGGAGCAGTACGTGTCCGTCACGTTCAATAACGCCAATCTGCAGGCCAGCATCTTTACTAACGGCGTCCTGGTTACCGATCGACTGCTGGGCAACTCCACGTACCGCCCCGGCAGCATCAGTGCTCCCGGCGGCACCACCGAAGACTCGTTGGGTAACGATGTGTATGGTGATGACCAGTTCAGCGGCACGGTTAATGAGTTCCGCATTTGGGATGGCGTCGTTTCCCCCATCTACCTCGCGCTGAGCGCGATTGCCGGCCCGGGCGTCGTGGTGACCAACCTGACGCCCACGGCAGTTACCGTCAGCGTCAATACCACCATGACGGGAGGCCAGTCGCAGCAGGCGGCGGTCACCGGCAACTTCGTGAATGGATCTGGCGTCACGATTACCGGGGCGATCACGAACTGGGCGAGCAGCAATCCGACCATCCTGGCGGTGAACAGCAGTGGCTTGATCACGGCCGTGGGCGCCAGCGGCAGCGGCACAATCAGCGCCACGGTCAACGGCGTGACCGGAACCAGCCCTTCCATCACCGTTCCGAACAGCATCCCGATCATCACCACCAATCCAGTGGCCGCGGAAACCCTGGTGGCCGGCTCCACCTTGACCGCCAGCGTGGCCAACATTGGCACCACGCCCTTTACTTACTTCTGGTTCACCAACGGCAGCCACGTGCCGATCAGCGTCTCCACTTCGCCGACGTTGAAGGTGCCGGACGTGCAGTTGGGCGCCAACGGCAACACCTATACCGCCGTGGTTAGCAACCAGTTGGGCACGGCCACCAGCTCGGCGTTGACTCTCACGGTCATTGCCCCCACTGCCTATGAGCAGGCCCTGCTGGAATACGGCCCGATCGCCTACTGGCCTTTGAACGAAACCAGTGGCACCACCGCCTACGATGTGATTGGCGGTTACAACGGAAGCTACAATGGCACTTTCACCCTTGGCCAGCCGGGGCCGGCCAATACCTTCTTCGGCGCGTCCAGCCTTGCCGCCCAGTTTCTCGGGGCGGGGTATGTTGACATTCCCGAAGGGCCCTTCAACATTACCGGCGCCATTACCGTGGTGGCCTGGGTGCAAATGGTGGGCCTGAATGGATTTGATGGATTGATCGGGCACGGCGATCCTTCCTGGCGCATCAGCGTCAATGGCAGCGGTGATCCCGGCGCCAACGATGGCACCAGCGCCTCCGGCGATGCGACCGGCAACACCAGCATTAATGATGGCAACTGGCATCTGGTGGCCTATTCCTACGACGGCATTCCTGGCCAGGCCAACAATGGCGCGCTCTATGTGGATGGGGTGCTCGCGGCAAACAACACTGTGGTCACAGCCCCGGTCGGGGACAGCCTTGATGTTTGGATTGGCGGCTCGCCCGACTATGGGACAGGAACCGGAACTCGATTCATCGCGGCCAACATCGCCGATGCGGCCATATTTGACCAGGCGTTTACTGCTGCTCAAGTGACCGGACTCTACAATGGCACCTTCGTTGCCGGTCCGGAATTCATCAGCATTACGAAGACAGCCTCCGGCGTGCAGCTTGACTGGCAGGCCGGAACTTTGTTGCAGGCCCCGACCCTGCTCGGCCCATGGACGACGAACGCCGCCGCCGTTTCGCCATACACCATTCCGGCGACCAACGGGAGCCAGTTCTTCCGGTTGCTGGTCACTCCTTAAGACCAGCGAACCCACCGGGCTTCGACCCAGAGACAATCGCGACGGCCGGGGCTTTTGCCCCGGCCGTTTTTTTGAACAATTTGGCGCCGGTAGAGCGCGTCGCTCCGCGCGCGCCGCGCCTGCGAACCAACGCAAGTTCATCAACAGCATTGTTCGCCAACCCTGAAATCTTTCCCCGGCGGTCCTTTGCTCACGGGAGCAGGAGAAGGTGTCCGCAGGCCCAAAAGAGAGAAACTAATTGTCATGATGTGGCCACTTTATGCCACATGACGCGTGTGGAAGTGCGGCTTAAGTTGGCCCCGTGTCCACTAATTGAACAAAATGAACGGTCCAAGGAACTCCCCCCGACTTGACGGCCGGTTCAATTGAAGTGGTACGCCATAGTAATCCGTATGCCAACATTCAAATGAAGACTCCAATGATCATCACCTTACCCCGAGGCGGAAAAGCCCCGCGATTTCAGTTTGCCCGCACAGCCTCCAAACGTCTGCTGACAGCGGGCCTGTCCCTGCTGGCTTTGCCATGCCTGCTTTCAGCCCAAACCCTGGTGCATCGCTATAGCTTCGTGAGCACTGCGAACGATTCGGTGGGCACTGCCAACGGCACGATCGTGGCGCCCAATGGTGGCTCGGCCTGCACCATCGCCAACGGCCTTCAATTGCCGGGCGGCGGCGGCCCGGGATTTTCAGGGTATGTGACGCTGCCGGCGGGGATCCTCGTCGGCAATACCAACATCACTTTGGAATGCTGGGTGACGCAGAACACCGGCAATACCTGGGCATGTATTTGGGATTTTAACAATGGCCAGACCGATCGAATCGGCTTGTGCCCGATCAACAACAACGATGGCGGCCACTTGGATGTGGAGGTTAACCCCAACAATGATGAAGTGGACGTGAATTCGCCGCTCACCTTTCCGAGCGGAGTGGAGACATACGTGACCTATACTTACAACGACGCCACGTTGGTGGGCAATCTCTATACAAATGCTGCCCTCGTTGCGACCGCCACGTTCCCAAATAATACGTATTCCCCCGGCAGCATTGGTGGTCCTTCCGGCACCCCGAATAATCAGTTCGGTCAGGATCCGTACAACGACCCGCAATTCCAGGGTACGATCTACGAGTTTCGGATCTGGAATGGCGTCGTTTCACAGCGATACCTTGTAGCCAGCGCCGTCGTTGGTCCAAGTGTCGTGATCAACAACCTGACTCCCACCTCGGCCAGCCTTGCGGCGGGTCCCAGCGTGATCATCACGGGAACCGAACAAGCCGCCGTCACAGTTCAGCTTCCGCAGACTGGCGCAGCCAATCTGACGGCAACTCTTGATGCCACCAATTGGACCAGCAGCAATCCCAACGTCATTGCCGTGAACAGCAGCGGTTTGATCACCGGCGTCGGCGCCGGCACTGCCACGGTGAGCGCCAAGGTCGGCGGCGTCACCGCCACCAGCGGCACCATCGCGGTCAGCGGCCCCCAGACCCTTCTGCATCGCTACAGCTTTGTGAGCAATGCCAACGATTCCGTGGGCACAGCCAACGGCACGATCGTGCCACCGGGAAACGCCAATGGGACGAACGTCACCATCAACAATGGCCTGTTCCTGCCCGGGGGCGGCGGCTACGATTATTCAGGTTACGTGTCCCTGCCCGATGGAATTCTGACCAACACCACGTCGCTGACAGTCGAATGCTGGGTGACGCAGAATGCGCTGAATGCGTGGGCGACGGTTTGGGACTTCGGCCTCAATGGCAGTGATAATTTCGAGCTGTGTCCGAACCCGCAAAGAGGTATTAACAACCTGGACGCGGCCATTACCCCGCCGGAGGGCGAAGTGGACACGGTCACGGGTTCGCTCTTCCCTTCAGGTTCAAAGCAATACGTTTCCTTTACCTTCAACGCCTTCACCTTGACAGGCAGCATCTATACCAACGGAGCTTTGGGTGCCACGCATGTCTATCCCGATGCCACCTATATTCCCGGCACCTTGGGAGGCTCGGAGGGCACCACCAATAACGCGCTGGGGAACGATATCTACGGTGACACGCAGTTTCAGGGCACGATTTACGAATTGCGGATTTGGAACGGCGCGGTTTCACCCACGTATGTGGCGGCCAGCGCCGCCGCCGGTTCTTCGGTCGTGATCACCAACACGACGCTGCAGTCGCTCAGTATTGCGTTGAGCACCACGAGCATGATTGGAGCCGGCATCCAGCAGGCCGCGGTTTCCGGCAACTTCCTGCAGGTGAGTGGCGCCAACCTCTCCAGTCTGGCCACCAACTGGCTTAGCAGCAACCCGAATGTTCTCTCGGTCAGCAGCAATGGTCTGATCACTGCGCTTAACGGCGGTACCGCCACGGTCAGCGCCACGGTTGACGGCGTCACCGCCACCAGCGCAACCATCACCGTGGCCACGACTCCGCCAGATCCGACTCAGAAACCGGCCAACCTGACCCTGGCCCTGGGCGATACGGCTACATTTACTGTACAGGCTCTCGGTGGAAATCTGACTTATCAATGGAGTTTTGGTGCGGCGCCGATTACGGGTGCGACCAATGCCACGCTGGTGGTGACCAATGTTGCCTTTACGAGCGCGGGAACTTACAGCGTAACGGTGGCCAACAACCTCGGAACCACCAATGTCTCGGCGACCTTGACGATCTCTCAAGCGATCCTGCTGCATCGCTACAGCTTTGTGAGCAACGCCAACGATTCGGTGGGCGGCGCCAACGGGACGGTTGTGGCACCCAGCGCCAGCGGTTCGCCCGCCACCATCGCCAACGGCCTTTCGCTGCCTGGCGGCGGCGGCGGCGGATTCTCAGGCTACGTCTCCCTGCCCAGCGGGATTCTCACGAACACCACCTCGTTGACAGTTGAAGTCTGGGTGACGCAGAATCAGCCCAATGGGTGGGCGACGGTTTGGGACTTCGCCAACAACACTAGTCAAAACTTCGAGCTCTGTCCCAATCCGCTGCGAAATATCAACAATTTGGACGTGGCCATCGAGCCAAACGGCGGCGAAATCGACACGGTTACAGGTTCGCTCTTCCCGTCCGGTGTGGAGGAATACGTTACCTTTACCTTCGACGCGTCCACGTTGACCGGCGAGATTTACACCAACGGAGTTCTGGCTGCCACCCAGGTGTATCCCCATGCCACTTATATTCCCGGCGCCATCGGCGGCGCGGCCGGCACGGCGGTAAATGCGCTGGGGAACGACATCTTCGGTGACACGCAGTTTCAAGGCACCATCTACGAGTTCCGTATTTGGGATGGCGCGGTTTCAAGCTTGTACCTGCCCCTGGCAGCCGCTGCCGGTCCCAGTGTCGTGGTGACTGATCTCTCCCCAGCTTCGGTGGACGTCGCCGTGACCAACTCGACCATGACGGCGGGCCAAAGCCAGCCAGCCACTGTTACGGCTAATTTTGCCGCGGTTTCCGGCATCCCGGCGACTGGCCTGGCCACGAACTGGACGAGCAGCAATCCGGCCGTGCTCACTGTGAACAGCAATGGCTTGATCACGGCCGTGGGCACCGGCGCCGCCACCGTCAGCGCCACGGTCAACGGCGTGACGGGTACCAGCCCCACCATCACGGTTCCGAACTCTCCGCCGATCATTACGGTAAATCCGCCGGCATCAGAAACCCTGCTGGTGGGCGCCACGTTGATAACCACCGTATCCAACATCGGCACCGCGCCGTTTACATACTTCTGGTTTACCAACAGCAGCACCGTGCCGTTCAGCGTCTCCACCTCGCCGACCTTGACCGTTTCCGATGTGCAGTTGGCCGCTGGCGGCAACACCTACACCGCGGTGGTCAGCAACCGGTTCGGCACCGCCACCAGTTCGGCGTTAGCCCTCACGGTACTGGCTCCGTCAACCTACCAGCAGGCGTTGTTCCAGTACAAGCCGCTCGCCTACTGGCCGCTGGACGAAACCAGCGGAACGATCGCCTATGACGTGATTGGGGCCCATAATGGGACCTATATCGGCGGTTACACCCTGGGCCAACCCGGCCCGTCCCAGGCATTTTTCGGTGCCGATAGCCTGGCCGCGTTGTTTGATGGCTCCTCGGGTTATGTCGATATACCAGAGGGCCCGTTCAACATCACCGCTGCGATCACCGTGGTGGCCTGGCTCGATCCAACGGCGGCCAATGGTTTCGACGGCATTGTGGGCCATGGCGACCCGTCCTGGCGTCTCAGCTATGACGCCCAGAGCCAGCCTGGCGCCAACGATGGCAACGCGCCGGGCCAAAACGATGCCGGCAACTCCGTGGCCATATCTATTGGGGCGTGGCATCAGGTGGTTTACACCTACAACGGGATTGTCGGTCAGACGAACAACGGCGCCCTCTATATCGACGGAGCGCTGGCGGGGAACAACACGATCATCGCGACGCCGGCCGGGGACAACCTCGATGTCTGGATCGGCGGAGCGCCTGATTATGGGACGACCCGGCTGATTGCCGCCAGCATCGCGGATGTGTCGGTGTTTACGTATCCCTTCACCGCCGCCCAAGTGACCGGACTCTACAATGGCACTTTCGTTGCCGGTCCGGAATCCATCAGCATTACGAGGACGGCCTCCGGCGTGCAGCTTGACTGGCAGGCCGGAACTTTGTTGCAGGCCCCGACCCTGCTCGGCCCATGGACAACAAACGCCGCCGCCGTTTCGCCCTACACTGTTCCGGCCACCAACAGAAGTGAGTTCTTCCGGCTGTTGGTCAATCCTTAGAATCAAAGCACTACTGGGCGTTGACCCGCGTACAATCGCGACGGCCGGGGCTTTTGCTCCGGCCGTTTTTTTATGCGAGTACTGGCGGGATGAGCTGCCGCCGGTTATCATCCAGCGGTGTGCAGGTTCAATTTCGGAAGCGGGTCCGCCGTCCGACGAGACTGCCCTAAAAAATGGAAGCATTCGGAATATTCATGAGGTCGAGGTGGATTGGGTGGTGGTTCGGTTGCCTTGTTTGTGCCGTCCCCAGCCTCCAGGCGGCAGCTACCGATGGCGTCGTTCGGCCCTGGCGGCCTTTCTACATCATTGGTCATGGCGCCAATTCGCTGAAACGGGCGGGAGAGTACCTTTCCGCCGGGGCCAATGCCCTGGAGGTGGACGTGAACGTGCTGGAAGAACAGACCAACGAGCTCTGCATTGGACACGGACCGAATGTCGGAACCGGTGCGGCCGGGAAAAAGCATTCAATCCCCATCGCCGGTTTTCTGCTGGGGCTGCACCAACTGGCCCGCACCAATCATCTCTCCCTGGTTTATTTTGACTGCAAAGTCTTGGCAGCCACTCCGAAACATGGCGCGGCTCTGCTCGATGATATTCGAGAATACCTGGTTGGCTCCGGCTCAAATCACTTGGACGTGACGGTGTTGATCTCGGTCGGCAAGCTCGAGGAACGGGCAATATTCACCGACATCGCCCGCCAACTTGGCGCCCGCGAAGGATTGATGGTGGACGGTTTTTCGGACCCGCGCGCCGTTAGCCGCTTTTTCACCGCTGAACAGGTGACCAACCAGGCATTTTGCGACGGCATTGTGCCGGTGAATCCCTTTCTGAGCCAGTTTTTGATCTATCACGCCGTCCGGAAGGCCTGCTGGCTGCGCGATCATCAGCACCAAATCCGCTTCGTGGGCACATGGTCCGTCAACAACCCTTATTGCATGCGGCAATACATCAAGATGGGCGTGGATGGGATCGTGGTGGACAAGGGGCCGGTCTGGTACAATTTCTGTTTCTTCAACCGCGGCCATGGTCTCCACAGTCTTACGGAGATCGTGCGGCGGCAGGGAAACGATCTGGGCATTCGCTTGGCCACGCCGTCGGATAATCCGTTCGCAAGATGAGAAATCACGGGCTTCGGAGCCAGCGCGCAAGTGTCCGGGAGTGCGGCGGCCCTCCGCCGCTGTGGTCCGTGCTCACTCTTCTTGCGAGGCAATCGGTTGCAGGTCACTGAGTTTCCTGGTGGCAAAAGCGCCAGGCTACGGCCGAGAGTTTTCGGTGAAAGAATGCACGGTTTATTTCCTGCTTCTTTCGTCCCATTCGGGACTTATTTCGCTATAATTCGATTACCCTCCGATGAATCGGTGGGCTATCTTATTCCGCCCTACCGGGCTGGGAACGGCAATCAAGCCGCCTCACACTTCCTGGCAAACGCCACCCAACCGTAGCTAAAAAAAGACCGGGACTTTCGCCCCGGTCGCGCGCTTTCAAATAGACAGTTGGCGTCTCAGCAGTACGCCGTCACTGCCCAACCTTGAAGAATGTGTTCGTCGAGGCGGGTGTGAACTGATATAACGGCGCGGCGGCTCCCGGCACGGGCGTCCACGGGCCCGTAACTTGGGAGGATTCCATCAGCGTACCGGTCTGCCAGGTGATATCATATTTGCTGGCGGGCGAAGGGTACAGGGCAATCGTGAGCAAGCCGGTCGTATTAAACGACTTGCCGTATGCCTGGCCTACTTCGTAGATGCTTTTCGCCTCGTAATCCGTGAGTGCGCGGCGCCACACCCCCATATCATCCAGGTTGAATGTCCCGGACTGCGCGTAGGTGCCCGTGGGATCCTGGCCGATATTGTACGGTCCAGCAGTGTCAACACCGCCGATACCGGCAATCGAGGTGGCATTGACCGCTTCCCCATCCAAATACGTCACGCAATTATTGGAACGGGTAAAGGTCTCCACGACGTTATGCCAATTGCCGTCATTAATGGTGCCGCCCGGGCCTTGGACACCGGTCCCTTTGCCGGTTGAATCATAGAGTGACCAGGCCCAGCCGCCGGTGTCGAAGGCGGGCACGATCGCCATGCCAAAACCGCCGGTCGAATTGGTGGCGTCGGTAAGGAAGGGCAGGTCGCCGGGCTCGGCGCCGGCGGGGAATTGCACCCAATAGGAAACCGAGAAGTCAACATTCGAGCTGAATGTGAAGTCGGAGGGCGTGCCGAGGGTCACATAATTATAAACAGCATTGGTTGTGTCAGTGGACACCTCCACGGCCTGGCCGCCAATTTTGCCCGCCACGAAAGTGGGCGAACCCACCGGCGTGCCGTTGTTTCCGCGCCCGGAGGTATCGTTGTAGTTGCCGTCGAACGTCAAATGCAGCACCAGATCGTTCGTGAGATTGACCCACGTGGGCGGCACATAGACGGTGATCGAGACATTGCTGCTGAGCACCGAGCCGGAAGCGTTGGTCGCCAGCAGCGAGTAAACAGCCTTCGCGGACGAGTATGTGACATTGCTGATCGTCAGGGAGCTGTTGGTCTGCCCCGCCAGGCTCACGCCGTTCTTTTCCCATTGGTAGGCGATCGTCGGAGCCCCGCTGAGTTCGGCCGTGAAGGTAACGTTCTGGCCCACGAAGGAGGATTGCGATTCGGGCTGGAGCGTGAATACGGGCGGCAAGATGGGGGGAGGTCCGCTGCAATGTGCCTGGATCTGGTCCGCAGTGAGCACCTTGTCGTAAAAAGCCACCTCCTCAATATAACCGACGAAGGCGTTCCTCAAAATTGACGCATTTCCGGTGCCGTATCCGCCAATGATCAGCGGCCCGCCTGTATCGAGTGGATTCGATCCCCAAATATAACCGTCCGTGACGCAGTTAACATAAATGCTCCACGGATACGTTGCAGAGCTGCCGGGATTATAAATAATGACAATATGCGTCCAGACGTTCGGGTAGATGGTTGGATCCCACGCCGGGGTGGATCCGCTGCCCGGCGGTTGGCCGAACGTGTCGCCGCCCGTGAGCCCCTGCCAATAATAATTTGTCGCTTCTATTCCATAACCATCGCCGCTCGAATCGTAGGCGGAAACCGGAGTCACACCGTTGTCCACGGTCGCTTGTTCAGCCCAGATTTCCAAGCTGAACCTGCTGCCGCTCAAGGCCGAAAAGTACGGGACATACCCATAGCTTCCGTCACCCGTAAACTCGGCCGAGGAGGCGCCAGCCTGGCCGTACAGGGCGCTCGGATGCCCGAGGGTGAGCCCGCCAAAGTTGGTATAGACGCCGGGATTCCGCCCCATGACATCCGACATGAGGGCGCCGGTTGCGGCGGAGGGATCATTCAACCGCCACCATGACAAAGGCGCGTCTCCGTCAACGACAGCGGCATAGCTACCCGGCACCAGGGTTGGGATGGAGATGACAAACGGGCCTGCGTTGGTGAAGCCCAGGGAATTCGTGATGCCAAGCACGTATGTGCCGGCATTGACGTTGGTCACGTTGGCCACACTGTAGGTCGGACCGTTGGCGTCAGGAATGTTCGTTCCGTCTAATTGCCATTGGAAGGTCAAACCTGTGCCCATGGCCACCACGGGCAGATTCAGCACGCCGCCGGGATAGATCGTCGCACTGCTGGCGGGCTGCGAAACGATTACCGGAGCCGTGGCGTTCTGGCCCCTGACAATCGCCACCGCGCTCGTGGCCGACCCGTACAAATTCGTCACTATTACAAAATAGCCTCCCGAATCCGCAGCGACGTCAAAATTGGATTCGGTGAGGACTCCGTTGGTGCCCAAGGAAATGGGCGCTGAATTCAAGAACCATTGATAGCTGAGCGGAGGGGTTCCGCCCACATTGGCCTGAAGTGTCAGCGTGTTGCCGGCCAAGATTGGCTGGTTCGTCCCCGTGCTGGGCGGGTTGCCAAAGATGATCGGTGGGATTCCGCCAACAGCGGAAGCGTATTGACTGTAAAGCTCGCCCGAACTCAAGGAACGATCCCAAATGGCCACTTGGTCAATGGCGCCGTGGAAGCTAAAAGCGGGAACCCCGGCATCAGTGCCAATGAGCGTTGCTCCGTCGAAGGGCTCCGGAGGGTTGCTGTAGAAGTTGGTCACACTCATAAACGTGGTCGGATCATTGCTGAGGGCGATGTAAATATCCGCCTCCGTAGGCTGAATAACCAGGGCCACATACGCCCAGTCGGAATTGGGCAGTTGCTCCAACCCGGCTGCGGTCGGACTAAACGGAATGGGCTCGCCAAAGTACCAAATATAACCAAGCCCCAGCCCGCCGTTCACCTGGTCAATAGTCAAGCCGGCCAGCGTTGTCCCGGCGTCGCACACCACGATGCCCGCGCCCGGGAGCTGCGCGTTCGTGGCGTTGACCCAGCCGGAAATCGTGATCGTGTTGGTATTGAAGTTAAAGGGCGGCAGACTCACCGCCCCCCCGCCGGCGTCAAAGGCTGTCGCCATGTTCGTTGCCGGAAACCCCGGGAACAGGGGCGGCACCGGCCCCGGCGCGCCAGGGGCGGCGTCCGCCAGATACAAGCCATTGTAGGCGGGGCCGAGGGTTCCGAGATTGGCCGCCATCGGCTGGTCCGGCGCCTGGTACTGGTCAAACAGGAGGGGAGTATCCGCCAGCACGGTTGAGACATAAGTTGACGGCGCGGTGGTGGCGGCGGTGTAGTGCGCGGCCACGCGACTGGCGGAAAGGTTCGCGGGATAAATGGCCGCTTCGGCGGCTTGTCCCGGCCACTCGAAATTAATCGAACTGCGGACGCCGACGGTGAAGGGGCCGTCAACGTTGGGCACGTAGCCGAGGCCCG